>NZ_JAJMPA010000002.1 GCF_020991475.1 Pedobacter sp. MC2016-14
TGGTTATATTTGAAGCCAAACTAAAAATACACAAAGAATGAGTTTTTTCGCAGAAAAGAGAAGGGAAGTGATGCTGCATATTGAGGGTTACATGCTGGAAATGATGCATACTTACCTGAAACCAATTGATACCAATTGGCAGCCATCTGATTTCTTACCTGACTCTACCAGTGAAACTTTTTATCAGGATATTAAATTATTGCGTGAAAAGGCATCTGACTTGTCTTACGACCTGGTAGCTGTGCTGATTGGTGATACCATTACCGAGGAGGCTTTGCCTACTTATGAATCCTGGTTGAGCATGGTTGACGGGGTTAGCCGTAGTGAAGATGGGGGTTGGATGCGCTGGAACCGCCACTGGACTGCTGAGGAAAACAGGCACGGTGATTTATTGAATAAATACCTTTATTTGTCTGGTCGTGTTGATATGCGCCAGATGGAAATTTCTACACAATATTTAATTGCTGATGGTTTTGACATTGGCACTGGTCATGATCCTTACAGAAACTTTATCTATACCAGTTTCCAGGAGCTGGCTACAAACATTTCGCATAGGCGGGTAGCTTCTTTGGCTAAAAGGGATGGCGATAATTTATTGTCTAAAATGTGTGGTGTGATTGCTTCTGATGAAGCCCGTCATGCTAAGGCATATAAAGACTTTATGTCTAAGATTTTCGAAGTGGACCCTAGTGAGGCGATGATTGCTTTTGAGGATATGATGCGTAAGAAGATTGTGATGCCTGCACATTTTTTACGGGAAATGGGCTTAAAGATTGGGCAGACTTTTGGACATTTTACTGATGCAGCACAGCGTTTAGGGGTGTATACCGCTGTAGATTATGTGGAGATTATGCAGCAATTGATTGATGAGTGGAAGCTTGAAAGTATGAAAGATTTGAATGAAGCAGGTGAGAAAGCCCGTGACTATATTATGGCTTTGCCTAACCGATTGTTAAGGGTGGCAGACCGTATGAAGGAGCCGGGGATTGATTATAAGTTCTCCTGGATACATGCCTAACAATTTTTAAATGTGATAAAAGAAAAAAAGCCTGATTAGGCTTTTTTTCTTTTATGGCTATTTCCGTTATTGATGTTAGCGGCAAATTAATGCGTGATTTCTGTGATGGGCTCACCAACGCAGCCACTCGGCATTTGTATGTGTAGCATAGCAGCAAGTGTGGCCGCAATATCTGTCATATAATGCGTTTGATTGCTTTTTCCTGGCTTTACGTGCCAACCCATGAATACGAGTGGAATATGGGCATCGTATGGATAAATGGCGCCGTGTGTGGTGCCCGTGGAACCACCATCAAACCAGTTTGGCTGAAGAATGAAGTAGACATCACCGCTAAGTTTTGCATTGTATCCGTTAGTGATCCTTTTCTTAAACTCATCTGTTAGGGTAGTTTTGGACAGGTTAGTTAAATCTACTGCGTTTGCAATGCCTTCTTGCTTTTTAAGATAGTCTATGCTTAGCTTTTTAACTTTCTCAAAGTCGGTTTTACCGTCATCCAGCAATGGACGATTATAGATCACCTGGTTGTTCATTACGGCAACTACCAACTCTTTTTTGTTGAATTCTTTTTCCAGCAAAGAATTTAGTGCTTTTGATAAAGCTGTATTGCTGATTAGACCACCTGGTAGCTTTTTTTCTTTTAGGTAAGCCGGCACATGAGCAGCAGCATGATCTGCGGTTAGAAAAAGCAGATAGTTTCCTGTACCTATGGTTTTATCCAGGTAACTGAAAAAATCTGCCATATCTCTGTCTAATCTTAAATAGGTATCTTCTATTTCTACAGAATTTGGACCAAACATATGGCCAATGTAATCTGTAGATGAGCAGCTAACGGCAAGGAAGTCTGTAACTGAACCCTGACCAAGTTTTTCTGCTGCTATGGCCGTTTTAGCCAGGTCTAACGTAAGCGTATTGCCGTATGGCGTAGTTCGGATGAGGTCAAAGTTTTTATCGACCGCGTTTTTTAAACTGTGTGGAAAGGCGGTATTGCCTGCGCCATTCAGTTTTCCCTCCCAGGTAACATCATCTGCCGAACTTTGGGTATAGGTACTAATGGGATAAAGTGTGTTCCAGTCTTGTGCGTAGTACTTGTTAGGGAGCTTTAGTTTGTTGTAATCTGCCAGCCAGACTGGTAATTCTTTCATGTACCAGCTGCTGCTGATCCAATTGCCGATTTTACCATCGTACCAATAGGCAGCATTTGCAGCATGTCCGGCTGGTAAAATGGAACCACGATCTTTAAGAGAGATACCAATTACTTTACTTTTGAAGTTTGTAGCAAGTCTTAGTTCATCCGTAATGGTGGTTACTTTAAGGTTCTTAGGGGACATTTGACCTGCATTGGTGGAGCTGCCTACACTGGTGGCAGTGCTGTCATCTGTGCAGTACATATCGCTTTCTGTGTTGTAATCGTACCAGCTGTTTCCGATAATGCCGTTGATGGCCGGGATAGAACCTGTATATACGGAAGCATGACCACAGGCGGTATAAGTAGGTACGTAGGGAATGAAAGTATTTTCGGCAGAGAATCCTTCATTGATTAATCTTTTAAAGCCTCCGGCACTATACCTGTCATAAAAGCGGTACAGGTAATCCCAGCGCATTTGATCTACTACTAGACCAATGACTAATTTTGGACGGCTAATGGAGGCCGGGGCTGATGTGCCGGGCATTTTCTTTGCCTGGGCCGTTGCAAGGGTGTGGAATGCTATTGCCGCAGTAAATACTAGAAGTAATTTCTTCATTTTTTTTTATTGAAATTTGATTGAAGAGCAAGCCAAATATAGCAACATCTTTAAAATTGAAGATTACCCGGATGTAAAGAGTTTATAACACTTCGGCTACAACAAAGGTACTTCCGCCTACAAAGATTAAATCACCTTCTGCTGCGTTCTTTTTAGCTGCATTCAGGGCATCTATTACGGTGTTAAATATAGATCCGTTGAGGTTGAATGCCTTGGCTTGATTTGCAAGTTCTGTAGCTGGTAGTGCACGTGGAATATTGGCCTGGGTAAAGTAGTAGCTTGCATTTTTTGGTAGGATAGCTAATACACTAGTAATATCTTTATCATTGACCATACCGAATACCATGTGTAATTGTTTGTGTGGGGTATTTTCGATGTTGTAAACTACTTCTGTGATGCCAGCAATGTTATGACCTGTATCGCAGATGATCAATGGATTTTTGTCCAGGGTTTCCCATCTTCCCTGAAGGCCAGTGATTGTCTTTACCGATTTTAAGCCTCTATAAATGGCTTCTCTTGGGATAGTGTAACCTATTTTCCTTAGCTCCAAAACGGATTGTATAACGGTAACCAGGTTTTTGGTTTGGTAGGAGCCTTGAAGATCCAGGTTGATACCGCTATATACCAGTTTATTTTCTTTGTCGGTGACTGAGGTGAACAGGAAATTTGTCTTCTTAAAGGTATCTTTTGTTCCCAGTTCCTGGTCTGCAAAGGTAAGTGGGCTTTTACTTTGGCGTGCTTTGTCTTTAAATACCTGGAAACTTTCCGGATGTTTCTCTCCTATGACAACAGGTATACCTGGTTTTATGATACCGGCTTTTTCTGCTGCTATTTCTGCTAAGGTATCGCCTAATATTTTAGTATGATCAAGACTGATATTGGTGATAACGGAGAGTTGTGGGGTAATGATATTGGTTGAATCCAGCCTTCCACCTAAACCGGTTTCTATGATGGCTACATCCACTTCTACATCTTCAAAATAACTGATGGCCATGGCTACGGTAACTTCAAAGAAGGAGGGCTGAAGGTGGTCTATGAATTTATGGTTTCTGTTTACAAAGTGCTGAACATAGGCTTTGGGAACCATTTTGCCATCTACTTTTATACGTTCTCTGAAATCTTTTAGATGGGGAGAGGTATAAAGACCTGTTTTATAGCCTGCCTTTTGCAAAATAGCAGCAAGCATATGTGAGGTTGAACCTTTGCCATTTGTGCCGGCTATGTGGATGGTTTTAATATAATTTTGCGGATTGCTAAGTTGCCTTAAAATCGCAGTAATGTTAGTGAGGTCTTTCTTGATTGCCGCATCTCCGATTTTAGAGAACATTGGCAATTTTTCGTAGAGATAATCAAGGCTTTGGCTATAGCTTAACACTTATTTTACTTTAAAATTAAAGACTACAACGCCGACCTGAACATCTGGTGCGGAGTCTGACTGATTTAATTGTGCACCCATTACGGCAGCTTTACATTTTTGCCATAAATCTTTGTCACTTAATGTTGTACCCTTAACACCTGGGACAGCATTGATGACGATGCCTTGTTTATTGATGGAAATGCGGACCGCAATTTTTCCTGTCTTTTGTCCATCGTCATTTGGTGTAACGAGGTTTGTAAACCTTCTTAAGGCAATTTGCGTTTCACCAAAACCTGAACCGCCTTCACCATATTGGTTGCTAAGCGGATCTCCGTTTACACTGCCCTGATTACCGGGAGTAGTACCTGTACCATCGCCTCCGCCAGTGCCTTTATTGGCTTTACCTTTGTATAAGGCATTTTGATTAATGACAGGTTTAGCTGGTTTTGTTTCGGTACTTGCCGAAGGTGTGGCTGTACTGTTGGGTGTTTTTTTGGTGTTGATGTTTACTGCATCTTCTGTATTTTGAGTGGCAATATCTTTATCACTAACCTCAGAAACGGATTGTTCTACCGTTTGCTCTTCTGGTACTACCTTATCTGGTTGTTTGCTATTCGCATTTGGGTCTGATGAGGGTTCTTCGATGCTGGTATAATCGGTACCCATGCCGGTAACAGATGTACCGTAGTTGACTACAATTCCCCCCATACCAAGCTCTTCTGCCGGTTCAAAGCTGCTTATCGCGATAAAGTAGCTTAAGGCGATAAAAAACACCATGATGGCCGTAGAAATAGCCAGTGCCTTTGGGTAATTATTTTCTTCCTTTGGGTACGTCATTATTTTTTAGGTTCTACGGCGAGTACTACCTTCAATTTAAGTTGATTGGCTACATCAAACACAAGCATGGTATTTTCTATAGAAACGCCACGGGCCACATAGAGTACCAATGTTAAATCTGGTGATGACTGCTGATATTTCTCTACTTCGGTTTTAAGCTGTTCTAATGTTACCGGTTGTTTTTCTACAAAATACTTTAAATTCTCATCTATAGATACTGTAACGGTTTTTTGTGCATTAGATTGCTGTCCGGATTCAGACCGTGGTAATAATAGCTTAACTACTTGTGGATTGACTACAGCTGAAGCAAGCAGGAAGAACAGCATCAGGAAAAACATGATGTCATTCAGTGCGGAGGTATGTACCTCTACTGTGGCCTTATTTCTTTTTCGCAGATTCATTATTTACCTGGTTCTTCTAATAGATCAATAAATTCTAAAGCATCTGTTTCCATTTTAAGGATGATGCGTTCTACCATCATGTTTAGGATATGGTACAATACATAGGCCATGATACCAATAATTAGTCCTGTAGCTGAGGTAATCATTTTAGTGTACAGACCGCCAGAGATGGTTCCGATTTCGATTGCGCCTTTAATGGATACATCGTGAAAGATGGTAATTACCCCGATGATGGTTCCAACGAAACCTAACATGGGCGCAATTCCGGCAACGATACCCAGGATGCTGATGTTTTTTTCCAGCTTGGACACTTCCAGCTTACCTATATTTTCTATAGCAGCTTCGATATCTTTGATGGGACGGCCTATTCTCCTCAATCCTTTTTCCAGCATTCTACCAAGTGGAGAATTTGAGTTGCGACACAAAGCAATAGCACTTTCCAATCGCCCGTCTTGTATGTTTTGTCTGATCTGCAGCATCAGACTATTTTCTGTTTTGGATGCTTTGCGGATGGTTAGGTACCTTTCAACAAAAATAATGAGGGCCAGAAATGCAAGGAGTGCAAGGGGTATCATTACCCAGCCGCCTTTGAAAAGGAGATCTATAAAATGTAGTTCTTCTTGTGCCGCGGTTACAGCTGGTTTTACAAGGTTTGCAGTATCGGTAAGAAGGCTCCCGGTATCAGTAGGAACTTGTAGTAATGTGATCATATTTTTATAATGGTTTGTGTGTGTTTGTAAAGGTATACATGCCGCTAATGCCCAGCTTTTTTTCTAACGGGATGATCTGTGCATCGGCTTCTTTTTTAGTAGGGAAGGTGGCGATGCTGATTTTCATCTTTCTGCCTTTTTCGCGACTTACTATTTTAGCCCTGATGCCATATTTGGCTTTCATATCTGCTATGAAGGCTGAAGCTTCTGTGCTGCGTATGACTGATGAACCTATAACTTCGTAAGTTGTTGGTAATACAGTTGCCACAGGGATTGGTTCAGCCTTTTTTATGGTATCTGGCTTTATGCTGTCTTGTTTAAGACTTTGTGCTTTAATACTATCTTGTTTTGCCAGTGTATCTATGGAATGTTTTGCAATTACTACTGGTTTTTTTTGTATGGTATCTATTGGGGCAGTGTTTGGGATGCCTACAAGCTTTTCTATGAAACTAGGGAAAAGCAGCGAAAGTGTAAATAGGATAATCAGAAATAGCATCAAGCCCAGCACCGCTTTTAGGTAAAATGGGGTAGGTTTTTCTTCGTTCTGTTCTGCCGAGGACTTGTAGAAGTTTTTTGGCTCTTTTGCTGGTGGTGTTTCATTGATGATGAAAACGGAATCCATAATGCCTCCCGGGTTCGCTTCTTCAATTCTGTTTTCTGTGGTTACTGTTTCCAGTTCTTCTTCAGTTTCAGTTGTACATTCTTCTTCAGCACTTTCTACTTCTACATCTTCTACAGTTTCGATGATTGGTGGGTTTGATACCTCATCATTTTCTTCAAGAGCAGGATCTTTAATTTCTTCTTCCGCCGTAGCTTCTTCTTCCTCTAGATCTTCTACGGTTTCGATGATTGGAGGATTTGATACCTCATTATTTTCTTCAAGAGTAGACTCTTCAACAACAATTTCTTCTTCTGTCAGTTCTTCTATTGCAGGTTCTTCTTCGGCTTCAGTTTTATTTTCTTCTTCAAAAGCAGGCTCTTCAATTTCTTCTTCTGCAGCTTCTTCTTCCTCTAAATCTTCTACAGTTTCGATGACTGGAGGATTTGATATCTCATCGTTTTCTTCAGGAGCAGGCTCTTCAACAATTTCTTCTTCTATCTTCGCTTCTTCGGACTCTAAATCTAAGTCTTGTTCTGTTTCCAGTTCTTCTACTGTTTCAGTTGCGCCTTCTTCTTCAGGAGCAGGCTCTTCAACAATTTCTTCTTCTATCTCAGCTTCTTCGGACTCTAAATTTAAGTCTTGTTCTGTTTCCAGTTCTTCTACTGTTTCAGTTGCGCTTTCTTCTTCAGCACTTTCTTCTTCTGAATCTTCTACGGTTTCAATAGTAGGCAGTTCCTGAGCAGTTTCTGTATCTTCTTCTTTCAGATCAGTAATTTCAGAAAAATCTGGGGCTTCCTGAACTGCTAGTTCTGGTTGCTCTCCTGCAGGTATATCATTAGCGGATTCTGTTGCAGGTAGTTCTAAATTTTCATTTGCTGTTTTCGGAATTGTTACGGCAGCAAGCGAAGGTAATCCATAATAATCAGCAGAATCTGATTCAGTACCCGGCTCATAAACAATGCCTTCATCGGTTGAGACTAGTTTACCCAAGACGCCAAGTGCTGCTTGTTTATTTTCCTGAAGTTGCTGATGCAATTCATCTGCAAATTTGCCGATGAAATAGTTTGCAGAATCAATGGAAATTTTCTTTTCCTGATGGATGTACTCAGCCAATGCATTTTCTTCTGAGATATCAGTCTTGAAATGCAAAGTAAAAGAAGGTGGAATGAACGTATGTGATGATACATCATACCTTCCGGGAGATTTTTTCTTATAAAAAGTCCCTAATCCAATAACCCCAACCTCTTTACGGCTTTGAGCAAGTTTTGCCAGGTAAAGTAATATATCCATTCAGGTAAAAATAAATTTTAATTCTGTATCAAACAATTATTAATTTTAAACCTGTTAAAAAGAGTAGCTTAAACCTCCGAATAGATTGATGCCTACAGCCTGATAATATAGATATTTGCTGTACTTGGTATTGAGCAAGTTGTTTGCTTTTGCAAAAACAGAGAACTGCTGGTTAATCTTATAGCCAGCGCCAATGCCAAGGTCTACAAAGCCTTTTACACTTCTATACACTTCTATATTCTGGTCTGGAATAGTATAAGGCGATGCTGGTGCTGCAGTGTAAGTTTTAGCTTTGCTATCTCCCTGAATAGCAACAGCAGCGTTAAAGTTAAGTTTATCATTATACGTATAAGATAAATTAGAACTAGCCCTAAGCTGTGGTTTAAACCAACTTTCCAGTTCAGAAGCTGGCTTATAATCTTCTATGTTTACTTTACCGGTCCATTTAAGCGCATCACTTACCTGTACAGAAATTTCACCTTCTAAGCCCATCAATTTCATGGTGCCAAAATCATAGATGACATCAAACTTATTAAAGGCATTGAAATTATTGACAAATAAAGGCATTTGCTCTATTTCTTTGTGGTAGAACCTGGCTTTGTAACCAAAACCCGGACCTCCTGTTCCTTTAATACCTCCGCTGATGCTTAATTTTTCAACGCTATTTTGTATTTCGATGTTGCTATTCAGATAAGGGTTTTCATCAGTAAACTGCTTCAACGAATTACGGTTTACATCACCTTTAACTTCTCCAAACAATTGAAGGTAGTCTGGAATGAGAGTAAAATCTGCCGTTACCGCAGGGAAAATGCGACTGCTTGAAAAAGCGCCAAACTCTTGTACAAAGTTTATCCCCGCTGCTATTTTTACACCACTTGCCTGCAGGCGGATATAGGGGTTAATTTTTAAAAGATTATTGCTGATGCTTACTGTTGCGTCTTTGGTGTTCCCGAATTCTGCCGATGCAGCCAAACCTAAATTAAAACTGTTGATGCGTTTGTTTAAGTACCCGTTTAATGCAATGGAACTTTCTTTGGCACTAAACTTATCGCTCCACAAATAACCGTTTGCTTTAGCTGCGTAACTTAAAGCGTCTTCATCTTCTGTGTACTTATTAACTACCTCTCCCTCGGCTTCAATAAAGCTGAAGGCCTGTTTTTGAGGATCAAGGTTAGCTAAAGGATTAGCTTCATCATATCCAAAGAAAGCCAGTCCGTTTCTCTGGTAGTTAAGGCGACCGCTTAGGGTGGCCTGATCTCCAATGCTGCGTCCAAATATGCTTAATTCTTGCTGATTGGCAAGTTGGCCGGGCAGTTCGCCTTTTTGACCAAAGTGTTTAAAATAAGCACCGGCTTGTAAGGCTTCATCACGGCCTATATTCACATAGGCTTCCAATAATGACGTGCTGGCAGAACCTATGGCACCTTTAACGTAATTGTTAACCAAATCAACTGGTTTTTGAGCTGCCAGTTGCTGGGCCTGTAATTTGTTAATGTCTGAATTTAGCTCCAGTTTTCTATCCGTGATACTGTAATTAAATTTAGCTTTATAAGTTGCGATGTTACTTAAGTCAGGACTGCGTCTCAGTTTTACAGCTTCTGCAAGGATGGGTTTGTAAGGACGTACCACCTCAATTTCTTCAGCGATCTTTTTATCGTCTGTTTTTTTATCAGTGGTTTTTGGATCCTGTGCCTTTACGCTAAAAACAAATGCAGTAAGTGCCAGGGTAGTATATATAAATTTGCTCAATCTCATGTTGCTTCGTCTTATTTAATTTTCTCCAGTTTCTGTTTTGCTGTTGCTACAATTTCATCTTTACCATCATAATTGTCTATGATGCTAAGAAGTGTACTTTTAGCCTGCAAATTGTCTTTCAATGCTACGTAGTTATCTGCCAGCAAAATAAATGATTTTGCTACCCAATAATCGTAAGAAGGCATATTATTAATTAAGTCAAAACATGTTTTGGTAGATGTTTTATAATCGCGTTTTGCATATTGCACGGCTGCAAGGTTATATTTAGCTTCTGCGGCAGCCAGCGTTTTTGTTTTAGCGGTTACGCTGTTTAATGCTTTTATAGCCTGTACGGTATCTGTTTTTAATAAGTAAGCTTTTCCGGCATAAAGATCTGAGCTATTTTTTTCTTCTTCAGATGCCTTATCTGACTCTTTTACTAGCTGCACATATTTTAACATATCATCTGGCATGTTTAACGCGTCGTAAGCTTTAAGCAGGTTGTTCAATGCAAAAGAATAGTGTACTTTATAGTCTGCCGTGGTTTCTAAGCGCTTTAAATAAACTATGGCCTCATTGTACTTCTTCTGATCTAAAAACAGCTGAGAGATACTTACCAATGAACGTTCTGTATAATCACTCGTCCAATCGTTTAAAATATATTCGTAATCTGGTATGGCTTCTAGCGGGCGGTTGATTTTTACCAGTGATTCTGCCCGTATAAATTTAGCTTGTTTATCGTGGATTGCTTTTGGAAACTTATCAAAGTAAGCATTAATGGATTCAAATGCACCCTGGAAGTCGCCCTTCATGTACCTGTTGCTGGCCGACTGAAATACAATATTATCTTGTTCTGCTACAGAGTAATTTCCGATAGGAGTAGTATTGGCATAGTTAATAAAACCATTGGCATCGCCTCTGTCTACATAGATGTTTTTTATAGACTCTAAAGCTTGTTTTGCTTCTTCTGTGCTGCCATATTCTGCAATTACTTTTTTAAAGGTTTCTGTTGCCGCCGCGTCCTGGTCCTGGTTATACTGCACCAAACCAATGGTTACCAGGGCTCTTGGGACATAACTACTGCGCGGATATTTACTAATTAAGCCGGTAAGATCGTTTTTAGCCTTGTCCAGATCTCCTTTGTTAAAATACGTATAGGCCATTTCAAAGCCCGCATCATCTGCGTAGTTAGAGGTTGGAAACTGTGCAAGCAAACTTTGCATGGTTCCAATTTTGGCATCGTCCTGACCTTGCAGTCCCTGGATCATCCCTCTTTGAAATAACGCATAATCTTCGCCGGCAAACTTATTGCTGATGATCTTATTGTAATTGTTTAAGGCACTAGGGTAGCTTTTGCTTACAAAATAAGCATCGGCCAATCTGATTGTAGCATCGTTAACTGTTTTTACATCTTTATCATTGCCACTTAAAAAGCGCTCAAAGTAAGTGGCCGCCTTTGCATATTTCTCATCTTCAAAAGCGGCATAAGCAAGGGCGTAGTTGGCAAAGTTATATACAGGTGTTTTCTCAGCTCCCGGCATATCTAAAAACTTCTCAAAGTTACCTACGGCCTCGCCGTACTTACGCAATTCATACGCTGCTTCGGCCATCCAATAAATGGTTAGTGCATGAATTTCCTTGTCTTCAGGGAAGTTTTTAGCCCTTAAAAACATAGATAAAGCATTAGGAAATGCCCTTTCGTTGTAAAACTCTAATCCTCTAAAGTAAGTTACTTTTTGATAAGCTTCTTTAGCTTCTGGAGTTTTGTTAGGAATAGGTTCGAGAATATCAATTGCTGCCTGATAGTTTTTACTGGTCAATAATATCTCTCCTAACAGGGTTTTGGCATCATTTAACTTTTTTGAGGCAGGGAAGGTTTTTAAAAAGTTTTGAGTGGCTTCTAGGGCTTGCTGGTTAAATTCCAGTTCATAACTTAACCTGGCATAATTAAGCCATGCTTCTTCCTGAACATTTTTGTCAAAATCTAACCTTGATGCCCTGAAGAATGCACTTCTTGCCTTGTCTTTATTGTTTAATTTTAACAATGACCTGCCCAGGGTAAACATTCCGTTTTGCAGGTAAACATCATCTGTATTTAACTTTTCAAGAACAGGTACTGATGCAGAAAATTTGCTGAGTTGAAACAAGGTATAACCGTACTGATAAATAAACAGGTTATTTTTAATACCTGATTTGTCTTTTTCGTAATACGCTTTAAAATATTGCTCTGCATTTTTATAATCTGCATTTGCAAAATATGAAGCTGCAATTAAGCTCAACATCTCCGCTTCGTATTGCTGTTTGGAGGTTTTGAGTACTGGTATAGCATAGCTGATTACATCATCGTACCTTTCATCAAGATAATACATTGAGGTAATGTAATAAGGGTAGCTGGCTTCGTAAGTAGGTGAACCTTTCAGTTTTTCGAAATTACTTAATGCTGTTTTATATTCTTTATTAAGGTAATTGATGTAGGCAAAATAATAGGTGGCACTTTCTTTATAAGGACCTTCTACTTTTTTTACAGCCTCAAACAAAGGCTCTGCTTTTTCTATGTCTTTTAACTCAAAGTAAGCATAACCTTGTTTAAACTGATATTCTGTGCGTTGTTTTTGCGATAGGGTAGAGGGATCTGCTTTCTCAAACCACTCCAGTGCCTTTTGATAGTTCTTTTGGGCAAAATACGCTTTACCTACATGAAAGAAAGCCAGTTTTGTATTGGGGTTTAAGGGATAATCTTTAATGAAACTTTGAAATAAACTTTCTGCATCATTGTTTCCAAGTTCAAGCGCACATACAGCAGCATAAAACTTTGCATTTTCTTTTAATAGCGAAAGTTCTGCATTGCTTTCTTGTTGTGTACCGGGTTTTTGCCTGATTTGCTCTACTAACCTAAATTGCTGTGCAGCGGCAACGTATTTCTCGTTGTCCATTAACTCCAATCCGGTCTGATAATTTTTATTGAGGTTTACTAAGGTGCTTAATTGCGCATAACTGGCGGTGAAATTTCCGGCCAGTAGAAGCGGAATAAATAGGTACTTTTTCTGCATCTGTTTCAAATATGATTGGCTAATATAAATATTGTATTCTGTCTTATTCACATAAGAAGTTAACAATTGTTAACAACAAGGCTTTAACGAATTGTTTTAAGCCTTGGTATAAAAAAAGAAAACTAAGCGCGTTGGGAAGCCAAAAGATAAAGCACTGCCATCCTTACTGCCACACCATTTTCTACCTGTTCCAGTATAATAGATTGCTTGCTGTCTGCAACATCACTGGTTATTTCTACGCCCCTGTTTATCGGGCCCGGGTGCATCACAATGATTTCTTTGTTCAGGTTATCCAGAATGTCTTTATTTAAGCCATACATCATTGCGTACTCTCTTTGGGAAGGGAAATATTTGATGTCTTGTCTTTCTAGCTGTATCCTTAGCATATTGGCTACATCGCACCAGTTTAGCGCTTTTACCAGGTTATGCTCTAACTTAACACCCAAACTTTCAATATGCTTAGGGATGAGTGTTGTGGGGCCGCAAACCATTACTTCGGCACCTAGCTTTTGAAGACAAAGGATATTGGATATGGCTACACGGGAATGCAAAATATCACCAACGATAACTACCTTCTTGCCTTCAACCCCACCTAACTTTTGGCGGATTGAAAAAGCATCCAGTAAGGCCTGGGTGGGATGTTCATGTGCGCCATCTCCGGCATTTACAATTTGTGCCTTAATGTGCCTGCTTAAAAACTGTCCGGCACCGGCGTAAGGGTGTCGCATGACTACCATGTCCACCTTCATGGCCAGGATGTTGTTTACGGTATCTATCAACGTCTCTCCCTTGCTTACAGAAGAAGAGGAAGCTGCAAAGTTTACCACATCAGCAGAAAGTCTTTTTTCTGCCAGTTCAAAGGATAGCTTTGTACGGGTAGAGTTTTCAAAAAAGATGTTGGCAATGGTAATGTCTCTGAGCGAAGGAACACGTTTAATTGGCCTGTTGATGACGTCTTTAAAATTGTCCGCAGTTTCAAGAATCAATTCAATATCATTCCGGTTTATATCTTTAATGCCTAAAAGATGTCGGGTTGATAGTTTTTCTGCTGCCATTTTTTACTTATTTCTTTCTGATAATAAAATAACTTTGTCTTCTCCTTCAGTTTCTTTCCAGCTTACGCGAACGAGCTGGGAATCTAAACTATCTACCTGCTGACCGATATAATCGGCCTCTATGGGTACATGCCTTGAAAACCTGCGGTCTATCAAAACCATAAGTTCCACCTTTGCAGGTCTGCCGTAAGCCTGTAATGCATCGAGTGCAGAACGTATGGTACGTCCGGTCCACAAAACATCATCTATAAGGATTACGTTGCGGCCCTCAATAATGAAATCAATGGTATTGGTATTGGCAGGAGCCAGTACATCTTTCCTTCTAAAGTCATCCCTGAAAAAGGTAATGTCTAAATTGCCCTTCTGGATGGAGGAGGTTTTAAGGATATCGGATAGTTCTTGTTGTACGCGGTCGGCAAAGTAACTGCCTCTTGGCTGTATACCAATTAAAACAGAATTTGAAAAATCGGAGTGGTTCTCAATAAGCTGGTGACAAAGTCGCTTAATTGTGATCTGGAATTTTTGACCGTCTAGCAGAGTTCTTTTTTGCATTGACTAAATGATTAAGCAAATATAGAAAAACGAACGGACATGGCAAAAAAAAAGCATCCCGGTTAAGGGATGCTTTTAATATATAGTCAGTTAAAGATTAATTGTTTTTATTCTTGTTTTCTTCACCTTCCATTTGTTGTTTCAATTGTGCAAGCACGCCTAAATCACCTAATGTAGATTTTTCAACAGAATCTTTAACTTTTTTCACTGCACTAGCGTTTGCGCTTGTAGTAGCTTTAGCTTCTTTGCGCTTAGCATTTCTCTCTTCAGTAACTGCTTCAGCTTTTGCCTCTTCCCATATACGGGCATGAGAAACAACGATACGTTTAGCATCTTTGTTGAATTCAATGATCTTGAAGTCATTGGTTTCTTCAGCTTTGATTACAGAACCATCTTCTTTAGCCATGTGTTTAGTTGGTACGAAACCTTCTACACCGTATGGTAAAGCAATAACAGCACCTTTATCAGTTACTTTAACAACTGTTCCCTGGTGGATTGAATCTACTGTGAAGATAGTTTCAAAAGTATCCCATGGGTTTTCTTCCAATTGTTTGTGGCCTAAGCTCAATTTACGGCTATCAACATCTAATTCAAGTACAACTACATCTAATGTATCACCAACTTTAGTGAATTCGTTAGGGTGGTTAACTTTTTTAGACCATGATAAGTCAGAAATGTGGATTAGACCGTCAATACCTTCTTCGATTTCAACAAATACACCGAAGTTAGTCATGTTTTTAACTACAGCAGTATGTTTGCTTCCGATTGGATATCTTTCAGCAACATTTTGCCAAGGATCTTGAGTAAGTTGTTTGATACCTAAGCTCATTTTACGCTCATCTCTGTCTAAAGTTAATACTTCAGCTTCGATCTCGTCGTTCACTTTCAAGAATTCCTGAGGGCTGCGCAGGTTTTGTGACCAGCTCATTTCTGAAACGTGGATTAAACCTTCAACACCTGGAATGATTTCTAAGAAAGCTCCGTAATCAGCAACGGTAACAATTTTACCTTTTACTTTTGAACCAACAGCTAAGTTAGTATCTAAAGATTCCCAAGGGTGAGGAGTCAATTGTTTTAAGCCTAATGCAATACGTTTTTTCTCGTCATCAAAATCAAGAACAACAACGTTGATTTTCTCATCTAAGCTCAATACTTCTTTTGGATGCTCTATGCGGCCCCAAGAAATATCAGTGATGTGAAGTAATCCATCAACTCCACCCAAATCGATGAATACACCGAAGTCAGTGATGTTTTTAACTGTTCCTTCCAATACCTGACCTTTTTCAAGTTTAGATACGATTTCAACTTTTTGACTTTCAAGGTCGTCCTCGATAAGGATTTTGTGAGATACCACAACGTTTTTAAATTCATGGTTGATTTTAACAACTTTGAATTCCATAGTTTTACCTACGTAAACATCGTAATCACGGATCGGTTTGATGTCGATCTGAGAACCAGGTAAGAAAGCTTCAACACCCATAATGTCAACAATAAGACCACCTTTAGTACGGCTTTTAACAAATCCGTTGATGATCCTGTCGTTCTCAAGAGCCTCATTGATAGACTCCCATGATCTTTGGGTTTTAGCTCTTTTACGCGATAAGATCAACTGACCATTAGCATCTTCAGGTGCTTCAACAAAAACATCTACTGAATCGCCAATTTTCAAATCAGGTGTATCACGGAATTCTGAAGTAGATACTAAACCGTCTGATTTAAATCCTACGTTTAATACTACGTCTTTGTTGTTGATTGAAACAACAATACCGCTAATGATTTCACCTTGAGTGATTTGGTTGAAAGTATCGGTATACATGTCTTCAAACTTTTTACGGTCTTCGTCACTGTAATTTCCGAAAGCTTTATCGTCTGCATCCCAGTCAAAGTCTTGATCTGGTGTTGCAAGTGATGATTTGATCTCTTCGATCGACATTGTATCAGCTTCTGATTCAATGTTTTCTTTCTCAGTCAGACGAGCGTCTGTACCTTGTAGTTCGGCTTCTTTTGCCTTTAGTTCTTTTTCTGCTACTTGTTTCTTAGCCATTAAAATTAAATCTCCTTTTCCCGTTAGGGACTGCAAAGATAGAAATTAATCTTTTACATGAAATATTTTTTTGATAAATGTTGCTGATTTATAAGATATTGTACTAAAATACCGCAGGTTTAGGTAATCACTTATCTAAAAAGGACTTGCTTAAACTGAATACGTTCAATGCAGCAACTTAGCTTTATTGAGGAATAAAAGGAGTAACTTTAGTTAAGGCAAACTCTAATTGTTCTGCTTCGGTAAGCGCTGTGTTGTCTAAAATAATGGCGTCCTCGGCCCGGGTAAGCGGGCTTTCTTTGCGTGTAGTGTCTGCGTAGTCACGATGGGCAAGGTTCTCAAATACTTCTTCAAGTGTGGTAGTAGTATCCCCTTTACTTTGCATCTCTTTAAATCTTCGCTCCGCGCGAATTTTAGGATCGGCCGTCATAAATAATTTAACCTGTGCGTCACTAAAAACTGCAGTGCCAATATCGCGGCCATCCATCACAATATTCTTGGATTTGCCCATCCGCTGCTGCTGTTTTACCATCTCCCGGCGCACTTGTTTGTGGGCAGAAACTTCACTAACGTATTCAGAAACCGGCATTTGTCGTATTTCTTCGGATACTTCTTCGCCGTTTAATGTAATATGAGACTGATAGTCACGTGAGTGAAAATTCAGTTCAACATGGCGAAGTGCTTCTTCAATGGCTTCATCATTATCAATTTTTACATCGTTTCTGATAAAGTAAAGCGTAACGGCCCGGTACATTGCTCCGCTATCAATGTAAATGAAACCTAGTTTTTTTGCCAAAGCTTTTGCTAATGTGCTTTTTCCACAGGATGAATATCCATCTATTGCGACAACCAGATTTTTTCTCATTACTACAAAGTTAGCGTTTTAAAGATTTGATGAACAAAGATTGTTAAGAAAGTTTAATTTTGCAGGATGTTACCCGACAAAGAAATCTTATTGAAGTCTGTTGCTTTTAAAACATCCAGAAGTGGGGGTAAAGGAGGACAAAATGTAAATAAGGTATCTAGCAAGGTTGAGCTGATTTTGCATATTGCATCCGCGCCTTTTTTTTCCGGAACGGAAAAAGCTTTGTTGCTGGAGCGTCTTGCAAATCGATTAGATCAGGAAGGTAATCTTCATGTGGTATCCCAGGAAGACAGGAGCCAGTTGGTGAATAAAGAACAGGCAGTTTTAAAACTTATCCGGTTATTGACCTCATCTTTGCATGTAAATAAAATCCGTAAGCAGGTAAAAGTTCCCCGTTCCGTTATTTTAAAAAGAAAAAGTGATAAAAAATCTATTTCCCTTAAAAAGGAAAGCCGTAAAAAACCTGGATTGGATTATTAGTTAAAGCGGTAATACATGGTAATAGCGCCCCATTGGTGCGCCCTTGCTGTGCTTTTAATTTCCTTAGTTTTAAATAGCATGCTGTAATCTACAGTAAAACGTTGTGAACTGTAATTTACACCCAATTGCTGCGCAAAAACGATAGGTTTGGTACCAAACGTAACCGGACTATCATTATTGAACAAGCTGCCCTGTACAGTGGCATCATAAGCCACAAAATTTAGCTGAGGTTTGGCATAAAAGAAAAACTCTCTTTTTATAAGGGCTTTTGTTTTTGCGTTGTTGCCAATAACTGAATTGGTATAGGCCGAGTTGAACAACTGGTTTAAGGCTCCTGCCCTAAATAAAATTCCTGCTCCTGCTCCGTTAAAAGTTGTCCCTAAGTTAGCATAGCTTTCAAAAGAGAAATCAACGGCATCTTCTGCCACTCTGCTTAGTAACTTTGTGTACTGAGCAGATAAGTTAACAGCTAACTCATTTTTGATTTGATATTGCCACCCATCCAACGTATAAAAGCCAACGGTTTTATGAAGTATTTCCTGACCGTCTTCGGCTAATGAATTTGGGCCGGTTGTACCCAGTTCTGCGCTAACTTTTAAGATGCTTTCGTTTGTAGTAAACCAACTTAAGGCAGCCCCTGCGTACAGGTAGCCTGCAAATGGCCGATCTTGCAAAGCCGGATCTGGAGCATAACCCGAATAAGCATTGTACATTTTTTGTCCTACAGAAATTTCGTAAACTTTTTTCTCCAGTCCTGCTTTTAATTGCTGCTGATCTAATGCATGTCTAAAATTGATAAACAATCCATTAGTATAGTAACGGTCTGAGCCCTGGCCCAGATAAGAGTCATTGTCACTTTTAAAACCGAACTCATTTTTATAAGTCTGGGCCTGTACTAAAGCCGATAAAAACAAGAATATAAAGAGTGGCAAAAACCTGTTAGCTGTCATTTTACAAAAGTATATTTTTTTCCTCAATCAATAGGATTGGGCTTTAAAAAGAGCTGGATTAATGAACTTGTTTAATAAATTTTATTAATGCCGTAGCTAGGTCTGAATGGAGTGGAAGATCGGGCGCATTGTATGTTTTTGAGTTTAACTCCCTGTCCTTTGGCGCGGTTTTCATCACATGGTTCATACCGTTAATTATAATCAGACCTGCATCTGGCTTTGCATTCTTCAATTTCTTCGACTCTTCTATCCCAATTTGTAAATCTGTGGTGCCAGCTACAATAAGTACGGGAATTTTGAGTTCGGCAATTTTAGCAGCAGGCTGATATGACATTGATGAAATGAGGAAGGGCTGAATAGGCAGACCAAAAATAGAAGATAAGCTAGTTGGCAATTGTTTATGATAAAGTTTTCCCGCCTGTAAACTGTCTAAAATTTCTACTGTCGTTTTATAATCTGCTGCAGATGCCCTCGCTCTAATTTGTTTTTTTAATATGGTACCAATGTCATTTGCTGCGCCAGACAATGAAATATAAGCGTCCGGTGCGGTTTGCAATGCGGCGTAGAGACCAATGGTTGATCCCTCACTATAACCGGCGACAATAACCTCTGAAAATCGTGGGTCTGCCTTTAATTGCTTAATAAATAACACTGCATCGCTAACAAAATCATCCAGTTTAACATCTTCCTGCGCTTGTGTGCTTGTGCTTTTTCTTACAGATCGCTTGTCATATCTTACAGAAGCAATGCCACTGGCTGCAAGTGCCCTGGCCAGCATTAAAAATGAATTACTCCTTAAAGACATTCCCTGGTTCATGTTCCTGTCTGTAGGTCCGGAGCCTGCAATTAAAAGTACTACAGGCAATTTACCGGTTGTTTTTGTGGTGTCTGGCATTAAAAGCGTACCATATACAGTACCAAAGGCATTATCTACAAAGATATTATCGGGGCTTTCTAACTCTACCGGATCATTTTTATCTGCTTCAATGGCCTGCTGGGTGATGCCTGCAATTTGCCCTTCCTGGATGGTAACCGCAATGTCTACAATAGGCTTTTGAAACCGTAAATAATATCCATAAAAGCCATCTGCTGGAGAACCAACATAGCGACTTCTAACAATATCACCAAGTTGACTTTTGATGGTGCTTAAGAGTTGTTTTGTTCCTGCAGGATCTACAGCTGTTTTCATTTGCATGGTAAAGAGACTGTAAATACTATCTGGCTGATTTGATTTATAATAACGGACAAACTTTGCAAGGGTTTGATTGGAGATTTCTGTTTGGGCCTTTGCCGCAGAAAAGAAGAGGATGAAAAAAGAAATCAGCAGCAATTGTTTCATTTGACAATAGTTTTAATGAAAAAGCCCCGTATAAACGGGGCCTAAATGTACAATTCTAAAGAGAAATTAGGATAGGTTTTCCTTTGCAATCTTGCGTTTAACCGTAAGGTTTTGCGGATTCCTAACTTTTTCTTTTGTCAAAGCCAGGTTGATGACCTCTTTCATGTCTGTTACGTAATGAAAATTCAGGTCTTTTACATAACTTTCTTTAATTTCAAGAATGTCTTTTTTATTGGATTGGCAAAGGATGATATCTTTAATGTTTGCCCTTTTTGCGGCAAGTATCTTTTCTTTTATTCCGCCTACGGGCAATACTTTCCCTCTTAAAGTAATTTCACCGGTCATTGCTAAGTTTAGCTTTACTTTCCTTTGCGTAAAGGCAGAAGTTAGGGCTGTTAACATCGTTATCCCTGCAGATGGACCATCTTTTGGTGTTGCCCCCGCTGGTACATGCACATGAACATCCCATTCGTCAAAAAGATCACCATCAATTTCAAAAAGCTCAGCATGTGCCCGCAAGTAGGCTAAAGCAATAATAACTGATTCTTTCATCACATCGCCCAGATTTCCGGTTAGCGTAAGCTTACCTTTTCCCGGACTTAAGCTGGCTTCAATAAATAAAATGTCTCCACCTACCGATGTCCAGGCAAGACCAGTAACTACACCCGCTACCTCATTATGCTCATAAAGGTCTTTGTCATATATGGGTGCACCAAGAATATTTTCTACATCAGTACTGCTCAGATTAGGTTCGTAGCTTTCCTCCATGGCAATTTTCGTGGCCACGCCTCTCACCAATGATCCTATTTTTTTCTCTAGTCCCCTTACTCCAGATTCCCTGGTGTAATCTTCAATTACTTTCTCAATCAGGTTTGATTTTAAGGCAAAATCCTTAGAACTCACGCCGTGCTGTTCCTTTTGTTTTGGAAGAAGGTACTTCTTGGCAATTTCAATTTTCTCTTCTATCGTATATCCGTTCACCTCAATAATTTCCATTCTGTCCAGTAAAGCGGGTTGAATGTTATTGAGTGAATTGGCGGTTGCAATAAATAAAACGCTGGATAAATCGTAGTCTGCCTCTATGTAATGATCGTTAAAGGCATTGTTTTGTTCAGGGTCCAGAACTTCTAATAGGGCAGATGAAGGATCTCCACGGTGGTCTGAACCTACTTTATCTATTTCATCAAGTACAAATACTGGATTTGAGGCGCCGGCTTTTTTAATGGATTGTATAATCCGGCCTGGCATGGCACCGATATAGGTTTTTCTATGGCCCCTGATCTCTGCTTCATCTCTTATGCCGCCGAGTGCCATCCTTACATATTTGCGGTTTAGTGCTTTTGCAATAGATCTGCCAAGTGAAGTTTTTCCAACACCCGGAGGGCCCACCAGGCAAATAATCGGCGCTTTCATATCACGCTTCAATTTCAATACTGCAAGGTATTCAATAATGCGTTTTTTTACCTTTTCCAGTCCAAAATGATCTTTGTCAAGAATTTTCTGCGCACGTTTTAAATCAAAGTTATCTCTTGTAAATTCATTCCATGGAAGATCTAGCAAAAGTTCCAGGTAATTGATTAAAACAGAATAATCTGGTGCGGCAGGGTTCATTCTGCCTAGCTTTTCCATTTCTTTTTTAAAGAAGTTGGCTGTTTCTGCCGACCATTTTTTCTTATTTGCCCGTAAATTGAGGGCGTTAATCTCCATGTCTGAAGAATTACCGCCAAGTTCTTCCTGTATGGTTTTGAGTTGCTGATTTAAAAAGTAGTCCCGCTGCTGCTTGTCAAGATCTCCGCGTACTTTGCTTTGAATTTGATTTTTAAGTTCCAGCATTTGGAGTTCAAGCGTAAGTAAATCCATTACCATATTTGCCCGCTCTCTCAGGTTGCTCATTTCCAGCATTTTTTGCTTCGCAGAAACATCAGCATTCATATTAGAAGATATAAAGTTGATGAGAAATGAATTGCTTTCAATATTCTTTAAAGCAGAATTTGCCTCACTGGGAATATTTGGAGAAAGCTGGATGATCTGCGAGGACATCTCTTTAATAGAAGCAATAAGTGCCTTAAACTCTTTATCAGACTTAGGTTTTACTTCTTTGAATTTGCCAACTACTACCTTAAAATAAGGTTCTGACTGAACTTCCGAAATGAGTTTAAAACGCTGTTTTCCTTGTATAATTACCGTGGTATTGCCATCAGGCATTTTTAGGATCTTGATGATGTGGGCCACTGTACCCACGCTGTTTAACTGATCAAAGGTGGGGTCTTCAATAGAAAGATCACGTTGCGATACCACACCAATGTAAGTATTGTCTTTGTACGCATCCTTTATCAGTTTTATAGATTTGTCTCTTCCAACGGTAATTGGAATTACTACTCCAGGAAAAAGTACTGTATTTCTTAATGGGAGTATAGCAAGAACCTCAGGTGGTTCTTCGTTATTCATCTCGTCCTCATCTTCCTGAGACATGAGCGGGAAGAATTCGGTGTCTTCGGTTATGATGGGCATTACGTTAAATAAATCAAGCGGATCATTTATACTCATTATTGATTAGGCAGGTGTTTAAAATTAGAAGCGACAGTATGGCAGCTATGTCGTTTGCAAAAATATTAATTATAGTTAATATTTCTAGTTTCAACTGCTATGCCAAAGTGATTTAATTATTTAAAATATGTTAAAAAGTCAGCATCCATAAAAAAATAGACATAGACATCATAATTATCAGCATTCTGCGTTTTCATATTGTGCAACTATTGATTGCCACGCTTAATATAAATTTATATCTTTACTTTTTACTAAGATTTATTTGATGAATTACTTTAAACAAACAATCATACTTTTATTTGTTTTTTCTTCGGCTACCAGTATTGCCCAAAGTGGCGGATACGATAAGCTGGGGATGCAGGCGATGATGAAAGGCGACTATAAATCGGCGATTAACCAGCTTCAAAAAGCGGATGCAAAGAATGCAAATGTTTTAAAGATGTTAGGCTACTCTTATTTTCAGAGTGGAGATTTTGAGAATTCTGTTGATGCTTACAGTAAATTGATTGTATTAAAGCCGTCTGATTATTCTGCTTATTATTACAGAGGCAAAGCGCGCTTAAATATCGCAAATGACCCAAAGGAATCCTTAAATCAGATGAGAGAAGGTTTTTATTTATCAGCTATAAAAGATTTTACAAAAGCCCTTGAAATTAATGGTGAGGAGGATGTACAATTGCTTCAAAACCGCGGAATTGCCTATAAGGATTATGCAATATTTAAATCTTATAAAATTAAGAAATCTGTGGATAAAAATGCTTGTATTGCCACGCTGAACAATTCAGTGTCAGATCTGCAAAAGATATTACTTGTACAGCCACAACGAAAAGATATTCTCTCTTTAATAGATTTTGTTAAAGCGCAAATTACCAGCTTAAAATAAAGGCTTTAAAGCCGTTTAAAATTTCCGGTAACTTGGTATTTTTTTTGAGGCAGCAGTTTCAGGTGCTGAGTTTTTTTGATGCTATACAAGCTGTCAGGAAAATAGCTTAGCGTATCCACAGAGTTATATAAAAGGTTGGTGTTTTTAATTTGGATCTGAATACCCTTTATAACTTTATCTGATCTTAAAATCCTCAATTCCTTTACAGGAACTTTTTCATTTAAGGTGGTGTAAATTTCTATCCCTGGTAGCTTTTTTACCTCAAAAGCACCCATCCAGGCTGTTTTGTTGATGTCTGCATTTGTAAAAGACGCCAGTTCTTTTGACCAGTCTTCAATTTTTAAAAGTTTACTTTCTGCTTCGCCATTTATAGATACTTCCTTGTTAATGGTAGGTTTTTCTTTATTTAAACGTTCGGCTTCTTTTGCAAAATAGCTTTGCAGGTCAAAATAACTTTTACCCATATTCCGCTTTTCATTGTCTGAAGGATTACAGGCAATAAAAAGCGAAATTAAGGCAATCCCTAAGGTTTGTTTTTTCATGTTATACCAAGGCATTTCCAGTCATAATCTCTGGTTTTGGAATGCCCATAATTTTTAGAATAGTAGGTGCTACATCTCCTAGTTTCCCGTCTGCAATTGTAGTGTAATCATGATCTACAAGAATACATGGTACCAGATTAGTGGTATGCGCAGTGTTCACAGAACCATCGTTGTTAATCATAAATTCAGAATTTCCATGATCTGCAAGAATAATGAATGAATAGCCGTTTTCAAGGCCTTTTGTCACCACATCGTGTGCACAACGGTCTGCCGTCTCTACTGCTTTAACTACCGCATCAAATACACCAGTATGTCCAACCATATCAGGATTTGCGAAGTTGAGGCAAATGAAATCGGCCCATCCCAATTCCAGTTCTTTAGTAATTGCATCTGTTATTCCCTGTGCACTCATTTCCGGTTGTAGGTCATAGGTGGCAACTTTGGGAGAAGGGATCATCAGGCGTTTTTCATTTTCAAATGGCTGTTCTCTGCCGCCTGAGAAGAAAAAAGTAACATGCGGATACTTTTCCGTTTCTGCTATTCTAATCTGATTTTTATGATTTTGCTCCAGGATCTCTCCAAGGGTTAAAGTGAGGTCATCCTTAGTAAAGACTACTTTTACATCGCTGAAGTTTTCATCATACGTAGTCATGGTTACGTAATACAATGGCAGTTTATGCATTTCAAAATCAGGGTAGTCATTTTGAGTCAGTACTGCTGTAATTTCTCTTCCCCTGTCTGTTCTGTAGTTAAAGCAAATTACCACATCATCCGGCTGTATCTTTGCTAAAGGCTTGCCATTGGCGTCAGTAACTACAATTGGCTTTACAAATTCATCCGTAACGCCCTCGTTATATGATTTTCCAATGGCTGCCGAAGGATGTTCTGTAGCTTCTCCAATACCTTTTGTCAAAAGGTCATAAGCTTGTTTTATCCTTTCCCATCTGCTATCTCTATCCATGGCATAATAGCGGCCAATTAAACTGGCTATTTTACCAGAAGAGGTTTTTAAGTACTCCGTAAGGTCATTGATAAATCCTAATCCAGAATTTGGATCGGTATCTCTGCCGTCTAAAAAGGCATGAATAAATACATCTTCCAGTCCTTGTTCTTTTGCTACATCACAAAGTCCTTTCAGGTGATTGATATGCGCATGTACTCCACCGTCGGATACCAGGCCAATGAAATGTACCGGCTTGTTATTTTTCTTTGCATATTCAAATGCCGCTACCAGGGTAGGGTTAGTTTTAATAGACCCATCACTAATAGCTTTGTTGATCCGGCCGAGTTCCTGGTAAACAATGCGTCCTGCGCCAAGATTCATATGCCCAACTTCAGAATTCCCCATTTGCCCTGCTGGCAGCCCTACAGCTTCACCAGAGGCTTCAAGCTTTGAGTTCGGATATTTTTGTAAAAGAGAGTCGAAGAAAGGTGTGTTGGCTGCAAAAGCAGCGTCAGATTTATCTTGTTTTCCATAGCCCCATCCATCCAGGATCAGCAGCATTACTTTTTTAGTATTCATTATAACAAATATAACAATATTGACTATTTTTTTAAAGCTATTTCCTTTTATAAATGTTTTCAACTGTAAGCAGGTTGTGTTTCAACGATGCTGGGGGCATGTTAGTGCCTTACCGCCATATGTGGCATAATTTATGCTGCAAAAGAGTAGAATCACAAACACAAATGACTAGGTTATTCATTCCGGCACTAACTATAATTGCATATTTTATGCCCTTAAAATATATGCAAGGGGATATTGTTGACAATTTGCCCGCACTTTTTAAGGCGGGAAATGCTAAAGAACTGGCAAAAAGCTTCTCTTCTTCTGTAGAGTTAAATATACTGAATGAGGATGATGTGTATTCTAAGGCACAGGCCGAGCAAATTTTACGTGATTTTTTTAATAAACATGAACCCGTAAATGCAAGTGTTGTACATGTTATTGATACCAATCCCAACTACCGTTTTAACATTCTTTCTTTGACTACTAAAAGCGGAAAATACCGTGTTTCTGTTACGCTCAGGAAAACTAACAATACCTTTTTTATCACTGAATTGAGAATAGAGCCTGATAAATCGTAACAGTATAAGGTAAAAATGCTATTTTTGGTGTAAAATACTTGTTTTGGATAAGCAACTGATAGACCTATTTATTAAAAATGCCATTGCCGAAGATCTTGGTGATGGTGATCATACATCGCTTTCTACAATACCATCCCATGCTGAAGGGAATGCCAGATTAATTATTAAAGAGCCTGGGATACTTGCAGGTATTGAACTTGCCCTCGAAATTTTCAATCAGGTAGATTCAAATCTTAAAACTGAGGTTTTCTTAACCGACGGCAGTACTGTAAAGTACGGGGATATCGCTTTTACCGTGTCAGGTAACGTTCATTCTATTTTACTGGCAGAACGTTTGGTTTTAAATTGCATGCAACGCATGAGTGGGATTGCCACTAAAACGAATCGTATTGTTGAACTGCTAAAACCGTATAAGGCAAAAATTCTGGATACCCGAAAAACCACACCTGGTTTACGGTATTTGGAAAAATGGGCAGTTCGCATTGGTGGTGGTGTTAACCATCGCATCGGTTTGTATGATATGATCCTGATTAAGGATAACCATGTGGATTATGCAGGTGGCATTGCAAATGCGATAACTGCAGCTAATCTTTACCTGAAAGAAACGGGCAAGCAATTGGAAATAGAAATAGAAGTAAGGGATTTGACAGAATTGGAACAGGTGCTGAGTAAGGGATTTGTAAACCGAATTATGCTGGATAATTTTAGTTTTGATGATTTAAGAGCGGCTGTGTCCATGATTGATCAGCGCTACATTACCGAAGCTTCTGGTGGTATTTTAGAGGAAAATATTGCCGAATATGCTGCATGTGGGGTGGATTACATTTCTATGGGGGCGCTAACTCATTCGGTAAAGAGTCTAGACATGAGTTTAAAGGCCTATTAAGGTATGATATCGATTTATTCAATTTCTGCAGTAATTCTGGCCTATCTTTTTGGCTCTATTCCTACAGCGGTATGGCTTGGGCAGGCATTTTATGGTGTTGATGTTCGTGAATATGGAAGTGGTAATGCGGGTGCTACCAATACCTTCAGGGTTTTAGGTAAAAAGGCGGGTATTGCAGTGATGACTATTGACATCGCAAAAGGCTACACTGCTACAAAACTTGCCTACTATATAGGGCTTTCTGTTACCGGGCCACATCATTCGGCACAATTTGTTAATTATGAACTTGCGCTTGGGCTTACTGCTGTTATGGGACATTTGTTTCCCATATTTGCTGGTTTTAGAGGTGGTAAAGGCGTTGCTACACTTTTTGGAATGATTTTGGCAGTTAACTTTCCGGCAGCTATGCTTTGTGTTCTTGTTTTCGTGCTTGTTTTACTAGTTACAAATTACGTTTCACTAAGTTCTATTTGCGCAGGTTTTACCTTTCCGCTTAGTATAGTGTTCATTTTTCATTCTTCTATAAAGTCTGAAGTTTTGTACGGCATGTGTGTTTGTATATTGATATTGATTACACATCAGAAAAATCTGGAAAGACTGCTCAAAGGCAAAGAATCAAAAGTATATCTGTTTAAAAAAAAGAACAGTCAATAAACCCAGATTAATGAAAACATTTAAATTGATGGCAATTGCTTCGGTATTGCTGGTAACATCCTATTCCTGCTCTACAGTTCCGCTCTCGGGGCGCAGCAGGTTGAGTTTTGTAAGCGAAAGTGAAATGCAAACCGCAGCGGCATCTAGTTATGCTACCTTACTTAAGTCTCCGGAAACTAAAGTACTCAATAATGCAGATGCAGCCAGAGTGAAGCGCATCGGTCAAAAAATTGCTACAGCTGTAACTCAGTATATGAATGCAAATGGATATGGTTCTCAAATTGCAGGCTTTAACTGGGAATTCAACTTAATTGATAGTAAAGAGGTAAATGCCTGGTGCATGCCGGGCGGTAAGGTTGCGGTATATTCAGGTATTTTACCTGTAACAAAAGATGACGCAGGCTTAGCAACAGTAATGGGCCATGAAATTGCACACGCTGTGGCTCAGCATTCTTCAGAAAGGGCTTCTAAAGCTGCTGTTGCTGAAGGATTGGGTGGTTTGCTTGGTGCAGCCGCCGGAAACAAATCAGCTACTACACAGCAGGTAATTAGCCAGGTATATGGCGTAAGTGCACAAGGCTTCTATCTGTTGCCAAATTCACGAACACAAGAGTTGGAAGCAGATCACCTTGGACTTATTTTTATGTCTATGGCAGGGTATAACCCATCAAATGCTGTTGGCTTTTGGCAACGCATGGCTGCAGCTAGTGAAGGCTCTCAGAAACCTGCTGAGTTTTTTAGCACGCACCCTGCGGATGCAACCAGGATAGCGCAAATTCAAAAAGATTTGCCTGAAGCACAGAAATATTTTAATTCATCTACTGGAAAACCAAAATAAGGTTTGTCCCTACAGGTTTAACGGAAAAATAAAGCCCCAATTTTTCAACTGTCTATCTTATGCTACGCAAAATATAGAAGGTTAAAAAATTGGGGCTTTATTTTTTTCTTAATTTTACAACCTATACTGCAATAACTTATAACGTAGCAATGTTTAGCAGGTATTTATAATCTCAGCTGTTAGTGTTTTAAGTATTGCTGAGGCTTTAAGCAAGCATTCTTCATACTCTGCTTCGGCATTTGAAGCGTAGGTAATAGCTCCGCCAACTTGGAAGGACAGATATTTCTTAGTACTGTTGTATAAAATACTTCTGATGATGACGTTAAAGTCAAAATCTCCCTCTGGGTCAAAGTAGCCAAGAGCTCCGGAATAAATACCCCTTCTGCTCTCTTCTTTTTCTTCTATCAGCTGCATTGCCCGTAATTTCGGGGCCCCGGTCATTGAGCCCATTGGAAAGGCATGCTTTACCGCATCCACCACATGAACTGCGGGATCAAGGGTGCAGCTTACCGTAGAAATCATTTGATGTACTTGAGGAAAGGTATAGATGCCAAAAAGCTCTTCAACCTTTACCGTTCCCTTCATTGCATTTTTGGTTAAATCATTTCTAACCAGGTCTACAATCATTACATTCTCTGCCTGTTCTTTGCTGTTGTTTTTTAGGTTGCTTTTAATCAGGTTATCCTCAGCAGGGTAGATACTACGTTTTGCAGTGCCCTTAATGGGTTGAGAATAAAGTTTTTTTCCTCGTTTGCATAAAAACCTTTCTGGACTGGCAGAGAGGACATAGTTGTCTTTTAATTTAAAAAATCCAGAGAATGGGGTAGGAGATAATATATTTAAAGTATGGTAAACGCCGTAAGGGTCTATGCTTGCATTTTTAGCAAAAAACTCCTGGCAGAAGTTGACTTCGTAAATGTCTCCCTTTAAAATGGATGTTTTTAGTTCTTCTATTTTAGTCAGGTAGCTGGCTTTACTTATCCTGCTTTCAATATGAGGCTTTTCTGAAGGCTTTTTCTCCTGTTTTTTATAAGAAGAAATTACTTCAATCAGATTTGCGGGACCCGCAATGATTTCAGGTTTATTGTCTTTTATAAGAAGCAGATATTCAGGGACAAAGAAAAATAAGTCAGGGAAATCCAATTGGTTAAGCTTTGCTGAACTCAGGTTTTCCAGCTCGTTCTTAAGGTCGTAGCTCAGGAAACCGAAGATCCAATGGTTTCGGTTTAAAGTATAGAAGTCCTTTAGGGCATCAAAAGCCTTTCCGTGATTAGTGTTTATTTGTGTTTTAGCGCTTGCCGCAATTATAAAGTCATACCTGGAATACTGATCCTGATAACCATTTGAGTTAAAGCAGCAGCAAACATCAAATTGATTTGCCCACTGTAGTGCTTTTTGCTTAAAGGACGATAATTCTGCTGCTGTCATTTTGCCCAACAAAGGTAAAAAAAAAGGCGGCACCAGGCCGCCTTTTGTATAAGCTTAGTACTAATTAATCCAGAACTAAGGTTTGTGTTCTGTCTGGCCCAACAGATAGGTATTTGACAGGTACTTCCAGTTCTTTTTCTAAAAATGCAATGTAGTCTGCAAGATTTGCAGGTATTTCTTCTACTTTGCTGATTTTGGTTACATCTGTTTTCCAGCCTGCAATTTCTTTTAATACCGGAGTGGGTTTTACCGAGATGATGTCATAAGGCATATAATCTATGGTTTCACCATTGTGCTCGTAATGCGTACAGGCATAAATGGTATCAAACCCATCGAGCACATCAGCTTTCATCATGATCAGTTCTGTTACGCCGTTAAGCATAATTGCGTATTTCAGTGCCGGAAGGTCAATCCATCCGCAACGACGTGCACGCCCAGTTGTAGCGCCAAATTCATGACCTACCTGGCGTAAGTTTTCGCCCACTTCATTGTCCAGTTCTGTAGGGAATGGTCCTCCGCCAACACGTGTGCAGTAGGCTTTGAAAATTCCATAAACATGGCCAATTTTGTTTGGCGCAATGCCAAGACCTGTACAGGCACCCGCGGTAGTGGTATTAGATGAAGTTACAAAAGGATAGGAACCAAAGTCAATGTCAAGTAAAGTACCTTGCGCACCTTCAGCCAAAACTTTCTTTCCTTCTTTTAAATAGCCGTTTACATAATGCTCGCTATCAACATGCGGAATGCTCTTAATGAATTCTATAGCTTCAAAAAATGCAGCTTCCTTTTCAGTAAGGTCAAATTCAAACTCATAATGAGAAAGGATTTCCTTATGTTTTTCAACCAGTTTATTGTATCGTTCCTTAAAGTCGGGAAGCGTAGTATCTCCAATACGTAAGCCATTACGGCCAGTTTTATCCATATACGTTGGCCCGATACCTTTTAGGGTAGAACCAATTTTATCTTTACCCATCCTTTGCTCATTAGCCGCATCAAGCAATTGGTGAGTAGGCAAAATAAGGTGGGCTTTTCTGGCAATAACCAATTTGTTTTTGGCTACAGGATCATGTCCTGCTGCTTTAAGATTGTCTAATTCTCTTTTTAAAATGATGGGATCAATCACTACCCCGTTGCCAATCAGGTTCATGGTTTTTTCATTGAAAATTCCTGAAGGAATGGTATTCAATACAAATTTTTTACCATCAAACTCTAAGGTATGGCCGGCATTAGGTCCGCCTTGAAAACGAGCTATCAAATCATATTGCGGACTTAGTACGTCAACAATTTTCCCCTTGCCCTCGTCGCCCCATTGCAGGCCAAGAAGCACGTCTACTTGCGTCATTATTTTAATTTAAGAAAAGATTATAATTGTGTTGTTAACTTGCATTTTTGATGTCTGCCTTTTCAATCATGGTCGCTTTTGCCTGACAGTCAAAGCAAATGCCATAAAGGTTTAAAGAGTGGTGTTTAATTTCAAATTTCAGTAAATCTCCCACCATACTTTGAATTTGATGTACGCGGGGATCACAAAACTCTACTACTTTTCCACAATCAATACAGATAATGTGATCGTGCTGATGATAGCCGTAAGATTTTTCAAACTGGGCCATGTTTTTTCCAAACTGATGTTTGGTCACTAAATCACAGGATACCAGTAACTCCAAAGTGTTATATACAGTTGCACGACTAACCCTGTATTTTTGGTTTTTCATGTGTATATAGAGGGTTTCTACATCAAAATGATCATCTCTTGAGTAGATTTCCTCAAGGATGGCAAAACGTTCCGGCGTTTTACGTAGCTGCTTGTTTTCGAGGTAGGCTTCAAATATTTTCCTAACCAACTCGCTGTTATGGTTTGTAGACATAGTTTTAAACTCCTTTCAAAGGTATTAATTTTTAAATAAAACAGAATTATAATTGAAAATTAAGCGTCAAAACGTGTCACCGCAGTTATGCCCTTAACTTCCATCAGGTTTTCAATCAGCCTATCCAAATGCTCTTTATCATTTACATATATCATCATCGAGCCGTCAAATATACCATTATCTGTGTCAACAGTAATAGATCGCATGTTTACCTTAAAGTCATTTGAGATTACTTTAGTAAGGTTGTTAATTAAACCCACGTCATCAATACCAATAATGTGCAATCCAGTAAGGAAGGTGAGTTCCTGTTGCCTATTCCATTTTGCCTTTACAATGCGGTAGCCATAATTTGCCATCAGTTGCGCGGCATTAGGGCAGTTGGTGCGGTGAATTTTGATGCCCTCATTAACCGTTACAAAACCAAAAACATCATCTCCGGGGATTGGATTGCAACAGGCAGCCAAATTATAGTCTATTTTTTGAAGGTCTTCACCAATTAACAGTACATCAGATTCTGGACCTTTTACCTTGTTTAACAGGGCTTCAATTTGTTGTCCGTCATTTCTTACCGTGCCGCGGCTTTCAATTTCCTTTTCGCTTGCCAGGTAATCCTTCAGGTCTTTCAGTTCAATTTTACCTTGCGCCACGCCAATAAACAGCTCTTGGGTTGACGGGAGTTTAAAAAAGTAACTCAGTTTATTAAGGTTGTCGGTATTGTAAGTGATTTTGAGCGATTTTAATTTACGCTCAAGGGTTTCTTTACCTTGCTCTGCTATTTTCCTTTTTTCCTCTTTAAGTGAAGATTTAATCTTAGACTTCGCTTTTGCGGTAACTACAATGTTTAACCAATCTTCTTTAGGTGTTTGCTTTCCGGAAGTGATGATTTCTACCTGATCGCCATTTTGCAGCTTGTAAGAAAGCGGCACCAGCTTATGATTAACCTTTGCACCAATACACTTTGCACCAATATCAGTGTGTATTTCAAAAGCAAAGTCAAGTGCCGTAGCGCCAAGTGGTAACTGGATCAACGCTCCCTTGGGGGTAAAAATGAAAATTTCGTCAGAGAAAAGGTTCATTTTAAAATCATCCAAAAAGTCCAGCGCATTCGCTTCAGGATTGTTCAGCATTTCGCGCACCTTCATAATCCACTGGTCAAGGCCATTGTCATTACTGGATTCTTTGTATTTCCAATGTGCAGCAAATCCTTTTTCGGCAATCTCGTTCATACGGAGGGTACGAATTTGAATTTCCACCCATTGCCCCTTGGGGCCCATTACCGTGGTGTGTAAAGATTCGTATCCGTTTCCTTTAGGAGAAGATACCCAGTCGCGCAGACGGTCTGGATTTGGCCGGTATAAATCGGTAACAATAGAGTAGGCTTTCCAGCAATCTGCCTTTTCCTGCTCTGGCGGACTATCTAAAATAACCCTAATTGCAAAAAGATCATACACCTCTTCAAAAGGGATGTTTTTCTTTTTCATCTTATTCCATATGGAATGGATGGATTTTGGGCGACCGTATATATTGGCTACCAGTCCTTGCTCGGCGAGTATTTCTTCTATTGGCTCTACAAATTTCTTTATGAACAGGTTTCTTTCTGCTTTTTTTTCATTGAGCTGTGTAGCGATGTATTTATAAGTATCTGGCTCAAGATATTTCATTGAAAGGTCTTCGAGTTCAGATTTTATGGCATACAAACCAAGCCGGTGTGCAAGCGGGGCATACAGATAGATGGTTTCTGATGCAATTTTAAGCTGTTTTTGACGCGGCATAAAGTCCATGGTCCGCATGTTGTGCAACCTGTCTGCCAGCTTAATTAAAATTACCCTTACGTCATCAGCAAGGGTAAGCAACATCTTCCTGAAATTCTCTGCCTGTAACGAACTGTTGTAGTCAAAAACACCCGATATTTTAGTAAGGCCATCAATAATTTTAGCTGTCTTTTTACCAAACTCACGTTCAATATCTTCCAGTGTAATGTCTGTATCCTCCACCACATCATGTAACAATGCACAAACAATAGAAGTGGTACCCAAACCTATTTCTTCTGCAGCAATTTGCGCTACAGCAATAGGATGGTAAATATATGGCTCGCCAGATTTCCGGCGCATGTCTTTATGGCTTTCTAAAGCCATGTTAAAAGCTTTTCTGATTTCTTTTTTGTCGCCCTTTTGCATGGTAGGCTTACATGCACGCAATAACGCCCTGTAGCGTTTTAGGATTTCCTGTTTCTCTACCTCTAAATCTATGACCAGCGTGTTCTTCATTTGCATTCTCTCGTAATAATCGTAGCTTTTTAATCGTTAAATAGTTACCTTTAGTGAAAGGTGTTCATCTGACAATTTAATAACAAAATTAACAGTTCAGCTGAAAACGAATGTATAAAAATACCCTTAACTTTGAGCAGTATAAATTTATGAATTTTTATAGGTTATTTATTCTGTTTATTGTCATTATTATCCATGCTTCTGCGGAGGCTCAGGAAACGACTGTGCCGTATAAATATGCCACAAAAGGGAAAAATGATACCATTCGGGTGGCGGGTACCAATGAGAATGGCGAAATGATTCCCTGGATTCCTCTGCATGAGGTGCAGATTTATGGCGTGAGGATATTCAAATCTCCTGCAGAACAGGCCGCGTTTAACCGATTGCGGTATAATGTGCTTAAGGTGATGCCCTATGCGCTTTTTGCTAAGCGGCGCTACGAACAACTGGAGCGTGACCTTGCTGGTACTACAGACAAAAAAGAACAAAAAAAGCTGGTTAAAGCATGCGACAATGAAATTAAGCAGATGTTTAACCGGGAAATAAAAGAGCTAACGATTACCCAGGGACAGATCTTAACAAAACTAATAGACCGCGAATTGGGCAGGACTACCTATGATATTGTAAAACAAACCAAGGGCGGGGTAACTGCCTTTTTGTATCAGTCCATTGCCCGGGTGGTTGGAAATAATTTAAAAAACACCTATGATCCTGCTGTAGATAGAGACATTGAATCTATCATTACTTCTTCTGGATTTTATCAATAACAAATGACCGATCATCCTAATAGTATCCACCAGTTTAAGGTAAAGCTGATCAATGGAACGGAAAAAAAACTCTCTGATTATAAAGGTAAGGTAATACTGATTGTAAATACGGCAACGGGCTGTGGCTTTGCCCCTCAATTAAAGGAACTTGAAACCCTTAAAAATCTCTTTAAAGACCAGGATTTTGAAGTGCTTGCTTTTCCTTCTAATGATTTTGGGCGGCAGGAGCCTTTGAATGGTGTTGATATTGAAGAATATTGTGCTGTTAACCATGGTGTGTCTTTTCCAATGTTCGATAAAGTTATGGTCCGGGGATCAGAGGCACATCCCTTGTATCATTTTTTAACAAAGATCTCTACCCCCAGGTGGAACTTTCATAAATACCTGGTCAATAAAGAGGGAGAAGTTGAAGATTACTTTTTTCCTTTCACCAAACCTTTATCTTCAAAAATTAAAAAGAAGATTCAAAAATTACTATAAATATAAAAATGAAGTTAGACTTACTGGTATTTGCAGTTCATCCAGACGATGCTGAACTGGGATGCTCCGGCACCATTCTGAGGCATATTGCTCAAGGTAAAAAGGTTGGTATAATAGATTACACACGGGGGGAACTTGGAACCCGTGGTACTGCCGAAACGAGAGATGAAGAAGCTGCAGATTCGGCAAAAATTATGGGTTTACATGCCCGTGAAAACCTAAGGTTTAAAGATGCGTTCTTTAAAAATGACGAAACGCACCAGTTAGAACTGGTGAAGATGATCCGTAAATATCAACCGGAAATTGTGCTTACCAATGCGCTGGAAGACCGGCATCCGGATCATGGAAGGGCGGGGGATTTGGCTAACGATGCCTGCTTTTTAGCGGGGTTGCCAAAGATTTCTACACAGCTGGATGGATTGGAGCAGGAAGCCTGGCGACCAAGACTAATCCTTCAATATATTCAGGACAGGTACATTAAGCCTGATATTATTGTTGACATCAGCCCATTTATGGATACCAAAATCGAAGCGATAAAAGCATTTAAAACTCAATTTTATAATCCAGATCACCAGGAGCAGGAAACCTACATTTCTTCTCCAGAGTTTTTTGAAAGTGTTATTGGCAGGGCAAGGGAGTTTGGCAAGTCAATTGGCGCTACCTTTGGGGAAGGCTTCACGTCGCGCAAACTTTTAGGAACCGACGATTTGTTTAACCTGAGATAAGGAAACAAAAAGGCATATATTTCGTTTTTTATAAAACTGAATATATGTCTAATTTCTTTTCTTCGTTAAAAAATGCCTATAAGCTGTTCAAAAGTGTAGATCTGGCACAATTAGAAACCCTTTCTAAAAAGGTTGACCTTCCAAAAGTAATCGATTCTTTTTCTCATCTTGATGATACCCAGCTAAACGGACTCATGAAAATGATGGGATCGTCTAAAAAAGTCAAAGAGTTGCCGGCTATAGAAGGTGATTTCTACCATTTGGGGGACGAGGCGCTAAAGGATGATGATCGGGCATTGCAGCTTAGGGTGCGGGCATTTTTGGAAAAAGAAGTTAAGCCTGTTGTAAATGGATATTGGTTAAAAGCAGAGTTTCCGTTTGAACTTATCCCAAAAATTGCGGAACTCAATATCTGCGGGTTAACCTACAATGGTTATGGTTGCCCCAACAGATCAAATTTGATGGAAGGGATGCTTGCTATGGAAATGGCACGGATTGATACGTCAATTTCCACTTTCTTTGGCGTGCAAAGTGGACTTGCCATGGGCTCTATTTATTTACTTGGCTCCGAAGCGCAAAAGCAAGAATGGCTGCCCGCTATGCAACAGTTTAAAACGATAGGTGCATTTGGTTTAACTGAACCCGAAGTTGGCTCAGGAGCGGCCGGAGGGCTTACCACTACAGCTAAAAGGCAGGGAAGTAAATGGATTTTAAATGGACAAAAGAAATGGATTGGTAATGCGACTTTTTCCGACATTACCATCATCTGGGCAAGAGACCTGGATGACAATCAAGTGAAGGGCTTTTTGGTCCGTAAAGGCACTAAGGGTTTTGCGGTAGAGAAAATGCAAGATAAAATGGCTTTAAGGATAGTGCAAAACGGATTAATTACGCTCAGCAATTGCGAGGTAGATGAAGAAGATCGTTTGCAAAATGCCAATTCATTTAAAGATATGGCCAAGGTACTAAAGATGACCAGGGCAGGAGTGGCCTGGCAGGCCGTAGGTTGTGCCAGGGGAGCTTATGAAAGTGCACTGGCCTACACCAGGACCAGAAAACAATTTGGTAAGCCCATTGCTTCTTATCAGCTGATTCAGAATCATTTAGTAGAGATGCTGTCTAATTTAACCGCTATGCAAACTTTGTGTTTTAGGTTGTCCCAATTGCAGGATCAGGGCTTACTTACCGATGAACATGCCTCACTGGCAAAAGTCTTTTGCTCTATGCGTACCCGTGATGTAGTAAGCAGGGCTAGAGAAGTGATGGGTGGTAATGGTATTTTGCTAGAATATGATGTAGCCAGGTTTGTTGCAGATGCAGAAGCTATTTATTCTTATGAAGGTACAAAAGAAATCAATACCCTCATTGTAGGCCGGGCTATTACTGGTTTTTCTGCATTTGTTTAGTCAAACTAACGTTCCCCATAGCGCTTTTTTCGTAAAGCGCTATGCAAGAACTGTTAAAAGCCGGGTCAAAGTTAACCTTGCCAGCGTAAGCTTTTGCAGGTACGGAACTCCCTTCCATAAAATAATAAACTTTAGTATTTCCACCTTTCATGTGTGGCTTGTAATTGCCATACTGCTCCATTTCTGTCCATAGAGTGTCCTTTACCGTTACAATAAAAACATATTGCACAGGGCCGGTATTGTTTTCATTTCTGTAATGTGTAACCTCTTTAAAGCCAGCTTTTAGGTCATTCACGCCAGGCTGTGAGAAGGTGCCTTTAAGCATCCACCCTACAAGGATCAATACTGCTATGGCCAAAATCACATTAAACTTTTTGTTTTTCATTACAAACCAGGTAAAATTTGATTCATTACTTCCAAACCTTCGTCAATATGCTTTTTCTCTATACATAGCGCAGGTCTAAAACGAATGGTCTGATTGCCGCAGCCCAGAAACATCACATTTTTATCCATACCTTTTTGTACAAAAGCGTTTCTCATTTCTTTGCTGGCAAAGTCAAAAGCACATAACAATCCCTTTCCCCGCACGTTGCTCATTTTATCATATTTCTGTGCCAGTTTAGCCAGGCCATCCTGTAAATAATTGCCTACCTCTGCAGCATGGTTACATAGCTGGTCTTCCTCAATAATAGACAATATCTGAGAAGAACGTACCATATCAACAAGATTTCCTCCCCAGGTAGAGTTGATCCTTGAAGACACATTAAATACATTGTCAGGAACTTCATCTACCTTATTTCCCACTAAAATTCCGCAGACCTGCATTTTTTTGCCAAAAGCAATAATGTCTGGTCTGGCTTTTTCGCTAAAATTTTCATGACACCAGAATTTACCAGAAAGACCTACGCCGGTTTGCACTTCATCATATATAAGGAACGCCTCATTATCGTCTGCAAGTTGTTTTAGCTGGATTAAAAATTCTTCCCTCAAATGATTGTCGCCCCCTTCAGATTGTACAGGTTCTACAATGATTGCACAGATGTCATCCTTATTATCAAGAAAGGCTTGTTTAATTTGTGCAATGGAAATTTCTTCAGTTTTGATAGCGGTTTCCAGGTTGTCTCCTTCCAATGGAAATTTAACCTGAGGTACGGAGACCCTTGGCCAATCAAATTTTGCGAACCATTTGGTTTTATCAGGAAGGGTATTCGTTAAACTTAAGGTGTAACCAGTTCTTCCATGAAATGCTTTCTCAAAGTGTAATACCTTAAAGCCTTTTTCTTCCTTATATCCTTTGCCAAAGTTCTTTTGCACTTTCCAGTCCATTGCAACCTTCAGCGCATTTTCAATAGCTAAGCCACCTCCGGCAATAAAAAATGCATGTGGCAGATAAGATGGAATACCAACTCTTGAAAACGTATCTACAAACTGCGCATACTGCTGGGTGTATACATCAGAATTTGAAGGATTGGCAAGTGCCGCCTGGAAAAGGTTTTTCTTAAAGTTCTCATCGTTCAGCATTTTAGGATGGTTGTATCCCAGCGGAACGGAAGCAAAACAGGTAAAAAAATCCAGTAAACGACGTTTGTATTTGGCATCGTAGATGTATGCACCCTGACTTAGTTCCATGTCATAAGTTAAGTCAAAGCCATCCGCTAAGATGTGCTTGCTCAAAGTCTCATTTACCTGGTCAGGAGCTATTGTAAGCTGGTACATATGTTCAATTTTTGGTGTCTCCAAATGTAACAAAAACCGCCTGATTAACAAATTGAGGCACTATTTTGCAAAATCATGGTTTAAAACGTTTAAACTATGATTTTGCCTGAAGACTCATTTTTTTAAATAGGATTTTGATCCATAAGTTTGATAAAATTGATTTTTAAAAACTTCATCAGCGTCGTATTTTCTTTTTAAATTGAAAAAACCATCAGCATTAGGATATGCCTTGCTCATTTGTGCTTTAGTAGCATGTAGGCGATAAGGCAGGTAATAAGTTCCTTTTAAATCCGCTGTAATTTCAATAAGCTTTTGGGTTAAGGTTTTCATTTCTCGTTCTACAGCAGGACTTCGCTGTTGACTAAATAGCATTACAAAGCCAAATACGTCGTTATTTGCATAGGCTAAAAAAGTATCGGAATCACGCTTCACATATCTAATCGTGATGTTTAGTAAATCTGAATTGTATCTCGGTAGTATTTCCCTTAACTGTTTAATAAACGTTGGCGCTGCCTCAATCGGAATAAAATATTCATGTAATATATCAGTATAATCGGGCGCTGTATTTTGAAATACTTCAACCCCTTCGTTCATCAACCTGTTCCTTGTAAACTTTTTATCATTGATCAGAAAGGTTGCAGCTTTTTCAATACTCCAGCGTAAGTTTTTGCCATAATTACTCCCTACAGAACCTCTAAATAGTGTGCGTCGAAAACCAGCCATGTTATTTCCTCTGCTTAATTGTTTAGGTATTGTATGGTCGTCAGTATAGGTACACAGGATTGCTTCTTCCATAAAATGATCTGGGTTCACATTAATCCTCCCATAAGCCATATCTACATTAGGGTTTTTTCTCACCTGCTTGTTAAATTCCTTCACATAGTCATCGCTTTTAATAATGTACTGATGTGCTGTATAGGTTTTGTTGGTGGTAACTTTTAATTCTAAGTCTAATATCACTCCAAATAAGCCATAACCTCCTAAAACCAGAGAAAACAACTCTGCATTCTCCTTTCTGCTGCAATTTAAAATTTCACCAGAAGCATTCATCAGTCTAAATGACTGTACTGTAGAAGATATTGGGCCGGCCATTGCCTGCCAACCATGGCAGTTAACGCTAACAGAGCCTCCAATGGAAAAAGAGTTGTTAGACTGCATCACAAAAACAGATCTATTTTTATCGTCCAGAAATTTAATCACATCTACCCATAATGCGCCAGATCCAACATGTAGAATGTTGTTCGTGCTGTCTAGCCTTAAATAGTTAAAGCCTTTCATATCCAGTAAAATTCCGCCCTTATAAATGGTATGGCCACCCATGCTGTGTTGTGCGCCGGCTATTGCTATATTTTTCTTTCGCAAATGCGCCTTTTTTATCAGTTCTGTAATTTGAGCAGTGGTCGCCTCATGGTTTTCATTAACTTTTATTAGGGTGTCAATTTTTGTTCTATTAAGCCTACTGGCATCTTGAGTAGTGCCGTATTCATTTTGCAGCTTTATAGCGTCATCTTTTATCCAGGTGTACAATAAGAAGCCAATTGGTCTTAAAAGGAATATGAACAGGAGTATAAAAATAAGTGATATAACTTTTTTAAAAACGCTTTTTGATTTCATGATTTTAAAAGAACTTATCTTTCATACCCATAATTCCAAGCAAACCTCCGGTATGGAGTGCTACAACTTTAGCATTTTTGTCCAATTCGCTGGTTGATGCAAGGTCATTAATCGCATAAAACAGTTTTCCGGTGTAAACCGGGTCTAGCAATATCCCTGTATTGGCACTAAAGTTTTTGATAAAAGTGATCAGTTCAGGCTGCGTTTTTGCGTACCCACCAAAATCATAACCGGTATGCAGTACAAGCTGATCAAGATTGCCCAGGTATTTAAACATTTCGGCTGCAATAAAGTCCCCGCCTTTTAATACCGGAATTACGTGAAGTTGGGTTTTAAGACCGGCATCCTGAATGCCTTTGAGCAAGCCTGCGGCAGTAGTACCTGTGCCAGCGGCACAAAATAAATGGTCAATATCCGGGGGCAGTTCTGCTATGATTTCAGCACATCCTTTTACTGCTTCTGCAGAAGCGCCCCCTTCGTCTATAAAATAAGCTTCTGGGTTAGCTCCAAAATATTCGTCAAATAGTTGTTGCTTATTTTTGTAATGCTGCCTGTCTGTAAATATCAAGTTCATGCCAAACAAGCGGCAAAGCGTTAGCATTTCATTGTTTACCTCTTCACCTCTAACAAAAGCAGTGCTGCTAAATTTGTTTCCTGTATTTGAGGCGGCCGATCTTGCGCATCCCGCTGCGGTAGCCACCAGGTGATTTGAATACGCACCGCCAAAGGTTACCAGATGTGTTTTGCCAATTGATGTGGCATCCTGTATAAGATATTTCAGCTTTCGCCATTTATTTCCGGAAATGAAAGGATCAATTAAATCGTCCCGCTTAACCCACAGTTGAGTTAAAATTGGGTGATTTAGATGCTGAAAAGGACTGAATATGTTTGTGAACATTCACAAATATAAACGCTTTTATTTAGTTGTACTTAAGTTTAAAAATGGAGGATTTGAAGATTAGATTACTAGAATAAATCAGCGTGTGTTCCCAGTCTCAATAGTATTAATGTGAACATCTAAATAGAATCAATGAACGACCTTATATTTTTAATAGGTTCATTTAATTCTATGCCATTATGTGCGTTATGAATGGTTTTTACAGTTAAGGCATTTGGTGTCCTATTTGTTGCGTTAATGATTTTAACATTGAATTTCTTCAATATTTCCTTTAAAACTGTGGCTTCTTTATCGGGTATTTGAATTGTTAAAGTTTCCATAGAATTTTTATTTATGAAGCAAATATAGTTATAAAATAAAAGCATTCAAAACTATAGAAATGGAATTGAATTAACCTCTATTAACCCCTAAATAAGTCAACGATGGGTGATTTAGATCCTGAAAAGGACTGAATATGGTTGTGAACATTCACAAATGTATTCTTTTCTTGACATGTGTATAAGCCTTAGAAGTAGATCTTTTTAAGCAGGTAGGGGAAAAAATTCAATAAGATTTTAACGTTTTGCGTAAAGTTTTTCATAAAGGTAGGTTTTGGTTACAAAGTTCCTTGCAACAAAAAACCAGCCAATTTCTTTCTTTAATATGTAATTGTTAAAGATTAGTTTTGCATTCGCTTACTGAGGCCAAAGGGTTCAGTAAAAAAGGCGGATTACAGATGGAAAATAACAACACGGCGCAGGATTTAGAGGAACAGGATTTATACGAACACTTTAATATTGTTGTAGATAAAGGACAATCTTTGCTTAGAATTGATAAGTTTTTGATGCACCGTATGGAAAATGCATCACGTAACCGAATCCAAAATGCCATAGATGCAGGTAACGTATTGGTGAACCAAAAAACAATCAAAGCAAGTTATAAGGTAAAGCCATCAGATGAGATTTCCATTGTATTTCCTCATCCCCCAAGAGATACCGAAGTTTACCCTGAAGATATTCCATTGAATATTGTTTATGAAGATGACGATCTGCTGGTTGTAAATAAACCTCCGGGCATGGTGGTGCATCCAGGATACAACAACTATACTGGTACACTTGTAAATGCGCTTGCTTTCCATTTTGAACAACTACCTCAATTGCCCGGCAATGAAGGCAGGCCGGGTTTGGTACACCGCATAGATAAAGATACCTCTGGTTTATTGCTGATCAGTAAAAACGAGATCACAATGACCAAACTTGCCAAACAATTTTTTGACCATAGCATTACCCGTAAATACATTGCGCTTGCCTGGGGAGATATCGCTGAAAATGGGACAGTTACCGGCTACATTGGCAGGAGCTTAAAAAACAGAATTGTGCAAGATGTATTTGATGATGAAGAAAAAGGCAAGTGGTCTGTAACACATTATACCGTACTGGAGCGTTTAAACTATGTAACATTAATTAGTTGCCAGTTAGAAACAGGCAGAACTCATCAAATCAGGGCACATATGCAACACATCGGCCATACCTTATTTAACGACGCCACTTATGGCGGAGACAAAATATTAAAAGGTACAACCTTTACCAAGTACAAGCAGTACGTAGCAAATTGTTTTGAATTGATGCCCCGTCAGGCACTACATGCCCAAACATTAGGCTTCATACATCCTACTACAAAAAAATACATGGAATTTGAAGCACCGCTGCCAGCAGATTTTGATGCGGTGCTTAATAAGTGGAGAAATTACGTTGTACAGTCTTAAAGAACATATCAGCGCATGCCACAAGAATACATCATACATAATAACGAATTTATTGCTATTGACCAACCTGTTTTAAAGGCCGGCAATCGTGCATTCAGATATGGAGATGGTTTGTTTGAATCCATGCGGATGAGCAACGGTAAGCTCAGGTATGCAGAAGACCATGCCGCACGCCTTGCGGCGGGCATGAACGCCTTAAAGATGGAAGGCGGTGTTTTGTTTGACGATTACTTTCTAAAGCAAAAAACGGCCGAGCTTGTAAAAAGGAATAAACTAAAAGACAATGTACGGTTTAGGCTCTCGGTATACCGAGAAGGAGCTGGTCTATATACCCCAGATAGTAACAAATCCGGGTACCTTTTGGAGGCATCGGCATTACCAGATGGTAATTACGGGCTCAATAAAAAAGGATTGATCATAGACGTTTACGATGAGCTCACTAAGCCGATAAATAAGCTTTCTAACTATAAAACTACAAGTTCCCTGCTGTATGTAATGGCTGGGCTTTTTAAAAAGCAACAGCAGCTAGATGAAGCCATTGTTATTAATGAGAACGGCTTTTTATGCGAAAGCATCAGTTCTAACTTGTTTGTAGTATACGAAAAGCAAATCTATACCCCTGCGCTTTCTGAAGGTTGTATTGCTGGTGTAATGCGTAAGGTGGTGATGGAGATGGCACAATCCAACGGCATCTCAATTGTAGAAGCCCAGATTAATCCAGAAATTTTAAACGAAGCGGAGGAGGTTTTTTTAACCAATGCTGTGGGTGGTATTAGATGGGTGATGGGATACGGCAGGAAACGTTATTTTAATGAGGTTTCCAAGCATTTGAGCAGCTTGCTTAATCACTTACATTAAGTTTTCAAGCTGATATAACAACCATTAAAATGGGCGACATCACTAGAATTACTAATTCAATAGGATTTATTTTTCCAAAGTAATGCTATTTAGCATCGCCTCTACCATTTTTAGAGCCTTATCATTATCAGCGGGATAAAATCTCAAAGATCCGAGAATAGAAGTATTCTCATGACTTTTGTTCACTAATTGAAATGAATATGCATGCCGTGCCCCCAGATTGGAGTACGTAATTAGTACTTCGCCTGCACTTACATTTGTTATGTACGATCTATAATCAGATTGGCCTTTTTTCCTATTCAAATTGTCTAAACGTTTTTTTGAGGGAATTATAAATTCAGATTTTCGCACATTTGTTCCTGAACTCAGCGTAAGTTTCATTGTGCCAATTTCATAATTGATGGGCAAAATTTTATCGACCACGGCTTCAGAGCCAAATGACTCCATATATTTTGCTTTTAGCGCCAAATCAATTTTTCTAACCGCTCCATTTGGTAATTTCATCGTTCCATCTTTGCCAACTTTGAAAGTTTCCTGCGCATGGCAAAATGCACATAATAAAAGTAAGGTGTTAATTAGTATCAATCTCATATTTAAATATTTTTTAATTACAATTTACTGGTCCGTGTGTTGTACATTATTAAGTAATCCAGCCCTCAATGGTATAAAATATGGTGAGTTATTTTGTTTTTCATATACATAGCTAATTGAGAGGTGATCTGCGAATACCTCCCAATTAATTCCAGTTAGCTATAATAGGTTGTCGTTTATTAAATTATAAAGTTGATCTGTCTTTTGACTATCCTGATATTCTTACTATTTACCCATTTCGAAAAGTAAAAATGTTGTCTCCGTAAACCCGATAGTTGAATTTTGAAGTCCCCATTCTGGATAACCGTTTTGCTAAAATTGGCACCGAAAAATTTAAATCCCTTTCCATAGCTTTTTCTCCATCGGGCAACATAATGAAAATGAAATGTATTTGGATCTTCCAGCAATATTATAGTTGTTTTTCCAAATCGTCTTACAGATACTATTCCGGTTTCGTGATTCATGTTAACTGTTTGAAAAGCTTCGGACAAGATATGGTTTACTAATAAGAGAAAATCGGTGCTTAATAAAAACCCGGCTACTAGCCCAACCAATGTCAATAACCAAATATCGGTTGAATAGGAGGAAATGACGATCATGGCACCAATTGCAACGCCCATAGCTAGATATAATGCATAGCAGATCAGTTCTAATGTCGTATACTTAAATTTGCGGTTTAAAAAGCTTTTCGATTTGTTAGTCTCGCGTACAGCCCTGTCTATAAATGTTATCATAACTAACATTATAAAAAATCCTATCACAAGACCCGTGACCGTGCTTCCGCGTAAATTGATAGTTTCTAAGATGAGCATTTAACATATTTGTATGTAAAAATATAAAAAAATGGTCAAAATTGCACCGAGTAGGAAAGATGCTTCAATTCTTGTTGCGGAACTTATCATTCTCGTGCAAAATAGAACTTGATAAATTGGGTATAAGGAGGGGGATTGCCCAAGGAAAGTTGGAAGAAATCAGAAGGTTTATTACGAGTTTACTTCCGGCTTAGTTGTCGATTGTTTGACGATCGACAACTAAGTGACAAAGTAGGGACAATGAAAGGGTAGGAAAAGGGGTAGGGAAAGTGCAACTTACGCCCAACTTACTATCTAGTTAATATTTGCAAGGCTAATAGATGAAATGCAGTAACTATTTACTGTGGGCGTAGATATATAATATTTCATCATTTTTTTCGCCTAGAATGATTGATCCATCTTCAGTCCAATTGCTGAGAACACCAGAAATTTCGGTACTCAGTTTTGGGGTTTTGGTTGATTAGTATCTTAAAAAATTGCGACTTTAGCTTTACAAACGCATTCCCCTTAAAAACTCTTCAATTCCCATTCGCTTTTTACCCTCATACTGTACATCTTTAAGGGTAATAAAACCACCTTTGGCTGCAAATTTTAGAAAAGTCTTGCCATCAGTTAAAAAACCTCCAGCCGCAATGCCTGGTTCCGTCTCTAACAGTTCAGCTTTAAAAATCTTTAAAGTTTTATCCTGTAGTTTTGTAAAAGCAGTAGGGTATGGGCTTAACCCCCGGATTAAATTGTATACTGTTTTTACAGGCTGGTTCCAGTCAATCTGGCAAAAGTCTTTAAATATTTTCGGAGCATGTTTCAGTTCGTCACTTTGTATTTGAGGCTGTTCTGCATATGTACCATCTTCAATGCTTTTTACGGTCTTTACCAGTAAGCCCGCACCTACTACCATTAAGTTGTCATGTAAATCTCCAGCGGTATCATTGGGTTCAATGCTTACCCTTTCTGCTGCAATAACATCGCCTGTATCAATTTCGTGTTTTAGAAAAAAAGTGGTTACACCACTTTCTGTTTCGCCATTAATGATGGCATGATTAATAGGCGCCGCACCACGATATTGAGGTAATAAAGAGGCATGAAGGTTAATGGTTCCTTTTGGTGGCATGTTCCATACTACCTCTGGCAACATCCTGAAAGCCACTACCACCTGTAAATCTGCCTCCAGACTTTTTAATTCGGCTACAAATTCAGGATCTTTAAGTTTTAAAGGCTGCAATACACGGAGCCCTTTTTCTGTAGCATATTTTTTTACCGCACTTTCAGTAAGTTTTTGTCCGCGTCCGGCAGGTTTATCTGCTGCGGTAATTACGCCAACTACATCAAAGCCAGCCTCTACCAAAGCATTTAGTGAAGCCACTGCAAAATCGGGGGTACCCATAAAAACTAATCTCATCCTTCTGTGTTTGTAGATAACAAAATAACTAAATTAAAACGGATATTTTCCTCAAAAATGTATGGTTCAAACTCCTGAAGAGATCAAAGAAATAGGATTGGTTTACATAACCGATGGCATGCCGGGCATTTATAGAAAGGGTAAGCCAGGTAATTTTCATTATGAGGATAAAAACGGCGCCAGCATAAATGATGAAAAGCAGTTGGACAGGATAAAAAAACTGGTGTTGCCGCCAGCATGGACCAACGTATGGATTGCCTCTAAAAAGAATGCGTATCTGCAAGCTACAGGCTTGGATGTAGCAGGAAGAAAACAATACCGATACCATGCAGATTGGACTTCAAGGCGTTCTGATCATAAATATTTTCGGTTGCTTGAATTCGGCAAAGCCTTGCCCATAGCACGTAAAAGAATAGCAAAGGATTTAAAAAGAAAAGAGTTTGACGAGCAGAAGGTTTTAGCGATCTGTGTGCAGGTGATGCAAAAAACGTTGATTAGGGTGGGGAACGAATCTTATGCGCAGATGTATGGCAGTTATGGATTGTCTACCCTTAAAAACAAGCATGCTAAGGTAGATGGCAATACCTTAAAGCTTAAATTTGTGGGTAAAAAAGGGGTGAAACAGGAAGTTGCCCTAAATGACAAAACCCTGTCTAAAATGGTAAAAAGGGTGATGGAGATTCCGGGACAAGATTTATTTCAATATTATACCGACGGTAAGGAACATAGAGCCATAGATTCCGGAAAGATCAACAACTATATCCGTGAAATAACCGGAAGTGATTTCACTGCAAAAGATTTCCGTACCTGGGGTGGAACGCTTGAGGCATTACGGCAGCTTTCCATCTGTACAACTAACGTGGAAGAGCCAGAAAGACCAAAGAAAAAAGTAATTGTACAGGTATTGGATTGTGTAGCCAGTAAGCTGGGGAATACGAGGGCTGTATGTAAAAGTTCTTACGTTTACCCTTTGTTACTGGAGGCTTTTGAAAATGACCAGTTAGGTAAGTATCTTAAAAAGATTAACAAAGAAAAGCCAGAAAGCATAATGGCTATTGAAAATGACGAGAAGGTATTGATGAAATTTTTAAAAGAAGCACAAAAGAACGTAAAGAAATAGATTTCTTGAAGCTGTGCTCTGTCGAGAAGACTCCAGAAGTTGCAGTGTGAAATTCACTGACCCTTTTAATTAAATTCTGTATATTAACGGGCTATATGAGTATGAGTGCCCGAATCAGATTAAATTGATACAGGTAGTATTTGCTAACTTGTATAAGTATTATGATTTGAATACCTTAGGGAACTTAAAATTAAATTTATGGGAGCATGGGGCCACGGACCTTTTGAAGATGATGCAGCACTGGATTTCGTTCGGGAAATAGAGGAAGCAGAAAATCCGAAAGAAATTATAATAGAAGCGCTAGACAACGCTGCAGACGCAGCCTATTTAGAAGCCGATGAGGCTAATGCGGCAATTGTCTCAGCCGCTTATATTGATAATTCAATTAATGGAACAAAATACACCACTCTAGAGATGAGCGAGCCTTATGAGGTAGATAGTTTTTCCACAAGATTTCCTGACCTTGATTTATCTGATCTCAAAAGCAAAGCAGTAGCTGCATTAAAAGTAGTGATTGCTGAAGGCTCTGAGCTAAAAGAACTTTGGGAAGAAAGCCAGGAGCCTGCATGGCTTAACGGAATTGAGGAAATGATTAAGCGCCTTGCCTAAAGTTAATACGGGCAACTAAAAATAAAATTTAATCAGGAGGTTTGACCGGTGCAGATGCATAAGGCATAAGCGGAAAGCATTAAATATAGATTTATGGATAAACTATTGACTGGACAATATGGAATTGACCGTTTTGGTAACCCCACAGTAAAGAAAGGAGGAGCCTCACGATGTTAAGGAATTATATCACAATTTTAATTATGGTGGTTGCAACCATCGTAACAAAGGCACAGGACCAAATACCAAGCATAAAAGGGGAAAGTTCCATATTTAAGATTACTGATAGAGGATCTTATCCGAATATTAGTGATCTTAAGGTATTTATTAAAGATAATGAAGGTTTTGCTATGAGTGGTTATGTATGCTTAAGAGATAATGAAAATAGGATATTGGTTAAAGTCTTTGCGGATAAAAAAGGTGAGGCGAATTTGATGGTTTATGATTTGAAAGATGTGAAAACTATAACTATTGATTACATGGGATATAATAGGGTTGTAATACCAATCGCAAGACTGAGAAACAGAAGTTCGACTATAGAAGCTAAACTTTTTGGGCAGTCTACCTCAGACTAATTCATAGAGGAAACCAAGCCGCAATCATTTCCAGGATACGCGGCTTAGTGCCGATAAGTTGTGTGCTAATCTTTAGGCGGCGTTTTAATAGGGTTTATAATCAGATATTAATTCAATATGGATTTTCCCCATCAGATATTTCAACATTTAACACGCAAAATGTAAATGCCCCAATAAATAAAAGAGTACCAACTACTGGATGTAATTAAAATTATGAAAAAAATTCTATTTTGCACAATCTTAGTGCTTGCGATTTTATCTGCTAGGAATACTATCGCTCAACAACCTGTAAAAATAATTTATTTTTATGCAGATACCTTGAGTATTAATCCAGATCTTAATATAATTGAGATTGACAATGAGGGGCCGATTTTTTATTATAGCTTTCATTGTAAATGCATGCCGCCCTATTTTAATAATTATCTTACATTTATATGTTATGAGCCCAGGGCTAAATCTTTAATCACTAAGGCAAAGCCTCTGCATAAATATATTTCACTCAAGGAACTTCTTGATATCTCGGTTAAAGCGGGTGATGGCTTCGAAAGCTTCTATAAGCTCTCCATAGTTGAACCATTACCAGACGGGAATTATATCGAAAGCAAAGTAAAGATCAAACGATCAAGGAAAGAAATAATTGTTAATTAGTATTGTCTTGAGCTTGCACGGGAAGGTTTGATCGACACTAACGGATGCATTATTGGCAGAAGAATATGACATTGACCATTTTGGCAATCCCAGAGTAAATAAAGGAGGAGCATGAGGATGTTAAGAAATTATATCACAATTTAAATTATGGTGGTTGCAACCATTGTAACAAAGGCACAGGACCAAATACCAGGCATAAAAGGGGAAAGTTCCATATTTAAGATTACTGATAAAGGATCTTATCCGAATATTAGTAATATTAAGGGATATTAATTCAACATGGGTTTTTCCCATCAGATATTTCAACATTTAACACGCAAAATGTAAATGCCCCAATAAATAAAAGAGTACCAACTACTGGATGTAATTAAAATTATGAAAAAAATTCTATTTTGCACAATCTTAGTGCTTGCGATTTTATCTACTAGAAATACCATCGCTCAACAACCTGCAAAAATAATTTATTTTTATGCAGATACCTTGAGTATTAATCCAGATCTTAATATAATTAAGATTCATAACGACGGCCCGATTTTCTATTATAGCTTTCTTTGTAAATGCATGCCGCCCTATTTTAATTCTTATCTCGCATTTCAGTGTTACGAGCCCAGGGGTAAATCTTTAATTACTAAGGCAAAGCCTCTGCATAAATATATTTCACTAAAGGAACTTCTTGATATCTCCGTTAAAGCGGGTGATGGCTTCGAAAGCTTCTATAAGCTCTCAATAGTTGAACCATTACCAGACGGATCTTATGTAGAAAGCAAAGTAAAGATTATACGATCAAGGAAAGAAATGATTGTTAATTAGTATGATCTTAATTCTATTGATTACCTGGGATAATAGGGTTATAATACCAATTGCAAGACTGAGAAACAGAAGTTCGACTATAGAAGCTAAACTTTTTGGGCAGTCTACTTCAGACTAATTGATAGAGAAAGATCTCTCGTCGCTATGCTCTGTCGAAATGACGGCTGTGCAGGTTTAGACTGCTAATCCTTCGGTGGCGTTTTAATGGGGTTTACAGGTTGCTCTCCCTGCTCTCTTTTTTTAGCCGGGTTTTTAAAGTTTGCTTCTTCAGCATTGTAATCCTTATCTTCAGGTTGTTTAACGGCTTTGTTGCCTGCAGGAACTTTTCCTTTTGGAGTTTCTTCTTTAAAGTTACTGCTGGGTTTTTCGTTTGTCTTTTTAGGCTCGCTGTTCATAATATGTAGGTATTGTTAAGGATACAACAGATACTTCTTGCGCATTGTTTTATATTTACTGAGCCCCGGCTCCCAGCTGTCCCTGATTTCTTTTTCAGACTTGCCTGCAATGATCATCTCCCGCACACTTGAAACGCCAAATAAACGATCAATGTTGCCCATTTCCTTGCTCAGCTTGTAATTGAAAAAGTCTGCTTTGTTGGGCGATGCTTTGTACAGTTCTATAATCCAGCTGAGGTTAACCTGTTTTTGTTTTCTAATGAGCGATAAATCATAATCTCTGAGGTCAATTCCATAACATACCTGGTCTCGAAATAGCGGAGTTTCTGACATGCCTTTGATGCTTTTTGGTGTAAATGAAAAGCTGTATTTGCCTTTTAACGCCGGTGAGCCCAGAATGGTGAAAGGAAATTGGGTTCCGCGGCCATGGTTTAGGTACGCCCCTTCAAATACACAGGTAGAAGGGTAGAGTAGGATAGACCTGTTTGAGTTTAAATTTGGCGATGGGTTTACAGGTAACACGTAAGGCATATCGTGCTTGTAATTTGCCACCTTAATTACGGTTATTTTGCACTTTACTTTGTTTTTTAACCAACCCTCACCATTTAACATTTGGGCATACTCTCCAACTGTTAAACCATGTACCATTGGAATAGCTTGTAAGCCAATACCCGAAACCCATTTTGGATCTAGAATAGGCCCATCTATATAAAAGCCATTCGGATTTGGCCGGTCTAAAATCATCACTTCTTTGTCATTTACAACACAGGCTTCCATAACATGCTGCAGGGTATTGATGTAAGTGTAAAAACGGACGCCAACATCTTGGATGTCAAACAGCATGATGTCTACATCTGCAAGGTCTTCTGCGCTAGGTGTACTGTGTTTACCATATAGGGAAATGGTTTTAATACCTGTTTTTGTATCCACATCATCATTAACATGTACACCGGCACTCGCTTTGCCCCTAAAGCCATGCTCTGGTCCAAAGATTTTTACAATATGAACACCCAACTTTAATAAGCTGTCTACCGTAGTTTCTTTGCCTATAATGGATGTTGGGTTAGCTATAATGCCTACCCTTTTGCCTTTTAGCAGGGGTACATAGCGTTCAGTCTGCTCTGCACCGGTGCGTATAGCACTATACTTAGCTGCTTTTGATGAACTATCCTTCTGTGCAGCAGTTAATGAACCTTCTTTTCCTGTATTGTTATGTCTTGTATTTCCGCAGGCATCTAAAGCCAGCAAACCTATTAAAACAGCAATTACGGGTGCCTTCATGTGTGTAATTTTAAATTATATACTTCAAATAGAAATGAATTCAGCATTTTTGCTAATATACAACTTATCGCATAGCATTGAATACAGAATATTTTATTGCCAAACGCATTGCCATTAAGTCCGAACGGACTTTTTCAAAATTGATTGTGCGGATAGCCATATCGGGCGTAATGCTAAGCCTTGCTGTAATGATGCTGTCCATTGCGATTATTAAAGGTTTTAAAACTGAAATCCAGGAAAAGGTACGTGGTTATGTAGGCGATGTAAGGGTTTTTAAGCTGGATACCAATAATTCTTTTGAACAGCGCCCTTTTATCCCTTTGCCCAAGACCATTACTGACCTTAAAAAAAATCCTTTTGTAGCATACATTCAGCCTTACGCCACCAAGCCGGCCATCATATCAGCCAATGAGGAAGTAGAGGGGATTAACTTTAAAGGGGTAGATGCAGGTTATCACTGGGACTACATAAAAAAGCACCTGGTGAGTGGCAGTTTGATAGACTTTACAGATAGTGTTAAGGCAAACGGACAAATCTTAATTTCGCAGTACACGGCAGATAGGTTGAAACTAAAAACGGGCGACGATTTCATCATGCACTTTGTGCAGAATCCGCCACGCAGGCGTAAATTTAAAATTGTTGGTATTTACAATATTGGGGTAGAGGAAATTGATAAAAGTTTTGTGATTGGCAGCATTAACATTATAAGAAGGTTAAACAACTGGAAGCCAAATGAGATTGGTGGCCTTGAAGTGCGGTTAAAAGACTTTGCAAAGTTAACTGTAGCAGCAGATGATATTTATGTAAATCTGGAAATCAATTTAAAATCTGAATCTGTACAGGAATATTTTCCTAATATTTTTACCTGGCTTTCTTTATTGGATGTAAATACAAGGGTTTTACTGATTTTAATGATGATTGTAGGGGTAATTAACATGATTACCGCACTTTTAATCATGATTCTGGAACGCACCAATATGATTGGAATGCTCAAATCTTTTGGGATGACAGATTACAGCATTATGAAGATCTTTTTATTTAACGCCATGTACCTGGTAGGGTATGGGCTTTTGCTTGGCAATGCCCTTGGCCTTTGGCTTGGCTTTTTACAGTACTACACACATATTTTTAGCTTAGACCAGTCTTCTTATTACCTGTCTTATGTGCCTGTAGAATTTCATTTAATGGATATTGTGCTGTTGAATATGGTAACTGTGATTATTTGTTTGGTAGTGCTGATACTGCCCTCTTTATTGGTAAGCAGGATTTCTCCTTTAAAAGCTATAAGGTTTAAATAATGGACTAGCTTGCCGGTCTTAAATTTTGGGAAATAGCAATGATGTTGTATTATTGTATAAAACCTATGATATCGTGACTGAAGACAACAATTCCAGTATAAAGTATCCTGGAGATGCGGGGATAAATGCCGACATTAATTCCATAGCACGCATTTCAATTGTATCCACCATATTGGATGTAGTTTGCCGCACAACCGGGATGGGCTTTGCTGCGGTAGCCAGGGTAACTGATACTAAATGGATTGCCTGCAGTGTAAAAGATGATATCAATTTTGGGCTTAAAACAGGTGGAGAACTGCTACTGGAAACTACCATTTGTAACGAAATAAGAGAAGACAGGCAACTTGTAGTTATTGATCATGTAGATAAAGATGAAAGATTTTGCAAGCACCATACGCCAGCGATGTATGGCTTTCAAAGCTATATCTCGGTGCCTATTTTGCGTAAGGACGGAAGTTTTTTTGGCACTTTATGTGCAATTGACCCAAAACCGGCCTTAATCAACACCGTGCAAATCAGGGGTATGTTTACGCTCTTTGCTGATCTGATTTCTATGCATCTGAGCAGTCAGGATGAGCTTTTGGCCTCAGAGGCCAAAATTCTTGAAGAACAAAAAATAAGTGATAAATTACAGGAAGCCTTACAAACAGGCAATATGGGTACCTGGAGTATTGACCCTAAAACCCTGCATGTAAGTATGTCTGATAACATCAAGGAGCTTTTTGGCTTTTCTTTAACGCATGACATCAGTATGGAGCAGATTATGGAGGCCATTGATCCCGAATACCACAAGCCGCTGACAGATGTGCTTACAAATGCAGTTGAAAAACACAAATCAAGCGATATTACCTATTCTATTACTAACCTGGTAACAAAAGAACGCAAATGGGTAAGGGCAACCGGCAAGGTTTTTTTACACGGAAATGATCCTGTAGAATATTCTGGTTTGGTAATGGATGTAACTGCCGATAAAATGGAAGAGATGCGTAAAAATGACTTTATCGGTATGGTAAGTCATGAGTTAAAAACGCCCCTTACTTCGCTCAACGGTTACATTCAGCTGCTGCAGCGGGTGGCTATAAAAGGTGCTGATACTTTTGCTGCCTCTGCTTTGGGTAAGGCACATGCGCAGATTAAAAAGATGAGCAATATGATCAATAGCTTTTTGAACGTTTCCCGTCTTGAAGCTGGCAAAATTTTAATTCAGAAACATGAATTTCAGCTGGATGAATTGCTTAGGGAGATCATTGATGAAACAGATTTGACCGTAAGTAGCCACATGATCACTTTTTTACCATGTTGTCAGGTTATGATATATGCCGATCATGATAAAATTGGTTCAGTTATTTCAAATTTACTGAGTAATGCGGTAAAATATTCTCCAAAGGGCAAACAGATTACTGTTAAATGTGAAATTATAGAAGATAGCGTTGTGGTGAGTGTAAAAGATGAGGGGATGGGTATTAAACCGAATGACATAAACCGGTTATTTGACCGCTTTTACAGGGTTGAAACCAAGCATACACAAAATATTTCTGGATTTGGAATAGGGCTTTACCTAAGCGCAGAGATTGTTGAGCGCCATGATGGACGCATATGGGTAGAAAGCCAGTCTGGAGTGGGGAGCACATTTCACTTTTCATTGCCGCTGAAAGCGCAGGAAATTGTGTAAATTTGCAGCCTCATCATATTAGAATAGAAAACTGTGTCGTTAGATAAATTAAAACTAAGCAAGGCCCTGGTCACATCAATGACTGATGCCGGGTACTTAACTCCCAAAGAAATTCAAGCCAAAACCATGTCAAGAATCCTTGGGGGACAAGACATCATTGCTGTAGGACCAGAAAAATCTGGTAAAACAACTACGTATGTACTTGGTGTTTTAATGCGGTTAAAATACACAAAAGATGAAGCACCCAAAGTGCTCATTTTGGTAGCAGATAATGAGCGTGGGGCTGCTGTTATAGAGCAGTTTGTTACTTTAAGTAAAAACCGGGACCTCAATATTGTTGGTTTATTTGGTACTGGTGGTTATGAGGCTGAAGTAAGCGAGCTGGCCCTTGGAATTGATATTGTGGTGGCTACGCCAACCCGTGCAAGGGCAGTATACCTAAAACTGGGCTTAAACCTGAGTAAATTGCAAACTTTTATTGTAGATGATGCCGCGCAAATTGTAGCACAAGGCATGCAGCTTCCGGTTTGTGAACTGGCCAGAAGCGCAGGGAAATGTCAGCATTTGATCTTTACAGAGGTAATGCACGATAAATTGTATAAAATGACAGATCAGTTCCTCAACTTTCCTACGCTGATAGAAGTAGAAGATTTTGGGGATACAAAAGCGGAAACAGTGACTCAACTGTTGTACCAGGTGCCAAATTATAAAACGAAGCTCAACTTATTACATAGCCTTTTGCGGGATGATGAAGTGTTTGAGAAAGTAGTTGTATTTGTAAACGGCCGTTTAACTGCTCAAAAGCTTTGTAAAAGCCTGGAAAGTGCTAAGCCGGGTGAGTATGCCATGTATAAACCTTTACATTTTGATGAGGGTGGTTTTGATGATTTTGAAGACTTTAAACAGGTTCCTGAAGCCAGGGTGCTCATTGTGGCCAATGATGGCGCAGGGCTATTGGATTTAACAGGTATTCCTTTTATATTTCATTTTGAGGTGCCTGAAGAAAAAGAAACCTTTTTAAGCCGTATTGTTAAAAACAAAGCGCAGGAAGATGAAGTTGTGGCCATTACTTTTGCTACAGACCTGGAACTTGTTCAAATTAAGAAGATAGAGCAAGCCATAGGGGCTAAAATAGAAACAGCAGAATTGCCAGAAGAGCTTTTAGTAGAGAAAACAGTTAAAAAGCCCAAAGGGATTGATAAAAACCGACTGGTTAAAGCAGACGAAGATATGCCCTTAGGTGGTGGGGCTTTCCATGAAAAAAAGGAAAGCAATTCAAAAAACTACAACTACGGTATTGGGCAAAAGGCAAAAATGACGATGAAGAAAAAGCACAGCTAAAGCTTTTTTGCTTCGTTCCAGTAAACATCCATTTCGGCGAGTGTCATGTCTTGAAGGGCCTTGCCATTTTCATGGGCCTTACTTTCAAGGTATTGGAAACGTTTGATGAATTTTTTATTGGTTTTTTCAAGCGCGTTTTCTGGATTAATGTTAATAAAACGTGCATAGTTGATTAAAGAGAAGAGTAGATCACCAAATTCACTTTCTGCCTTTTCTACATCGATAGCACTATTTTCAACCACATTAAACTCCTCTTTAAATTCCTGAAGTTCCTCTTCTACTTTTTCCCAAACCTGGGTTTTGTTCTCCCAGTCAAAGCCAATGCCCCTTGCTTTTTCCTGAATCCTGCTTGCTTTTACCAGGGCAGGCAAAGAGGCGGGTACTCCTCCTAAAACAGACTTATTGCCTTCTCTAAGCTTAATTTGTTCCCAGTTGCGTTTTACATCTTCTTCGCTGTTCACTTCAACATCACCATAAATATGCGGATGGCGGTTAACCAGTTTGTCACAAACACCGTTAAGCACCTCCAGAATATCAAATTCTCCCTTTTCTGACGCAATGCGGGCATAAAATACCAGGTGCATCATCACATCTCCAAGTTCTTTCTTTACCTCTGTCATATCTCCCTCCAGTATGGCATCAGATAGTTCGTAAGTTTCTTCTATGGTAAGGTGGCGCAGCGTTTCCATAGTTTGCTTTTTATCCCATGGGCATTCGGATCTTAAAGTATCCAGGATAGTGAGCAAACGTGTAAAAGCTGCGGCAGGGTCTGCGGCAGCAACAGGAGGGATGTGATTGGGCATAAAAAATGGTTTATAGAACGCTAAAATACCAAATAATTCAGCTATTCCGCTTCTTCGAACTTTATCTTTTTTGTAATTCTAAATACTTTGCGCTTTCTTTTTGATCCGGATTCTTCCTCTCCAAGCAATATTCCCCAGGGCTTTAGCTCGTCTACCCTATCAAATATAATCTTGAGCATGGCCAGATAAGGGATGCATAAAAACATGCCTGAAATTCCCCAGATCATTTCGCCAACTACAATGCCTATAAAAGCAAACAATGCATTGATCTTTACCTTGCTGCCCACTATTAAAGGCATCAGGATGTTACCGTCTAGCGCATGTATAGCTATAAAAGCAAGTAATACCAGTAAAGCCGTAGCGCCACCCGCGGTAGCAAAGGTGATGATAACACTAATGAGCAAGGCGCTAAAAATACCGAGGTAGGGGATCACATTAAATATCCCTGCAATTAAGCCCAGCAATACTGCATACTTTACATTTAGCATAGAGAGTGCCGCTATGGTTAATGTGGTAACCAGTACCATTTGTAAAAACAGACCCAAAATATAGCGTTTAATGATGTACTGTATTTGCTTCAAAATATCATTTACCCGGCTTGCATGTTCTTCTTTAAATACAGCCGTAATAAAATGAAACAATACCCTGCGGTAATTGAGGATAAAAAACGTAAACAGTATGATAAAGGCGAGGAACAAAAGGGTGGAAGAAACGGTAAGCAGCGTAGCGCCCAGCACAGCTGCGCTTTTGGCAACGGCACCAGCGGCAGTATCGTTTAAATAATCCAGTTGTTTATGTGCGTTTACATGGAAAGTCCTTGAAATCCAGTTCTGGGCGTCGTGAAAAGTCTCCGTTACCTGGTGTTTTAACAAAGGCCAGTCCTTCATCAAATCGCTCAGTTGGCTAGCAAAAAAGAAAAGCACGCCGATAATGATGCCCAGCATAATGCACACTGAGGTAATAGAAGCGATGCCCCGTTTAAACTTTAACTTCTGCTCAAAATAATTGGCCATAGGCAGCAGTATCAACGCCAGCAAAAAGGAGAATAAAAAAGGAGCAAGAATGGTTTCGCCTAATATGGCAATATAAACCAGGCATATAATGGAAACTAGTACCATAGCCAGTTTGGTATGGAAGGGGGTAGAGGAAATTTTTATCAAGCTGTTTAAAATTAAAGTTGGCAGGTATTCATCTAAAAACAAAAGCCCTGCCAGAATTAAATATAACCAGGTGCTTTAGGTTGTTAGGATAATTTTAGGCTTTGACTGCTCTTAGCATTTCTCTTTTTCCTGGAGCTCCGGGCAGTTTCTCTACGGTAAAACCTATCGCTTTTAATGCACGCTTAAGTTTACCCGTGATGGCATAGGTTACAAAAATACCTCCTGGCTTTAAAAATGAGGCGGCATGGGCAATAATTTCATCCGTCCACATCTCTGGCTGGTGTTGTACAGAAAACGCATCATAATAGATGAGGTCAAATTGCTGTGCGCTCTGGTACCTATGTAAATAGGTATGTACAATACGGAGTTTTTGTGCTGGTAAAATATTCACCAATTGCTGTAAGGCTTTGCCATAGTTGAGCGTAAAGCTATCCCAAAGCAGGGCAGGTACATACTTATGGTATGCCGTTGATTCCAGTTCTTCACTTCTTAGGGGAAATGCCTCCAGCGATGTATAGTTTAGCGGAACATGATTTTCTGCGGCATAAGCTGCGCTGAGCAGAAAATTTAAGCCGGTGCCAAAGCCAACTTCGAGGATGCTGATTTCCTGTGCGGGAAAAATGGCGATGGCATGTTTTAAACCTGCGTCTATAAATACGTGTTTGCTTTCCTGTAATGCACCGTGTTTGGAGTGGTAGTGCTCTCCAATAGTTTCATTGTACAGGGTATTGGATCCGTCGGCAGTAGGTGTAATCACATTCATTGTTCAAATTTATCTGAATTACTTAAATTAGCCTTAAATTATTTGTTATGGATGTTGAAATGTTGCGGGATTATTGCCTGAGCCTGCCTGGAAGTACCGAAGAGTTAAAATGGGCTGAGCATTTGTGTTTTATGATCCACGAAAAAATCTACGTAATCCATTCGCTGGATGAAGGCAGGATATCTTTTAAATGTGATCCTGAGGATTTTGAAGCGCTTACGGCAAGAGATGGCATTACGCAAGCCGCACATTTTGCTAAAGGGCAATGGGTTTCTATTGTTTCAACGGAGGTTCTGCCTGCCCCGGAACTGAAAGCGTTAATTCTGAAATCAAGAGAACTTGTTTTAGCAAAACTGCCAAAAAAAATACAGCAGCTATATTTATAACAATTGTTGTAGATCACATTTTCCTGTGCTGTCAAACATTATTTAACCCTTGGCATCGCTATAGATTTGTTTCAAAATAAATCAATAGATTATGAAAAGGTTATTTGTATTTGCAGCAATGATGATTGCTGGATTGAGCGTTTTTGGTCAGTCAACAGGAGCTAAAAATGAATGGAGAATCAGGTTACGTGGTGTAGGCGTAGTGCCGCAGGAAAGTGCGAAAATTGGCGTCATTGGAGGTGATGCAGCTATCTCCAATTCGTTTATTCCGGAACTTGATTTCACTTATTTTTTTAATAAACATTTTGCGGCAGAACTGATTTTGGGTACTACAAGACATAAGGTAAGTACTACAGCTTCAAATTTAACTGCTATAGGAGGCGCCGCTTCGGCAAATGTAGATTTGGGTAAAGTTTGGTTATTGCCACCAACATTGACGTTTCAATACCACTTGCCTGTTGGAAAGTTTAACCCTTATGTGGGTGCAGGAATTAACTACACTATATTTTACGGAGTAGATGAGGGGCCAGTAGTAAAAGGGTTGGATTATAAAAACAAATTTGCTTTCGCTGCGCAGCTAGGTGCAGATTACGACATCAGCAAAAAAATGTTCATCAACGTTGATGTTAAAAAACTGTTCCTTTCTACAGATGTAACTGTTGATGCCTCAAATTTAACCCCCACTTCCAGCCCACAACTTTCTTCTACATTGGCTAATCTACCTGCCGACGTAAAAATCAATCCCTGGCTTATAGGCGTAGGTATTGGTTATAAGTTTTAAAACAAGAAGTATTTGGTTGTATGTAGTTAAGCTGCTTCGCTGGAAGCGGCTTTTTTATTTGTTAAACCAGTAGTAAATTCTGGTAATCCCCAGTGTCCTAACGATGAATCCGGTTAACAATAATGTTTTTATTGACTTCATGGTTTTAGATTGTTTATAGAGTATTAACATATTTTAACATAATTTATTGTGTGCAATGTAAGTTTTATGTTATGTAACCCGCTATACGATCCTAGGTGTATACTCAAAGGGAATCAGTAGCTTTGTACTAAGCAGTATATCCATGGCAGAAACTACAGTACACGATCATACACATCACCACGAAAATGAAGATCACGATCATGCAGATCATGATCATGGTGATGCCTCTTCTTTTAAAACTTATATTCCTGCAATTACAAGTTTTGTGATGTTGTTGTTGGGAGTTGTACTTGACAACTTGATTAAGAATGATTTTTTTAATACTTACCTGCGTTTAGCCTGGTATATCCTGGCTTACTTGCCAGTTGGTTTGCCCGTTTTAAGAGAAGTTTACGAAACTGCATCAAAAGGGCAGATCTTTACAGAATTCCTGCTCATGTCACTCGCCACTATAGGGGCTTTTGGTATTGGTGAATATCCGGAGGGTGTAGCTGTTATGTTGTTTTATACCATTGGAGAGCTGTTTCAGGGTGCTGCCGTGAGCAGGGCCACTAAAAATATTAAAGCATTGCTTGATGTACGTCCGGATACGGCGAGTGTTTACAGAAATTCTGTTTATCAAATTGTGAAACCAGATACCGTGCTTGTTGACGAAACCATTCAGATTAAAGTTGGAGAAAAAGTTCCTCTTGACGGAGAACTGCTTTCGGAAATCAGCAGCTTTAATACTGCCGCCCTTACCGGAGAAAGTAAACCCAGAACGATCAGAAAGGGAGAACCTGTACTGGCAGGAATGCTCAATCTTGATAAAGTGATTGAACTGAAAGTAAAGAAGGAGTTTAAAGACAGCTCATTGGCCAGAATTCTGGATTTGGTTCAGAATGCTACTTCAAGGAAGGCAAAAACGGAACTTTTTATCCGTCGTTTTGCTGCGGTATATACGCCAATTATTTTCTTTTTAGCCTTAGCGCTGGTATTGGTGCCTTTCCTTTTTGTGCCCGATTATCAATTTAAAGTGTGGCTATACCGCGCTTTGGTATTTTTGGTGGTTTCTTGTCCATGTGCATTGGTTATCTCTATTCCCTTAGGTTATTTTGGAGGTATTGGTGCCGCCTCTGCCAATGGGATATTGTTTAAAGGTTCTAATTTTTTAGACCTCATTACTAAGGTAGACACCGTAGTTTTGGATAAAACGGGCACACTCACGCATGGCGTGTTTAAAGTTCAAAAGTTAGTAAGTGCCTTGCCTGAGGATGAATTTTTGGGCTACCTGGTTGCTTTGGAAAGTAAATCTACGCACCCCATTGCCAAAGCCATTGTTGCTTATGCTGCTGCTAAAAATTGGGTGTTTGCTAGTGATATAGCAGAAATTGCGGGCATGGGTTTACGTGGAGTAGTGAATGGAAAAGTTATTCTAGCCGGCAATGCAAGGTTGCTTAAAAAATTCGGCATTGATTATCCTGTTGACCTGGATCAAATTCCGGAAAGCATAGTTATGGTTGCTGTTGATGAGGTGTATGCAGGCTACGTGCTTATTGCTGATGAAATTAAAAGCGATGCGCAAGACACCATAAAATGTCTGCAGGGGGCAGGGATTAAACAAATTGTGTTGTTAAGTGGTGATAAACTATCCATTGTAAAAAAGGTAGCCCAAGAATTGGGGATCCAAACCTATCATGGAGATTTGTTGCCTGAAGATAAGGTGAGCAGACTTGAAGCACTGCAAAAGAATAAAACCGGGAAAATTGCTTTTGTGGGCGATGGCATCAACGATGCCCCTGTATTGGCGTTAAGTGATATAGGAATTGCCATGGGGGCGATGGGGAGTGACGCAGCCATTGAGACTGCAGATGTAGTGATTCAAACAGATCAGCCGTCTAAAATCGTCACTGCGATAGCTATTGGCAAGGCAACTAAAAAGGTAGTATTTCAAAATATTACATTGGCCTTTGTGGTAAAAGCTGCTGTTTTGATTCTTGGTGCAGGAGGTTTGGCCACCATGTGGGAGGCTGTTTTTGCCGATGTTGGGGTAGCGCTCCTGGCCATTTTAAATGCGGTACGCATTCAAAAAATGAAGTTTTTGTAAGTGCGGGATTCTGAACTCAGGTGGCTATAATGTTTGTATTAACTGTTGTAAGTTCATTTTGCTCGCTGCATTAACATTAATGAGTTGATAAGACTCATTGTATCTTGCAGAGCGCCATCGCCATTTAAACTGGTCAATTGTTTTTATATCCCGACTCTGGAACCACCATGCAGTGTAGATTTTATCTTTTCCTTTAACGAGCACACCCGTATAAATTTCATTGCCATTAATCGTTTCTTTTCTAATGTATTTAAAAGTATATCCGCTACCGCTCCAGCAAATTTTCGGATTGTGTTCTGGTGCGTAAAAAGGCGCAGGCTTTATATAAATGAGGCCAGTTTGGCTTTCAAATTTAATAATTCCATTCTTTAAATTTTGCCGGGCAAATCCGCTTATAGGCTTTATAGGTACGCTGGTACCTATAATTTCATCCATAGTTTTAAGGTTGAAAAATGAGATAATTAGGGCGATAAATAGTATAAAATGAATGAGTGGGGATTGTAGGTTAGCTTTTGGTGATTTAAAAACCCAGACATTACTGCAGTCTTCCGCAGGTATAGCCGTTTTCCGAAAAAAGAATTTACTTGCAGACAGCAGCGGAAGAAATACATAAACCGCAAGGCATATGAGCCCGATTACTTCATGTCCAATTGTGCCTTCTTCTATATTGAGTATAACAAGAATAAGAATTCTAAGGAGGTTACATGCCAAATTAAGAAATGTGGTGAAGAAGAGAAATCCAAGAATGTGAGGGAATGCTAAAGATTTTCCGGTATTTTTTTGATAATAAATAAGTATGGATATGCAGAGGATTAGTGAAGTGTTTAACATATTTAGTCCCGCGCATGCCTCATCTACAGAAAAATCCTGTCCGTTAAATTTTATGATGTTCCCTTGACTATGAGCTGGCATTCCTAAAAGAAAGAGTAAGGCTGTGGCTTTTTCTGTGAGCCATAATCTTATGGGGAAGCTTATTGTTGTGCTAATAAACTTGAACACAGGTGAAATGATAAACAGCAGAACGAGCACACAACTATTTAGCTTTCCTTTGTGGCTTTCTATGAGCAATAAGGCGGTAAAAAGCAATGCAATAAAAAGGAGTGTTTTAACGGGAAAAGCCAGTACCAAACCTACGGCTAATAGGGATGGTACCAGGTATCTCCAGGAGCGCTGCTTACTTTTAACACCTAAAAAGTAGGGAAGTAGCAGAAAGCCAAATCCGGCATTCAGATCCCATAAAAAATATACCCTTAAGAGATAGATAGCAAAAAAGGTATAAATTGCGAGAAGGCCGTAATAGTAGTTACGCTGTAACTTTGTCATGATTGCTTTTCCATAAATAAGCCAATACAAATACTGCCATGATGATCAGCATCCACTCGTGTGGCTCGGGTACTGCCCCGGAAGATTTTACAGCTGCATTTTTTAGGCTGTTTTTACTGTCTTCAATATTAAACCGCTCATAGTCCTTCTGTGTCTCCAAAACAATCAGACTAGATACTGGTGAAACTACATATGCGGTTTTAGCTTCTTCTATAATTTCCGGCTGAAGGTAATTTTGGTTAAAATAATTTTTCCCCGCCTTCTTCATAATGTCATTATAGGCATATAGTCTCATTAAATGGTCTGGGGCTGTGCCCGCTGAAGTGTTGGGTATAGACTCTATTACCATTTCTGCACTGCTGATGACGGTTTTATTGTCGTTTTCCTGGTTACTCAAAAACAGTCCGGTATTTAACTGCTGTCTAAGATTTTTAAAATTGCCATGTTCATAGTTTAGCAAGCGAAATTCTTTTAAAGCGCTTAAGTACGGTGAGAGGTTCTCGCCTAAATCAAATATGCGGATATGGGTAGGATGATTAAAATAGTGGGTTAGGCTTTTCTGAAACTCACTGTTTTCAAGATCTCCAAGGCTGGGGGATTGCATTGTGCTTTTAGAGATAATTAAAGCATTTTCTGGATTTTTGATCTTATAAACAGGCATTAGGCTAAAATTCTGTTCATGTAATTGTGAATAGATCTGATTAAAGTTTTGAGGCGTGAGGCGGGTTAGTTTATCACTGAAAACATATACACTTTTTAATTTAATAAGTTCAAGCAATTGCACTGCTTCTTCGTCCGTCCACGAGCTGTTTAAATCTGCATATATTTTTTCCGGATGAAATGATTCGTACTTTTTATCGAGATTTTTGACTTTATAACTCGTTCCGGAAAAAGAAAAAGTTTCTGTGGATAAAGGAATGTTCTGGCAGGAGATTTCCCAATACGGAAGATAATCCCGGTCGCGTTCATAAATGTTTTTTTCGACTTCGTGATAATCCTTTAAATCAAATTTAGATGTAGTATTTGATAACGCTATGCGGACTGTCTCAGAGGTAGATTTGGCAGCCGGACCTTCAAAATATGGGTTTTGATAGGTAAGTTTACCTTCAGTTTTTTTTAAGGGGCTGGTTATTCCTATTTTAAATTTTCTGTTTTCAGCAATTGTACATGGAAAAACCCTAACGGTAATTTTGTTCCCCTCCTGCCAGTGAATGACTGAAGGATCATGTTGTTCAACGCCTACAATTTCCTTATATGCTGTGTCTGCCTTTGCTTTGGAAGTTAAGATCGCTTTTTCTTCCTTGTTATTTATCCAAAGTGAGAGTGAAGTTACTGCAGAACCCTCGGGAAGATGAAAGGTGTAAATTGCCTCCTGATTATTCCAGGCTCGCTTACTTAAGTTGGCGATACTAATGGTTTTTTCGGTATAAGCAAGCCTGTATTCGGGATAAATTTGCACATTGCTGATCACATTGGCCGTTTTTAATTTGTCGCCTGCCCACAAACGTTCCTGTGCCTGATGCCTGGAATCGTACATGGATTGCAGTATTTTTATTTTCTCCCTTTCTCCTAGGTTATTTTTTGTGCCGAACAGGCTGGAAATAATAACCAGGGGATCATGTTTTTTTAGTTCATCGAATGTTGATAGGCCGAAATCTCCCCAGAAGATGCTTTTTCCCAAATTAGCAGTTTTATATACAAGATCTGCCTTGATGAAACGTTCGGTAATGAAAGACTTTTTTAACTCCTGGCTAATGGATATCCAGGGGGGAAGCGTGTTTTTTACCAGAGCATGGTGGTTAAGGATGTAGTTGATTTTGGTATTGGTTTTATGCCATGAGATTGCGAAAAAAGCGCAATAAATTGCGGGCGCTAAAATTCCAGTCAAAAAGGAGTAAAGCAATGTTTTATGTGTTTTTAGCAATCTGAATGTTATAACCGTAGTTATTATAGCCAGGTATAAGGTTACATAGGTATGTAAGGAGATACCCAATCCTATTGCAGCAAAAGCACTGACAATATAAAGGGGTGTAAGATATAGCGAATAGTAGGTAAACAAGAGGATAGAAATTCCCAATAATAAGGCCAGCAGATGTTTTAAGTAAAGAGGGAAATGGTCTTTATAAAGATATAAAAGTAACGTAATGCAGGAGATGCAAATCCAAACGCAAAGCCAGGTTACTGAATTTTCGAATACATTCATTTCCCGGTTTAATGAAAATGCACTAATCAGCCACAAGATGAGCATCAGTATGGTATATTCTATATTGGCTTTGGAGATTTTAGATCCATGGAGTCCCACTGCATTTCCTAAAACCATTACAGTAAATACGGCTGTTAAACCGTAGTTTAAAAAGAAAAGACCAAATTCAAAGCGTTGGTCTAAACTTGTAAGATTATTGTCTGCAATGGTATAAATGCCAGCAGAGATGGCGATGAATGCAATACCAACACTGGTGAGCCAGTCTTTAAAGATGACTTTTGTTTTCATTTTTGTTGTTTTAGAAGTACTTTGTTTTTCAAAGTATATGTTTAAAAAAAATATTATTTCTGCAGTTTTATTAAATTTTCCAGTGCCTGGAGGTGCTTTCTAAATGCAGTTCGGCCTGTTTCTGTTGCAATGTATTGGGTGTTGGGTTTACGCCCGATAAAAGATTTATGTACGGAAAGATAGGCTTCCTTTTCAAGCGCTTTTAAGTGCGAAGCTAAGTTTCCATCTGTAACTTGCAGCAGTTCTTTTAAGGAATTGAAATCGTATTGCTCATTGGCAACCAATACGCTCATGATCTGCAACCGGATGCGGTTTTCAAATGCCTTGTCAAATTCTTTTAAGGGATTTTTCAACTGTCGTATTTAAAATGCATGATAGAACCATAAAGAATATGAAGTATTCCAAAGCCAATTGTCCAAAAGATTATGCCATAACCAGGAAAGAAAGCTGCAACCAGGCCTAATATAATTTCAAAAAAGCCAAGGCCTTTGACATCTGTATAGGTATAGTGACTTCCTGCAACAAGCGACAATCCATAAAATATCAATGAGGCTGGTGCAATTATTCCATATTCACCTCTTAAGATTAAAATCAGGATAAAGACGCCTCCTGTAACCAAGGGGACTGCCATATTGCTCAGCAGACGTTTGCTGCTTACATTCCATACTTGTTCATTTTTCTTACTTGCTTTACGTACAGTAAGCCAGATGCCAGTTGTTAAAGAGAGAAAAAGTACTGCAGCAGCAACAAAACTGAGTTGCACTAAAATTTCAGTTTCATTTGCATAATGACTACGATATCCTGTAATGCCGGAAGCGCCATAGACAATGTTATAGCCTATAAACGCACCAATTATTGCATAAATTCCAGCCATGATACCTGATAAACCACTTAGCGATATAAATTTAGCAGAACGCTCCATTAGGTTCTTTATGGAGTTTATTTCCGAATATACATCTTGTTCTTTCATTTAAAGTACTTTGAGTAGCAAAGTAATGGTAATAAAATGAGATTTGCAAATTAATTTATGTTTAAATGCTAAACCTTAGCTTTCTTGTATGGTAAGCAGCTAAGTCATACATTTGGTTCAACTAATTTATGATGATGAAGAAATTTCTTTTATTATGCCTGCTGTGTCCGCTTGCTTTTTATAGTTTTGCACAGGGTAAAAAGTTTACAGTGCAGGAAGCGATGACAACTGCCAGAGGGGTATTGGCTCCTGAAAACTTACAGCAGCTACAGTTTATATATGGCACAGAGCAATATGTTTATGCCAAGCGCGTAAATAACAACGTAACCTGGATGTCTGGCAGTTATTCAACCAAAACAGAGAAGCCCTATTTATCCCTTACACAACTGAATCAGAAACTAAGGGCAGCAAGGCAAGATACCTTAAAAACCATGCCGATGATACAGTTTAACCAGGCAGCGGAATGGATTTTGTATCTAAATGGTGCTAAGGTTGCTTTTAACCCTTCAACAAACACTTACCGTACAATTTTAACAGCTGAGATAGCCAATAAGACTAATGCTGAAGAAAGTAATGCTGGTTATGTGGCTTATTTGGATGCGAATAATCTTTTTGTGCAAAAAGACAACAAAGCCAGGCAGGTAACCACAGATGGTAGTAAAGATATTGTTTATGCTTCTACCGTACATCGTGAAGAATTTGGTATTTTAAAAGGAACATTTTGGAGCAATACGGGTAAGAAGCTAGCCTTTTACAGAATGGATCAAAATATGGTGGCCGATTACCCGATTATAGACTGGAGCGTGAGTCCGGCTAAAAACCAAAATATCAAATATCCAATGGCAGGAGGGATAAGTCACCAGGTAACCGTTGGGGTGTATAATGCGGAAAACCAAAAACTCGTCTATCTAAAAACTGGCTTGCCCGCAGAGCAATACCTTACCAATATTGCATGGAGCCCGGATGACAAATACATTTATATCGCAGTGGTAAATCGTGCCCAAAACCACATGAAAATGAATATTTACGATGCGGTAACCGGTAACTTTGTAAGAACCATTTTTGAGGAAAAAGATGAGAAATATGTAGAGCCATTAAACCCGGTTATGTTTCTGAAAAATGATCCGGCTAAGTTTATTTGGCAAAGCAACCGAGATGGCTGGAACCATTTCTATCTTTACAGCACCACAGGAAAAATGATTAAACAGCTTACCAAAGGTAGCTGGGAAGTGCTTGAGGGAAAAGGTTTTGACACTAAGGGCGAAAATTTGTTTTATACGGCCACAGAAGAATCACCAACAACCCGGAATTTATATGTTGTAAATCTAAAAAGTGGTAAATCAAGAAGAATTACACGTGGATATGCGGTACACAATGTACAGGTTAGTACATCAGGAAATACCCTGATTGACAATTATAGCAGCACAGAAAACCCAAGGACTATTGCTATACTAGAAACGGCTTCAAGAAGGCCAAGGGTAATCTTGCAAGCCAAAAATCCCCTTACAAATTATGCTTCGGGAACACCGCGTGTGTTCTCTATTAAAAACAATACTGGTGATGACCTGTATTGCAGCATATACCAGCCTGAAGGATATGATGCTGCTAAAAAATATCCGGTAGTTGTTTACTGGTATGGTGGTTCGCATGCTCAATTGGTTACCAATAGCTGGAATGCGGGGGCAGGCGACTACTGGTTTAGGTACATGGCGCAGCAGGGCTATGTGGTATTTACCATGGATACCCGAGGTAGTGACAACCGTGGTAAGGCATTTGAGCAATCTATGTTTCGTAAGGTAGGTGATGTGCAAATGGAGGACATGATGACCGCCGTAGATTACTTGAAAAGTTTGCCGTATGCAGATACAAGTCGTATGGGCTTATTTGGCTGGAGCTTTGGCGGTTTTAATACTATAGATTTTATGGTTAACCACCCCGGGGTTTTTAAAGCTGCAGTAGCTGGCGGAGCCGTAACCAACTGGGCTTATTATGAAATTATGTACGGAGAGCGCTATATGGATACGCCACAGGAAAATCCGGATGGCTATGCGGGAACGGACATGAGTAAGCAGATAGGCAAGCTAAAAGGTAAATTATTGCTGATTCACGGCATGCAGGATCCGGTGGTTGTGCAGCAACATACTGTAGACCTGGTAAGAAGTGCGGTTGATAAAGGAGTTCAGGTTGATTATATGATCTATCCCGGACACGAGCATAATGTAATAGGAAAGGATAGGAGCCATCTCTACCAAAAGGTGACAGATTATTTTGTGGAGAATTTAAGATAAGGCACAAGTTGGGTGCTTAGGCGCCCAGAAAGTTGTTAAAAGATGTTAAAGTGGTTTCACTGATTACTTAAAAGAAATTTTTTCGAATTGTTTTTAAAAATTTGGAAGTTTAAAATTTATCCTTAATTATTGTATTGTAATATAATTTTTACAATGGCAGGGGATTTCTTTAAAACCAGGTATAACACTTCTAAAGGGAAGTTTTATGAGGATAACCGTTTCATATTTTTAATATGGATATGTGTTACTTTAATTTTTGTTGTTGATTCCTGGATCACCAACAGGCTTAACAATTACCTTATTTTTGAAAACACCTTCAGAAACCTTTTGCATCAGCAATCTTTTTATGCTGCTTATCCGCAATATCATGAAGATGTAAACCACTATGGACCGGTGTTTAGCCTAATTGTGGCTCCTTTTGCAGCACTACCCAATTGGATTGGCTTACTTTTATGGAACCTGTTCAACTGTGTTTTTCTTTTCAAAGCAGTGCAAACCTTGCCAGTTAGTGATAAAGAAAAAATGATTTTCGGTTATATCGCACTTCCATGTTTAATTGAATCTATGTTAAACCAGCAGTTTAATGCTGCCGCCGGGGCTTTAATCATTTTAAACTACACCCAGCTTAATAAATCAAGAGGATTTTTCTCTTCTATGTTTATGATGGTGGGGATTTTTGTAAAGCTTTACGGAATTATAGGCCTTACTTTTTTCCTGTTATCAAAATATAGAACCCGTTACGTTTTGTATTCTATAGGTTGGGGCCTGGTATTTTTTGCATTGCCTATACTATTCTCATCTCCTCAATTTGTGCTGCATTCTTATGTAGAATGGTTTAGCGCTTTAATAGAAAAAAATGCCATCAATGTATCTGGCGAAGGGATAGATATGTCTATTATGGGCTTTTTCAGGGCACTTTTTCAAGTGCCTTATTTAAGTAATGGCATACTCATAGGCCTAGGTGCTTTGCTTTTTATTATTCCTTTAGCCAATGTTAGGCATTACGGTAAAAAGAAATACCAATTGCTAATCCTTTCTTCTACCTTACTTTTTCCAATATTGTTTAGCACAGGTGCGGAAGACTGTACGTTCATTATTTCTATAGCAGGGGTAGGCATCTGGTACATTCTGGAAAAAAATAAACTCCTAAAAAATGTATTGCTACCGGTACTTCTTGTTGTAGCCTGCGATTTTCCAATGTTGATTTTTCCGGCATTTGCCAAGAGTCACCCCATACTTTTATCTATGCTCAGCTTTCCTTATTTCCTGGTTTGGATTAGGGTTTTGTATAAAGCATTCAGGTACGAGGCTGTTTTTCAGGAATCCAGAAGGTGGTCTGTAGCGGCAGCATAACAGGGCATGAAATTTTACGAATCATTGGATTAAAAAGCTATTTTTGCATTTTACAAGATATTCGTCTATTATAATGAGCATTTCTACTAAATACGACCCAGCATCAACCGAAGATAAATGGTACAGCTACTGGCTGGACAAAAAATTCTTTCATTCTGAGCCTGACGAGCGTGAGCCCTATACCATAGTGATTCCACCACCAAATGTTACGGGTGTGTTGCATATGGGGCACATGTTAAACAATACCATTCAGGATGTATTGATACGCCGCGCACGTATGCAGGGAAAAAATGCCTGCTGGGTTCCGGGCACTGATCACGCTTCTATTGCTACCGAAGCAAAGGTGGTGGCTATGCTTAAAGAGCGCGGAATCAGCAAAACCGACTTGACCCGGGAAGAGTTTTTAGCTTATGCATGGGAGTGGAAAGAGAAATACGGGGGTATCATCTTAGATCAGCTTAAAAAACTTGGTGCTAGCTGCGATTGGGACCGTACGCGTTTTACCATGGAAGAAGACCTTTCTGAAGCAGTAATAGACAGCTTTATACACCTTTATAAAAAAGGAAGGATTTACCGCGGTATCCGGATGATCAATTGGGACCCCGCAGGTAAAACGGCTGTGTCTGATGAAGAAGTGATCCGTAAGGAAGTAAACCAGAAACTATATTACATTAAATATACCATTGCAGGTAGTACAGCTGCAGAATCGCAGTTTTTAACGATTGCCACTACCCGTCCGGAAACGATAATGGCGGATGCGGCAATTTGCGTCAATCCTAACGACGAACGTTATGCGCATTTAAAGGGTAAGAAAGTGTATGTTCCCCTGATTAACCGGGAAATACCAGTGATACAGGATGAATATGTAACGATGGATTTTGGTACAGGTTGTTTAAAAGTAACTCCTGCTCATGATTTAAACGATTATGAACTAGGTGTTAAACATAAACTCCCGGTAATTGACATCCTGAATGATGACGGAACTTTAAATGAACTAGCGGTAATTCTGGTTGGGGAAGACCGCTTTGCTGCGCGGAAAAAAATTGCCGTATTGCTGGATGAAGCCGGACACCTGGAAAAAGTTGAAGATTATACTTCGCAGGTTGGTTTCTCTGAACGTACCAATGCGGCTATTGAGCCTAAACTTTCTTTACAATGGTTTTGTAAGATGGATGAAATGGCAAAGCCTGCTTTGGCAGACGTATTGAATGGTGATGTAAAACTGATTCCGGAGAAATTTATCAATACCTACCGCCACTGGATGGAAAATGTGCGCGATTGGAATATTAGTCGCCAGTTATGGTGGGGCCAGCAAATTCCCGCATGGTATGACAATGAGGGCAATTGGGTAGTGGCTAAGACGAAAGAAGAGGCACTAACAGAATTTTTAAAACTCAAAGATATTGATGGGGTATTTACCGAGGTAGAAGCCCTTGGTTTCAAAAACCAGTTGTCTCCTTTTGTAAAACAAGATCCGGATGTAATGGATACCTGGTTTTCTTCATGGTTATGGCCGATATCTGTATTTGATGGCTTTAAAAATCCTGATAATCCTGATATTAACTATTACTACCCGACAAATGATCTGGTAACTGCTCCTGAAATTTTGTTTTTCTGGGTAGCCCGTATGATTATGGCCGGTCATGAGTTTAGGGGGCAAAAGCCTTTTACCAATGTATATTTAACAGGAATTGTAAGGGATAAATTAGGCCGTAAGATGTCTAAATCTTTAGGTAATTCTCCTGATCCAATAGACCTGATTGAAAAATATGGTGCTGATGCGGTGCGTGTAGGCATGTTGATGTCGTCGCCTGCGGGTAACGACCTCATGTTTGATGAAAGCTATTGCGAGCAGGGACGTAATTTTGCGAATAAGATTTGGAACGCTTTTAGACTGGTAAAAGGTTGGGAAGTTGACGAAACGTTGGAAAACCCAAATGCGCAAGCCATTAGCTGGTTTGAAAATCGTTTTAACAGTGCATTGGCGGAGATTGAAGCAGATTTTAAACAGTATCGCCTGTCTGAAGCGCTCATGTCTACCTACAAATTGGTGTGGGACGATTTCTGCGCCTGGTACCTGGAAATGGTTAAGCCTGCTTATCAGCAACCTATAGATGCGGCTTCGCTTAAAGCTACTGTAGCCTTTTTTGAGCGCGTATTAAAAATCCTTCATCCTTTTATGCCCTTCTTAACAGAGGAATTATGGCATGACGAGATCTTTGGCGAACGTGGTGAAATGGATTGTATCATTGTGGCTTCATACCCTGTAGTTGCCGAACCGGATGCTGTTTTGTTAAAAGAAGCAGAAGTAGTTAAAGGTGTGGTGGCAGAAGTTAGAAGCGTAAGGAACACCAAACAGATTCCATTGAAAGATGCCTTACCTCTTGCGGTAAAAGTAAACTCTGAGCTGAATTACCAAAACTGGCTTAACATCATTACCAAACTGGCAAACATTGCTGAAGTTACTTTTGTGAATGATAAAATTGCAGGTGCCGCGGCATTTATGGTGGGTACGGATGAGTTTTTTATACAGTTGAACGAAACGATAGACGTAGCAGCAGAACTGGTACGCTTAAATGCAGATTTAGTTTACCTGCAGGGTTTCCTGAAATCGGTAGATGCGAAACTGAGCAACGAACGGTTTGTACAGAATGCTAAACCTGAAATTATCCAGAACGAACGCAACAAAAAGGCCGACGCGGAAGGTAAGATTAAAATTATTGAAGAGAGTCTTTTAATATTACAAGGCTAATCATAATGCACTATACAATGGAAGTTCCTCTACAAAGAGGAATTTTTCATTGGTATGGTCTATCTGTGCATAACAATGTCTTAAACCATTAGTAACTACCAGCCAGCGTGTTTTATGTACAGAATTATACCGGGCGGCCTGATCAAAGGTTGCCTGAGTAATCTTTATTTTTGGGGCTTTGCATTCAATGACCATAATTCTTTCTCCCTTTGCGTTAAAGATCACGATATCGGTCCTTTTTTGGAGTTTGTTTAAACTCAGGCCACCTTCAACCTGGATAAGTGCTTTTGGAAACTTTTTTACCCTGATGAGGTATTGGATAAAGTGCTGGCGCACCCACTCTTCTGGAGTGAGTACCAGGTGCTTTTTCCTGATTTCGTCAAAGATATAGTGTTGATCTTCCTTCAGGGTAATCCTGAAAGCATGCTCTGGAAGGTTAAGAGGTGTGGGAATAAATGCCATTTGTGCAAAAATAACCTTTAATAATTAGTTTTTAGCGGTTACATTTGGATAATTATATGACTGCTTCAGATATTATAAAAGACATTAAAGCAAGGAAGTTTAAGCCTGTTTATTTATTGCATGGCGAAGAGCCCTACTACATTGATCAGATTATTCATTACATGGAAGAGCATGTTTTGAATGACATGGAAAAGGGATTTAACCAAACGGTGCTGTATGGAAAGGATGCGGATATGGCTATGATCTTGAATGCCGCAAAACGTTATCCAATGATGTCAGACTACCAGTTGATTATTGTTAAAGAAGCCCAGGACTTAAAGTGGTCAAAAGAAGTAGAAGGCAGTAGTAAGGAGGCCGAGTTTGTGCAGAGTTATTTCGAGAACCCACTTAGTTCTACCATTCTGGTGCTCGGTTTTAAATATGCCAATTTTGACAAGCGTAAAAAAATCTTTAAGTCGATCTCTAAATCAGGATTGGTATTTCAGTCAGATCCTGTTCGGGATTATAAACTTGCCGGATGGATAGAAGATTTAGTGAAAGAGAAAGGTGCCAAAATAGCTCCTCAGGCTGCGGCCCTAATGGCAGAGTATTTGGGGACTGATCTCTCCAAAATTTCCAATGAATTGGAAAAACTGATGCTGAATGTATCCAGAGAAACCACTATAGATACAGATCATATTCAGAAAAATATAGGGATTAGTAAAGAATACAATGTGTTTGAGCTGCAAAAGGCATTGGCATCACGTAATGTGCTCAAATGCAATCAAATTGTGAACTATTTTGCAGATAACCCGAAAGCCAATCCCATGGTGATGGTAATGGCTAACCTCAATGCCTATTTTACAAAGGTCTTAAAATACCACTATTTGCAAAATAAGCACGACGCTGCTAAGGAACTGGGTATAAATCCTTACTTTATCAAAGATTATGAAAGTGCTGCCAGGAGCTATAATTTGCCTAAAACATTTGATATTATCAGTCTGCTTAGGGAGTACGATTTGAAGAGTAAAGGGGTAGACAGTACAGGCAATATAAGTGATGGCGAATTGCTAAAAGAACTGCTCTTTAAAATGATTCATTAATGTAACTGTAAAGTTATGTTAATGAGTATTGTTGATGCATAACTCTGTATATATTTGCGCGTCATAAACTAACCGACAAATTCATATAGATGAAAGCAACCGTTTTATTCTCATTGCTGGCTCTAACTGCTGTTTCGTATGCCGAGGCACAGAATAAGCCAAAAACTCCACCACAAACCCCACCAACCAAGACTCCGGTGGCCGTAACTGATACCACAAAAAAAGCCGGGCCTGGCCGTCCGCTAATGCCAGGAGCAAAAGCAGAACCAAAACCGTATGCTACGGTAATTACCGACAAAGCCATTACGCGCAGGGGAATGATTACTACCCACAAATTAGAAGACAAGTTCTTTTTTGAAATTGCTGATTCTACTTTAGGCAGGGACATTCTTGTGGTAAGCAGGATTTCTAAAGCAGGTGCAGAAGTACGTTCAGCATCGGGCTATGCAGGAGACCAAATTGGTAGTAGTGTAATCCGTTTTGAAAAAGGGCCTAACAACAGGATCTTTATGCGTAAACTGTCTTTCAGGACTTACGGACCAGACAGTACTGCTTCCATGTACCGCTCATTGCAAAACTCAAATATTCAGGCTATTGCCGCAGCCTTTAACATCGCGGCTTATACTGCAGATAAAAAAGGTAGCGTTATTGATATTACTGATTTCATCAATAGTGATAATGATATTTTCTATTTTTCAGGCTCTTCAAAAGGTCAATACAAAATTGGCGGTTTTCAGTCAGATAAAAGTTATGTAAACAATGTGCGTAGCTTTCCTAAAAACGTAGAAATTACCACAACCAGAACCTATACTACAGCCGGTGGAGCTACTGGTCCGGGTGCACCTATGGGCGGTGGCGGTGGTGGTGGTACTACCACTATGGAATTGAACACGTCATTGGTAATTTTACCAAAAGTGCCAATGAAGCCACGTTATTTCGATCCTCGTGTAGGCTACTTCACTGTTGGCTATACAGATTTTGATGCCAATCCTCAAGGTGTAAAAGAAGTACAGTTGGTGAAACGCTGGAGGTTAGAGCCTAAACCAGCAGATATGGCAAAATACAAAAGGGGAGAACTGGTAGAGCCGGTAAAACCAATTGTATTTTACATTGATCCTGCTACGCCTAAAAAATGGGTACCTTACTTAATGGCGGGTATTAATGACTGGAAAAAAGCCTTTGAGAAAGCTGGGTTTAAAAATGCGATTATTGCAAAGGTTGCCCCAACGGCTGCCCAGGATTCTACCTGGAGCCTGGATGATGCAATGCACTCTGCTATCGTTTACAAACCGTCGGAAATTGCGAATGCAAGCGGACCAAGTATATCTGATCCACGCAGTGGAGAAATCATCGAAAGTCACATCAACTGGTACCATAACGTAATGAAACTGGTTCATGATTGGTATATGATCCAGGCTTCTGCAATTGACCCAAGAGCCCGCAAAATGGCTTTCAGTGATGAGCTGATGGGTGATTTAATTCGTTTTGTGTCTTCACATGAAGTGGGTCACACTTTAGGTCTGCGTCATAACTATGGTTCAAGTTCAACTGTTCCGGTTGAAATGCTAAGAAATAAGGCCTTTGTAGAGGCTAATGGTCATACGCCATCTATCATGGATTATGCACGTTTTAATTATGTGGCGCAACCGGAAGATCATATTTCTTCTAAAGGAATCTATCCAAGAATTGGAGATTACGATTTGTGGGCAATTGAGTGGGGCTATAAATTTATGCCTGAATACAAGACTGCCGCTGCGGAAGTACCAGCTTTAAATAAAATGACCGTAGAAAGCGCTAAAAATAAACGTTTATGGTTCGGTACAGAAACTAATCCTGATGATCCACGCTCTCAAAATGAAGATTTGGGCGATAATGCAATGCTTGCCAGTACTTATGGGATTAAAAACCTTAAAGTAATTGTTGCCAAACTGCCTGAATGGACCAAATCTGCAAATGAAGGTTATGAAGATTTAGAAACCATGTATGGACAATTGACTTCACAATTGGGCCGTTACATGGGACACGTTTCTAAAAATATAGGTGGGGTCACAGAAACTCCAAAAACTATAGAGCAGCCAGGAACTGTTTATGCACGTACGCCTGCTGCTACTCAGAAAGAAGCGATGACATTTTTAGATGTTAACCTGTTTACCACGCCAACCTGGTTGTTAGATAAAACTACTCTAGATAATATAGGCAAAGACCCTATTCAGGTAGTTAATGGCTTACAGGCTCCTGTATTAAATAAATTGCTAAGTTCAAGTACTTTGGGTAAATTGATCAGTGCAGAGGCTACTGATGGTGAATCTGCTTACAAAGTAACAGACTTTTTTACGGATTTACAGGGAAGTATTTTCACTGAACTGAAAAGCAATTCAGCTATTGATGTATACCGCAGAAACCTGCAAAAATCATATGTAGATAAACTGATTGCATTAGTTAATCCTCCTGCTGCACCAGCTGCTCCCGCTATGGGAATGCCACAAATGGGAGGCCGCTCTGCTGGAGCTGCACCTGGTGATATTGCTTCTGTAGCTAAAGCGCAATTACGTGAGTTAGCTGCGGCTGTTAAAGCAGCGGTACCTCAGGCCTCAGGCATGAGTAAGTATCACTTGCAGGATTTAGCCGAGCGCATTGATATGGCTTTAAATCCTAAAGGATAACCGATATTAAATAACTGATATTTACAGGGCGCCGCATTTGCGGTGCCCTTTTTTGTTTGCATATTTTTGCCGAATTTTGCAGCATGAACTACTTTTTGGTAAAATCAGAACCTTTTAAATACAGTTGGGAAAAGTTTAATGAAGATAAGCGTACGTTTTGGGATGGTGTGCGTAATTACCAGGCCAGAAATAACATTAAATTGATGCAGGAAGGTGATTTGGTGCTTTTTTACCACAGTAACGAAGGCAAATGCGTAGTGGGCGTGGCTAAAGTAGTAAAGGAATTTTATCAGGACCCTACTACCTCAGATCCAAATTGGGTTGTGGTAGATCTTGTACCTGTAGAAACATTAAAAAATCCTGTTACCCTTGAGCAAATCAAGGCAGAAGAAAGTTTAAAAGACATTTCGCTGGTGCGTCAGGGACGCTTGTCGGTAATGCAGTTAAAAGCTACAGAATTTGACAAAATCCTTGAAATGGGAAGTTAAATTTTGCTTTATACTGACATTTATTAAACAAAATTTGGTATGCGGTTGTTTATTCCTATATTAGGATAAATTATTTGCATATGAAGTTACTGGTTTGTGTAGTCATCGCCTCTCTTTTTAGTTGTGTTAGCATTAATGCAATAGGTCAGGTTAAGCCTTACATAGCGGTAGTTAATACTGGTAGTAATACCTTTAAAGGTGTGCTTTATGATGTTACTGATCATGGAATTTCTGTAAAAGGTGATACCTCATGTGTTTTCTTTAGTGCCTGTGACATCAAAACCATTAAATTAAAAGTCATTACCGGACGTACCAAATACAAGAAATACCTTACTTACGATCCTTATTACGAAAAGAATTACAGGACTGTTTCCAATAAAATGGTGGCTGTTCGTAAATGGGGAGAAAAAGACCACACCATTGAAGAAGAGTTGAGCTGTAGGATTTTATCAGGTTTTTTAAACTCTGCCCTTAATGGATTAGCGGCTCCTATTAATATGATGAACGGTAGTTCCATTTTTAATGTGAATTACGATCAAAAGAATTATTCCAGAGAAATGCAGAGTTTGGCCAGCCATTCTGTGATGTTTCAAAAAAATCCAGAAACTGCCCAGGAAGTGCAGCAGCTAAAATTTGTCTCTACAAACTAGTCAACGCTGCTTTTTTATTCCTTTTGCTGGCCAGCAGGCCAATGCTCATGATAAGGCTGGAACCCAGTACAACCATAAATAAAAATGATGTACCTACCTGAGGGATTTTAAGTGCGTTTGGCAGGTTAAAATAAAGCAGGATACTGATTAGTCCGCGTGGCGCAATAAAGATCTCATTTCCGCTGTTTTCTTTTCTGAATAATTTAAGATAAGTAAATCTCAATGCAAATATGGTCAATAGAATAATCAGTCCGTTGGCAATTACTATACCATCATTTAGCGCTTTGATGTTCATTGTAAATCCAAAAATTACAAAAAAGAAGGTCCGGATGATAAATGCACTTTCTGCAGAAAGCTGATGCAGCTGCGAAAGATCATTAGACAGATTTTTATAAATAAAAATGCTTCTAAAATAAGCATGCTCTATGGCGTCTGCATTGTTTAAAAATAGGCCAAAAGATAGGATGAGTACTAATGAGGAGAGGTGATAAGATTGCCCAATTGCATATATCAGGATCAGGATGGAGATGATCAGAAAAAATTTAATATGGTGAGAGAGTTTGCCCATCAGGTACATGAGCAATATGCAGGATATTGCGGATAATACGATAATTAATGAGGTACTTAAAGCAAGGCCTGTAAATGAAGATATAGAGAGATGTGGATTTGAGACTGCAAAATTGAAAAGAATGATGCCGAGGATGTCAGAAAAAGAAGATTCATAAATGATAAATTCCTTTCTTTTTCCGCCCAGCACGGCAGCCGATGGTATTGCTATTGCAGAGCTGATGACACTGAAAGGGATGGCATTGGTAAAACATATATATAGATCCTGTCCGGTAATTTTATAGATGATAAAGGTAATTACAGAAACTGTAGCAATGAGAATAAAAAGTGCGGACAAAAACGCGCCTTTTATCAGTTTATTCTTGTCTCTTTCATATTTGAGTTCCAGGGCACCTTCAAAAACGATCAGGATCAAGCCGACGGTGCCAAGGGCAGGAAGGATTTTCAAAAAATCAAAGGTATGCAGGTGCAGTTCATCTACCAGTAAGCGAAGGCCAATGCCTAAAATTAACAACAGCAGTACTGAGGGGAGCTTGGTTTTACTGGCAACCAGGTCAAACAGGTAAGAGAATATGACCAGACCACTCAGTATAATTAGTGTAGTGTATGTAGTCATGTAACATTATTCTTTAAAAAACAGCGCCTTAAGCTCTTTCGCATCATTCGGTAACATTTTTCCTGCCAATACTAAACGGAGTTGTCTGCGCCTTAAAGCACCTGCGTATTGTTCTATTTCTTCTTCAGTTTCGGGTACAAGTTCTGGAACCGGGATAGTAAGCCCGTTAGAATCCAGTGCTACAAAGGTGTAATAAGCTTCGTTAGATCGCATCCTGGTGCCCGAAGGGATATTCTCTGCCCAAACGTCTAATCTAACTTCTACAGAGGTGTTAAACGCACGCGTTACTTTCGCTTCTATTGTAATTACATCACCCAGCTTTATAGGATGTTTAAAAGATACATTATCTACAGATGCTGTAACTACAATTCTATTGCAGTGTTTCTGAGCAGATATTGCAGCGGCTATATCCATCCAGTGTAATAACCTGCCACCCATTAAGTTATTTAAGGTATTGGTATCGTTGGGTAGTACCAGTTCATTCATGATCGTGAATGATACTTGTGGAGATTTCACTTTTATGCTCATATAACCGTAAAAGTAAACAAAAATGAAGGAATTGCGTTATATAGCCTATGATCAATCAAACTCTGCTTCAGTTTTTCCACTGGTATTATAACGACGAAGAAAAATTATGGAAAAAGGCAGCTAAAGAGGCTGCACACTTAAAAGAAATTGGTATTACGGGCGTTTGGTTGCCTCCTGCATATAAATCTACTGAGGGAGATAACAGTACCGGATACGATTGTTACGATTTATATGACCTGGGCGAGTTTGATCAAAAAGGAACTGTGCCTACAAAATATGGGACTAAAGATGATTACGTCAATGCCATAAAGGTACTTCAGGAAAATGAAGTAGCTGTATTGGCAGATGTGGTATTTAATCACAAAGCAGGAGGGGATGAACTGGAGGAAGTGCATGTAAAACGTGTAAATCCGGATAATCGTCTTGAATATACCTCAGATGAATTTACCATAAAAGCCTGGACTAAATTTACCTTTCCTGGAAGGAATGGTAAGTATTCTACTTTTATATGGGACAAGAGTTGTTTTAGCGGCATTGACTGGGCAGAGGATTTGCAGGAGACAGCGGTGTTTTCTATTCAAAATGAATATGGAGAGGGTTTTGAAGAAGTTCCCTCACAGGAAATGGGTAACTATGATTACCTGATGTTTAATGACATAGAATTTAGAAATGAGGCCGTACGTGAGGAACTGAAGAGATGGGGGGAGTGGTATTTTGAAACCTGCGGAATGGCGGGCTTTAGGATGGACGCCGTAAAGCATATTGATCCTGCATTTCTAAATGAATGGATAGACCATATGCGTGGTCATTTCGATAAGGATTTCTTTGTGATCGGTGAAAATTGGGAATTGAATGACATTGAAAATTTAAGGCGTTATGTAGACCAGACCGAAGGCCGGATGCAGCTGTTTGATTCGATGTTACATCACAATTTCTATCAGGCTGCCTTACAAGGATCTGATTATGATCTGAGTAAAATTCTTGAAAATACGCTGATTGAATCTCATCCTCATTTAGCCATTACCTTTGTAGATAATCACGACTCACAACCTTTGCAATCCCTTGAGGCATATGTTGACTTTTGGTTCAGGCCCCTGGCTTATGCGTTAATCCTTTTTCGCGAACAAGGCATTCCTTGTCTATTTTATTCCGATTTATACGGGGCTAAATATGTAGATACAACTGCAGATGGCAATCCGGTTGATGTAGAATTGGTATATCTTGATAAACTGGAGTTAATGAGTACCATCAGGAGAGATCTCGCATATGGAATTCAAACCGATTATCTTGATCATCCAAATTGTATTGGCTGGACAAGAACCGGGGATGAAGAACATCAGGATTCTGGCTTAGCAGTAGTAATGAGTAACGGAGAAGCCGGGAATAAAAATATGGAAGTGGGTAAAGGACATGCCGGAAAAGTTTTTGTGGATGTGGTTGGCGGTCACGAATCAGAGATCACCATAGATGAAGAAGGGCGCGCAGAATTTTATTGCAATCCCGGAAGTGTATCTGTATGGATTAGAAAAAAAGACTAATTGCGAACTAAGGTGCCTATATTGGTATAGCCAATTAGCTCATCCCATCGGCTACCAGGTTTACGGAAATAAACGAAAATCTGGTAGGCGTTTTCAGTTTCAAAAAAGGAACCTTCCAGTGCGGTATCGTCAATTTTTCCTGTTTTATTGTCTCTCCAAACGTATTTGTAATCATATACACCTTGTTTTAACAATAAGTTTCCGTAAAATCGCTTTTTAGAAGGTTGCCAATTTAATTTATTGCTTTCGGTTAAGTTATAATTGTTAAACCGGCCAACAACATATACATCCCCATCTGCTCCTGGTGCGTTAGCACCCAATGTAAACAGCACATGGGCATAATCGCTTTCTGTATCGTTATCCCTGCCGTCCTGATTACGGATAAAAAAGTTTCCATTCTCATCAAATTGGCTGGTGTATTTTCCTGAGTTTCCGCTAATGTCATTAAACAGGATTACGTTTACAGTACTGTCCATGATAATATTCTGAACATTTTGAGCCTTGTAACGAAAGCTACGCGTGTCAAACTTTCTAAACTGATTTCCGGCACGAAAATCATTTGTGTTTAAATCATTGTACACTAAAGTGCCTGGCTTAATAAAAGATGGTCTGGTGTTGGTAATGGCTGTCTGCGGAATGCCGTTTTGCATCACAATAGCCTTAATATCAGTGTATGGGTTTTGTATAGGGTTGGGATGGAAAATAGAAAAATTAATTTTCTGATTCAGATTTCTATCCGGTACCTGATTGCTGGGGACAACTTCTGCGCCAATGGTAACGGTATTTTCAACCACATAAAAACGCTGAGATACTACAGGTTTTTTTAGGTTGCCGTCCAGGTAAACCTTTAATAAGTAGTTGCCCGAGATCTTAATCTTAAGCTGATCGTTAGGCAAGCTAAGTGCATAGTGGGTATATTTTTGAAGTGTATTAGAAGAGTATTGGTAATCCACAATACGATCGTCTGTCATACCCTCTAAATAATCAAGAGGGGATAAACGAGATGACTTCCAGTCGGAAGTACAATGCTCCACTGTGTACCAATAATTTTTGCTGCCACCATTCAAATCATCAAAAGAAAACTTAATCTGTTCGGCAGATTTTAAAGTGATGACGGGCATGGATTGCTCTTTTTGTGAATTATAACACTGTACAGTTTGTATTTGAGCAAGATAAATTTGGTTATCATACACAAAACCCTGTTGTGCAGTAGCTTTGTTAAAAGCCAGGCTAAGTAAAGTCAACAAAAAAAGCAATCCTGCCGTTTTCATAGTTATTTTCCCTCTAATTCCATAATTTCAGAAGCCAGATCTTCCCAAATGCGTTGCGTGGCATCCAGAAGGTTCTTTACCGATTGGTACTTTTTGTTCACTTCTGTCAGCTTGCTTTGGTCACTAAAAACAATTGCAAGTTCGGCTTCTACTGCTTTAACATGGTTTTCAAGATCTGCAATTTCTTTTTCTGTTTTTTGCAATTGGTCGTTTAATTTCTTCAACTGCTGCTGACTATTTGCAGTGGCCGGTTTCTCTGCTGCGGGTTTAGGCTTTTCATCTTTACTTTTATCAGCCTTAACCGGTATGCTGGTAGGCGCAGCAGCAATTCTTTTGCTGTTCCATTCTTCATACTCGGCGTAAGTACCCGGATATTCTTTAATATCCTTGTCTTCAATAAACCAGATTTTGTTGGCTACATTGTCTAAAAAGTACCTATCGTGAGATACAGCAATAAAAGTACCTTCATACTGTGTAAGTGCCTGGATCAATATATTTACAGACTGTATGTCAAGGTGGTTGGTAGGTTCATCTAGGATCAGGAAGTTAGAGTCTGTTGTAAGTGATTTTGCCAAAGCAACCCTGGACTTTTCACCTCCTGAGAGCACCCTGATTTTTTTAAATACATCATCGCCGGTAAAAAGAAAACAACCTAAAATCCCTCTCAGTTCAGTGTCTGAATGTTTAGGTGCAAATGCCTGCAGTTCTTCCAGGATGGTGTTTTCCAGGTGAAGGGATTCCAGCTGATGCTGTGCAAAAAAGGTAGTTGTTACATTATGGCCGGTTTCGCAAATGCCGTCAAAGCCTTCCGCACCGGCTATAATCCGCAATAAGGTGGATTTACCCTTACCATTGGCGCCAATTAAGGCAATTTTATCCCCCTTTTCTATCAAACCATCTGCATTTTCCAGAATATGGATATTAGGATAGCTTTTATTGGCGTTCTCAATTTTAATAACGTGACGCCCTGAGGGTTTAGAAAACTTAAATTTAAAGTTAACAGTAGGATTGTCATCATCAACATCTTCTACACGTTCCAGTTTATCCAGTGCTTTCATTCTGGACTGTGCCATTTTAGCTTTAGAAGCTTTAGCTTTGAAACGTTCAATTAAACGCTCTTCTTGTTTAATTTTAGCCTGCTGATTTTTAAATTCACCTTTTTGAATTTCTCCTCTCAGAGATTTTTCTTCCAGGTAAAATGTATAGTTACCAGAGTAAGGGGTCAGTTTTCCTTTACGGGACTCAACAATTTTGTTTACCACCTTATCCAGGAAGTATCTATCGTGAGATACAATGACGATGGCACCTTCAAAACTCATTAAATAAGTCTCCAGCCATTTAATGGAAGGTAAGTCCATGTGGTTGGTCGGCTCATCCAGTAGTAGGATATCGGGAGTTTGTAAAAGGATTTTAGCCAGCATTACCCGCATTCTCCAGCCTCCGGAAAAGGTATTCAAAGGACGGTGCTGATCTTGGGTACTAAAACCTAAACCCGCAAGAATTTCATTTGCACGGTACTCAATACTGTAGCCGTCTAATGCTTCAAATTCCTGCTGTTTATCACTCAATTTATATAAAACCTCTTCGCTATAATCGGTTTCAATTTTTTTAAGAAGAATTTCAATTTCATCATGCAGTTGGTTTTGGCGCTCAAAAGCCTCCATTGCAACGTGTAAAATGCTATGATGTGAGTCGTAAGAAAGTAAATCCTGGTTCAGGTAACCAATCTTTAAATCCTTTGACATAGATATAGAACCCGAAGAGGGACTATACTCGCCAACAATTATTTTTAATAGTGTAGATTTACCTGTTCCGTTGGCGCCAATTAGCCCAACTCTATCGCCTGGCTTAATGTGCCAGTCTGCCTCATCATATAATGCCCTGGAACCAATCAGGAAAGTTAAGTCGTTTATTGAAATCATGTTGCTGCAAAAATACGGTTTTTAAGGCGCAGTTTCTTCCAGTTTTCCTTCTTTATTTCGCTTTAGCTTTACAATAGGTTTTTCCTGAGTGCCTGTAATGCTCAATGGAATACCCAATATACCAAAAGGAGGCAGGCCCAGTCTGCCTTTAAGGTTTAGCTTGCCAGTTAAACTCACCTGGCCTTCAAAGCGGGGCCTGAAACCTGCAATACGAAGTTTGGTCTGCTCGATAGTCAGGATGTTATTTTTTAAGGTCGATTTAATTTGTACATCAGAAAGATCAGGGTTATTTAAGCTGTCCCGTTTGGTTGCCTTGCTTAGGGCATTCATCATTTTAAAGCCCATTAAGCTCACTTTTTTTAATGAAAGTACACCGCCCCCTTTTAACGACGGTAGTACTGGCGACATTTCTCCATCCAGTTTTCCCGCCATCTGGTAGTCCAGGCCAACTATGCCTTTTACTTTTGACGCAGAGGTGGCCATTTCCCTAAATAAAGGAACTTCTTTATAGGCACGTGCAATGTCAAACTCCTTTGCCAAAACTTTAAAATCAAAGTCTGCTTTTTGCGGATTAATGCTCTGGTAGCTGGCGTCCATAGCTACTTTTGCCCCGGCAAGATTAAAACTCGTTTTTTTGAGCGAAAGTATGCCCTTATTGACCACCATTGATCCTTGTCCATTTCTGATGTCCAGACCATTGTATAAAATATGAGCTGCATTAGCGTGCAGCGTTACATTGAGGTTGTCTGGTATTAAAATTACGCCGCTGTTGCTCGTTGTCGCGGTTGAATTGTCTTGATCTGTAGCAGCATACACCATAAATTCATCAGCCGCAATTTTATCACTTTCCAATTTAAATGTCCCGGTAAGTTTAGCTTTATCATTGAGTGCATAGTTAATCACATTACGTAAAGCACCATTCAATTTAAAATCAGAAGATCCATATGTAGCCTTAAACTCCTCAAAATTCATTTTGTCCTGAACAAAAGAGAATATACCATTCTTAATCAGAAAAGATTTAGGGAAGAGGTCTGACTGCAGGTTAAGATTTTGGATGCTCATTTTTCCGCTATTATTCAGCTTGCTGTAACGCTGTTTCAAAACATCACTTTGCAGCCCTTTAAAATCAACATCAGCCATAATCAGGCCGTTTACCTGGTAGCCTTTTACGGCAAAAAACTTGTACATTTTTCCTACATCAATGGTGCCTTTTGAGCTTACATGATAGGCAATGTTTTCAAAATTGTTTACATCTGCTTTTAGTAAAAATGATTGCCCGGCCATAGTAAAGGATATGGGTTTAATGTTTAATCCGGTGTTTTTCAATGTGGCGTCCCGGTTTACGAGATGAGCGTCAATCTGGATGTGTTCCAGCGCTTCATTAAAATAAGGTGTTTTAATTCTCCCTTCGCTAAGTTTTACCGTTGCCTGGGTAACAGGAAATAACTTTTTAGTTTTATCATATGGCCCCTTACTCTGTATAGCTAAGTTCATGATGCCGCTTAATTCCAGTCCCTTTATAGGATAAATGTTTTTTACATCTGCAAAATTTAGGGCTGCTTTCAATTGCACGTCAAGCGGTGTGTGATTACTAGTGTGGAGGACCAGGTGCCCCTTAAGGAAATTTCGCATCGAAACAATGTCAATGTCTCGCATTATTAGACTGGTGTTTTTGTAGTTCCCGTCAGTGTTTGAACCCTTGATCGCAAAATTAATCTTGTCTACAGCTGCCGGCAGTGCGGCAAATTTGAAATAGCCATTTTTTAAGGTAGAGGATAGCGAGAAGACAGGTATCGTTGCAATTACCGTGTCTACCTTTCTCAAACCGCTTTTTACAACGTTTTTACTGTACTTTCCGTTTGCAGAAAGATGAAGTAGAAAACGGCCTTTCAGCTGCAGGCTGTCCATATTAACTACTTTCGCCCATTTTTCAAGGTCAATATCGGCCCGCGTATTGGTATAAATTTCAGGTTCTTTTAATCCCTTAATTTTGGTTACAGAAGCCACAAAATCTTTACCGATATTAAAGTAAAGGCTATCCATATTAAAATATAAACTATCTGGATTTAAACCCGGCAATTTGGTTTGCAGGTTCAAAAACAGATTACTGATGGGTTCAGGAGCATTTGGATTTGAAATAGAGCCATCTCTTACTTTCATGTTAAAGGTAAGATTGGGCATGGTATTGGTTTTAGCAATGTACTGGCCTTTCAATGCAGCATTAATTTCGGCGTAGCCTTTAATTTTAGTCTTCTTTAAACGGTCGGCAATTTCTGCGGGTAAAGCTGTAAATATGTTTTGCAGGTCAGTTTCTTTAGCGTCGGTTTTAAAATCCATGTCATAACCATCTTTGATGAAAGAAAAGCGACCTACAAAGCGAATGGGCAATGAATTAATGACTAAATTATTGTCGTCAAAAACCAAATCAAGTGAATTTGTATTCACTTTTGTAATCAGTTTTGCATCTAGTTTTTTATTTAACAGATAAGGCGTATTTGCATAATAAAGGTCCATAGCTCCAATAGAGAGCTTACTTTTAAGGTCAAAAATGGCCTTGCTAAAATCACCTTTACCGGTATAATTTAGGTTTTTACTCCGCAGCAGCATCGGCATGGACTTGTCATTGTAAGTTAGGTTGCTATGCTGTATAAAAATCCCCTCAATTTTTATTGCGGTATTTGAAGTATCATTGCTAGTTGCGGTTGGTGCTTTGCTTTCATACACATTGTAATTTGCACGTCCCTGTTCATCTACCAGGACATTAATATTGGCCTCGTCCAGGTAAAATTCATCTACCTTAACCTGATTGCCTAATAACGACAGCAGGTTAATACCCAAAGAAAGTTTTTTAGTTGAAATTAAGGTGTCTTTTTCAAATGGTGCAGCACCCTTAAGTACAAAACTATCCAGGTTTAACGTTAGCGAAGGGAAGTGGCTAAAGAAAGATAAGCTTACATTTTTAAACTTTACTTCCCCCTTAATATTTTTGTTGATGACTTGTGTAATTTGATAGGATATTGTAGAAGGGATAAGATATGGGATAATAAAAAGAAACGCAAATATGGCAATGATGCTTATAAGCAGTATTTTGACGAATTTTTTCAAGATGCTAATGACTTATTAGATGTTTAAACACAAATATAGATTTTTAAATGATGATCAAAATAATAAAATCGTTCCTATCTTCGCTGTATGTACCGTTTAATGAAACCCCTGTTCTTCCAGGCTGATCCTGAGAAAGTCCATCATTTTGTTGTTAAAAACCTCAAGTGGTTTAACGATCATTTTCCGCTGGGTAAAGCAATTCTTCGCAGTAGTTTTGATATTAATGTTAAAGGACTGGAGCGTGAGGTTTTTGGGATTAAATTTAGAAATCCAGTAGGACTTGCTGCCGGCTTTGACAAAAATGGAGAATATATTGAAGCCCTAAGTAATCTGGGCTTCGGTTTTATAGAAGTAGGTACGGTAACTCCATTGCCGCAACCGGGAAATGACTTGCCTAGAATGTTTAGGCTTCCTGCAGATGCTGCCTTAATTAACAGGATGGGATTTAACAATAAAGGTGTAGATACGCTGGCAGAACGCCTGCGTCTCTTAAAGCAAAAGGCTCCTGAAATTGTGGTGGGTGGAAACATAGGTAAGAATAAGAATACACCGAATGAAGAAGCTGTAAACGATTATATCAAATGTTTTGACCGCCTGCATGAGGTTGTAGACTATTTTGTAGTCAATGTAAGTTCGCCAAATACACCTGGACTACGTGAACTTCAGGAAAAAGAACCCTTAAAACAACTTTTAAATAAATTACAAGAACGTAACTTGCTCAATACGGTTCAGCGCCCTATTTTACTTAAAATAGCGCCGGATTTGACGAATGAACAACTGGATGATATTATAGCGATTGTAAAAGAAACAGGCATTGCCGGTGTTATCGCTACCAATACAACTATAGATAGAACTGGCTTATACAGTACAGGGCCGCAAGTTAAAGAAGCAGGCGGCTTAAGCGGTAAACCTTTAACAAAAAGATCAACAGAAGTGATCCGTTATCTTGCTGAAAAATCTGGCAGGGCCTTTCCAATTATTGGGGTAGGGGGCATTCATTCTCCTGAAGATGCCAAAGAAAAAATAGCAGCCGGGGCAGCTTTGGTTCAGCTATATACAGGTTTTATTTATGAAGGGCCTGGAATTGTAAAAAGGATTTGTAAAGCTTTGCTATAATTACTTTTGGTGTACAGCTATAAAGCGGGCAAGCGGCGCCATTCTTGCTCTAAATAAATTTAAGGTATCACCTTTTATGGCAAAACTATCTGTATGTGTCAAAGCATCAAGCATGGCGTTTTCAGTTTCCATGCCATTACAAGCCATTTTTGTAGATATAATTTGTGAAAAAGAAATCCTGCCCGGCTCTTTTAAAACATAGGGGCCAGATAAATTATTGCAACCACCACTCCCGGTTAGTCTTTTGAGTTCATCATTTAGCTGAATGTGTGGTTCCTTATTATTTACACTGCCAATTGGTTGGCCAGCTACTTCTACCAGTTTCCAGTATGTCCCCGTTAAATTAGCATGCTCTTTAGGTAAATCAGCAGCTTTGCGCTTTACACTACAATTTGAAAATAGAAATAAAATTATGATTGCTATTGATCCTTTTAGGGTTAGTTTCATCTGTATATTTTGGTTTTAATGTGTTAAAGCGATCACAGATTTCATCTGTTCTCGAGATGTAAATATGTGGTTTAACATTAGTTTTACAGCAAATACTTTGCCATTCGGATCATTGCACCAATTGCCACTAATTTACTGCAATAGTGAAAGTATACTTATTCAATAGATTATTTACTAAATTAAGTCTATTAATTTGGTAGACTATATTTATTCTAATATATTTACCCCGTCAAATAATTAGATATGGAAACAACCTTTACTCACAATTACGCTAACAGTTTATATGCAGCCAGCCACCTTTTGTCTACAATTCCCCATTGTTGCGGCAGCTGTATGCGCTAACTAAAAAAGGGAGTACAACTAAGTAATCTCCCTTCAAAATTCAATAAAAGAGACAGGCTCGATTGGCGTTGACACCTGTCTTCATTCATCTTTAACTCTTGTAAATTTATGCAAAACAATGCACATTTCAAACGTGCGTTTTCTACCTGGGCTTTTTTCAAAAAATCGTTCTCTGTAGGATTCGTACTGCTCTTCATTTCTTTCCATGCAGATGCCCAGACTCCGTTAATTAATGCAAATATTAGCGGAACAGTGCTGGATGCCCAAACCAAAGAACCCTTACCGCGTGCAGTAGTACAGCTTGAAGGAGTTACCCATAACGTATTAACAGATGACAACGGCAAGTTTAAATTTGTTACGGGGCAAAAATTACCCGCGGTTCTAATTGTCAGTTATATCGGTTACAGCAAGCAACGTGTAACCGTAAATAATTCTCCGGTAGAAATTCTGCTTCAGCCGGATGTAAGACAAATGAACGATGTAGTTATTACCGGGTATTCCAGCCAGAGCAGACAAATCTATACCGGTTCAGCATCGCAAATCAAATCTACTGTACTGGACAACCGTCCCGCTCAAAGTTTCGATCAGTTGTTGAGTGGCCAGTCTGCTGGTTTAAACATTGTACAGCCCTCTGGCGCTTTAAACAGCACTCCGGTATTCCGGATTCGAGGTATCAATTCCATCACATCTTCTGTTTATCCATTGTTTATTGTAGATGGGGTAACTGTTTTTACGGGTTCTGGTGGCGATGCTATTGGCAATAACCCATTATCGGATATCAATCCTGCAGATATTGAAACGATAGATGTTTTAAAAGATGCTTCGGCTACAGCAATTTATGGCTCCCGGGCGGCCAATGGCGTGGTCATTATTACTACAAAAAAGGGAAAACGAGGAGCAGTTAAGGTAGAATATGGCGGCTGGGCCAGCTTCAATAGCCCTTACAATTTACCAAAGCTTTTAAATGCGGAACAATACGTAGCCATAAAGAATGAAGCCCGTGTAAATGCGGGTTTGAGTCCTGGATTTGTACTTGGTAAAAATGCCGATGGCAGTAACGTAGAAACGAACTGGTATGATGTTGCTTACCATACTGCAGTTTCGCAAAACCACAACCTAAGCATTTCTGGTGCTACAGAATTGACCAACTATTTTTTGGGTTTAAATTATACGGATCAGAACGGAATCATCAGGACAAATTCATTTCAAAGAAAGGGTATCAGGCTTAACCTGGAACACCATATCAATAAATTTATCATTGTTGGAACTAACGCTGCTTATAACAATTCTTTAAACAGTGGTCCAAACAGTGGCGCAACGGGACCAAATTCTATCACCTCCTCTTCCGGCAATAGCGTCAATACCCAATACATCGGGCTGCAGCCTCTTGGAAGGCTAACCTACATTTTGCCCCCTAATGTAAACGTGTATAATCCCGACGGATCTTACAACATTAATACTGCAAATGGAAACATAGGTTATGGGCCAAACAGTTCTGCCCTGGGTGTTTTTAATGCTTATAACCTGCAAACTATTTTAGATCTGGACAAAAATACCTCAGAGAGCAATACATTTATTGGAAGTGTTTTCGGTGAAATCTCATTGCTGGATAACTTAAAGTTTAAAACCCTTTACGGCCTTAACAATTTAAATGTAGAAAATCTTTCTTTCAGAAGTCCGCTTAGTGGTGATGGCTTTTCTACAAATGGATCTGCGGCAAACAACATCACTAAGTATGTACGTTCTAACTGGACAAATACGCTTACCTGGGCAACATCTATTTTAGAAAACCACAACTTTAAGGTCCTACTGGGACATGAGATTATCAATACAAAAATCAATGGATGGGGCGCCACCAGAACAGGTTTATCTGATCCGTTTTTTACAAGTTATCAGGGTGGCTTTACCAATATTGTACCTTCAGGAAACATACAGACTGAAAACGCGATCCTGTCTTATTTTAGTAATTTCAATTACGATTATAAGCGGAGGTATCTGCTCAGTTTAAATTACAGGCGTGATGGCTTGTCGGCACTTGCGTCTGGAAACAAATGGGGCAATTTTGGTGGCGGATCTGTGGGCTGGAACGTATCAGAAGAAGCTTTCTATAAGCAACTGTCTTTAGCTAAAACTGTTAATGCCCTAAAATTACGCTTAAGTTATGGAGTTGTTGGAAACAGTAGCCTGGACGATTTTGCTTCCTTAACCCAATACGGTTCTGGTACCTATGCTGGTACGCCAACACTCAATTTTACCCAGGCAGGTAATTCTGCTCTTCAATGGGAATCAAGCAAAAAACTGGATTATGGTTTGGAATTCTCCCTGTTTGATAGCCGCATTAATATTACCGCAGATTACTACAAAAATGATATCGACGGTTTAATTTTAAGCGCCCCACAATCTGCTTCACAGGGTATTCCAGGAAATTCTATCATCGCCAATGTTGGCTCATTATACAATAAGGGCTTCGAATTTGGCATTAATGCACATGTACTAAGTACAGAAGGTTTTAAATGGACGGCAGATTTTAATATCTCAACGCTTCAAAATAAAGTGACGTCGTTGGGGCAGGGTGGTGATATCTATCCAAGTTCCCTCAGCACTTTTGGAATTCAAAATGTAACCCGGGTGGGCTATTCTGTGGGCTCTATTTTTGCAGTCCCTGCAGATGGGGTCAATCCGTCTAATGGAAATAAAATTTACATTAATAAAAACAATGAGCGGGTACAGTACAATGCCGTTAATAAGAGTTTCAGTTACCTGGACGGCTCATCAGCACCAATTATCGATAATTATGCAGATGGTAGAATACAAGGACCTTCGTTACCTACTTATTATGGTGGTTTAAATAATTACTTCTCTTATAAAGGCTTTGATTTCACCCTTGGTATCACTTTTTCTGGAGGCAACAAATTATACAATGGTACAAGGTCTACTATTTCAGACCAGCGTTATTTTAACAATGGCACTTTTATTCTTGATCGTTGGACCAGCCCCGGACAAGTTACAGACATCCCTAAATTGGTTTGGGGCGATAGCTTTACCGGAGGGTTCTCTTCATCAAACAGCTCAAATGTAGAAAAGGGTGATTATGTAAAACTCAAAAACATCAGTATCGGTTATAGGCTTACACTGCCAAAAGAGGGGATAGGCCAATATATCTCGTCAGCCAGAATCTATGGGCAGGCATCTAACTTATGGACTATTACCAGTTATACAGGATCTGATCCCGAAATTTCTATCAACGGAAATTCAATTAACTCTGGTAAAGACCAAAATGTGCCGGTAAATGCACGGGCCTTTACAATTGGTTTAAACCTGTCTTTTTAATCATACTGTTTAATTCATAGCATGAATATCATGAAATTTACAATACTTACTTCATTTATTAAGATACTGGCCGTTTTGGGCATTGTTGTCCTCCAGGTTTCCTGCCAAAAAGAAGCCTTAGAAGTTTCGCCGCTAACCAGTATTTCGGGAGATGATGCCTACAGCACTCCGGCAAAAATTACGGCACAAGTAAATGCTTTATACGGGCAATTGAGCGATGCAAGTTATTTTGGCGGCAGAAATATCATCTTTAACGAGCAGAGGGGGAATGAGTTTAGTCAAAACGATGGCAATAACTCCACAGGTGCAAACGTTTGGAACCAAACCATTTCTGCCTCCGGAGATTTTGTAAATGCCGTTTGGAACGCTGGATACCGAAGTATTAATTCTGCTAATATCTTAATTGATAGGCTAAACACTTCTACTGTAGTTTCTGATGCGGTAAAGAAAAACTATATCGCAGAGGCCAAATTTATCCGGGCTTTTAGTTACTTCGCCCTTGTACAAACTTATGCCAGACCTTTTAACCAAAATAGCAGTAGTTTGGCTTTGCCCTTACGGTTAACCGGCGAAACCGCTGGAGGAAATAATGATTTCGTTTTTAGTACGGTAGCACAGGTTTATACCCAGATCCTAAAAGATTTAAATGAGGCAGAAGCAGACCTGCCCGGATCATATGGAACAGCATTGTTAAATGTTTCCAGGGCACATAAGGCAACAGCAATCGCCCTAAAGACCAGGGTTTACCTGGTAAAGTCTGATTTTGATCAGGTCATCGTTGAAGCCGCTAAACTAGTTCCCGCCCTTGCGCCTTATCAATACAGTTCGGGAACGGTTACCCATAGCCTTGAACCAGATTTAACAAAGCTTTTTAATGGTACTTATACTGGTTCAGAGGCCATATTTACCATTCCATTTGTAATTGCAGCAGAGGCACCCGGACAACAAAGTGCATTGGCCTATAATTACTTATCTCCGGTTTTGTACCTGAATACAAGTGGGGGCATAATTGCAGATCCTGTATTTTCAACAACTTCTGTAGATCAGCGCAAGGCGCTGGTCCAAACCAATGCTGTTGGCCAGCAATTGTTGCGCAAATTTTCTAAGAATTCTGCCCCTCATCTTGATTATGTTCCCTTGATCCGTTATGCAGAGGTATTGCTGAACTATGCAGAGGCTGCAGCTCAAAAGGACCAGCCAGCAAAAGCTTTAACGCTATTGAGTGCTGTCAGAAACAGGTCTAACCCAACTTTTATATATACCACAGGGGTAACCCTTAAGGATGAGTTGCTGCAAACAATTTACAACGAACGCAGAATTGAATTGCTTGGAGAGGGATTCAGGACACCCGATCTTTTTAGGAGAAATCTTGCCCTGCCCGCTAAAAGTGGAAATGCAGGAACAGCACCGCAAATATTACCTACTGCAGCAAACTATGTTTGGCCGGTGCCAAGCGGAGAACTGGCCTATAATAAACTTGCACCGAGATAAATTTTTGAACCCTAAAATATTGATATGAAACCACTAAAAAAAATAAGCCTGCTCTCGTGCTTTCTTTTTGCGCTTGCGGTAAATGGTAAGGCACAAACTATTTATACCAACGGTAAAATTATTACGGTAGATGCTGCCAACACCATTGCAGAGGCAGTGGCCGTAAAAGACGGTAAAATCATTGCCGTAGGTACGCTAAAAGAAGTTGAAAAGGTTAAAGGTGCTGATGCCACCATCGTCGATTTGAAAGGGAAAACGCTTGTTCCGGGATTTATAGACGGGCATAGCCATTTCATGGGGCTAAGCAGGTCAGCGCTTGTCAATGTGGGCTCTCCTCCAATGGGCGAGGTTAAAAACATTGCTGAGCTGGTAGCCAGGATCCAGGCTTTTCAGCGGGAAAAGAAAATTCCTGCGGGGGAATGGATTGATGCTTATGGCTACGATCAGGACCAGCTGGAAGAAAAAAGACATCCGCGAAAGGAAGATCTGGATGCAGCCTTTCCAAATAATCCGGTTACCATTACCAATATCAATGGGCACATGTCTGTATCCAATTCCTATGCTTTGAAGGTTTCTGGCATTACCGCGAAAACAGAGAATCCTGCAGGGGGTGCTATTGAAAGGCAAAAGGGAAATAATGAACCTACAGGCTTATTGCAGGAAGGTGCAACAAGGTTGTTAAAACGTCCTGCAAAACCTGCGGCAACTTTTGAAGAGCAATTAAAAGATTTGAAGGAAAAACAGTTGTACTATGCCAGCAATGGTATCACTACGGCACAGGATGGCTATACTAGTTTTGAATCGTTAAGCCTGCTAAAGAAAGCAGCAGATAAAAAAGCATTATTTATTGATATAGAAGTTTTACCTGGGTACCCAACACTGGACAAGGTTATTGCAGATCCGGCCTACAAATTTGGCGTTTTAGAGAACCACCTAAAACTTGCCGGAACTAAACTTGTTGCTGATGGGTCACCCCAAGGTAAAACGGCTTTTTTTAGCAAATCTTACCTGGTAGAGGTACCTGGCTGTAACCATGATGAATGTACCGGCTTTCCCAATATCAACCAGCAACAATTTAACGATGCCATCCAAAAGGCGTTTAAAAATAACATCAGGCCTTTTGTGCACTGTAATGGTGACGCCACTATTGACATGTATTTGAAAGCGATTGAAACAGCTAATCATGACTTAAATACAAACAGTAATGGCCGGCGTCCGGTAACCATTCATTCGCAGTTTGTAAGGGCAGATCAATTAGACAGCTATAAGAAGCTGGGGATTATCGCCGCTATGTTTAGTAACCACGCTTATTTCTGGGGTGATGTACATACCCGGAATTTAGGTCCGGAGCGTGCAAATTTCTTAAGCCCGCTTAAAACAGCTATAAAAAAAGGAGTAGTTGCTACCAATCATACAGATTATCCGGTAACGCCAATAAATCAGATTTTCTTGTTGTGGACTTCTGTCGTTCGTGAATCGCGTTCGGGCAAGACCATTGGTGCTGATGAACGGCTAACTCCACTAGAAGGCTTACGTGCCATCACTATTAATGGCGCTTATGAATACCAGGAAGAGCAATCGAAGGGCTCAATTGAAAAAGGAAAGCTAGCAGATTTTGCCATTTTATCCGGTGACCTCACTACGGTTGATCCTTCAAAAATCAAAGATTTAGTAGTGTTAGAGACAATTAAAGAAGGTAAGACGATATATAAAAAGCAATAATGGGAGAAAAAAAGAAATGGGAAACGGCGGCTGTACGTACAGTAGATCGTCTTGCAGAGATTGGTTGGTTTGACGATGTGATTGGCGGCGATACTGAATATTTAGGCATTTTAGATCATACCCGTCGCAGCAGTTTTGAGCATTGTAAAGAGATTGCCCTGCAGGCAGAAGCTTCAGGATTTAAAAATATCCTGCTGCCAACGGCCTATACAGTTGGCCAGGAAGCCATCACCTTTGCCGCTGCAATTGCCCCTTTTACCAAAAAGATTAAATTGCTGGCAGCTATCCGTACTGGAGAGATCCATCCACCAACACTGGCCAGGGCACTTGCCAACATAGATCATCAACTTCAGGGGCGATTTGCCATTAACATTATCAATTCTGATTTGCCAGGGCTGCGGGAAAAACCCGAATTGCGCTATCAGCGGTGTATAGAAACTATTGAGATTTTAAAGCAGGCCTGGACAGCAGACCGGATTAAGTATAAAGGAGAGATTTATGATTTGGATCTTCCTTCCGACCCTGCAAAAACCTATCAACAGAATGGAGGACCATTGCTTTACTTTGGCGGAACCTCTGATGGATCAAGAGATGTATGTGCCCGGCATTGTGATGTGTTCTTAACCTGGCCAGAGCGGGAAGAAAGTTTATACGCCACCATTCAGGATATGACTGCCAGGGCTGCTGCGTATGGGCGCAAGATCGATTTTGGCCTTCGTATTCATGTGGTGGTGAGAGAAACTGAAGCGGAAGCTAGAGCCTACGCTAAAAAGCTGACTTCTAAATTAGATGAAAAAAAGGCTTTGGAAATCAGAAGCCGCGGAGAAGATTCCAGGTCATTGGGGGTATTGCGTCAGGACGAGCTTAGAAAAGAAGCTGACGAAGACGGTTACATAGAGCATTTGCTATGGACAGATATTGGAAAGGTATTTTCTGGTTGCGGTGGCGGACTGGTAGGCAGTCCGGAGCAAATTATCGAAAAAATTAACCGCTACATGGATATGGGGTTTCGGGCATTTATCTTTTCCGGATTTCCTTTGCAGCAGGAAGCAGCGTATTTTTCAAGACTTGTGCTGCCGCATTTGCCTAATGTTTCCTTATCAGAAGTGCAGGGCCGGATTCCGAAAAACACTCCGGTTACGCCATATACAACAGCAGATTTAACCTAGAAATGAGCATATGACAGAGATACCAAATGGGAAAAATAGCCTTAAAAGAGAAATCGGATTACTGGATGCCATATTTTTAGTGGTTGGGAGTATGATCGGATCTGGAATATTTATTGTCGGTGCAGACATTACACGACATACGGGCTCACCTTTCTGGTTTATTGCAGTCTGGGTAATTGGTGGCGTTATGACTTTAATTGCGGCTTTAAGCTATGGAGAGTTGAGTGCCATGTTCCCTAGAGCTGGAGGACAGTACATATATTTAAAGGAAGCCTACAATCCACTTGTTGCATTTGTATATGGCTGGAGCCTTTTTGCAGTTATCCAAACAGGTACAATAGCTGCGGTAGGCGTGTCGTTCTCAAAGTTTCTGGCTTATTTTGTTCCCGGGCTAAGCGAAGATTTAGTGTTGTTTAACATTGGGAGCCTTAGCGTATCGCCGGCACAGGGTTTTGCCATTTTGTTGCTGGTGTTCATTACATACATCAATACAAAAGGGGTAAAAGGGGGTAAAATCATTCAAAGTATTTTTACAGCTACCAAAATTCTCAGCATTGCGGGGCTCATCATTTTTGGTTTTATTCATTTAAAGACAGAGGTATGGCATGCCAACTGGTCTAACTGGAAATTTCAGAGTCTGAGTAAATCGGGTGTATTTACCAATTATCCTAGTTTTCCTGCGCTTGCAGGTGCTTTGGCTTCCGCACTGGTTGGAGCAATTATGAGTTATGAAGCCTGGAACAATGTCACATTTGTAGCAGGAGAGATCCGCGATCCAAAAAGAAATATCGGGAGAAGTCTTTTGATTGGGACGGTGTTGGTTACGCTGATTTATGTGCTTTTAAATTTAATGTTTACTGCTGTACTGCCTTTGCATGAAATTGCCGCTACGGAAAAAGACCGGGTTGGTTTAGCCGCCTCGCAAGTTATTTTTGGAATAGATGGTACAATTGTGATTGCTATTTTAATTATGATAGCCACCTTTGGTTGTAACAACGGACTAATTTTGGCGGGGGCAAGGGTATATTACAGTATGGCTAAAGATGGACTCTTTTTTAACAAAGTAGCGCAGCTAAATAAGCATGCTGTACCTGCCTTTGCTTTGTGGCTTCAATGTCTGGTCGCGTCTTTGTTGTGCCTGAGTGGAAAGTATGGTGATTTGCTGGACATGATTACTTTCATTGCCGTACTCTTTTATGTGTTAACTATACTTGCCGTATTCTTACTTCGGGTCAGAAGGCCAGCTGCAGAGCGGCCTTATAAGGCCATCGGCTATCCCTTTTTGCCCGCATTGTACATTTTAATGGGAAGTAGCTTTTGCATTTTGCTGATTATTTATAAGCCTGGGTTTACCTGGCCTGGTTTAATCATCGCCACCATCGGGATTCCCCTGTTTTACATCAATGAGGCTTTTAAAAAGAAAAGTAAATCTGTTTAAATAAATAAAGCCGGGTTCCTCAACCCGGCTTCCTCAAAACAAAACATAGACCTAACCAAAAATCTAATATCTATTTAACCACTTATTTATGGTTTCTGTGCCGGACCACCCGACCAGTTTAAAGCTTCTTTTATGGAGTTCATTTTTCCTGTACGTACCAGATAGGTGATGATAAATGCGATTAACATAAGCGATCTATTTAACTAAGCCAGCAAATCGCTGATAAAATGCCGTTGGGCTATTTTCATTTTTAGGCTCGTACTTACCTGCAATAATCGGTACGTAAATCACTCTTCTTCTGCTTTCTTCGCCACTTACGGCCGACTGCGCAACACGGTGCCATAACCTGCCATCGTGTATCGTTAAATCACCTGCGGTTGGTGTAATGGCCACTTCATTGGCATCTGCCTTGTTGTCAAGAAAATACTTTTTATGAAAAAGCATTTTATACAAACTTTGTTTGTGCGTGCCAGGTAAAACCCTTAGGCCTCCGTTTTCAGGTTTCAAACTGCTTAAATGGATGCCCACATTTAGCATTGGGTTTAATTTTTGGCCATGAAATATATCTCTTAAACCATCTGTATGCCAGCCCATTTGTGTAAACTTACTTTCTGGTCCATTTACGTAATGGTTTAAAACCATCCCATCTTTCTCTTCTGTACCTAATCTTGCCCCTTCTCCAATCAGGCTTAGCAACACTTCAAAACGAGGATCTAGCGCAAGCTCTGAAAACAAGTTATGCTGCTGATTTAGAAACGCAAAGCGCTGCACAATGGGTTGGCCATCGAGGTCTTTGCCATATTTAATAGGGATTCCATTTACCTTAACTTTATCATTCGCTAACCAATTTTTCTGTACTTCTGCAGAAGCATTGATGATGTCCTGAACGGTTTCTGGTGTAATGAAGTTCTTGAAATGTATAAATCCATTTCTGTCAAAAAATGCGCGTTGTTCGTCTGTGATATGGTCACCTAAGGTGAATTTTGAATATGAAGTATCCATTGTAATTTAAATTAGTAGATTGGAAAAAAATAAAATGAGGGTTGCCCGGGAAACTTGGCCTTAGCAAAAACAACAGCAACAACATGCCTTTGCCGAGATAGGCATTCGCATTCGTGATGCATTGAATATGTGTGTTGCTTTGATCATCTATTTAAATCTACTAATTTGGTAGACATTACAAATGTAGGTAAATATTCGATATATCAAATATTTTTTAAAATAAATTTTTAACGCTTATATAAGTTGGCTGCAATGTGTTCTATGGCAAATTTTGGTAAAATATTTACGCCAAATACAGAGAGCTTATTTAAAATTCCAGGTATAATTTCCGCTTTTTTATTAAACATTCCCTTTAGTCCTGCCTTTGCAACAACTACCGGCGACATGTTAAACTTCTCTGCAAGATCAGCGAAAGCATCCAGCCCTGCACGTGAGGCGAAGCCAGTATTGGTGGGGCCGGGGCAAAGGCAACTTACAGAAACAGAAGTGTCTTTTAATTCGAAGCGCAGTGCCCTGCTGTAAGATAGTACAAAAGATTTGCTGGCTGCATAAACAGCAAGGGAAGGGACGGCCTGGTAAGCTGCTGTACTAGAAAGATTTAATATGTAAGATTGTGCTGTTTCTTTTAGCTGGGGTAATAAAAGATGTGTTAGCTCTACAACGGCGTTGATGTTCAGGCTCAGCATATTCATCTGGCCCTGGATTTCTAAATCGGCAAAATTTCCCCAGAGGCCATATCCAGCATTATTGATCAATACAGATAGGGTAGCTGATTGGCTCCTGCTCCATTCAGCCACCTTTTGTGCCGATCCTGTTTCAGAAAGATCGCAAACAAAATAACTCGGAAGATTGCCATATTGTTGCTCAATTGACATAGACAGCGATTTTAATTCCTGCTCCGAACGTGCAACCAGTAAGAGTTTGTAGCCTGAATGTGCCAGTAAAAGGGCTATTTCTTTTCCAATGCCTTTACTTGCACCAGTTATTAAAGCAAATTTATCCATAATGGGGTTGTGAAAGGACTAAAGTAGGATTTACTTTTTTAAAAGTCTTGCAGTAACTATTAATGCAGCACTAAATATTATGAAAACCAGGAGTATGCCTAATGAATTCAGCATTACCTGGAGGTAGCCAAACTTTGCTGCGTTTACAAAAGGATAGGGGTAATAACCTGAAATTGCACCACGGATAAGGCTGTAAAAGAGATATAAAAGCGGGAAAACCGCCCATGATAGCAGGTTTTTCCAGGCAATGGTTTCTTTTGAAACAAAAAAGATCCAATACAACAGATACGCAATTGGACTGAAAGTATGGAGCAGAAAATCTGTTAGTTTAAATAAACCATCCAGTTGCCAGAGGCCTTTAAGCAGCACAACGTAAATCAAACCTACAATCAAAATGTAAACTGCTATGGCAGTTTGCGTAGTGCTTTTAGCAAAGAACTTCCCCCAGGAAGAGCCCGGCTTTAAAAGAATTGTCGTTATAGCTATCGCAATCAGTAAATTCGTTTCTATAGTAAAATAACTGATGATTTGTAGCACTGCACCAGCAAAGGTTCTGTCTTTATCCAAATATAGCCTTGTAGAGATGTAAAACTGGAGTATTAAGGCAAACCAAAGCACTAAGGCATAAATAGTGGCGTAGAGAGATTTAAGTGATGTTTTCATCATAGTAGCGTATTTGCCCGCAAAATAAGAATTATGACGTTAAAGTTTTATTTTTGATTAGGCGAGGGAATGCCTTACTTTTGTTGAAAATAGTATAAAAAGGCTTTAAATAGCCTTAGAAATGGAACAAATACCAAGTATTAAAGAATCAAAAATAAGCGATGTTTCTCAGGCGCAACTCGGGTTAGCATTAGCTTTCCCTCTTTTTACCATTGTGGCCCTGGGCATAGATTCTGTTTATTTTTTTTATCATTATTTTGACGGCCGCCAAATTACTAATCTATTGGCGGTAGGCTATTTCTTGCTGATGTATTTTACATCAGGGATACATCTGCGTAAATTGATGTTTGTAATGGTTTTTCTCTCCTATTTGGGCGAAATCATTTTCTGTAAGTTATTAGGCATGTACAGCTATCGTGCAGAAATGATACCATTGTACGTGCCTTTTGGCCATGCCATAGTGTATGCATCCGGTTATATTTTTGCTAAAACTTCTTTTGCAGATCGGAAGGATAAAGAACTACGGGTGTTTTTTGCCGTTAGTTTTGTTATTATCTTTCTATTTGTGGGGATCACTTTTAGTGACATCTTTACCTTAATTTTCGGGCTCTTTTTTTTTCTCCTTTTAAAAAGAAAGCGATGGGAAAATATGTACTACTTTATTGCACTTTGTGTAATCATGATTGAACTGGCAGGTACCTACTTTAAATGCTGGGCCTGGACACCCCGGATCTTTGGCTACCTGCCTGCAGCCAATCCACCTATAGGTGCCGTATTCTTCTATGCCGGTGGAGACGTGCTTTTGGCAAAGATAGTAGCACTATGGGATCGAAAAAATCCCGTATCTAAGATTTAATACTAATTTTGTTGAGCACAGCCATCACTATTTTCAAATCACACTTGGCATGAATAAATCATGATAGCTTCATCACCATTGAAAACAAATTTATACCGATGAAAAAAAATAGCCCTTGTACCCTTGACACCTGCTTCATGTGCCGCCTCTCATTGAAGGAATGGCATCCAGCAATTGCAAGTCACAGGAAAAACTTCATTGCTAAAAAAGGTGAGGTTATTATCAGAGAGGGTGATCCTGTAACTGGCGTTTATTTTGTAAACGCTGGTAATGTAAAAGTTCATAAACAATGGGGCGATAAGGAACTCATTTTACGTTTCGCAAATGACGGTGCTATATTTGGACATAGGGGCATCAGTAGCAGCATTTCTACCTATCCAATATCTGCCACCGCTTTAGAAACAACCAGCCTTTGTTTTGTTGACATAGAATTTTTTAAAGCTACCATAAAGGTAAATCATGAATTTGCCTACGGTTTGTTGATGTTTTATGCCGATGAACTGCATGCCTCCGAAAAGAAAATGAGAGATTTAGCACTCATGTCGGTAAAAGGCCGGTTAGCGGTAGCCATTTTAGGCCTTAAGCATCAGTTTGGATTAAATGAGCAGGGATATTTAAACTTAGACCTGAGCCGTCAGGATTTAGCGGCCTTTACCGGAGCCACTTACGAAACTGTTTTCAGAACGATGAACGAACTGCTCGCTGAAAAGCTGATCAGCGTTCAAGGTAAGATGATTCGTGTTGAAGATGAACAGGGATTAACAGAGTTGAGTACTAAATAAATTTAGAGCTGCATGTTAGGCATAGTTTTATGTGGTGGGCAAAGTTCAAGAATGGGCACAGATAAAGGATTATTGAGACATGAAGGTCATCTTTGGGCCAATCTGGCAGCCAATAAACTTCAGACTTTAAATATATCCGTAAAATTATCCGTTAATGATAGGCAGCAAGAAATGTATTCAGCTTTTTTTGATCAGGAAGACCTGATTACCGACCACGCCGAGCTAGAAATCAAGGGCCCCTTGTTGGGCTTGTTGTCAGCACACAAGCTGGCGGCGGAGCAAGATCTTTTTGTATTGGCTTGCGACTTGCTTTATATGGAGGGTAAATTGATGGAGAAACTACGGTATTCGTTTAACTCCCATCCGGGTTCGGATGCCTACCTGTTTACAAAAAATGGGCGGCAAGAGCCTATGTTCGGTATTTATACTGCCAAGGCACTGAAAAAAGCCTTGCAGATGTATCAAGCGAAAACCTTAGATAGGCATAGCATGAAATTTATCCTCGCTAAGCTAAATGTCTTTGAAATTGAGCTGGAAGAAATGGATTATCCATCCTTCAGAAACCTGAATACCAATGACGATCTTAAGGGCTTTTAAATTTGCAGATCTGCCAGGCTAATTTTTATAAAATCAGATTTTTCAGCCTCGCACAGCGCACAGCAATAGTCTTCAGGTAAGTCTCCAAAAGCAGTTCCCGGATTAATGTTTTGCCCTGCATCTCCCATGCTTTCGTCGTAAACTGTAAAACAAGCCTTGCATTGGTATACAAATTCATTTTCTTTTGGTAGCAACTCATCAATTGGAGCAACTCGGTGAAATGGTTTAGCATTCAGTGTACTCAATCTATATTTTTGAAACTTATAAATGGATCTTCGCAATTGCTCAGGAAGTATAAAGGCAGGGTTTCCCTTGCTAAAAATCTCACCTGTTCGTTCATTAGGGTTAAAATCCTTTGCGCACAAGATGTCATAAACCGGGAGCAATTTTAAGCCCAGGAAATTAAAGAAGTATCTTTTTCTAATTAGGATACTGCTAAATACCTCACTTTTTTTCCTTGTTTTTATCCCAAAGCAAATACCATAAGTTCTGGTATCTTCAATGCTTAAATGTTTTACCAGAAAGTTTTTTAATGCCAATCCTTCCATGCAATTGTCTTCTACCTGAAAGTTAAGCTCATTAGCAGCATGTCGCATGTTGATCATAAATTCCTCTAGCAGGGCATTCCATTTACTTTTGTCTTTTTCTTCTATTCCTTTTACAATGATAGATTTCCAGGGCGTGCAACACATCTGCCCCAATTTTGTATCCAGGCAAAGCTCACACATTTTCTTTAAAAACTGGATGCTAAACAATTCATCGCGTCTGTAAATGCCCAGCCAGTACTTATTGTTGTAACGATTTAAGCCCTCATAATAAGGAAGATTAAATGAAGAAAGGGGCGCAGCATGTTCGGCAGGCTTCAAGATGATGTTGTCATGGTTTAATAAACTGAAAAGTTCTTCCCCTTTGGCAGATATATTGTCAATAAAAAGATCTGGATGGCCGATAATCAGGTTTTCGAGCGCCCTGGTTACACGGTCAATATGATTGGTGTAGCACAGCTGGCTCCACTCAAATGTGACATTAGTTTTCGGGAACCTGATAATCAAATGCCAGTAGTGTTCTGATTGTGAGGATGCAATCCAGTTGATATTTCCGGTAAGCATAGGGGTAAAGCTTTGGTCACTGTCGCAAATGTTCACCTTAAGTGATGGCTTGTAATCAATTTCATCAAGGATATCTTTATAAACCCCTTCTGTTAACCAGGTGTTTTGAGTAAAAATTTCCTCGGCAGGATAAGAGCTGATGATGTTTGGCGATTTATTGTTGTCAACCTGATAGTCAATTGCAAGTAAATCCAGCTCTGCATAAAATGAAGCAGAATGGTAAGTGCTTACATCTACCAGCAATTGTTGACGGAGGCCAAAGCGTACATACTGTACCCGGGCATTCCTGGCTGCAAAAAGAATGTTGTGCAGTTCACCTGGTGAAATTATGCCTCCCGGAAAATTGATGATTACCGTTTGATGCATATTAATCGCTTAAGAGACCAAATTCTTTAAATGCTATAGGAAAGTTTTTGTTTTCATGCCCAGGTCTGCAGAGTTTTAACAGCGCAAAGCGTTGAATGTTAGTTAGTTTTTGCCATTGCGAAATAGAAATCTGAAGTTCCAGTTCTTCAGATTTTTCTTTAAGTAGTTGAGGGATACTTTTCAGGTTGCCCCATTCTGGTTGGGGGTCAATATTGAGCGCTGTAGCCTCGTTACCTGTATATTTTGCAATCAGACCAATCAAAAACTGGTGGTAGTATTTCGTTTCTGAGCTGGTATGTATAGGCAGTAGCGCCAGTTGTATCCGCTCGGCAGGATGAAATTTGCTCCATTCCGACAACTTAAGTTTTATCCCGGCAGCATCCATTTTAAAACGGACTGTCATGGGGATACACCTCACATTTTCTTCTATAAAATCTTCTTCAAACTTAAAGTATTCAATCTCTTTAAGGTTTTTAAATTCCGAAGGACCAAGTTTTACTTTTCTCATGTTTGTCAATTATTTATGTTCTTGCAATACCGCATCTAAAATTGCCTTAACTTCTGGTCTGCAGCTTCCACAACCCATTCCAGCCCCGGTTAGCTGGCAAAGCTGTAAGTGGTCTTTGCAACCTTCTTTTATTTTATGGATCAAATTACCTTCCCCTACATTGTTACAGCTACAAATTGTTTTACCAATTATTGGCGCTGCGGTTTTGCCACTTCTTAGCAGTTGAATCCTCTTTTCACTTAGTTCCAGTTTGTTTTCAATCAGGTTCCTGAATTCTAGAAACTCGCTTTTATCGCCAATTAAGATGGCGCCCACCAGCCTGTCCTGATGCACAATGCATTTTTTGTAGTATCGCTTTGCTTTATCTATAAAAACAATCTCTTCATAACCAGGGTCGTTTGCCGGTACCTCTGCTAAGCCTAAAGAGCACAATTCCAGGCTGTGCATTTTTAAAATGTTCATGAGCAAACTGCCCTGGTAGTATTTTGCAATATCGCCACATAGAAATCGGGCAACAATTTCAGCCTGTTGTTCTGCGGCGGCGGTAATACCATACAGTTGACCTTTAAATTCAGCAATTTCTCCAATGGCATAAATGTCATTTTCATTGGTCCTCAGGTATTCATCTACTACAACTCCTCTTTTACAGTCTATCCCCGCCGCTTTAATGATTTCTGTATTCGGAACCGTACCTATAGCAATAACCAATGACTCGCATGCGATCATTAGGCCGCTTTTAAGGCGGATTCCTGATATGCTTTTTTCCCCGATTACCCGGTCTACCTCGTCATTATACAAAATTTCAATGCCTTTGCTGCTTAGTTCTTCATGCAACAACTGACTACCTAAAGCGTCAAGCTGGCGCCCCATAAGCCTGGATATTCGTTGGATGATGGTGACCTGAGATCCCGTTTCACTAAGTGATGCAGCCAATTCTATACCCAGTAAACCTCCGCCAACAATAACTACCTTGTTGTTTGTCCTGGAAAGATGCTTCCTGAAACTGTCCGCATCGTTACGGCTGCGCATGCTAAAAATGCCCGCTAGTTTTGGAAGGTCTTTTAGCGCAAATGCCCTGCTGCCTGTTGCAAGAACCAGTACGTCGTAATGGTGTATAACGCCATTGCAATCCGTCACTGTTTTCGCTTCTTTATCTATCCCTTCAATTCCAATACCCCTGTGTAATTTGATACGGTAATCCGTTTCTTCCAGGTCGCTCATTTTAATAAGGTTCTCCCAGTTTAAAGTACCAATGATATAGTCAGGTAAAAGTACCCTGTTGTAAAATGGGAAATTCTCTTTACTGAAGATTTCAATTTCATCTTCCGTATTTAAGGCCCTGTAGCTTTTTACAAACCCGCATGCTCCAGCGCCTGCGCCAATTACAATAATCTTTTGTTTTGCTTTCTGATAGGTTTTTACCTGCACCGCGGTAAATTTAAAATCTGGTTCTTTACTTAAGGGATCAACCAGGTTATTGGTTAAATTATTAACCCTGTTTAAATCGTTATCTAAAATCCTGCCCCAGTGCATCGGCATAAAGACTACCCCGGGCTTAATGTCGCTGCATAGTTTTGCTTTTACACGTACATTCCCCCGCAGGCTGCTCACTTCAATTACCTCATTGTCTTTGATATTTCTGCTGGCAGCATCAAAGGGGTTAATTTCTAAAAATGACTCACTAATGTGCTGGTTCAGCTTATTTACTTTTCCGGTTTTGCTTCTGGTGTGCCACTGATCCCTGATCCTGCCTGTTGTTAAAATAAGGGGATGTGCCGGGGTTAAAGGCTCAGATTGATTGCGATCACCAAAAGATAGGATGTTGGCTCTGCGGTCGGTGGTAAAAAATTGGTGGTCTGTAAATAACCTTGCTGTACCAGATGCTGCGGTACCATTTGTGTAGGGCCATTGTACGGCTCTTCTTTCCTTTAAAATTTGATAATTGAGGCCGCTGATGTCAACATTTGTCCCTTTGGTCAGTGCGGCATGCTCATCGTAAATCGCCGCTGCATTTTTAAAGTCGAAGCCATTATAGCCCATTTTTTTCGCAAAGCGACAAATGATCTCGGCGTCTGCTAAAGCCTCACCGGGGGGCTCTGTAACCTTAGTGAGGTGGGAAATGTAGCGGCCAGCATTAGTCATAGTTCCCTCTTTTTCCGTCCAGGCTGCTGCAGGGAGTACCACGTCAGCGTATTTTAAGGTTTCTACCTTGTTGCTGATGTCTTGAACCACTACAAATTTAGCTTTCTTTAAGCCCTGTTCAGCACTGCGAACATCCGGTAGGCTTACCAGGGGATTTGTGCATAAAATCCATATGGCTTTAAGTTTCCCTGTGTTTAGCTCATCAAACATTTCTGTCGCCGTAAGGCCAGGTTTAGCTTGAATGCTGCCCAGGGGGATTTGCCAGAATTTTTCTACTTCATTTCTGTGCAATTCATTTGCAAGTACCCGGTGTGCAGGCAGCAGGTTACTTAAGCCGCCAACCTCTCTGCCACCCATAGCATTAGGCTGTCCTGTTAGCGAAAAGGGACCGCTTCCCGCTTTGCCAATGTGTCCAGTAATGAGGTTTAAATTAATTAAAGAAAGGTTTTTATGGGTGCCAACTACGCTTTGGTTAAGTCCCATGGTCCACATGCTAATGAAGCCCTTTGCATTTCCAATGTAGCTTGCAGCCAGGCGGATCTCGTCTTCCTCAATGCCGCAAATACTGGCCGCATCGGCTATAGAGGTTTGGAAAACGGTTGACTGGTACTCCTCATAGCCATTTGTATGCTTGCCAAGAAAATCAAAATCAACCTTTCCGGCTTCAATTAAACAACGGCCAATAGCGTGGTGGAGGGTAATGTCACTACCTGGATTAAGCTGGAGGTGAACGTTGGCTATAGCACAGCTCTGTGTTTTTCTTGGATCGCTAACAATTATTTTTAGCTCAGGATTCTTCTGCTTTGCTGCCTCTACCCGGCGCCACAGGATGGGATGGCACCAGGCAGGGTTTGCACCGGCAACAAAAATACAATCGGCAATTTCAATATCATCGTAACTAATGGGCACGGTATCTTCCCCTAGACTCATTTTGTAACCAACAACAGCACTGCTCATACACAGGCGACTGTTGGTATCGATGTTGTTGCTGCCGATAAAACCTTTAATCAATTTGTTAACTACGTAATATTCTTCTGTTAAACACTGTCCGCTGGCGTAAAAGGCAACGCTATCCGGGCCATGTTTTTCAATCAGGGCTTTAAAAACGGCAGCAGTCCGGGTTAAAGCCGTGTCCCAGCTTACCCGTTGTAAAGGCATATTTTTGTTATAGCGCATTTCCGGATATAGCAACCTATCACTTTTGTCATTTGCCGTGTAATGCAGGTTCATCCCCTTGCTGCACAACATTCCCTTGTTTACAGGATGGTTTTCGTCGCCTTCAACGGAAATATTGCCCTGATGGTCTTCCTGCACTATAATACCACAGCCAACGCCACAGTAACAGCAGGTAGAGGTTTTTAGGGGCGATATTTTGTTTTCCTTTTCCAATATAGGCTTTACTTAACTGTGCTTAGTGTCAATTCTTCTATATGAACCGTTTTTTGAGCCATTATCGTTCTAAAAACAAGTACAGCGATGCCAATGCCAAGGATAATAAATCCCAGAAGGGTAAAGGCTGTGGTGTAATCAATGGTGTTGTTGCCAGCGTGAATGGCTTTTGCTTTAAACATAAATGCAATCAGCATTGCACCGATGTTCCCGCCTGCGCCAACAATTCCGGCTACACTTCCAACGGCCTTAGGGTTAATGAAAGGAACCAGGCTATAGGTAGCCCCGTTGGCCATTTTTAAACTTAGCCCAAACAGAAACATCATAAAAATAGCCATGCCAAGGTTGCCCGACTTCGCAAACCAGATTAAGCCAATTCCCTCAATTAACAGTAATACAGCAAGCAGTAAGGTTTTGCCGTGAAATCCCCAGCGATTACCAATTTTGTCTGCAAAAATTCCGCCCAAAGGTCTGGCAAAGATGTTTATCCAACCAAAAATACCCGCAACCAATCCTGCAATGGCTATAGTGGCCCCAAAAGAATCTGTAAAAAATATGGGTGCAAAATTGTCTACCGTAATTTCAACACCAAAACAGGCTGCATAAGCTACGGTTAAAATCCAGGTGCGGTAATCTTTAGCTGCAATTAAAAAGGTGTTTTCCGTTGTTACTGAACCTGCTTTTTCAAGCATTTTAAAATCTCCTTCCGGACTGTCAAGAGTATACCTGTGGTATAGAAATGCACAAACTAAAAGCATTATCCCAGGTACAATCATGGCAAAACGCCAGCTGTCTGCGGCGCTGCAAAAGCCAAGGGCTGTAAATCCTGATGCAATTAGCGGCATAAATACGTTGGCAGCACCACCTCCCGCATTTCCAAAACCTCCCGCTGTTGCATTAGCGGTGCCTTTAATGTTGGGTGCAAACATGATGGAAGTGTGGAACTGTGTAATTACAAAAGATGCGCCGATGATACCGATGGCCAAACGGAAAAGTAAAAAGGAGGTGTAAGACTGGCTGGTTCCGATGAGCAGGACCGGAACGGCACAAATGACCAGCAGCCAGGTGTAGATGATTTTAGGACCATAACGATCAATTAGCCGGCCAATCAATAGCCTGGCAATAATGGTGGCCGAAACCGATGCGATCTGGATATTGCCCACCTGGTCTTTGGTTAAATGCAGTTGCTCCCTGGCAATTTTCATCAATGGCGCCATGCCAAACCATGCAAAAAAACAAAAGAAGAAAGTGAGCCAGGTAATGTGAAAGGTTTTCATTTGAACCCCTTTAAGCGAAAAAATGTTGAGCTTGTCTAGTGGTTTACTGATGGAGTTAAGCATAACATTATCTTTTAAAATTTATAACCTAAACCTAAACCGGGATTCCATTTGCCATCTTTTACAGCTGTTTTGGCATTGTAATAAAATGGTATTTGCAAAGCAAGATGACCAAATGCAGCCGTTAGGCCAAAGCCCAAATTAGGGGTAACTATGCTGTTTTTCGGGGCGCCTGTGCTTACTTTATCTTCCTTGACTCTTAAGCTGGGCAGCAAGCCAATCAGTACTGCATAAGGTTTTTTGCTAAATTTAATTGCCGGGCCTGTACAGTTGATGAAAGCCCCATGATCTACATATCCTGCAACCAGTGTGCCTTCAAATAAAACCGCTTTGGTTTGACAACTTGCGGAAAATGAGCCTAAGCCGATGGTCAGGCAGCTGGCTAATGTTAAAAAGTAAAAATTCTTCATAATTTAAGTTTTTAGGGTGCTGGTTTAGGATTTAGGGGTTGTACAGATGTACACGGTATCGTTTTCTACCTTTACGGCATAGGTTTTAATGGCACATTCATCACCGCTTAAGCAAGCGCCAGTGCTTAATGAAAATGTCTTTTTGTGGAAAGGGCAGGCTACCTTAGGTTCATCGGTAGTAGAGCCAATCATGCCACGGCTTAATGCCATTTGTTTTCGGTGCGGGCACTCATTCTGCGTGGCAAACCATTCATTTCTACGGGTAAAGTAGAAAAGTGCAATCTGCTCCTCACCATTTTTTACGCAAACCCCGCCATTTTCAACAGCGTCTTCCACGCGGCAGGCGGCAATCCAGTTGTTTGATTTTTCTGTCATTTTGTGTAGGATTTAGGTGGTTATATTCCATTCTGCGGTTCGCTTCTGTCCGCGCATTTCAACAAATTCTATGGTAGGATCTTTGTCTTCCGGCGCATTAACAAAGTGCGAAAAACGTTTTCTGATGGCGGGGTTTTCAACGGCTTCTTTCCATTCGCATTTGTAAGCCGTAATCAGATTTCCAATTTCTCTTTCCCATTGTGCGGCCATTCCTAAACTGTCATTGATGATTACATTTTTCAGGTAATCTATACCGCCCTCCATTTTGTTCAGCCAGGTTGCTGTACGCGTTAGTGGATCGGCCGTGCGGATATAGAACATCAAAAACCTGTCAATGTATTGGATGCAGGTGTCGCTATCCAAATCGGTTGCTAAGAGTAGCGCATGCTGAGGTTTGCTCCCCCCGTTTCCACAAACATAAAGGTTCCAACCTTTTTCCGTAGCTATGATGCCAAAGTCTTTGCTTTGTGCTTCTGCACATTCCCTGATGCAACCACTCACGGCAGACTTAAACTTATGTGGGGCGCGAATCCCTCTGTATCTTTCTTCGATCCTTATGGCAAAACTAACGCTGTCATGTAATCCAAATCGGCACCAGGTGCTGCCCACGCAGCTTTTTACAGTCCTTAAGCCTTTGCCATAAGCATGACCACTTTCAAAGCCTGCAGCAATCAGCTCTTCCCAAATCACCGGAAGGTCGTTAAGGTGTGCGCCAAACATGTCAATACGCTGCCCGCCCGTTATTTTGGTGTATAGATTGTATTTTTTTGCTACCTCGCCAATTACAATCAGTTTGTCGGGTGTAATCTCTCCGCCAGCAACCCTGGGTACCACAGAGTAGGAGCCTCCCTTTTGGATGTTGGCCAGAAAACGATCGTTACTGTCCTGAGCTACGTCATTTCCTTTTTTAAGGATCATCTCGTTCCAGAGGCTGGCCAGGAGCGAAGTAACCAGAGGCTTGCAGACTTCACATCCGTCATTTTTGCCCAGAGCGTCCAGTACTTCATCGTAGCTTTTTAATTCATGGATATGGATCAGGTCAAATAATTCCTGTCTGCTGTAGTTGAAATGTTCGCAAATCACATTTTTAATGTATTTGCCTTGAGATTTAAGACTGTAGGTCATCAGGTCCTTCACCATCGGTATACAACCACCGCAACCTGTGCCTGCTTTGGTGCATTTTTTCAGTTCATCAATATTTTCACAACAGCCATTTTCTACGGCATTACAGATGTCTCCTTTGGTCACCCCCTCACAGCTACAAATTAGTGCTGAATCTGGTAATCCTGTAATTCCAGCGCCTGAAGAACTGTCGGAACCTCCCCGACTCCCTAAAATCAGTTCTTCCGGATTTTCCGACAAGATCATTTTATTATCGGCGGTCTGTAGCAGCATATTGTAGGCCGATGCATCACCAATTAAAATGCCACCCAGCAGGTGCTGCCCATCGTTGCTGATGTTAATTCTTTTGTAAATCCCTTTGTGTTTGTTTTCAAAAACAATGGTGCGGCAATCCGGCTCCGTAATAAAGTTATCCCCAAAACTGGCCACATCTATCCCAATCAGTTTAAGTTTGGTACTCATGTCAAAGCCCCTGAAGGTTTTGCTGCCGGCACAAAGGTTAGTCGCCAGTACTTCGGCCATTTCATATCCTGGAGCGATCAAACCATAAATCATGCCCTCGTGCAGTGCACATTCCCCTATGGCATATATGGCAGGATCACTTGTGCGCATGGCTTCGTTTACCACAATGCCCCCGCGCAAACCCGTTTCCAGTCCACAGGCTTTAGCCAGTTCATCTCTTGGTTTTATTCCTGCAGAAATTACCAGCATGTCTACATCAAGTACACTGTTGTCGCTGAATTTAAGTCCTGTTATACCATTTTCACCTTCAATGCTGCTGGTGTTTTTGTTCAAATGAATTTGTAAACCCAGATTGGCCAATTTAGATGCCAGCATATTGCTACCTGCGGCGTCAATTTGCCTGGGCATTAATCCTGGGGCAAATTCTACAATACTCGTTTGCTCAATGCCCAGATCTATTAATGCCTTTGCGGCTTCCAATCCCAATAATCCACCACCAATAACTGCCGCTGTTTTTGCTTTTCTGGCATAATTGCTAATCAGGTCCAGGTCTTCAAGTGTTCTATACACAAAAACACCTTCTTTTTCAATACCGGGAATGTTTGGAACAAAAGCTGCGGAGCCCGTGGCAAAAACAAGTACGTCATAAGGATGAGCTGAGCCATCGGCACTGTAAGCTATTTTTAGCTCCCTGTTGATGTTAACAATAGGACGGTTTAAGTGTAAGGTAATGTTCTGCTCCTGGTACCAGCTTTCGGTAGAGAGCGAAAGATCATCTGCGGTCTTGCCGGCAAAGTATTCACTAAGGTGAACGCGGTCATAAGCTCTGCGGGATTCCTCTCCAAAAACAGCAATTTCAAAATCTGGAGATTTAGCGCGTATTTTTTCGCAGAATTTATAGCCTACCATTCCATTTCCAATCACGATTATTTTTAATGCAGTCATAATTTTAAAGATTTTGTGATTTATGGTTCAAATTTTTTGTGTTTTTCTGTAGTTTTTAGTTTTAGTGTAGATTTTTTAATGTTTTTTGGTGTTTTTATGTGTGTTTGTTTTGTTTAGTATGATTTATAATATTCAAATGTATTGTTTTTAAAATAAAAACAATAATAAATATGATTTATATCATAAAATATTGTGATTTATGGATTTTATTTATCAATTTTACCATTAGTCAATTAAATAATGTCATTATGGAGCGTAAAATTGAAGAATGCAGGCTTTTTATTATGGGTGCTGGTCCTGGAGATCCGGAATTGATCACTATGAAGGCTTATAATCTGTTAAAAAGGGCGGAAGTTATCCTCTATGACAATTTAAGCAATGAGGAATTGTTAAATCTGGCTCCAAAAACATGCAAAAAGATCTATGTTGGTAAAAAACCATATGGCTGTTGTACCCCTCAGGACAAAATAAACGAACTCATCGTCGAATATGCCAGTCGGTATAATACTGTAGTGCGTTTAAAAGGCGGAGATCCTTTTATTTTCGGACGGGGTTTTGAAGAGTTGTTGTTTGCAGAAGCGCATGGGATCAACGCGCAATATATTCCTGGAATCAGCAGTATGCAAGGGGCGGGAATGGTAGATATTCCGTTAACGCATCGTGGTATCAGTGAAAGTTTATGGATCATTACAGGCACCAAAAGAGATGGAAGCCTTTCAAAAGACCTAAAATTTGCGATGAAAAGTTCTGCAACCGTGGTGATTTATATGGGCATGCGAAAAATGGCTGAAATCTCAGGCGTATATATAGCTGAAGGTTTGGGTTCAATACCTGCTGCCATCATTCAACATGTTTCATTGCCGCATCAAAAGCAAGTAGTTTGTGAAGTTGGAGATTTGCAGAAAGCAGCTTTAAGAGCAGGTTTGAGTAATCCTGCGGTGATTGTAATCGGGGATGTGGTGCGTGCCAGGGAAATCTGTTCGCAATACAATAATAAGCAGCTTGCGGGATAAGCTGATCAGAAAGTTATAAACAAAAAAAAAGCATTCCCCGGTTTATCCGAAGAATGCTTTTCTTTTTTGTTTTAGAGCTAACTATCCTTTAGTAAGGATGTCTAATAAAGCATTGTTTTTAGCCAATTGATCTTTAGTAGATTGTCTTGAGCGACTTCCAAGTTCAATGTTAGTTGCCAATTTCAAGTTTTTAACATCCAATTTTGCGAATGTTTTATTCCTTCTGTCTTTTCTTTTTAGTCTTGTAACTGCCATGTCAATGTTTTTTTATTTATTAAAAAATCTGGAGGTCGAGAGCGGATTCGAACCGCTGTACGAGGTTTTGCAGACCTCTGCCTAGCCACTCGGCCACTCGACCCTGTTTAAATTCAGGCTGCAAAAATAGCAATAAAATGTTATGATGCAATTTATTTCTGTAAATTTCTGCTGATATCAGCACATAGTATTGCAGCGGAGATGGCAACATTCAGAGATTCAGCTGTTCCAACTCTTGGAATGGTAACGGGTAGCGTAATTTTTTTGATCACCTCTTCGGTTACGCCTTGTCCTTCGTTCCCTAAAACGATCAGCCCCTCTTTTCCCCAATTTACCTCATACAAACTTGTCCCGTTAAGCATCGCTCCAAAAACGGGTAAATTTACCTGCTCAAAAAAATCAGGCAACTCCTGATAAAAAACATTTACCCGGCTTAGCGAACCCATTGTAGCTTGTACCGTTTTTGGATTATAAACTTCTACTGTACTCAAAGAGCAAATGATGTTTTCAAAGCCAAACCAGTCTGCCGTCCTGATAATGGTTCCCAGGTTTCCCGGATCTTGTACACCATCCAGTACAATAGAAAATTTGTTTCGCAAAACTGCGGGCTCTATTTTTCTCGCTTCAGGTGTATTTACCAGCGCAAGTACGCCCTGTGGAGCCTGTTGGGTACTAATCTTCTCCAATTCAGCGTTGTTTACTTCAAATAACTTTATATTTGCAGGCATTTGAGGCAATAAGGGCTCAAATTGGGCAAGGTAATAAATGCTATGTACCTGGTAATTGGAGGAAATAAATTCCAGTATTGATTTTATTCCTTCAATGATAAAGATCTTATGCTCTTTACGGTACTTTTTTTGATGTAATGATTTTATAAACCCTATCTGTGATTTTGAAAGCATATCTTATTAACAAAAAGAAATTCCAGTTTCCTGCAATATTACTATTTATTATTCTTTTTGTTACGGCCTGCTCATCCACAAAATATATACAGGATTACCAGTCCATTGTTAAAACGGTTGATATAGATAGTGTTCCGGATAAATTTAGTGAAGAAGCTTACAACTACGTGCAAAAAGATATACGCCCTGCGCCAAAGCTGAGCATTAATGTGGGCTTGTACAATATTTTCTACGGCCTTTTTAAAACTAAATCTGTTGGTAACCCTGCGCCGATTCTGGACAGTACACTGGTAGAAATTTCCAGAAGCCAGGTAGAAAAGTTCCTGGTGAGTAAAGGCTACTTTAAAGCCAAAGTAAAATCAGACATTACAGTTGAGCATCAAAAAGCTAAAGTATATTTTAAAGCCAACCCGGGACCGGCATTTTTTGTAAATAAACTGAACTTTGATATTGAAGATCCTGCAGTTAAATCTATTTATATGGATAGGAAAACGCAGTTCTCTCATCTAAAAGAGGGCATGCAATATGACGATGATTCATTGGCATATGAGCGGGACCAGGTGTATGAATTGCTCAAGGAAAATGGCTATTATGATTTCTCTAGGCCCTATGTTAAATATACGGTAGACAGTAACTTAAATAATAGTAAGGTTAATTTGACCTTGATTGTAGACAATCCTGAGGGTAAAGCCAATCATGATCAGTATAAAATCGGAGAAACAAACATTATCATTGCACCAACGACAGATGGCTTTCCAGATTCACTGAAACTGAATCCAAGGATTGGGCGCAATGGGGTAAGGTATACAGATTTGTCGGGCCGGTTTAGGAGAAATCCAATTGTGCGGTACGATTTCATCAAGCGTGGGGAGCTTTACAGCCTTGAAAATGAAAACTTAACCTACGACAGGATGTATGAGCTGAATGTTTTTAAAAATGTTAAGATCGACTACATCAAGCCCAAAGACACTGCTAACCAGGTAAATCCTGTAATCAGGCTCACTCCGCAAAAAAGAATGAGTAACAGGATAGAGGGGGAAGTACCTTTTAATGCGGGTACTGTGGGTTTTACGCTCAGTAATACCTATACCAATAACAATATTTTCAGGGGTGCAGAGCGTTTTGAATTCCAGGTAAAGGGAGGTCTGCAATCCAGGACAGGGCAGGGACAATCCTTATTTAATGATATTTACCAGCGTGATTTCTCTGTGAGTGCCAATCTCGCTGTTCCCCGGTTAATGGTTCCTTTTGATATCCCTATGATGGGAAAAAATGGAATGCCAACCACCACTTTTTCCACCAGTTATATCTATTCCCTGCAAAAAGATTTCTTTGACCGCAGGGTTTACCTAACCTCTATCACCTACCAATGGGTAGAAACAAAATCTAAGCTACATTCCTTAACGCCCCTCAATTTTGAGTATAGGTTTGGAGGTTTGCTCATTGATACCACTACAGCAGATGGCAAAGCCTTAATTGCTGCAAATTCTTATAACATTAAATTGCTGGACAGAAGGGACATTACCCTTGGTGTTAAATATACTTACTCTTTAAACGCCAATAAACTGTTGCTTCCCAACAAAAGCTTTATTTACTTTAGGGGAAATATTGATATGGCTGGAAACCTGTTGCAGGGCATTACCAGTATAACCGGTAAAAATGAAGGAGATGATGGTAGTGCTACCTTGCTTGGCCTGCCTTTTAACCAATATGTTAGGCCAGAGGTTGATGTGAGGTGGTACAAAAGCTTAGGTGGCGTTAAGCAGTTTGTGGCAAGGTTAAATGTGGGGGTAGGCTATGCATATGGAAATTCTAATGCCATTCCTTTCGAGAAATTGTTTTTTGCAGGTGGATCAAACGGTGTGCGAGCCTGGCAGGCCAGGACTTTAGGACCAGGAAATTATAACCGTGGAAACCGGATTACTTCGGAGGATTTGAGGCGCACCTTATACGGAATTGATCAATTGGGGCAAATGCATATAGAGGCCAACCTGGAATACAGGTATAAGCTGCTGGATAAATTCTTTGGCGCACAGTTAAAGGGCGCATTCTTTTTAGATGCCGGGAATGTTTGGAACATTGCGGCGGGCAACCCACAACCAGAAACTTATTTTAAACTCAAAAACCTTGGCAACCAGCTAGGAATTGGCACAGGAGTAGGGTTGCGTTATGATGTAGATTACTTTGTATTCAGATTTGACGTGGGTTTAAAACTTAAAGATCCGCAATTTACAGGTTCAGACCAATGGGTGATTGGTAAGTACCTAAGTGGTGCCAAAGATTTTAAAGCCCAGTATGTGAATACCCATAGTCCGGATAGTTACCGTTTTGTACAGTACAACTTTGGGATCGGCATGCCGTTTTAAAAAGCTCTTTTCAGCGTATCGAATATCGTTTCAAAAAATGTACCTACGCCCAAACCATTGCTATGGTTGAAGTAAAAGAAAACCAGTAATACAATGATCGCAATGATGATTAATCTTTTAAAAGCCAGGGCAATAAATATCACAGCTAATGGAAATAAAATGAGCCACATGCTGTTAATTTGATAAGGGCTTAAATTTCCTTCCTTTTTATACACATATACCAATTTGCTGTGGGTTCCGGCATCATTGAGGTGTTTTAGGTAAACAAAGGCCGAGCGTTCCAGTTGTAATGGTAAAATAGCCACCCCGCCATGGAAATTTAACGTTTGTGTAAAACCGCTTACACTAAAGGTGTATACGCCGTTTATTTGCTCCAAAGGCTTATCAAGTGAATCTGTAGCAATAATGGCCAGTTTGCTGTTTTTGAGCAGACTTTCTTTTACAATAAAGTTGTTGATGTCTGACTTTTGAGCAAAACCCCTAAAGGCAGCGGTCAGCAACAATATAACTACGAGTACTTTTCTTCTCATTCTATTGATCTTTTATTGTAAATCAGGTAGCCCAAATGTAGTAAAATGCCGTTTCTTTTTACCTTATCATCATACAAATTATAACTTAAGCTTACAGGGCCAATTGGGCTATGGTAAACCAAGCCTGCCGTGCCCGCATAATGAAGTTTGCTAAAGGAACGGTCATTGGCTATTTCCTGAAAACCAGCTTGTTCAAATTCTTTGTAAGGCAAAAATACAAAACCCTCTATGCGGGCTTCCATATTTCTCTTTAACTTGTATACGTTTTTCAATCCGCCGGCCAGATAAGTAGTTGCCCTAAACTTTTCCAAAAACAGCGAACGGCTGTCTTGCAGGGGGTAAAATGCAGGTGCCACAAGTAGGGTAGAGTAGTAATTGGAAAATAGGGGTTGGTTGGATACCACAGCTTCGGCCAGGTAGCCTACGCTATATTTCTTTTTGTGCAAAAAGTAGTTTTCGTCGCTTACTTTAAGGTTAAACCATTCCCTGAAAGGCCTGTTTACCCCAACCACATTGTATAAGTTAGTGGTTCGGAAAATGTTACCCGGAGTATAGTTCTCCTTGCCTGTAAAGTAATTAAGGTTAAACAGAAAATTACGTCCCCTGCTGGCGTATTGTTTGCGGTTTAAGGTATTTTGCTCAAAGGCAAGACTTACCCTAAAACCGTTAAAAATAGTTTGGTCAAGAATGTCGCCTACGTTAAAGCTATTGGTAGGGCTATAGTTGTCGTTGTTATTGATAAAGGCCGTCCCCAAAGATACCCTGGTGTTTCTGTTTAAAGGAAAACCAGCTTTAAACTCTATTTTCCTGTCGCCTTGCTCAATATAGGTAGGATGCGGATTTTCTATAAAGATTTGACTGGTGTTATAATAATTTAAGTGGTTATACGTCAGTTCTGCAGAAATAAAAAGTGGTAATCGTGAAGGGTAGTCTATACGACCGTTTATTTGTACAGATTCATAAAACCGCCCCGAATAAAAATTAGTACCAAAAGTATATGCCTTTCGGTTCAGGTAGTTGTACTGCAAACCTAAATAGAAGTTGCTGATTGGCCTGGAAGAAATGTTTCCGCCTAGATCAAGTTTAATGCTTTTACGCGGTTGTGCCACAATCTCAAAATTGTAACTGTCAGAAGCCTGGTTGTAGGAGATTTTGGGATATATGGCCTCAAAAGTTTCGTCCGCTACCAGTTTATAATAAGCTTGTTTGATGTCGTAAAGGTTAAAAGTAGTTTGGTCTCTTTTAAAGAGCCGTTCTATGTAGCGCTTTTGCTGATTGTTTACTCCAGAAACCGTAATGGTGCTGAAAATCATTTCAGGCTTTTTGCCGTTAAAAAGTTCTCTTTTTTGAGCCAGTTCAGTTGGTGATACCCTGCGTGTAATGTCCTTCTCAATTTTAGGCATGTCAGCCATAGCCGCATCGTAACCCTGTTTAATCAATTCGGCCACCGGGTTAAAATTTGTAGTGCTGAATTCGCTTAGCTCAGGCTGAATGTAGACACCCTTTTCACCAATCATAGTACTGTCTGACTTAGATAAAAACATGTAGATCATGAGCCTGCGCATCAGGCGGTCATCGCCGTTTTTAGGATACTCATTAAATGTTTTGGAAGAAACATTTGCCCCTATAATGTAATCAGGATGAAATTCTTTTTTGAGCACGTCTACAGGGAAGTTATTATACAAGCCACCGTCAAATACATATTTTCCCTCCAGTTTAATAGGCCTATATACCAATGGTACGGTCATGGTTGCCCTCACCGCCTCTGCCAGGCTTCCATTTTTAACGGTGATGCTATTTTGTGACAGCACATCAGAAACCATACAGCGGTAGGGCACAAAAAGATGGTCAAAATTGTCCTTAGAAGTGGCGGATGCCTGCGAGAAAAGTTCCAGTAAGGCAAAGTTTAAAGGGATATCATTGACCAGGGTTTGTCTAAAATTAAACCTTAAACTGGTGTCAACAATCATTTTTGCCGTAACCGCCGAGGCATTGACATTGCTTTTCTGAAAGAAGAAACTGTAATCGCTGCTATAGCGGCCAGCCACCCAGTCCTGAAAATCACTGGTCAGCGCAATTTTTTCAATTTGCGCAGGTGTATAACCGGCGGCATACATTGCACCAACAATACCTCCCATAGAGGTTCCCGTAATGTAATCTATCGGAATGTTATGCTCTTCCAGCGCTTTTAAGGTTCCAATATGTGCAAGCCCTTTGGCCCCGCCACCACTCAACACCAAACCTACCTTTTGCGCACGTACTGTAGACGCGCAAAAAAACAAGATACAAAGTATGGTGTATTGTAATGCTTTCACTCCCTAAATTTAGGGTTTTTAGCTTTTAATCGGATGATTTAATTTTACTAATGAACATGACATGTCTTTCTTTCCAAATCAAATACGATAGAAAGATTAAAAACGGTGTTTGGACATATGCTGCCCAATGCTCAGATCGGAAATGTCCCAATGCACCGCATCCAGCTTTTCGTGTGAATTTCGACGCCCTATGGGCAAACATTGTCCTATTTATTGGGTTTAAATAATAGCCAACAATTAAAATAGACAAGATGAATAGCGGCAAAAAATAAGATTAGTTATCTAAAAATATATAAAAATATGAACAAGAAAATTGGAATAATTGCAGGGAGCCTTCGCAAGGAATCGTTCTCTAAAAAAATAGCAGCAGAGGTGGTAAATATGGCACCTGCTGGGTTCGACTTCGAAATTATCTCCATCGCCGACCTTCCGCTGTACAACCAGGATTTTGATGATGAGGGAAATGTGCCTCAAGCCTACACTGTCTTTAGGGATAAAATGGCCACCATTGAGGGTGTAATCTTCATTACACCAGAATACAATAGATCCGTTCCTGGAGTTTTGAAAAATGCAATCGACGTAGGTTCGCGTCCTTACGGAAAAAGCATTTGGAGCCGCAAACCAGCGGCAATTTTTAGTAATTCCCCAAGTAATCTTTCTGCTTTTGGCGCCAATCACCACTTGAGACAAAGCCTTGTGTTTTTGGATATGCCAATTATGCAACAGCCTGAGGTTTATATTGCTAAGGTAAGTGACTGCTTTGATGAGAATGGTAACCTATCAGAAAGTAAAACAAGAGATTTTCTTCAGGTTGCGGTAATTGCTTACCTCGAATTATTCACAAAGGTAATCGGCAAATAAAAAAGACGGCAACATTTACCATCAGTTCAATTGTCATCTCAAACCGCAAGGAGAGATCTATCTTTTATGAGATAATAGATCTCTCCCTGCTTTTACATTTTCCACTTTGTGAACTTTAGCGTACTGCTATTGTGATAATCAATCCAGAAAGCAAAAAGTTCATTGCCCTGAATTAATAGCTTTTGATAGGCTCCTAAATATTCCGTAAAGGTGGCTAGTGGGGTAGGGGAAGTTAGATTTTCCTCTTGCAATACCTTAAATTTACTATCAAGTAGTTTATAACCAACAAAGAATTTTTGATTACTGAAGTCAGAATACATACAATGGATGTTGCCTTTTTCGTCGAAGGCTGCTGAGGTTAGATTTCCAAATGAGGTTACCATAAATGGTTTAGCCCAGCTGTTGCCCTCATCCTTACTGTAAGATAAATACGTTTCGTTTCGCTGATGCGGGTTTTGCCAGGTTATAATCATTCCTTTTTTATAGGTTGATAGTTCAGTCATTGCAGCCCCTTGTTGGACAGAGACCTGACTTACAACAATGGGCTTTTCAAACGCGATGTTATCAGATTTGGCCTTTCTGGCAACCATTATGTTCTTATTTCCATAGGCTCCTATAGAAACGATAACCTGCTTATCTTTCGATATCGCGATTGATGGCCCTAAGAAGCCCCCACCATTCTCAGAAAATACATCTATAGGCTCTGTCCAGGTTTTTCCTTTGTCTTTAGACATCTGGTACTTTACAGCATTCTTCGCCCTTTTTGGGTATGCAACGTATACCAAATGAATTTCGTCTTCGTAGCTTACAAAAGAAGGCTTATCTAAAAGCTGATCATCGCTTTTAATGGGAACCGATTTTAAGTAGAACTGCTTTTTAGCGAAATCAAATTCATATAAGGAAATATTGCCAGAATAAAAATCTTTGCCAATGTGCATGCAAACCAGATAAGTATTCCCTTTTTCATTGTTTGCAACAAAAGGATTGCCTGTACCAAAAGTGTTTGGCAAATCAACAAGGCCTTTTTCTGTCCATTTTTCTCCATTGTTTGCAGAATATTTGTAGCCCACCTGCATGTCTGCAGCGTTTTCGTTATTGTCTTTTCGTCCGGTTCTTTTTTCCATCCAAACAGTTACAATCTCGTTTTTAGAAGGTTTGCAGGCACTCACTTCAAATGATCGGGTATCACCTAATATTTGAGCCAAATTATGCTGGGCCATAAGGGGCAAAGCAGCATGTGGCAATAAGAAAATTGTAAAAGCTAATTTTTTGAATATTTGAAAAGATTGTTTCATCATCTGTGTTGTATTGCGAAAGGATATTAAGAATGGCCAGCTTTGGGGCCGGCCATCTTGCGGTTTAATTATGAGTTGTGTAATAATCATTTCGAAGCAGCAGGCTGAAGTTTGCTCATTTCAACCATAGTTGAGATCTCCGGGATTGCTTCATCTACACCAATATATCCGGTATTCCTAAACCTGATCATACCATTTTTGTCAATAACCACCTTGGTAGGCAGACCTCTAACCTGGAAGGCAGATGACATTGGATTTCTGTGTGTTTGTTCATCTCTAAGATCCATATATACATCGAAGGTATAGCGCTTGTTATCAATGATCTTCATCGCATCCTGGGTTGCTGTTGGTACTTTTTCAGAAGTATGAACAAACATGAAAACTACAGAAGAGTCTCCTTTATAATAGTCAACGGCCTTTTGCATACCAGGAAAAGAGCCTACACAGGGAATACACCAGGTGGCCCAAAAATCAATAATTATAGTTTTACCTTTCAGACTTTTCAATGATACCAGTTTTCCGTTTACATCCTTGATTTCGAAGTCTGGTGCTTGTTCATTTACTTTCATTTTTTCTACAGCAACCCGCATTTGTTGGGCTTGCGCAGCATCTATAGAATCCATCACAGTCTTAAAGCGTTGATTACTTCCGTACTTTTTTGCAAAAAGTGTTTTTACGCCTTCTTTAAACTCTGCTCCAAAATATCCAGGCCTGGTCAATAATTTATTGATCTCTGTGAGCGCCAGGTCAGTATTACCGGAGCGCATCAAGGCGAGTACATACAATTCTGAATTTTTGGTACGTTGCTTTCCACCAACAGGGGCAAGATAAGGTAAAGCCTCTTTATACTTCCCCTGTCTAAAGCGTATGGTACCACGTTGAAAACGAAGCTGCTGTTTTTCTTGTTCAGAAAAGGAGGTATCAGCAATACCATTTGGCGATGCATCAACAATTGCTGTAATCATGCGTTCGGCATCATCCAGTTTTCCCGCTTCAATCAGTTTCTGTACAACTGCCAAAATCGTCCCGTTTTTCCAGTTCGTTTCTTTAATCTGGCTGATCAACAAATTGGCTTTTGCTGCATTTCCAGCTTCTGCGTAGGCTATAGCAGTATATTCACAACCAGCATCAATTAAGGTTTGGTTGTTTCCTACGTCAATTTTTGTACGCATCATTTTGAGCATCAGTTCCATTCTTTCAGGATCAACATCGGACTTGATTGCATTAAAAAGGCCAGAAAGTGTAGTGTCTGATGGCAGGGATTGAGCAATGGCATTTGTTGTAAACGTAAGCAGGTATACAAAACCTGCTATTAAGGAGTTTAAAATAATTCTTTTCATCTATGTACTTTTTAACGATTGACTACTTAAAGCTTTTTTATGTCTCATCCGATTACTAAATGGCCATACGTGACAATTCGATCATGGTGGACAGCTCGTTTACCGCTGCTTCATTTGTGCCTCCGAATCCACTCATTTTGAAGCGGATGTTGCCGTTTCCGTCAATCACAAACTTCGCTGGTATTCCGTCAACATCAAAAGAGGATACCGCAGGATTTTTGTTGGAAGCAGGATTTTTTACGTCCATGTATAGTGGTAACCTAAAGCCATTGTCTGCGAAGTATTTAGTTGCTTCTTCTTTAGGATTACTTACACTTTCCCAGGTGTGGATGAATAGGAATTTTACGTCTGGATCATTCTTGTATTTGTCAACGGTCATCTGCATGGATGGCAATGCACGTTTACATGGTCCACACCAGGTAGCCCAAAAATCAAGTACTACTGTTTTGCCCTTAAAATCAGACAGTGAAACGAGTTTATCATTTATATCTGTTACGCTGAAATTGGGTGCTGGTTCTTTTATCATTTTGGTTACCAATTCTGCTTTGTGCTTTTCTTCAAATTGCTTAACTAATCCAGCCAAATAAGCTTTCGGGTCTTTACCCGGGTTTAATTTAGTATACGCTGATTTTAATTCTACTTTCAAGTCGTCGGTGGCTACGCCTGTCAATACTGATTTTTCCAGTTCTGGCAGAGCTTCCTTCTGGCTGCCAGACTTGCTCATTAAGTAGTAGTAATTTGCAGTCAATCCCGGGCTTTTTCGCTGCACCTGATCATAATATTCCTTAAAAGCGGTAAATGCGTTTGCGTAATCACCCTTTTTTACCAGAATTTGGCTCCTTACGTTTAGCAAAGTCTGACGATCCTGTGCAGAATTTTCAACTTTATTAAGTTGTTCGTTAACTAAAGTTTCAGCGGCCTTTACATCATAAGTAAGAATTGCAGTTGGCACTATTCCCAGATACATTGTTCGCGGTCTTCCTTCAAGCTGGTTAAAATAAGTTAACGCTTTACTCGTATTTTTTGCTGCTGCAAAATTTCCAGCCAGCATCGCCTTATACTGTTCAAAATTATCATCCGGATTCGCTTTAACCAATCGTTTAATGATAACTTCTTGTTTTAGTGGGTCTATGATAGTCTTTAAGGAATCAAGACTGGCTTTATATGCAGGTGTAGGTTGTTGACTGTAAGCCGCGAAACCAACGAACAAGCTTGTGGCAACCATGTTAAACTTTTTTATCATTATCGTAGATTATTTAATGAGAGCCAATGTTTCATCACTAGCTCTTTATAAGTGTTTTTTAACATATTTACCTTTCAGCGATTTTAACAATTTCTCCAAATCCTTCATACTTCTTTACGTAAGTGTTACCTGTAAATTCTCCCGTAGCAGCAAGATCAAAATAATATACCACACCAGCCGTCCCTGAATTTGTTGCTACAGCAATCCGGGTGTTACCTGATTTTTTCATATCCTTAACTACATTCCCAATTGGGAAAGAATAAAGTAATACTGATGTATTTGTTAATATATTGTACAAGTAAATTTTATTATTTGCGGAATAATACATCTGCTTTTGAACCGAAGAGGTAACAAAATTTGTTGCAATATTAATATCTGTTCCATCTATCCTTTGGTTTATACCTGGAACAGTTCCGCTGCCGCTCGCAATAGCGGACATCAAATAGCGGGTATTGGTTGCATCAGCCATGATAAAATAATACTCTCTTGAAGATGTATTACCTGTATCAAAACCCAGCATTGTTCTGTTAACATTAGCGAAATTAAATGCCGCCGTAGGAGTGGCTGGAGCCACGCTCAAAATGCTTGATTGTTGAGGAAGAATCATGAACCGCTTATACTTATTGTCGTAGTAATAGGCTGGAGAATTGGAGGCCAAGAAAAATCCACCAGGATACATTTCATAGTCTCCAGCTGACAGTTCTTCAAAGGACCCTAACTCATAATCAGGAAAAGCTGGTCCAGGCCCTGCATAAACTCCGCCATTTAAAATCAACACTTGGTCTATGTAAAAAGATGGAACATTTGCTTGAAATGGTTTTGAGGTAATTGGAAAGTTGTTAAAAGAGGGAATGATCTCCGAAATATCCTGGATCTCTTTTAAATTATCCCTGTCAAATCTCCAAACACCCTGACTGGTAAAAGCAAATAAATATCCCGAATAGGTACTGCCACCATATTCATAAGCTAATGCATGATAAGCTCCAACTGCATTTCCTGCATAAGTTTTATTATTCACCTCTTCCAGGGGATTCATTAAGATTACATCGTCTTCTCGTATAAATGAAAAACGGGCTTTGCCTTCTTTATTGTGCGCCACATACCAGCCAGCATAATATGTGCCCCTTACGTCCAACGTATACTGGTACATGGCCTGAATTCCCGTTTTCTTACTGGTAGCTTTAAACCACACTCTGTAGCCAGTTTTAATCGGCAGATCAACTTTAACTCTTAAATCTTTTTTCAGGGAAACTAAAGAGTCATTAATGGTCCATGAATAGCTGTATTCCTCACCTTCAGGCATTGATTCTTTTAACACAGGAGCAATGATCAGCGAATCGTAAAGCGACAGCGTCATGCTACTCAATGCCGGTGTCTCAATGGTTAAATTGTTAATTGATTTGTAGGTCTCTTTTCCCTCTTCCTTTGTACAAGCCAAGACCAACATGATAATCAACATCAAGGTGCTTTGCAGTATATATTTTATCTTATTCATAACTTGTAAATTAAATGTGATCAAAAGGTAACCCTAATATTGCTTTCGTCTATCAAAGGCCCATTAGTAGACTCGTATGTAGTTAAAGCAGCCCTTAAAACCGGTAATCTGGTCGCACTAGAGGTTGAAAAACTGTTGGCAGTTGCAGTTGGATATTGCTTCATCATAAAACGTAATTTTACTGAACTGAAAATGCCGTAAGCTGTCTCATTCCAACTGGTTGGTTTGGTTAGCATATCATTTATATAAAGTTTTAACTGCTTGAAGAGTTGCTCGTCGGCAGCTGAGGAAGTTTTTCTGGGTATCGTTCCTGCAGCACCTACTTTAAAATCCGTGGTTGCCACTGGTTCAACAACCAGTATCATAGTATCTAACATCATTTGAGGTGTTTTGTATACCACGATGGGATACCTGGTTTTAAAGGCCCCTGCAGGAAGTGTTATCTCTTCCGGAAAATCATAATCTATTCCTGCCTTTGCCGTAGTGCCTGCCATAGCTTTGATTTTTATTTTGCGGGGATAATCAGCTAGCAAACCTGAAACCTGCATTTCAACAAAAACAGAATCTTTCACTTTTGCAACATTGGCAGCAGCAGAAAATGAGTAGGTACGCGGATTGGTGATTTGGTAATACTCATAAAAAGCTACTCCATTCTCACCTTCATAAGTCATCACTTCTTCTTTTTTACAAGAAAAAAAGCAGGTTATGACTAAAAAGAACAGTAAATATTTCATAATAAATAATTTAATGGATTAGTAGTTTGGATTAAATTGAAGTTCGGTATCAGGTATCGGCAGTATGTATTTGGCAGGCACAATCGCAGTAGGGGTACCAGTGTAAAATTGCATGCTTGTCGCATTAATGCGCTTATAATAAAAGAACAATTGACCTTCGGCATAAAATTCCTTTTGATATTCTTTTAATAGTTCTGCGTTTAAAAATGTCTGATTACCCGTTGTGGCAAGTAGTGCCAGGGATCGGTTTTGACGCACTGTATTTAAATAAGCAATACCTTCTGCGGGAGTAGCTGCAGCTTCTGCCAAAATATAGTACATTTCAGACAGACGGACAACCGGTACATACTGATCTAACCTCGCTGTCGAAATTGTTGTACTTGAAGATTGCCAGAATTTGGATGGGAATTTAAGGCCACCGTCTGTCTCTATCCAGTTTTTATATCTTATATCGGTATTAACACCATTTGATGGAGTCTCGTATAACGTGTTAAAGTTGTTTTCGGTCTGTGTCAATTTAGTGTTTAGGAGTGTTCCCGCTCTAAAATACGTATCTGTATGTGCTTGTAAGTTCCTCGATCTAAGCATAAAGATCTGTTCTGTGAGGTATAGACGATCTCTATTGGTGGTGCTTTCCGCAGCGGCTACAGTTACAAACGGATATTTTCCGGAATTTACCACAAGTAGTGCCGCACTCTTCGCACCTTCTTTATCACCTATATAAATACGAACCCTTGCTTCTAAGGCCTTTACCCCATAATAATTTAAATGTTCACGTCTGGTTCTTTCATCATTTAAAACAATTGGATCGTTTTGAATCAATAAGTTTTCGGCCTCCTTTAGGTCTGCCAAAACCAGACTTACTACTTCCTGTGTAGTAGATGGCACTTGCGCATTTTCACTGATGTCTTTTTTATAAGGAATAGCTTTAGCATTAAGATTTGCCTTGTATTCCTTTCCAAACAAGCGCAGGAGGTCGAAATGAAGCAATGCTCTTAAAGCCAATGACTCACCACGAACAATGGTGTAAGTACTTTCGGTCAAAACAGACCTATTAATTGTTGTATTCTCCAGAATTTTGTTTAGCCCGGCAATTGCATTATAACTTGTAGACCATATTGTTGAAACATGAGTCTGCACCTCAGCAGTCGTATAATTAAGCTTTGTGGTTTCCACAAGAGGAATAGTGCTTTGCACACTTGTGATAGCGTAATTTTGTGCCAGCGCAGAAACAAATCCCATTGTTAGCTTATCTCCATACAGATCACGGGAAGCAAGCTGAGAATAAACACCATTTAAAGCTTGCTGAAAGCCAGCTTCTGAAGTGAAAAACTCTTTTTCAGATAAACTATCCTTTGGCTCTACATCAAGGAATTTTTTGCAAGCGGTCAGGGAGCTAATAATAACCATGCATCCTATTAATATTATATTGTTTTTCATCGAATCAAATTTAAAATCTTGTACTTAGACTAAGTGTGTAGCTCCTGGCAAATGGATTGTCGGTACCTCGCTCTACTTCTATTGAGCTAATTGTAAAAGCATTATCCGTATTAGCCGTTATCCTTAGGTTTTTCAAGCCCAGCCCCTGCACAAATGAATTTTGAAAAGTGTATCCCAGGTTAAATCCCTGTAGGGTAACTGTATTATTCTTTTGCACAAAACGTGATGTGCTTCTTACTATACTGCTTGCAGAAATCCTTTTGAATTTACTAACATCTCCTACACTTACCCAACCTAAATCAAATGCTCTGCGGTCAACATTACCTAATGGGTTGGCACCTTCTACTCTGGTAGCCAGGGTAGAATTGTACATGCTTCCGCCAAAATCATAACGCACATTAAATCCAAAACTCAGTCCTTTATATTGGAAATTCGAGTTTAAGGCTCCTGTGATTTTAGCTCTTGAATCTCCCGCATACACTTTGTCATTTGTGTCCCAGTTGTATGTAGGAGTGCCGTCAAGCTTAACATAAATTTCCTGACCAGTAATCGGATCAATACCTAATGAGCGCACCGTGTAGATCGCAGTCATGGACTGCCCCTCAATAAATTGAGGATTTGGCGTATATTGAGTCGTATTTGCAGCATTCAGCAGATCATTAAAGGCTTTCATCTTATCAGAAAGTTTCTTTAAAATGTTTTTGTTCAAGGCCCCATTAACACTTACTGTCCATCTTAACGCTCTCGCTGGATTATTTATAACTTGATACGCAACATCGAAATTTATACCCGAATTCTCTATTTTACCCAAATTCTCAATATAACTGCTAAATCCTGTAGAAGGCGCTAATGAAACTGATGTCAGAGAGTTCTGTGTTGTTTCTCTATATACATCAAAAACAATGCTTAAACGATTTTGAAACAAACTGGCGTCGAACCCTATATTGGCTTTCAATCTATTTTGTGGACCTAAATCTAAGTTTCCAAATCCAGCCAGTGTGGCACCTAAATCGGCGTAGTAACTTGTTGACGTGCTGAAATTATACCTAAACTGTGAAGCATATGGCAGGGTTGCACTTGACCCCGTTGATCCATAGCTTCCGCGCAGCCTTAGTGAGCTGATTTGTGAAATTGATTTAAGAAACTGCTCGTTATGAAGGTTCCATCCCAAACCAGCCGACCAGAACGAAGCAAATCTATTGTTTTCCCCATAGGCAGATGATCCCTCTCTTGTATAAGAAAAATCAGTAAAATAGCGATTGTCATAGGTGTAATTAAATACACCACCATAAGAAAGTTCGTTTACAGTGCTTTGTAGCCCACTAGGTTTACCATTTGCTTGATATTGTGTAGCAAATAATAAGTTGTCCAACCTGTCGAAAGGGAAACCTTCTGTAATAAGCGTATAATTGTCAGCGTTTGAAGTGCGGATATCAAATGTACCGCCAGCAGTGAAAATATGACGGCCAAAACTGTTATTGTAATTAATCCTCCCTTGTCCATCCAAACCAAGAGAATTGTTCGTAACAATTGAATACGTACCCTTTCTTGAAACATCTACAGTATTGGCAAATCGACTGTCAAAGGCCGAATAAAAATTATCAACCGTTCCGGTTTCCTTTGTAATTCCCAAATTTCCCGCTAACCTTAGATGATCTGTTATGAAATATTCTAGACTGGTTTGATTACGGATATTTAAAGTTTTATTCCTATCATTTATTGAATTGTAGGTGACATCTGCCAGGGGATTTAAAACTGCCGAATGATCACTCTGGTTTAGGGTATTTGGTACGGTTATTTGCTCAATATATCTTCCAGGATTCCCGTTTTCATCATATGGGCGGGTGTAAGGATTATAAGCCAAATAATCACTAAATGAGCCATATGGTGATGCATTGGAAACCGTTTGGGTTAAAGTAATATCATTTCTAAACTTTATTTTTTTAACACTGTAACTGAAGTTGAAATTTCCAGAATAGTTCTTTCTATCTTGTTCCTTCATTACCCCTTGAAGAAGTTGTCCATTAAAAGTTAATCCGTAGCGTATGGTTTGATCGCCACCCGACAAGGTTAAAGAACTGCGGTTACTGTATCCTGTTTGTACAGGAATTCGGGTCCAATCGGTATTTACGCCCCTAAGCATTTCTTTATACCGCTCTGCATATTTGTACTGTTGGGCAAAGGTGGTAACCAGACCTGCACGGGTTTCGAATTCCAGCTTTTCCTGGCTATTCAACATATGGTATACCGATAAATCCGGACTGGAAAATGTAAAGTTGTTTGTCAATGAAACCTCCAACGTACCAGGAGCGGGTGTTGTTGTGGTAATAACCATTACGCCATTTGCCCCCCTTGCGCCATATATAGAAGTAGCAGAGGCGTCTTTTAGCAACGTGATCGAAGCTATGCGGTTCATATCTAAATCAGATACTTGTTGCAGGCTTACCTCAAAATTATCAAGTACAAATAGTGGTAAATTAGGATTGCCAGCTAGTTGATCTCCCAAAGTTGGAAATGAGCCTTGGCCACGAACAGTAATATCGGGAAGTGCATTAATGTCACCTCCAACCGCATTATTTGTTATAATCCTAAAAGAAGGATCAAGGGATTGGATGGCAGTAAAGAGGTTTGTGGGATTGGCCTGTAAAAGCTCTGCTCCAGTAATTGTTTTTGCTGCACCTGTAAAAGTTGAGGCTTTACGCTCAACCATCCCCCTAATCACTGTTTCATTTAGTGACTGTAGGTCCTCCTGCATATAAATCGTATAATCCGAATTCGGAGAAATAGCCATATTAATGGTCTTATAACCGATAAATCTGAATTCCAATGAAGTTGCACCACTTGGTACACTTATTGTGAATTTTCCATTTCTATCCGTTTGAATCATAGACTTCGTCCCTTTGATACTCACGGTTACTCCGGGGATGGGTTTGCGGTCTTTTCTGTCACCTACAGATCCAGAGATGAGTTCTTGCTTCACCAACTTATTGTCGGTGATCACAATAGTTTTGTTGCGGATGGTGTAGCTGATTTGCTGACCAGCAAAAGCTTGATCGAGTATATCCTTTAAGGATGCATTTGTTGATTTAACAACTACGGTTTTAGCTGTGTTAAATTGTGGCGTAGTAAACACAAAATCAAAGCCGCTTTGCTTTCTTAGCTCAGAAAATAACTCGTTTAAAGTAAACTCATTTTTTGATAGTGATATAGTTTGCGCATGAGTTGGCAACCTCAGGAAAAGGAGGCTTGCCGTAAAGACCATGCACAGCAGCATCTTTTTGACAGATATATTCATTAAAGTTTCGGTTTTAAGGCGTGTTTCTTAATAAACACAATGGTTTTTTGTTGATGAATGGTTCTGGTTTGGAAGTAGCCTTCCTGATAAATTTGGGTAGATTTTATTGCATAACCGTTACCCTCCTTCCTTCAATTTTAAAGTGTACCCCTTTTGTTGCTTCAAGATCATCCAGAACTTCGGCAAGCGTTTTGTTTCTGGAAATCTGTCCCCAGAAACCAATTTTAGTAATGGGTTCTTTGTATACAACAGTAATATCATACCATCTCGAAAGTCTACGCATTACGTCTTGAATAGGCTCGTCGGCAAAGTAAAAGATGTCATTTTTCCAGGCAATAGCGGCTTCAAGATCCGCTTTTGCAATTAAGATCTGACGTGTCAATGTAGCCTGTTCCCCGGGTACTATGATCTTTCCGTTCTCAAGGCCAGCTGCCCAAACCTTTACACTACCTTCCAATAGTGTGGTTACATAAGCTTGCTCGTCAGCATAGGCGTTTATGTTAAAATGTGTACCCAATACTTCTATTTCCTGAGCCAAAATATTGCCCGCAGCAGGACTGCTAACCAAAAAAGGTCGGTGTTTGTCTTTAGATACCTCAAAGTATGCTTCTCCGCGCAAAGTAATTTTTCTTTTGTCCTTGCTAAAGGATAAGGGATAGGTAATAGAAGATCCGGCATTCAGGGTAACCCGCGTTCCGTCTTGTAAAACCACTTCATATTTGCCACCCAAAGGTGTGGAAATGGTATTGAATCCTTCGTTGCTTCCTGTAGATTGTTGAGCAAGTTCGTATAACAACTGGCCATCTGCTTTTTTAGTAATTACAAGTCCGGCCTGGCTGGCAATTGTTCCCTTTTCAGCATCGTTTAATGAAATCACAGAACCGTCTGCCAGTGTTAAGGTGGCGCGGTTACCTCCTGGTAATACATCGTTTAAATGTTTAGCAACCGGATTTAAAGCTGTATTGTCTTTATTCTTATAAAAGTAAAGGCCGGCAAATAATATGGCAAAAATAACAGCAGCAGCCGCAACCCATTTTAAAGGGTTAAATTTCATGATGTGCTGCTCATCCTTACTACGGTCTGATTGGAATACCGCCTCAAGAATTTGTTCGCTTTTGTCTTCAGCTATGTTCAGTAAAGATTTTGGACTTTGGTAAATGTCAAACAGCAGTTCTTTAACCCCAGCCTCATTTTCTGGGTCCTTTATCAATTCCAGCATTTCCAAGCGCTCCTGAGCGGTAATTTCTTCTGAAATTGATTTATGTAATAACTGGGCTAACCGGTCCTGCTTCATTTTGTTATTTTGTTAAGATCAAGGGATAAAATCTACCGCTTTCTCATTTTTTTACTGTCTGTTTTATATATAGACAAAACGATGGCGATTTTGGGGGGTAAGAATTTAGAAATACTTCGAAAAAAAGTGTAAAAGATAAATTAGCGGCAAATCTTTGGCGTGTGCAACACAATAAGCACGGATACTTCTCATGGCCTGGTCAAGGTTCCACTTAATTGTCTCCGGCGAAACATTCAACTGCTCTGCCGCCTGCGCTCTTTTTAGGTGCTGTTGTTTAATTAATTTGTAAGTGGCCTGCTGTTTAGGTGGCAACCTTTCAATGGCTTTATCCAAGATTTCCTGAAAGCCTTTCTCCCGGTTTTGATATTCATCCTCAGGATAAAATAATTCAATCGAATCCTTAGTCAGGCTAAGGAGATTTTGTTTTTCCTTTTCTGTCCGTTTTAGGGCATTAAAGGTGAGGTTGCGAGCTATGGTAAACAGCCAGCCGTCAAAACTTTCTATTGCGGGCAATTCGGTCCGGTTAATCCATACCTTCACAAAGGTGTCCTGAAGAATCTCTTCCGCAACCCATTCGTCATCTGTAAGGCGTAAAGCAGTGGTGTAAATGTTGGCTTTGTAGTCTTCAAATACTTTGGTAAAAGCATACTCGTTGCCGTTCGCAATTTCTTGCAACAGTTCCGGGCTTGCTTTTTTTTGCTTTGATGACATGTGGCTTTTTTTGTAAAGATATAAATTAAACCCTTACACGATAATGGTTGTTTGTTCCCTTTTGGATTACCGATTGGCTATAAGCTAGGCAAACTGAGGAATGTTAGCTATTTGAATTTATTCTTAATAAACATATCTTTGTGGCTGATCAAAGGTTAAGTGAATACTCAGGGGCAAATAACGGATGGTAAAACAGGACTTCAAATAGACGCTATGTCATTTGAGGAATTGTACCATTTGTATTCAAAAAAAATATACCGCCTCTGCCTGCGGGACCTCGGATCTGATCATGATGCTGCCAATCTGGTACACAACGTTTTTCTGAGTCTTTGGGAAAACCGTTCCACCTTAGTTCTTGAAAAGCCTGAACATTATCTGGTCCGTGCCGCAAAAATGCAGGTGCTTAAACATTTCAGGGACAGTAGTAGCCACAGGATACAATTGAACCAGGCACTTGTTGCCTATAATGAGATAGATCAAAGTACAGAACAATCACTGGATTTTAAGGAACTTAAAAATCGGGTAACAGGGTTGGTTAGCCAGCTGCCCCCGCAATGTGCAAAAGTTTATAGGATGCGGGATGAGCAAGGGAAAAAAAACCAGGAAATTGCCGCTGAGCTTCAAATCTCTGTTAGTGCAGTGAAACAGCATCTTGGAAAGGCGATCTTCTTTCTTCGTGCGCATCTTCAAAAATAAATCAAAAAATATTTTTTTTGCAGCTGTACCTTTTTCTTCGCTATGGTACTTATTCATAAATACCAGTTGCAATCCACATGAATATTTCCCCAGAAGAATTTGAGCGGTACGCTCAGGGCCGCTCTTCAGCAGATGAAAAAGCTAAAATAGAGCAATGGCTAAACAGTCCCGAGCAGGAAGAGCTCAGCGAAAGTGGCAATGAACAGGAACGGTTGCAGGAGGTTTGGGAAGCACTGGCTCCTGTAACACAAATGGAAGCGCCACAAAACTTCAAATTTGGATTTCAGTTCATCTTAAAAATTGCCGCCTGCCTGTTCATAGGTGTTGCAGCAACTACTTGGTTGTGGACCAGCCGTCAACATATAAATGACACCACATTTGAAACAGCGCAATTTCAAACCATCCGCACAGCTAAAGGAGAAAACCTTAAAATTACGCTGTCAGATGGCTCGGTTGTGATACTCAACGCTATGAGTTCTTTAAGCTATCCTAAGCGTTTCGCAGGCAGCCAAAGACTGGTACAATTTAAAGGAGAGGCCTTTTTCTCCATTGCCAGAAACGAAGCCATGCCTTTCATCGTTCAAACAGATTCTTCCTTTACAAGGGTTCTCGGCACCCGCTTCAATTTAAAAGCCTATAGCAATGAAAGTGTAGCCCTAACCGTAGCCCATGGTAAAGTTCAATTTGGCAGACCCAATTCTTCAGACCAGGTTGTACTGACGGTGGGCATGCAGGGAAAAATAGAAAAATACAAACCTGTATTTAGCCAACTGGTAAATCCAGAACGTTATACTGCCTGGACTACGCGAACCTTTACAATGGATAACGAGCGCCTTGATGCCGTGGCTATACGTCTTGAACGCTGGTTTGGTGTAAAAGTAAATGTCAGCTCAGCTCAGCTAAAAGCCCTTACTGTAACCGGAGATTTTAAAAATCCTTCCCTGCAAAAAATCCTGAGCAGTCTTTCCTTTAGCACAGGGTTCCAATACCAGATCACAGAACAAACCGTAAACATATACTAAAGGATGAAATCATATTTACTGCTTTTCTTGTTTGCTGCTCCACTTTTTATAAAAGCACAATCCAATAATCCATTAGAAAAGAAAATCACCATTACTTTCAATAATACGCCGGTTTCAATTGCTTTAAAACAAATTGGAGCGCAAGCCAATTGCTCTTTTGTTTATGCCAATCAATTGCTCAACACCAACCGCAATGTAAGCCGAAGTTATAAGGCTGAAATCTTATCCAACCTATTGTTAAACCTTTTTGACGGCCAGGTCCAACTGCGGGCAGATGGAAATCAGGTCTATATTAAAGCCCTGCCCAGTGGAATTCAAACCTTATCCGGACAAATCTTTTTCGAAGGCAGAGGCATTCCTGGGGCCTCCATCCGGATTGATGCGAACCATCATGCTGTTTCAGATCAAAATGGCAAATATCTTATTAAAGGATTGGCTGCTGCAAACTACAGCGTTGAAGTTAGCAGCATAGGGTTTAAAACACTGCGCAAGACCATTCAATTGACAGCAGGCACTAACAAATTACTTGATTTTTCCCTGGATGCTGATGCACAACAGTTACAACAAGTTCAGGTAACTGGTAAAAACGACAGCCAGAAAAAGAAGGAAAGCGGTTTTAATGTCAACGTTTTGGATGTAAACCAGTTCAATAACTCAAACCGCGATCTCAACCAATTGTTAAATGCCACGGCAGGGGTACGGATCCGGGAACAAGGAGGACTCGGTTCTAATTTCAATTTCTCCATCAATGGGCTTTCGGGTAAAGCGGTGCGTTTTTTTATAGATGGCATCCCAATGGAAAATTACGGCGTAGGTATGACGCTAAATAATATACCAGTAAACCTGGCCGAGCGTATCGAAGTATTTAAAGGCGTTGTCCCTGTAGAATTGGGCGCAGATGCAATGGGCGGCGCGGTAAACGTTATCACCAATAAAGGAACCAGAAACTATATGGATGCATCCCTGAGCTATGGTTCGTTTAACACCCAGCGTGCCTCTTTAAATAGCCAATATGTAAACGTGGCAACCGGCTTGGTTTTCAAACTTACAGGTTTTTACAACTATTCTGATAACAACTACCTCATGCGCAGCAATCCAAAATACGATGCACCCATACGAATCCCAGATGGCACCGGCCAATTTAAAGAGGTTAACCTTAAACGTTTTCATGACGATTACAGGTCCGGTATGATCCAGGGCGAGGTAGGCATAGTGAATAAAAAATGGGCAGATGTGTTTATGGTGAGCATGTTGTACAATAAACATTATAAAGAATTTCAAACCGGGGCTACGCAAAATACTGTTTATGGTAAAATAGATCGCAGAGGAGATTTGCTTATGCCTTCGGTAAGGTATAAAAAGGACGACCTTTTTGTAAAAGGTCTTACAGCAACGGCTTTTTTAAGTTACGGCCGTGAAAAATATGCAGTTGCGGACACCTCTCTATATGGATTTTGGTGGGACGGCTCTCATACAAACCCGGATCCCAGTCCATATGGCGAGTTTGGGGGAGGGATCAGCAGATCTCTTTTCCACTACCAAAACGAGTTTTTACTGGGCAGAATTAACCTGGATTACAGACTCAACGATCAGCACTCCATCACCTTCAACTACAATTACAACCGCGTAAAGCGGGAGTCGTATGATGAATTGAGCACCAGGCAGGAAAACCCAGCAGCGGTTTCCAGAGAAGTGCTCGGCCTGGCCTGGAAAAACCAGTTTCTGGAAGGTAGGATGAAAAACACCGTTTTCGGGAAGGCCTTCAGGTTTAAAACCAATGTAGATCAAATCATATTACCTGGCAATGTAAATGCAACTCAACCAGATAATTCTGCCCGGTATAATAATTACGGCGGAGGCCTTGCCAGTCGTTATGCGCTAAACAGCCACATCGGATTACGCTTATCCTACGAGCATACTTATCGCTTGCCAGAGCAAGTGGAGCTATTGGGTGATGGGCTAAATGTTGTGGCCAATCCAGACATTAAGCCAGAAAGCAGCCACAACATCAATGTGGGTGGAGATTATAGTGTCAAAATTGAGAACCACCAATACGCTTTCGATGTTTCTGGGTTTATACGGGACGCCTCCAATTTTATTTATTCCACTCCATGGGGCAACAACCAGTCGAAGTATCTCAACGAACGTAAAATTATCATCAAAGGCGTAGAAGCAGAAGCACAATATAAATATGCCGACTTATTCAACATTACCCTTAACGCCACTTATCAAAGAACAAAACAAAACCAGAGATATGTTATTGGCACTCAAAATGCAAATGTTACTTTCGGGAACGCCGTCCCAAACCAACCTTATCTATTTGGCAATGCATTTATAGCTGTCGGAAAAAACAATTTAACAGGTAAAGGCCAGCGCCTCCAATTTGATTGGTCCAGTCAGTATATCCATTGGTTTTTCCTGAACTGGGAAGGTTATGGTAGCTCCCAGTCCCAAAATAAAATCCCAACCCAATTTGTGCACAATGCGGGCATTACCTACTCCGTAAAAGAAGGGAAGTATAATATTGGCCTGGAATCCAGAAACGTATTCAACCAACTGGCCTATGATAATTTCAGGTTACAGAAACCCGGTCGTTCTTTCAACATCAAACTGCGCTACTTCATTCAATAACAAATCATATAAGTTTTAAATCATATCACACATTACAATGAAAACAAATACCAGGAAATTTATGATGACCGTGCTTGTTGCGGCAACCTTCAGCATCTTTTTACAAGCTTGTAAAAAAAGCGAAACAGAAACACCAGAAGAACAAACAGAGTCAACATTTGCAGTCGGTGGACAGTTAAATAGCCCTATGGGGCTTTACCTTAACCAAACGGGATCTTTAACCAGCGGTGAGGTCACCTTTGCAAACAGTGGCGCTAATGTAACCACCAAAGCACCAGGTTTCCTGGCCTTGATCTGTAAAGATGGATTTTATTACTCTTTTCTAAACAATTCCAGCACCCTCACCAAATACTCCTACAGCAATCAAAATTTAAATCAGGTAACTGCAATACCGTTTGTGCTTACAGATGGGTTTCGTTATGGGCATACCTGGGTAGACGACAAAAACCTTATGATTTTCGGTAATACCGGTGCTTACAAGGTAGTCAACGTAGAAAGCATGAGCATTGTCAAGGAAGGTAATTTTGGTTTACCTGTAAAAGCTGGTTTAACAGGTCCAAGAATTGGTTTTGCTGTGGTAAAAGACAGCAAGCTATATGTAGGGTATTCATATTCAAATGAATCTTATCCAGCATCTGTAACTAAACCTAACCTTACCAACTACGCAACTGGTACAGCGTACTTCGCATCCTTTGATTACCCTGCTATGACTAATGTAGTGTACAGCGAAGATAATCGGTCTACAAGCCCTGGAAATGACCGTAATGGGGTATTAAAAACCTTTGTGTACAATGATGACTTATATATCACCACCTCACCATTGCCATTGGTAGGCCAAAACTACGATAGGCCAACAGGCTTGTTCCGTATCAAAAAAGGAGCAATAACCGTAGATCCAACTTATTTCTTTGACCTCTCTGCAAAATTAAATGGCGATCCTACCTTGGGTGGCGCTTATGCTGGTAACGGAAAATTAGTTGTTCGCAGAATTCGTATGGACCTTTATACGGACTGGAGTTCATTTAGTGGTTCAAACATTCAGGATTATCATGTGGTAGACCTTGCAACAAATACAGTTACCAGTTTAAACGTACCTCTTTCGAAAAGCTTAAGTACAGCACCAAATATTATGGCAGATAACGGTAAAGTTTATTTCCCGGTAAACACTAAAGATGTAGACAATAACTTTAACATTTATAATTATGATAGCGCTACCGGAGCGGTTAGCAAAGGTGTTAAAATTAGCAGCATCGATCAAATCAACGCTTTATTCAGGGTAAAGTAATTCACTAAAAACATTACAAGAGGGGGCAACAAGGCCTCCTCTTATTTTTACCATGGCAAAAGCTAAAAAATCTACCTTCAGGCGTATCAGTAACTGGCTGCATTTATGGCTGGGGCTATTTTCAGGCATCGTGGTATTTGTGGTATGCTTAACTGCCGCCGTATGGACATTTGGAGATGACTATGAATACTGGTTTATGCCCGGTCAGCGTATTGCGCAAAACGACGGAAAAATACTCCCGCCTTCACTACTGATCAAAAAATGCAGATTGGCTATCAATGCTACTGAAAGTGACAGCTTAGCCATTTTATACAGCTTAGAATACCGGGGGCCAAAACAAAGTTGCATCTTAAGCTATACAGACCGCCCCAGGGGCGATTTTAAAAGAGCCTACGTAGATCCATACTCCGGAAAAATCCTTTACTATTTTACTAAGGAAGATGCTGTTTTCAAATTTAACCAGTTTCTGCGTTCAGGTCATCGCTTTTTCTGGTTGCCTAGACCCTTCGGTAGTTATTTTGTAGGCACTTGCTGCTTACTGTTTTTAGTCACCCTTATTACAGGCTTCATTTGGTGGTACCCTACAAAGTGGAACAAATCAACCCGCAATAAAAGTTTTAAAATCAAATGGGGCGCAAAGTGGAAAAGGGTAAATATAGATCTTCATAACGTTTTGGGATTTTATACTTTAATTTTTACCATTATCCTTACTGTAACAGGTGTAGCTTTTACCTTTAGTTGGTTTAGTGATGGCTACCATTGGTTACTTACCGGAGGAGCGGCGAAAGCAACGCATGCGTCCAAAGGTGTATCAAATACCAACATCGTTATTAGCAAGTACCAACAACCAGATGATCAAATCTGGCGGCGCTTCAAGCACGAAGAAGAATTCAGCATCAAATACCCTCAAGATCCAAAAGATGTGTATGTAGTTTACCTGCATCCAAGTGGGCATAATGAACTTACAACCTGGCACAGCTATGACCAAAATACACTTAACCTGGTTGGCGGTAGCAGTAAACAAAAACCACTGTCTATTGGCGACAAAATCCATGGTGCTAACTATGAGATCCATACTGGTGCTATAGGAGGACTAATTACTAAAATTATCGCTGCCCTGGCTTCTTTAGTTGGCGCATCTTTACCGGTAACCGGATTTATTATCTGGATTAACCGAAAGTTTTAGGTCTTTTTTGCTCTCCAACCAAAGTAAATCAATTTGAATCACTGTTACTTGTGATTTCAAATGCAACAATGTTGAAATAAATTTTAAACAACCAGGAATTTGTTGCAATTTTGTTGCAGATGAAAAGAAAAAACCACAGCCACTTCATACCCAAGCTCATTTCGGGCTGGCTGGTACTTTTCCTGATTTTCATCAATTTGCTACAGGCCTTTCACCAGCATCATGAAACTACTGTTTCTGTTGATAAAACAGCACAGGGAGAGGAAGTATTAACTGATAATGAGCAATGCGCTATTTGTGACTTCGCTGCCCATCAGCGTCACGAGGTATTTTACATCAGTAGTCAAGTTGATTTGCCTGTTCCCCTTCCTGCTGTTATAACCTTAAATGGTTCGCTGCAGCAAAGGATCTATAAGTTTACACTTCAGGGTTTTTCTAATAAAGGTCCCCCCATTCAGCTCTAAGGGATGCTCCCTCCCTAATCCCAACCCTCCAACCTCTGGTTAAATTTCCTTTTTTACTTACCATTCCTTTAAATATAGGGTAGGTGTAGGCCTGCGCCTGATTTTTTAGGCTTCTTTTAATTCATGAAAAGAGTTATTTTTTTCTTAGCTGCGGTATTGGTGTGCAGCTCTGCTTCTGCACAACTGTTTGTTTTATCGGGCAAGGTCATTAATATACGAGGGCAAGCTGTTAAAGGCGCCAGGGTTATTCTTGAGCATACTGGGTATAAAACCTTTACGGACTCACTGGGCAATTTTGCATTCACTGGCCTGCCTGCTGCAACTTATCAGTTAAACGTCCAAAAAGACGACTTTCAGTCGTATAACCGTGCATTATTGATCGGTGGTAAAAACCTCGTTGTTAACCTCATATTGCATTCCAAAAGCCATCAATTGCGGGAGCTTATTGTAAATGACAACCATATTCAGCATAGAAGAAATGAAGAATCGCTTAACATTGAGGTCGTAAACAGCCGGTTTATCCAACGCAACCTGGGCGGAAGCCTGATGAAAACGCTGGAACGCCTTCCCGGAGTAAAAACAATAGGAATTGGCTCCGGGCAATCTAAGCCATTAATCCGTGGTTTAGGCTTTAACCGTGTGGTTGTGGTGGAAAAAGGGGTAAAACATGAAGGGCAGCAATGGGGAGCAGACCACGGTCTGGAAATTGACCAGTTTGCAACCGGAGAGGTGGAAATTTTAAAAGGCGCGGCATCTTTCATGTATGGTGCAGATGCAATTGGAGGGGTTATAGATATAAAGCCTGCAGCCCTTCCTCAAATCAATACATTAGGGGGATCTGTAGACCTCATCGGTAAAACCAACAATAACCTTTATGGCAGTTCTGTTAACCTCTATGGTAGAAAAAAACATTTGTTTTTCGATAGCAGGATAACCTATCAGCACTATGCTGATTACAAAGTGCCTGCAGACACAGTTTATGTATATGACTTTGCCGTTCCGCTTTTTGAAAACCAGTTGCGTAATACTGCCGGAAGGGAAACGGGGTTGCATTTAAATACTGGATATGTAAACGATCATTTCAAGTCGGTCTTTTACTTTAGTAACATCAATAACAGCAGTGGTTTTTTTGCCAATGCCCATGGCTTAGAGCCGCGGCAGGTAAATACCGGGCAGCACGATGCCTCTGCCCGTGATGTCTTGATGCCCAGACAGCAGGTAAATCACTTTAAACTGATCAACAGAAGCACGTACCAAACCGGAAAACAACATTTTGAGCTGGAACTTGGCTATCAGCACAATTTTAGGCAGGAGTTTAGTCAGTACGTTAATCATGGCTATATGCCAGCCGTTTACCCCGATACCATGCAGCTGCCGGCTGATTTGGAAAGGGCGTATGACAAACATGTTTATTCGTTTAATTTTCGCAATGAGATAAGCATGGGGAGGCACAAACTCATGCTGGGTTTAAACGCAGAGCATCAGGATAATGCCATTTCTGGTTGGACCTTTTTGGTACCGGCATTTAAACAAACTACTGCGGGGATATTTGCTTACGACAAGTACAAAGTAAACGATCAGGTGCTGCTACATGGGGCAATTCGCTACGATTATGGCCATGTCAGGACGTTTAAATATGCAGATTGGTTTCCATCGCAAGTAACGGAGGCCGGAAATACATATTCAAGATACCTGTTGCGCGCTGAAAATCTGGTCCGTAATTACAACAGCTTTGTGTGGTCTTTAGGCCTTAACTATAACCCTGACAGGTTCTTTTTCAAAGCCAATTTTGGTAAAAGCTTTAGGATGCCCATAGTTAAAGAGGCCGGAGCAAACGGCGTAAACTATCATTACTTTAGCTATGAGCTGGGCGACCCATCGCTTTCTCCGGAACAATCTTACCAGGCAGACCTCAGTTTGGGCTGGAACGAGGATGGTTGGTCTGTGCAGTTTAGCCCTTTCTATAACTATTTTCCAAATTACATTTACCTCAACCCAACTTCCGCACACAGTCCGGGTCCAGGTGGAGGCAACCAGATCTTTCAATATGCTCAAAGCAGGGTAGTACGATACGGCGCTGAGTTGCAGCTAAAATATAAATTTCTGCGCGAATGGACGGCGGAGTTCCTGGGCGAATACTTGCAGGCTGAACAGCGCTCCGGAGCAAAAAAAGGCTTTACACTTCCGTTTTCGCCTCCCGCATCTGCTTTGTTAAACTTCTGCTGGTCTCCTGAGCTAAATAAATTTTTTACCGGCACATACTTTTCTCTCGATTACCGGCTTACGGCAGCACAAAATAACATCGTACCACCAGAAAGGAAAACTCCAGGTTACAGGATAGTTAACATACAGGCTGGTATTACAATTAGCGTAAAAAGGAGACAGGTTTTAATCAGTTTACAAGCGCAAAACCTATTCAATACAAGATATTTAAACCACACCAGTTTTTACAGGCTTATTGAGTTGCCGGAGGCAGGCAGAAATATTGTCCTGTCGGTAAAACTTCCATTTCAAATCAAAACAATTTAATAAACAATTACATATAAACAATAATTTTATGAAAACAACAAATGTTATGGTAGCAGTGTTGCTACTTGCTGCCAGCTTCACTGCGTGTAAAAAGGATCAACCAGAAATGGCAAAGCCTACAATTGATGGGCTGGAAATAGGGATCGGCAATAACAAGCTGGCGCACCCTGGCAACGACCTGCACATTGAAGCTATGATTACTGCTGCGGGCAACATTAAGGATGTGGTATTAGAAATCCATCCCGAAAGCGGTACTGGATGGGAAGTTAACAACACCTATACAGAAGGTTTTGCTGGATTGAAAAATGCGGAATTTCACAAGCATATAGACGTACCAACCGATGCCCCTGTAGGCGATTACCATGGACATTTGAAGGTTACAGATGAAAGCGGGCAAATTACAGAAACTGAATTTGAACTAAAGGTGGTTGCTGACCCAACACTGCCTAAGGCTTCAAATTTCGAAATCGGGTTAAACGCAGCGGGCAATGATTTGCATGTAGAGGCTACAATTGATGCTCCAAATAAAATAGCCGAAGTGGTATTGGAAGTGCACGGTACCAGCTGGGAACAGGAAGTGAGCTATAAGGATGTGGCTATGGTTGGCCAAATTACTTATAACCTGCATAAACATGTAAATGTTGCTGCGGCGCCTAAAGGCCATTATCACCTGCATTTAAAGATCATTGACCAAAGTGGCAAAGAAAACGAATTTGAAGAACACTTTGATAAGCTTTAATCCGGTCGAGGTATGAAATCAAATTATCCTATGAAAATGATGACGATCAGAAAAACAGGCTTTTTTATGGCCTTACTGCTGCTGGCTGTTACGTTTAATGCCTGTAAAAAAGATAAACAGGAAGAAATTGATACCGCATATCCCGTAATGGATGTTAGTTCTGGGAATGCTTTTCCAAAGCAATGTAGTACGGTAAAACGTGGTGAAAAATTTACCTTTCGTGCTGGCTTTAGTGACAATGTACAGTTGGGTTCCGTAAGTGTAGATATTCATCACAATTTTGATCAGCATAGCCATAGTACTGAAGTATCCAGCTGCAGTCTTGATGCAGTTAAAACCCCGGTAAAACCCTTTCTGTTGATTAAAAGTTATGCAGTGCCGCAAAATTTAAAAACCTATCAGTTAGAACAGGAAATCACCGTGCCAGCAGATGTTGACCCGGGAGATTATCATTTCTTAATCCGGGTCACAGATGCGGTGGGTTGGCAAACCATCAAAGGTTTGAGTATAAAAATCAATTAATTTTTAAACCAATTTATAGGGCTGCCTGCGGGCGGCTCTATAAATAATTGATTGTTAAATTCCTATAAGTGAGTAAGGGAATCAGAGCGCTCAATACTCATAATGTGCACTGAACATGTCCCAGCCACATCCATATCTGTTGCGGTTGTGTGGGAGGCTAGGAATATATGTCTCTAAACGGTGGGATCTCTGGGTAAGCGCAATCAGAGACTAAATAGGGGTGCTTAAGGCTTAGGAAGTATACACAAATTGAATAATTTTATTTCAAGATCGATGGGAACTTCAGGAAAAGCTTGAGAAATAATCCAGTCAACAAAGCGCAACAGTCAGATAGTCTGCTAAATTCATAAAATAGAACATTTGTAGGCTTTATTTAAACAAATGTTCTACCGTTCAAAAGGTGCCGGTAATATCTTTGATGAACCAAATACCGATTACAAAATCAATAAACCAAATGAACAATATGAAAATTTTAGTGGCAAGTTGCATGATTGCAGCATCTGCTTTATCTCTAAAAGCGCAAGAGAAATCAATAATCGTTGAAGCGGAATCCGGGAAAGCTGGAAGCCAGTGGGAAACAAAATCTGAGCTGGGAATGGACTTTATTACCGTAAAGTCTGATGGGCTAAGTCCCGATCATCCCGACAATGAAGATCGGGTAGTGACGTACAAGGTTACGTTTCCAAAGCCGGGAATTTACAATCTCTATGCAAGAATTAGGGTGGGGGCTAGTGGGCCAAAGGACGATAGTTTTTATACATCAGAGAGTTTTGGTGAGATCAGCTACGAGAACCAATCTTCATGGACTACTTTTAACGGACTCTTTAATAAAGGCTATAAAAGTTCTGATGCTGCCGCTGTAGTGGATGAAGCTGGAGCTGCAGGGACTAAAGAATGGAAATGGATTAAACTAACCGGCTTTAGCAGTATGGAAAAGGGACTCCCTTATAAAGTAAAGGAGAATGCCCTAACACAAATTTTTAAACTTGGTGCCAGAGAGGATGGGATAGATATTGATAAGTTTGTTTTTAGCCCGTCCAAACAGGATATGACCGTTCAAGCCCTTAACGCTGCTGAATAAGAAAACGCTACTACTAAAATAATGTGCTCGGTTCATGGCAAGGTTTCCTTTGTCATGAATTAAATGATCAAGAGCTCAAAACGAGGTGTTAAGGATGAAAATTCTTAATGTCAAATAAGTAAATAACCAAATATGAAAAACCTAAAACGATTGTTGATACTGGTAGGTATCCTTTTTCTTCAGGCTATTCCAACCTTAGTAGCGGCTCAAACTGTTATTAATGGAGTTGTACTGGACGAGACGGGAAAGCCTTTGCCAAGCGCGGTGATTAAACTAAAAGGCGGCAATAAAAGTAGTGTGACCAATGAAAACGGTGAATTCCGAATCCCTGTACCTCAGAACATTAAAACGATTACAGTAACTTTCCTGGGCTATCACGATCAGGACGTGTCTGTAAATGGCACTAAAAATCTTACTGTAAAAATGCTGCCTAATCTTCGCAAGCTAGATGAGGTAGTAGTGATCGGCTATGGAACCCAAAAAAAATCTGATGTTACCGGCGCTATTGGCTCTGTTGATCAGGAAACCATTGCTAAATCCGGGGTTACCTCTATAGAGCAGGTTTTGCAGGGACGCATTGCCGGCGTTCAAATGACAACCAATTCGGGGATGCCTGGCGGTGGAACTTCTATTCAAATCAGGGGATTAAATTCTATCAATTCAACCAATGAACCTATTTATGTAATTGACGGCGTAATTATCGCCTCCGGAACAGGACAATACACCACTAACGCATTTGCCTTTATTAATCCTGCAGATATCGAATCCATTGAAGTACTTAAAGATGCTTCAGCAACAGCTATTTACGGATCTCAAGGTGCCAATGGAGTTATCTTAATCACAACTAAAAAAGGTAATTCAGGTATGCCAAGAATTACGATAGATGCTAAATATGGCGTTCAAAGTCTTCAGAAATATTTGGATATGACTAATTTGAGGGAATACGCTCAGCATGCCAATGACCGTGCAATTTTCTTAGGCCAGGCAATCAACCCTAATTTTTCAAACCCTTCTTTACTTGGGACCGGAACGGATTGGCAGAGGGAGATTTTTCGCCCGGCCGCGATGAGTAATTTTAATTTCTCTGCCTCAGGCGGAACAGATGTTACAACCTATGTCATTTCGGGAAGTTACCTAAACCAGGAGGGCGCCTCGGCTGGTTCGGGATTTAACCGTTTCACTTTTTCCACAGGTATAGATTCCAAAATAAAGCCCTGGGCAAAGTTGGCTGGAAAGCTAACACTAAGCCGTACCGATCAATTGGCCTCTATTGCAGAATGGAATATTATCAATAGTGCGGTTAGGCAATCGCCATCTGTGCCCGTCAGAAATCTCGACGGAACTTATGGAGGACCTGAGGACTTAAATGATCAACTTTCAAATCCATTGGCCATTGCGGAACTTTTGGACCGCGGCAATAAGAAGCTGAATGTATTGGGCAATGTGTCTTTAGATGTTACTCCTTATAAATGGCTCTCTCTCAAAACTGAATTTGCAACCAATCTGGACAATGATCAGGGCAGGCGATTCATTCCAACTTATACATTGGGTGCCAGGGTAAATTCGCTCATAGAAAATCAGCAAACCCAACGGTATTCCAGCAACTGGAGTTGGAGAAATCTGGCTACATTCAAATATACCTTCAATAAAAAACACAACATTAATGCAGTTTTGGGACATGAAATGACAGAAAGGTATTCAAATTCCTTATCTGGATTGCGTTATGGAGGAAGCAACGACTTACGCGACCTTGATGCAGGAGATATCATCAATTCTCTTCCTACTGGTAGTACCAATTATACAAAGTTCAACTCCGTTTTCGGGCGTTTAAATTATACCTTGAATAACCGATACATCTTAACCAGTACCCTGCGGTATGATGGCTCATCTAATTTTGCAGAGGGCAAGCGATGGGGCCTTTTTCCTTCTGCAGCATTTGCATGGCGAGTTTCGCAAGAGTCATTTATGAAAAACATAACTGAAATTAGCAATTTGAAGCTCCGGTTTGGTTATGGAAAGGTTGGGAATTCAAACATCAGGCAATTTGCTTATGCGGCTATGCTTGCAAATGTACCAACTATATGGGGCACAGGCCAGGTTGTGGCTAATGTTCCCAATGCCGATGTTACCTGGGAAAGTACCTCATCCTTCAATTTGGGTTTAGACCTGGGTTTGTTTAAGAATAAAATAGACCTGGTTGTTGATTTGTATACAAAACGTACGGATGATTTGCTCCTTTCTTTAAACCTACCCGCAATTACTGGTACAGCCGGTGTTGGAAGTGCAAGTTCTCCCTGGGGAAATGTAGGCTCTATGGAAAACAGGGGTGTTGAAGTTGCACTCAAAACGCAGAACCTGACCAGGAAAAACTTTAGCTGGAGTTCCAATATCGTGTTCACGGCCAACCGCAACCGGGTCCTTCAATTGAATGCCGAATCCGCCATTATCAATAAGACTTATCAGCTAAGCGGAAGTGACATCATTGTAACCCGCACGCAACCAGGACGGTCAATAGGTGAGTTTTATGCTTATAAAACAATTGGCAGGATTAATTCTGCGGCAGATATTTACGACGCTGATGGTAAAGTGAAAATTGCAATTCCAGAGGGACAAATTATTGACCAGACCAATGGTATCGGTGTTGGCGACCTAATTTGGGATGATTTTAACCAGGACGGCGTAATCAATGAAAAGGACAGGCAATTTGTAGGTTCACCACTTCCAAAATTCACATTAGGACTGGGAAATAATTTTACCTATAAAAACTTCGATTTTAGTATTTTCTTCCAGGGATCGTACGGAAATAAGGTGATGAATTTTTTAAACCTTAATATTGACGACCCGAACTTAAATTTTGGTAACCTAACCAGAAGAGCAGGGGTTGATTATGCGAGGGTAAGTTTGATAAATCCTTCAGGCTCGGCCACTGACATCAATAATTTGATTGTTACCGGCGGAGACGATTCGATGCCGAGACTGTCAAGAAATAACATCAATTCAAATAACCGATTGTCTTCCAGATTTGTTGAAGATGGTTCTTACATACGTCTTCAAACTTTAAATCTTGGTTATACACTTCCAGCTAAGTATTCGTCTAAAATTGGCCTGAGTAGTGTAAGAGTAAACGTGAATGTTCAAAATTTATTCACAATTACCGGATACAGTGGATATGATCCGGAAATCGGTATGGTACGCGACCAGTATTCTAATTCAGGTCAAAATGCTTTATTAAACGGTATTGATGTAGGTAGATATCCCTCTCCGAGGAATGTGATTTTTGGGCTTACTGTTGGATTATAATAAATAAAAGATGAAAAATATATTAAGGTTTATCTTAGGTGCCTCATTGCTGACTGTACTTTTCGGTTCATGCAAACAGGACTTTTTGGATGTAAAATCCAATAATCAGTTTACATTAGCTACCTATTACACTTCCTATGATCAGTGTAGAAGGGCTACGGCGCCTCTATATAACATTGTTTGGTATGAGTTTAGTAGCCAATTTTATTTCTTGGTTGGCGATGGCCGGGGAAATAATTTATTTACCCCTTATACCAGTGGAGAATCGTATATCAGACTTACAGAAACGGGGGAAACCCCCACATTAATTGGTGCTTTTCAATCGCTGTATGTGGTCATCACCCAAGCAGATTATGTAATCAACAACATAGACAGGGCACTGGAATACAAAGTAACCCAGGGCCAGGTTAATGCCTGTAAAGCAGAAGCTCGTTTTATGCGTGGACTTGCCTATTGGTATATGGGTTCTGTATGGGGGAATGTCCCTATCGTAGAAGATCCAGAAGCGATAGCCAAAAATTTTAAAGTTAGGGCCAATAACTTTGAAGACGTATTGCAATACTCCATTCGTGATTTGGAATATGCCGCACAATGGCTACCCGATACAGACGTTCCTGGTCGATTAACAAAAGCGAGCGCCAATGCTGCTTTAGCAAGACTTTATATTACTGCTGCCTGTTATGCAAGAGGAGGTAAATTTAGCAGCCGCTGGACAATAACTGCAGCCAGCTATTATACAATGGCGCGAGACGCTGCCAAAAAAGTTATAGAAAACACCAAATACAAATTGATGGATGATTATGAGCAGTTATTTCGTGTACAAAGTAACAACAATACAGAATCTCTCTTCTCTTTACAGTTTGTTCCCGGTTCTTCCGTTTATGGCACAGGAAACAGGACACAAGACTGGCTTGCCCACAGCACGCTGGTTACGGGTGGCCTAACAGCCTATGGTGGATCTGTCTTTGCATCTGGAGAATTGATCAAACTGATGCAGGACAGGGTAGAGTTAAAGCGTAGAAAAGCCATCGTGTTTTTACCCGGTGCTATCTATGATTATCTTGGCAAAGACTCACCTGAAGGAAGGTATGTTGCGTATACCAAGGCAGGTAATGGGTATAGTTACCCCAACATCAAAAAGCATGTTGTAGGTGGATCAAAAGATACGGATGGTGCTGCAATCAATGGCAATTCTGGACTGGCAATGCCGATGATCAGACTTGCCGAAGTTTACCTGCTCTATGCAGAAGCGATCCTGGGTTTAAATTCATCTACAACAGATTCAGAGGCATTGAAGTATGTTAACCTGGTAAGGGAAAGAGCAATATTAGATCCGGTGCAGGAAGTTACTTTGGCAAACCTTTGGGACGAGCGGAGGGTTGAGCTTGCTATGGAGGGCCAGTTTTGGTATGATATGGTTCGCAGGGCCTATTGGGATGAAGCCTGGGTATTAAACTACATGAAAAACCAAAACCGGTCACGTTATTATAACTATTTAAACTCAAGCTCTCCAAATACCTTTACCTGGAGAACGGATACGGATGGCAAACAAAGCAATGAGCCTACAAAAGAACGGTTACTTTTACCATACCCAGCTACTGAACTCGTAATGAATCCCTTACTTCGGGAGCCTTCGGTACCATTTGATTTTGGACAATAGCCCTTGATAAATAAATGAAATTATGAAAAAGTTACAGCATACAGGAGCAGGATTTTTAGTGCTCGCAGCCATATTCAGCACATTCTTTCTACTTTCCTGCAGGAAAGAAAAATCTGGTGGGGCAAAAGCAATCACCGTAAACAGGGTATCGCTTCACAATCCAACCACCACAGACTCTACAATTACAAAGGTTAGGGTTGGCGCAAACATCAGGTTAGATGGTAGTGGGTTTACATCGCTTCAACAGATCTATATCAATGGAATTAAAGTAGGAGTAAGCCCTACCTATGTTACAGAGACCAATGTGATCTTAACGGTGCCTTCGGATCTGCCTTTTGGAAATGATATTTCTGATGTCAATCTGCGAAATACCATTCGCCTGGTTTCCAGAACTGATGACATCACCATACCTTTTATCGTTCAGGGCGCTGTGCCAGTGATCTCTGCCGTATCACACTCCCTGCCTAAAGAAGGAGATGTCATCCAGATTTTTGGAACCGGTTTCAGGGAGATTACAAAATTGACATTTCCAGGTAACATTCAGGTGAGTCCAGACTTATTTCAAATTAACACTGAACGTACCGCAATCACGGTAACTGTACCTGCCGGCGCAACTACAACGGTGGGGGCGATAAGAATTGATGGGGATAATGGTTCTGCAAATTCACCTGGATATATGAACTTTGCAGACGGTGTATTTGTTAAACTTTTTAGTAATGACCCTAATGTTGCCGGAGGTGTAGCAGAATGCAACCAAAGAACTTACAATTTTGGTAGTACCAATCTTATATCGGGGAACCAGACTACATTGCTACCCAGCACAGGTGCAGGGCCTAAAAATCCACAGACTTACAGACAGGTGCCTATAACAAAAACAACTGTAGCGGTGGATTTCTCGGCCGGTTTTGATTTTCGTACCTGTGCGGCAATTACTGCTGTTCTGGGCTCAACAAATGGGGTAGTTAAAGAAAGTACTGCCATTGCAAATTTGGCCATACAGTTTGATTATTACATACCAGTAACCTGGTCTTCAGGATTAATTAGGCTAGAATTGATTAGTGGCAACACACAATGGCGTTATAATTATGCCCCATGGGCAGCCGCTGGAGGTACAAGAACGCCTATTGACATGAATGGCTGGCAAACGGTTACAGTTCCGTTGAGTGCTTTTTCAGGGATAAATGCAGGAAGTAAATCAATAGGAACACTAAAGGAATTATTGGATGTTATGGTTGGAAAAGGAGGAGTGTTCAGGTTCATAAACGGAACCTTTACAAGCTCAGGTGGTGTAGCTTATCCTGCCAATCCCATTGCAAATTTCCAAATTTCTTTCGGTAATTTCAGAATGGTGCCTTACGGTAAGCCATCTTTAAATTAGAAATAATACAATGGTTAGTTTAGCTGAGGGAGCGGAGTAATCCGCTTTCTCTAAATAAAATTGATATGACAGCAAAAATACATTACGCAATTTTCTTCTGCATTTTCTTTGCATTAGTTTACGGTTGCAAGGCACAAAGTACCTCTATACAAGATGGTAAAAAAGGCCTTAAAGATTATTACAGGAAGTACTTCCCTATTGGTGTTGCTGTAAATCCACAGACCTTAAGTGATCCGGATGAAAGGGCTTTGATTTTTAAAGAGTTTAATAGTATAACTCCAGAAAATGCAATGAAAATGGGGCCTATACATCCCAAGGAGCAAACCTACAATTGGCGTGATGCAGATTCAATCGTAAATTTTGCTGTCCGCAATAAATTAAGGGTAAGAGGCCATACACTACTTTGGCATGAGCAAACTCCGGATTGGATTTTTAAAGATAAGGAGGGCAGGGAAGTAAGCAGAGAAGTTTTACTCCAGCGTTTAAAAGAGCATATTTATACAGTTGTAGGTCGGTATAAAGGAAAAATATATGCATGGGATGTAGTCAATGAAGTTATTGATGATAACCCAAACAACTTTCTTAGAAAATCAAAGTGGTTAGACATCATAGGAGAAGATTTTATTGCAAAAGCATTTCAATATGCGCATGAGGCTGATCCTAATGCATTGCTTTTTTACAACGATTACAATACGGAAAGGCCTTCAAAAAGAGATAAAATTTTTAAGCTGTTGAAACAACTTTTAGAAGCCAAGGTACCGATTAACGGGATAGGGCTACAGTCGCACTGGTCTATCTTTGAGCCTAGTGAAAAAGATTTGAGGGCATCTATAGAGGCGTATGCCTCATTGGGCTTGCAGTTGCATTTTACTGAGGTGGACATGTCTGTATATCCCTGGGAAAAAGATAAGCGAAAAAAACGCGATGGGGAAACGGACGCCCTGAGTGCGGAGCAGGAAAGTAAGCAAGCCATGCAGTATGCAATGGCATTCAGACTATTTAGGGAGTACCGTAAAAGCATTACAAGTGTAACCTTTTGGAATGTTTCTGATAGGTATACCTGGCTTGATCTCTATCCCGTAGAAGGGCGAAAAAACTATCCATTGCTCTTTGATAAAGATTTAAAAAGAAAAAAAGTGTATAACGAAGTCGTAAATTTTTAGAAGTAATTATGCTGCGGATATTTTTTAGAGGGCTTGCCGTTTCTATTTTCACCCTATCGTTAACACTTGGCGTAGCTTATGCTGGTGAAGATGAGGTGTATGTTTCCAATAAAAGGACAAATAATAGTTTTTGTTTAACTTCCACTGGTAAAGTGGCCGATATTGTATTTAATGCTAAAGACGACATAGGAGTGATACGGGCGATAAGGAACCTTCAGTCAGATTTAGAAATGGTAAGTGGCCTGAAGCCTAAGACTTTTGAAAGTGGCGTTATGCCGCAAGTTAAGGAAATCCTGCTGGTTGGAACTGTGGGGAGAAATGTATTGATAGATAAACTAATTGCTGAGCATAAGCTTGATGTCTCTGCTGTAAAGGATAAATGGGAGGCCTCTATAACGCAGGTTGTGCTGAACCCTATGCCTGGCGTAGATAAAGCATTGGTCATAGCCGGCAGCGATAAAAGGGGTACCATTTTTGGTATCTATGATTTATCTGAGCAAATAGGGGTAAGTCCATGGTATTGGTGGGCAGATGTTGCCGTAAAACCCCAATCCGAACTTTACGTACGTCTGGGATCATTTAAAAGGTTACCCGGCGTAAAATACAGGGGCATATTTATCAATGACGAGGCACCCGCGCTATCAAGGTGGTCAAAAAAGACGTTTGGAGGCTTTAATGCGAAGTTTTATGAGAAAGTGTTTGAATTGATCCTTCGCTTAAAGGGAAATTATTTCTGGCCGGCGATGTGGGGAAGTGCGTTTTATGTGGATGACCCTAAAAATCCGGAACTCGCCAATGAGATGGGTGTAATTATAGGAACTTCCCATCATGAACCCCTAAGCAGGGCTCAAGCGGAATGGAAGAAATACGGCGGTGGGGCATGGGATTACAGCACCAATAAGAATCAACTTTACAATTTTTGGTCTGAAGCAATAGAAAAGAATAGTAAATATGAAAATATCTTAACCATTGGCATGCGCGGTGATGGAGATGAACCAATGAGTGAAAGCAGCAATGTTGCACTATTGGAGCAAATTGTTAAAGACCAGCGTAAAATTATTCAGGATAAAACTGGAAAACCAGCGGAAAAAACACCTCAGGTTTGGGCATTATATAAGGAGGTGCAAGATTACTACGACAAGGGGATGCGGGTTCCAGACGATGTGACTTTACTTTTGTGCGATGATAATTGGGGTAATATACGACGCTTACCGGCTTTAAATGAAAAGAAAAGGGCAGGTGGTTATGGAATTTATTATCATTTCGATTATGTTGGCGGGCCCCGGAATTACAAATGGCTAAATACAAATCCAATTACTAAAGTTTGGGAACAAATGAACCTGGCTAAGGAATATGGTGCAGATCGTTTATGGATCGTAAACGTAGGTGACATTAAGCCTATGGAGTTTCCAACTCAGTTTTTCCTGGACATGGCCTGGAATCCGGGGAGATTTAATGCTTCCAACCTTCAACAATATACAATAGATTGGGCAAAAAAACAGTTCGGAGCTCAACATGCTGAAGTAATTGCCGATATCATTACGAAGTATACCAAATACAATGGAAGGGTAAAACCAGAATTGTTAGATGAATTTACTTATAATATAGCCAGTTATAATGAATTTGAAACAGTAGTAAAGGATTACAAAATACTTTCAGAACAAGCCCGAAAAGTACAGGAGGAATTACCTTTAGCGGACCGAAATGCATTTTTTCAGCTGGTTATGCATCCTGTAGAAGCCTGTGCTAATTTATATGATTTGTATTACTGTGTAGCGAGGAATAAGTTGTATGCATCTCAAGGAAGAGCAGCTGCAAACGATATGGCGCAAAGGGCAGAGGAACTTTTTGCCAAAGACCAGCAAATAAGTGATTTTTATAATTATAAAGTTTCTGAGGGTAAGTGGCAGCATATGATGGATCAGGTTCACATAGGATATACTGGATGGCAGGAGCCGAAAACCAACAAATTACCACTGCTGGAAAGAATTACTGTTCCAGAAGAAGGTAACCTTGGGGTTGCAATAGAAGGCTCGCAACGTTGGTGGCCCAACTCAAAACTGGAGGCTAAACTTCCTCAGTTTACACCGGTTTATAAAGCGCAACACTTTATTGAGCTCTTCAACAAAGGCATAAAGCCCCTGTATTATAAAATCAGTGCTGCAGAAAGTTTTGTTGTTTTAAGCTCAAACGACGGTCAACTGCTCAATCAGGAACGGATCCAGGTTGGCATTGATTGGGAAAAGGCCCCAAAAGGAACAATGAAAATTCCCATAACGATAGCTGCTGCTGGAAAGCAAGTAGTAGTTTATGCAGAGGTTTTCAATCCTTCTGTGCAAAATAGCAATGAAATGCAGGGTTTATTTGTGGAGCAAAATGGTTATATCTCTTTAGATCCTTCAAAATATAGCCGTTCAATTCCTAAAAATGGCGACGAATGGAAAGTGTTGCCTAACCATGGCAAAACCAACTCCGCAATTTCAGTTATACCGGTTACAGCTAAGCGCAAGGACCCTCAGTCATCTACTTCAGTGGAGTATGATTTGTATTTATTTAAGGCCGGTGTTCACAAAATTAGCACTTATGTATCGCCTACACTTGATTTTAAGGGTGGTGCAGAATTAAAATTCGCCATTTCTATAGATAATGAGATGCCAAAAACAATCAGTCTGCACAATAACTTAGGAGGGTCATGGGAAGATAATGTGGCCAAAAATATAAAAGTGCTGAGCACATCGGTGTCAATTTCTAAGCCTGGCAAGCATGTTTTAAAAATTTGGATGGTAGATCCAGCAGTTGTGATTCAAAAAATTGTTCTGGATACAGGTGGTATGCAAGCCTCTTACCTTGGCCCACCAGAGCGTCCGGCGGTTAAATAGACAATGAATTTGCTTTAGGGGATTCATAATGTAGTAATACAATGATTATATTAGTAGGTGTTTATGTTTTCTTTAGTTAAATGGGTTTAAAAAAAACTGTGTTTAAGTGTGTGATCTTATGGCTTGGCTTCGTTGCGCAAACACAGTTTACCTATGCACAAAAGAATGTCAATTTTACCTGGTTACAAACCAAGGATGGCTTATCTTCTAACAATGTAAACGCAATACTAAAGGATAAGAGCGGACTCATGTGGTTCGCTACACAGGATGGCCTAAATAAATATGACGGCAGGACATTTAAAGTTTACCGTCATCGTGCAAATGATTCTACAAGTTTGTATGCTAATGATATTACCGCGCTTCATGAAGATAAATCAGGCAATTTATGGATTGGCACCAATGGCGGTTACCTCAGTCTTTATGACAGAAATAAAGATGCATTCATTAGCCTTGTTCTTGTCAATAGAAATAGTTCGGTAAGTTCGTTGTGTAGCGACTACCACGGAAAGGTGTGGGTAGCTACTTTTGGTGGACTTTATCTTGTAGATCCAGGAACACGCAAAGTTACCACACCTAAATTTCTTGAGCAGCAGAACTCTTTATTGTCCAATAAAACAGTGATCAGGGTTTTTGAAGACAGTCAAAAGCGCATGTGGTTGGGTACAAAGGATGGATTGTTTGTATTGGATCAAAAAAAAGGGGCATTAACAAAGTTTTCCCATGCCGAAAACGATCCTCAAAGTTTAATCGGTAATGAAATAAAATCAATTGCCGAAGACGGAGCCCGTATGATATGGGTAGGGACATCTCGTGGCTTGAGCCGGTTAAATGCCGACAATGAAACATTTAAAAATTATTTCCACGCTTCCGATGAACATTCGATAACGAGCAATATCATTTATTCAATTGCGCCTGTAGGCAAAGCCGAATTGTGGCTTGGAACGGAAGAGGGATTAAACGTATTTAATATCCAAACGGGAAAATCAAGGCATTTTATCCCAGATCTTCGAAATTCACATAGTTTATCAAATAAATCGGTAAGGGCAATTACGGTAGACCGTCAGGGGATCTACTGGCTTGGACTGTATCAGGGTGGAATAAATAAATACGATAGTAACTTAAGTCTTTTTAATGTTAAGCAACCGCTTCCTTTTGACAATTATGGACTTAGAGGTTCTGTTGTGACTTCTTTTGCTGAAGATGGCAAGGGCGATGTTTATGTAGGAACGGATGGCGGCGGTTTAAATAGGTACAAGCCTAAAGAGGATCTTTTCCATCATTTTGACCTGAAATCTCCAGAACAGAGTGGGAATAAAAAATTATCTGTTTTAAGTTTAGAAATGGATCATAACCAGCAGTTGTGGATTGGTTGTTTTGGGGAGGGCCTTTTTAAATTTCAGCCCTCTAACAACACCTATAGCGTTTTTACAAAAGCCAATACCCGGGGAGGTTTATTGAGCAATGAAATTTTTTGCCTGCATGAAGATAGAAAAGGAAACCTCTGGATCGGTACAAATGGCGAAGGGGTAAATATTTACCAGCCAGAGATCAACAAATTTAGTGAATTGTCAAAGAATGCTAAAGATTCAACCTTTCCCCGGCTGCCGCTAAATGGGTACATCAGGGCTATAGAAGAAGACAAACAGGGCAATTTATGGATTGGGTCGCACGGAACTGGTATTGCCATTTATAACCCTCAACTACATTCTGTTAAGGTCCTGAACAAAAATAACAGCAAGTTGAGCAGTAACGTGATTTTATCATTGTATTGCGACAGCCAGGGTAACATCTGGGTAGGAACTTTGGGTGCCGGGTTAAATAAAATTGAGGGCGGAACGGGTCGAATTCTAGCTTTTTCTGAAAATAATGGCCTTGCAAATTCAACAGTTCATGCCATTCTGGAAGATGCAAATGGCTTGATATGGATCAGTACCAATGCCGGTTTAAGCAGTTTAAATGTGCAGACAAAAAAGTTTAAAAATTACGGAACTTATAACGGTTTAGTTAACAGTACATTTACTATGGGAGCGGCCTTAAAGACCGCGGTTGGAACTATGTATTTTGGCAGTTTGGAAGGGTTTAATTTTTTCAATAAGGAAGACATTAAAACAAATAAAAACATTCCACCGGTCATATTTACTGATTTAAAAGTGTCAAACAAATCCATCCTGCCCGAGATTGGAGGGATTATAGAGAAACACATCTCAGTTGCAGAGCAAGTTAACCTGGATTACAAGCAGAATTTCTCGGTCAGTTATATCGCGATGAACTATACCGTTTCACAGCAAAATCAATATGCCTATCTGCTGGAAGGCTTTGAAAAAGACTGGAATTTTGTTGGCACAGGGAAAACGGCTGCATATACAAATTTAAGTCCGGGGGAGTATGTTCTCAGGGTGAAGGCTAGTAATAACGATGGCGTATGGAACCAGAAAGGGACTGAGGTGAAAATTATAGTGCATCCTCCTTTTTGGATGACGATTTATGCGTATGTATTTTATGCCGCTACAGCGATTGGTTTTTTACTATACCTTAGACATCGAGGGGTAACAAAACTTAAGAATGACTTTCTGCGGGAAAAGGAAAGTATGGAGGCCAAACAATTAGTCTTAGCGGAGCGTAAAGAGGCGGAGAAAAACAGGGAACTTGATCAGTTAAAGATTAAGTTTCTTACCAACCTAAGCCACGAATTTAGAACACCCATATCTCTGGTTCTTGCCCCCATAGAGGACTTGTTAAAAAAGGAGCTCAGCCATGAAGCTTTGGGAAAACTAACCATGGTGAAGAGAAATGCCCGAAGGTTATTGAATCTGGTAAACCAGTTGCTGGATTTCAGGAAAATGGAAGAGCACGAGCTGCAGCTGTGTCCCGAAGATGGTGACCTGATTCTTTTCCTGAGAGAGATCACTGAATCATTTAATGATTTGGCCGCTAGAAAAAACATCAGGTTGTTTTTTAAAACAGATGTTAAGGTCTTTTACACGCGTTTTGATCACGATAAAATTGAAAGGATATTTTTCAACCTATTATCAAATGCATTTAAATTCACATTAGAAAAGGGTACGGTAAGCCTGGAAGTAGAAATGGGTAAAAGTGACCGGATCGACGCGATAACCTGGCTGGCCATCAATGTAAAGGATAATGGTATTGGTATACCGGAAAATCAGCGTGAAAGGATATTTGACCGTTTTTTTCAGCATGAAACAAATGTTTCCATTTTGAACCAGGGTACTGGGATTGGTTTGTCCATTACCCATGAATTCGTGAAAATGCATGGCGGCAGCATTCAGGTGATTGGCAATGAAAGTGGGGGCAGCACTTTTGCACTCAAATTGCCTTTTGAATCTTTGGAGCCTGTTTATGTAGTTTCCGATATCCGTACACATGAGGCTCCGGATCTTTTAGAGGGTGATACTTTTGAGGAGGAACAATTGACCTCCCCGGACATTGATTTAGGTATGCCAACAGTTTTATTGGTAGAGGATAATGACGATTTTCGTTTGTATTTGAAAGACAATTTGAAGCAGTATTATCAAATTATAGAGGCTGTTGACGGAAAACAGGGCTGGCAGAAAGCCTTGGCGAGTCACCCCCAGCTTATCGTAAGTGACATTAGTATGCCTAATATGGATGGGGTTGAATTGAGTAAAAAAATCAAATTGGACAAGAGAACCAGCCATATCCCCTTGATCCTGCTCACTGCGGCCTCTGGAGATGGAGAGATGCTAAGGGGACTGGATACAGGTGCAAATGATTACCTGACTAAACCCTTCAATTTTGAGATTCTGAACCTGAAAATCAGAAATCTCCTTTTATCAAGTCATAAACTAAAAGAAACGTATTCAAGACAAGTTCAGGTATTATCACCCGAGATGGAGATAGAGTCAGAGAACCAGAAGTTATTAAATAAGGTAGTTCTGTATATAGAAAATAACCTTAATGATTCTAAACTATCTGTTGCAGATTTAAGCGATCATGTTAACATGAGCAGGGGATCTTTGTACAATAAATTGCTGGAAGTTACCGGACAGACGCCTATTGAATACATTAGAAATGTGAAATTGGAAAAAGCTGCTGTACTTTTAGAAAAAGGCGATTATTATGTTGCTCAGGTTGCTTATATGGTGGGCTTTGCCACACCTAATTATTTTGCAAAGTCTTTTAAACACAAATACGGGATGCTACCGTCCGAGTATGTTCATCAAAAACGTCAATCCTCATAACCTGTAAGAGGAACACCTTATCATCAGTTCGTGGCCTTGAAAATCAAGACTGTGCTCCGGATATTCAGGTTTATTTTTTAAGGAGGACATCAGGATGCCGGCAGCATGTGTTCCGATCTGACTGTTTTTGAAACCAATGCTGCTTAATTTGGGTTGGATCATTGATGAAAGTTGATTGTTGCCCAGGCCAACAATTGCAATGTCTAAAGGAACTTTTATGCCATGTTGTATCATTGTACGCATAAAATGTATGGCTGTGATGTCATCAGGAATAAAGATGCCATCAGGAATTTGTGGCTGGGAGAGTAAGTTTTCGGCCAGAATGTGGCCCTCATTTGCACCAAATTTGCTATTCAATATCAGGTTGTGGTTATAAGGAAGATGATGGTATAGAAGGGCATCTTTATAACCCTCTACACAAGCATTAAATACGGCTTTGCTTTTACTTGAAAACGCTGCAGCAATATGAGTAGATCCCTGGTCCGCTAGATGAGCAACAGCATCAAAAGTTGCTTGTTTAAAGTTGATACTCACTGAAGAACATTGGCTTGGGCTTTCCTGTTGGTTGATAAAGACAACAGGTACTTTTCTTTTAATAAACTGGTCCAGATGCAATGATTTTCCAGTATAGCAAGTATCAAGCATAATCAGTCCGGCTACCTTCCTTAACAGGTAGTTGGCATTTTCTATTTCCTTTTTTCGGGAGCCCAGAGATTGTTTTACAAGGAGGGCATATCCATTTTCAGTTGTAATGGTTTCAATAGCTGATAGCACTTCATAATTGTCTTTTTCCATCATGTTCCCAACCAGTATACCTAAGAGATTAATTTTTCCTGTTCTCAAGGTGCTCGCAGAGGAATTGCTCCGGTAGCCCATCTGTTTCGCCGTTTGTGCGATTAACGTTTTAATCGGCACACTGATTTCATAACTGTCCCTCAGCGCCCTGCTAATTGTGGCTGTAGAAATTTTCAGGAATTGGGCAATATCACTTATGGTAACTTCTTTTTCTTCAGGCATCCCCTAATTTAGCATGACGGTTGCTTAGAGAATGGCTTTAATGTTTAATACTATGGCAGTTTTGTACAATGAATGCCCTGATAAATGCGTGGTTAGTAATGATAGGTTGGTAAATGCTAAAGTTATTGGAAAGCTTGTAGCATTGCCCCAAGAAAAGTTTCTGGAGGCTGTGCGCCTGATACGGCCAATTTCTCATTGAAAACAAAAAAAGGCACCCCTTTAATGCCAATATTTTGTGCGGTACGTTCGTCAGTTCGTACTTCAGCCGCAAAATCACTGCCTTTAAGCATGGTTTCTACCGTAAGCTTATCGAGCCCGGCTGATGCACCTATTTTTACAAGCGTTTGGTGGTCGCTAATATTCTCGCCATTTGTGAAATGTGCGATAAAGAGTTGCTCTTCCACTTCATCAGCCAGTCCTTCGCTTTTGGCAAGTTGTATTAAACGATGGGCATCAAATGAGTTAGCTACAATCGACTTACTGAGGTTAAAAGTTAAACCAACTTCTGATGCGGTATGCGTTACATTTTCCTGCATTTCTTCAGCCCATTCTATTGAACGTCCGTATTTATCTGCTAAATGTTGCGCCGGATTTGCATCAGGTAAAGTCTCTGCATTTGGATCAAGCTCAAAACTATGCCACTCTACCTCAACTTGATCCCTATGTTCAAATTGTGCCAGGGCAGCTTCAAATTTCCTTTTGCCGATATAACAAAAAGGGCAACGTACATCAGACCAGATATCAACTTTCATAGCGCAAATATAGTCAGTAATTTTCACTGTAGTAATCCTTGTTGTCGGGCTGCTTCCGGCATGCGTATATACCATCATGCAATCACGTTCGAATCACGTACAGATCAACTTCGGGGTTGAAAGGCATTTAGGTTTCTCAACCCTTAAGCAACCTCGAAGTTGATTCAAGCCAAAGGTTAAGTTGATATATACGCATGCCGGACGCATGTAAGAAACAGCATATTCACCAAATGGGAAGTTGCGAGTACATAGTGATTTTAGGACAGTTATAGGGAGGTGAGCCGTAATAAGTGGGATTAACAAGCAAATAACAGCTGCATAGTAAGCGCATCAACCTCGTTCATTTTACCTGTTCTATACGGGCTCTATCCCTGTTCTATCCGAGTTCTATCCCTGTTTGTTTACAATAGTCTCCCTGGAAACTTAATCTAACTGTGGTGCGGGATGTGGAATTAATAGTATAAAAACCTAACTTTAGCAAATGGAAAACAGAGTTCTAGCGGAGGAGGATGTATTGCTGGCTAATTTAGCAGTTGGTGATGAACGTGCTTTCCGTTTGCTTTTTGACTTCTATAGAAATGTTGTTTATACCTATGCAATGAGGTATTTAAAAGACCGTGAATTGGCGGAAGAAATTGTCCAGGAGGTTTTTTTAAAGATTTGGACAGGGAGGGGAAACTTAAATACGATCGGTAATTTCGGCGCCTATCTTCGGGTCATCACTAGAAACCTAACTCTGGACGTTTTAAAAAAGAAGGCCGCCGAATTTAATAAAACTCAAAAAAGCCAGGTTTCCTGGACAGAAGCTGACGACAGCACAGAGCAATTGATTTTGATGAAGGACTCTTTATCTTACATTGAACAATTTATAGAGAAATTACCCCAGCAGCAGCGACTGGTCTTTAAAATGTGCCATATTGATGGTCTTAAACAAAAAGAAGTAGCCGAGCAATTAGGTATTTCCCCTTTAACAGTTAAAGTTCATTTGCGGGAGGCGGTAAAATCCTTAAAAATGCTTGTAGGAGATAAAAACTCATTAGGTTTGATGGTTTTTGCATTCGTAGGCCTGCTTAAATAGCTTCTTTTTCAATAAAATTCTAAAAAACTTTATTTTTCTTGATTTTCACTACTCCCTTTTCTCTTTAGCTATCGTCAGGTTTAATATAAGGGATGATGTATAGTAACCATCCTGAACAATATGGAGAAAGAAAGATTAGCATACCTGATTACAGCATATTTAGATCATAACATCAAGTCCACAGAAGAGCATGAACTGATGCGTTATATAGGTAATGGTGATTTGCAGGATCTACGAGACCTTATGGATCATTCCTGGGCGACTAAAGAAAATTTATTAATTTTAGATGAGCACAAGGCAAATGAGATTTATGCATCTATCTTGCGCTCGCCTGCGGCGGAGAATCGGGACAGCAAAATAGGAGTGTTTAAATTAAATAGCTGGTGGCGTTCTGTTGCAGCTGTAGTTGCGCTGGTAGCGCTGGGGACAGCCTTATTTGTGTATGAAAACGATCCTAAACAAGACCTTTTAATAGTTGCATCCAAAAATGACATTGCTCCGGGAAAACAAGGTGCTACACTTACCCTGGCAAATGGAAAAAAAATAAATCTTGCTGATGCGGCCAATGGTGAGTTGGTAAATGAAGCAGGCCTGAAAATAAAAAAAGCTAAAGATGGACAGTTGGTTTACGAAGTGAACAGCGCTTTGTCAAATGAAAATGTGGTAAACACTTTATCTACGGCCAACGGTGAAACCTACATCGTTCAGTTGCCAGATGGCTCCAGGGTTTGGTTAAATTCTGCATCCAGTTTAACTTATACTGCTAAGCTTAACCAGGAGGGTAAACGGAAGGTGAAGCTTGATGGGGAGGCGTATTTTGAAATTAATAAAGACAAGTTGCATCCTTTTATCGTAGAAAGCAGGGGACAGCAAATTGAAGTGTTGGGCACACATTTTAATGTAAATACCTATAAGGATGAGCCCCTAATTACCACAACGCTATTAGAAGGTTCTGTACGGGTTACTGCTGTAGCATCAGGTAAAGCACAAACTCAGGTTATAAAGCCCGGAGAGCAAGCGCTTAACAATGCTGGAAACATAAGTACTGGCAGGGCTGATCTTGAAAAAACAATGGATTGGAAAAATGGCGATTTCTTTTTAAATCATGTAGACTTTAAAACGGCCATGAGAAAAATTGCAAGATGGTACAATGTAGAAGTGATATATGATTCTTCTGTACCAAATGACATTGAATCTGGTGGTTGGCTATCTAGGGATAAATCGTTGATTACGGTTTTAAATTCAATTCAGGCATCTGGACTGGCAAAATTTAAAATAGATGGACGGAAAATTTATGTTTCCAGATAACAGCGTACGCCGAAATTATAAACAACAATTATTAACCTAAAGACTAAAAAAAAGTATGCAGAAAAAATTACGAAAGAAGAACTAGTACGAGAAAAAAAACGAACCAGACCCTAAGTTGTGGATCTGGTTGCAGTTTGGAGTCAATTATCAACTGTTAACTACAGTAGCCTGTTCCGTGGAAAGTTAAGGCCTGCTGTAAAAAACCAAACCAAAACAAATGTATAAAATTTATACCGGGAATACGTATGCACTAAAAAGCGTCTATTCTAAACTATTGCTCATTATGCGATTAACCACCGTACTACTTATAGCATGTTTGATGCAGGTAAAAGCATCAACTTTTGCTCAGCAAATAACGCTGGACAGAAAAAATGCGCCTTTAGAATCTATTTTGAAAGAGATTAGAACGCAAAGTGGATATGATTTTTTTTATGATGGAAAAATCCTGCCGAAAGGCAAGGTGGTAGACATTAACGTCAAAAATGCCGGGATTAATGTTGTTATGAAGTCTGTTCTTTCCGGACTTCCTTTAACGTATACCATTGAAGGCAAAATTGTCTCTATTAAAAAGGTAGAACAGCCGTCTTTTTTAGAAAGGGTGATTTCGAAGTTGGAAAATATCATTGTTCGGGGTAGAATAGTGGATGAGAATGGCAAACCTATGCCTGGGGCTTCTATTTTTGTAAAAGAAAGCACCATTAGAGCAACTTCAAATGAGAACGGGGAATTTCAATTAGATGATGTTGACGAGAATACAACCATCCTCATTGCTTTTGTAGGGTATCAACCGATAGAACGTAAAGCAGTCAGAAATATGGGGATAATTAAAATGCTTCCCGCAAATACAGATCTGAAAGAAGTTAGCATCAGTTTTAACACCGGCTATGAGCAGGTTGCAAGAGAACGTAGTGCAGGTTCTTTTGCGAAACCAGACCTGAATGTGATGAAAAACCGATCTACTAGTACGAATATACTTGACAGGCTGGAAGGTTTGATTCCTGGTCTGTCTAGTGGAAGAAGCGATGTTGTTGCAGAAGGTCAGAGAGGCGGATTGGTTATACGTGGTTCATCATCTATAAACCTGTCTACAACGCCATTAGTTGTAGTAGACGGAATTGAAGTGCCCAACATCCAAGCTGTCAACATGCAGGATGTTGAAGACATCACAGTTCTTAAGGACGCAACAGCGGCATCTATTTGGGGTGCTAAGGCAGCAAACGGTGTAATTGTAATCACAACAAAAAGAGGTAAATCGTCCAGTAAGCTAACTATAGATTATGATGGATATTATGGATTTCAAGGCCGGCCAAATCGTCAATATTTGCCAGTCCTTAATTCAGCACAATTTATCACTGCACAGCGGGAAATATTTCCAGAATATGCCGCAGCGAACTCATATGCAAGTGTTGAGGCGAGTGGTGTAATACCGCCGCATCTCCAGATTCTTTACGATGCACTTCCAAGCAGGAATAAAATAACACAGGCACAAGCCAATTTTAAACTGGATAGTTTAGCATCCATAGATAATAGGGGTCAGATAAACGACATTTTTATTCGCAACGCGGCAACGCTCAACCAGACACTGTCTATCTCTGGTGGTAGCGAGGTGCATTCCTTCTATGGATCTGTAAATCATATCGGTGTAAGAAACAATGTTACAGGAAGTCAGGACAATCAATACAAAACAAACATCCGGAATGATTTTAAATTCGGTAACAGGGTAACAGCTTTTGTTAATGCCGATCTTACCAACCTTATCCAAAAAAATACTGGTACGGAAGACATTACGCCAGACGCTGGTTTTCTGCCTTATCAACTATTTAAAGATGCAAACGGAAATCCACTGGTCGTAAATTATATGGCACCTGTTACTGTTATTGGCTATTCCGATGCCAGGAGAGCTGATTTTCAGGCCAGAAGCCGTATAAACTTAGATTACAGTCCGGTATTAGAATTGGACAGAAGACGTGAAAATATAAATAATCTGTCGGCGAGAATGGTTGCTGGAGGTAAGGTTAACATTTTAGATAATCTGTATTTTCAGGGTACTTATGGGTATAACGTAGTATCTAATACTGGTAGAACGGTATTAGATGATCGTAATTATATTGTCAGGGATGATATAATGAGATATACACAAGCGCCAACGCTTGCCTCAGTACCGATTTACAACTTGCCCTTTGATGGCGGCAGATTGGATACAGAAAATTCCGTTACGAAAAGCTGGACACTCAGGAATCAGTTGTTCTTTAATAAAGACTGGGACAAACACCAGCTTACTGTAATGGCTGGTCAGGAGGCAACACATATACAAGAGGTAACAAACGGCGCTACTTATTATGGCTGGGATGATCAACTTCAGATATCACGTCCGATTGATGTTAAAAAATTGGCTGATGGTATCAATGGAGTTGCCGGGGCCACCGGTAATTACATTGTAAATAATGTACGTGGCGGCGAGCAACCCGTAGCCAGAACTACTTCGTATTATGCCAATATGGGCTATACTTACGCTCGAAAATACACGTTGAACGCTAGTTGGAGAATTGATGAAAGCAATTTATTCGGATTTGATAAGTCTGCGCAAAACCGGCCTGTGTATAGCTTTGGCGGCAAATGGGCGTTACGTAACGAATCATTCATGGAGCCGTTATCCTGGCTGGATAGGTTGGATGTTCGTTTAACTTACGGTATAACTGGTAATGCCCCCGCTCCAGGAGAAGCTGCATCATTTGATATTTTAGAAGGGGAATCTAATCCTAATTATGTGACAGGTGCGGGCATCATCCTCACTACGCCGGCCAATAATAAACTGACCTGGGAAAGCACCAAAGTTTATAATGCTGGGATAGATTTTTCTGTTTTTAATGGGAGACTGAACGCAACTGTTGACTTATACTTAAAAAAGACGACCGATTTGATTGGACAACTTTTTACCTCTCCACTAACCGGATATTCCAGTGTGACAGGTAACTTTGGTGACTTAGAGAACAAAGGAGTCGATTTACAGTTGAGTTCGGTAAACCTTAGAACTGAGAATTTTCAATGGGGCAGTAATCTGGTTTTAGGCTACAATAAAAATAAAATTACCAAACTGAATCTGAATCCGGCTACAACCGGAGACGGCCTGGTGGCAGCAACTTACTTGGTTGGTTATCCCATGTTTGTATCTCATGCTTATAATTATGCAGGTTTGAACGCTTCCGGAGATCCACAGGTAAAATTGGCTGATGGCACACTAACATCTGCACCAAATGCAACACTACCCGGTGATATTATTTATAATGGCAGCACGCAAGCCCCATGGACGGCAGGTTTAAGTAATAACTTTAGATATAAAAGTTTAGAGTTGAGTGTAAACATGATCTATAATGGTGGTCATGTGATGCGCGACCCCCGCAACCCGTTAAGTACCACACAGCTGGGCTTTTTAGATCGTTGGAAAACTGCAGGTGATGAAAATAGAACTGATATCCCGAGATATGTTGGTGATAGTGAGGCTGCTGGCGAACGGAATAATGATTATTTCTCTAGCGGTAGTCAAAGGTTTATGAGTGCTTCCTATGTCAAAATCAGGGACATTACCTTAGGTTATGGCCTTCCACAATCTGCTGTTACTAAGCTACGGTTGCAGGCAATAAACTTCCGGGTTCAGCTCTCTAATTTATTACTCTGGACGGCTAATGACCTGAACTATGATCCTGAGGCCAGTGGTATTACCAGAGCAGCACAAGGTACCTTAACCCTTGGTGCCCATATTACCTTTTAATAATTAAAGAAAACTGACAGACATGAAGATTTTAAAGCAATATATTTTTAGCCTAACACTACTGGCATTGTTGATAATGCAGGTTTCGTGTAAGAAAAGTTTTTTGGAGATAGAGCCAAAAGGTTCGTTAATTGCCAGGGAAACTAAAGATTACGAACAAATTTTAAATGCCTCCTACCTTGCATCCACATTTACTGCCAGCATTTATATGGGAGATGAGGTTGCTGCTCAGCAAGAATATTTTAGTGGTGCTTCCTTACGGGTACAGCGACTGTTTAAATATGAAGACAGGGTTTATCAGGCAGACGAACTCCCTAATGAGATAACTGAAGAGGCGGGTTATATCCGTAGGCTTTACCTGTATAATAAAATCATCAATGAGGTGATGGATTCCAAAGAAGGAACTGAGCAACAAAAAAATGGCATTCTGGCTGAAGCTAAAGCGGGGCGGGCAATTTGCAATTTCATGTTTTTAAGCGATTTCTCTACTCCATATAATGCCGCTACCGCGGCAATAGATTTGGGAATACCTGAACTTACAAAAGCGGATGTAACATTAACCAACTTTTCCAGATTAACGCAAAAGGAGAACTATGAATTAATTATTAAAGATTTAACTGAGGCGATTCCTAACCTTGGACCGCTGGTGCACCGTAGAAAAATATCAAAACTGGCGGCCTATTTTTACCTTGCCCGCATACATATGGCCATGGGTAATTATGGTGCAGCGACAACGGAACTTGATGCCGCGTTTTTGGAAAGGTCTAAGGCAAACATCCCTTTGGCTATTTATGACTACAACTTGGTCCTTGATCCCAATGGGGTTGGAACCTGGTTTCCAAGTAATGGATTTTACCTTTCAGGTATTCCACAGGCAGCAAACAATACCGAAACTATTTATAACATTGAGGCAAGCTCATTTCAATTTGGCTCGGCGAATACTTTTGTTTATAGTCCAGAAACTGCTCAATCCTTTTCCTCGACTGATAAAAGACCAGTATTATATGATCCCGTAGAATTTTTTGGCGCCAAAACTTTTCCTTTAGCAATGAGACGCCCTACCGTATTTTTTACTCCGATTGGGCCTTCACTTCCAGACTTGTATCTGATGCGTTCAGAATGTAGGGCACGTGCAAATGACCTTAGCGGCGCTGTTGCAGATGTGCAAGTATTACGGGAAAAAAGGATGTCTGCCGCAGAAGCCACAGTGCCTGCTGCAACTGCCAGTAACCAGCAGGAGCTTGTAAAGTTCATTTTAAAGGAAAGAACCCGGGAATTTGCCTTTACAGGTTTACGTTGGTTGGACATGCGCCGTTTATCCGTAGATCCTATATATAAAACTGAGGTCGATAGTCGTCATCAAATGTATAAGGATGATGGACAAATTGTAAACGAATACACACTAGATCCAAGACGCTTTGCTTTAAAATTCGGCGAGCGAATGCTTAACGAAAGTAAGGGATTGCAGGAAAACCTTTAATATAACCAATATCCAGTGAATTGCTGCCCTGGCAGCAATTCACTATCAACACACAAATATATATATATGAATAAATTAATTGTGATAGCAGTTGCTTTACTATTGCCTGCACTTTCAAATGCGCAAACAAATTACTGGATAAAAGGCAAAATACCTTCCATAAATAAAGCTAAGCGTGCGGTAATGTCATATCCGCCAGATGATAAAGGAGGGGAATATAGGGCAGACACCGCAGAGATTAGAGAAGGTAAATTTGAATTTAAAGGAACAATTGGAAGGCCGCAACTGGCAGAATTGAATTTAATTATTCCCCTGCCTGCCGGCACTAAAGCACGACGGGCAGATAGTCAAGAAGGAGGTATGAAGAATGTGGCGCTATTTTATTTAGATGGAAGTATTGATGTAACATTTGATACTGCCGGCATGGCTTCCTACATTGGCGGAGGCAAAGACCAAAAAGCATGGGAATATTATGCCAATGAGGCCTCAGTCAGGGCTAAAGCGCTTAATGGTGCTTCATCTGGAATGGAATTTTACGAAACGCTGGTTGGCGACATGGTTAAACATTTTCCAGATTCCTATATGAGTGTTGACCTAATGGATCTTTTTACGCAAAGTTCTATAAATCCTTCTTTAGTCGACCCTATGTACCATACATTAAGCAAAAGGATGCAAAAATCAGAAAAGGTTTTGGCCTGGCAGCCTAAATTAGAACAGGCAAAATTGGCTGTTTCTGGTACTCAATCCGCTCCGGAATTTACTTTGAACGATACTGAAGGTAAACCTGTATCACTGGCTTCTTATAAGGGTGGATATGTACTGGTAGACTTTTGGGCTAGCTGGTGTGTGCCTTGCCGTGCTGAGAATCCAAATGTGGTAGCCGCATATGAAAAGTACAAAAGCAAAAACTTTAAAGTGCTTGGTGTCTCACTTGATGAGAAAAAAGATGCCTGGTTAAAGGCCATTGCGGAGGATAAACTACCATGGAAACAATTGTGTGATTTCAAAGCATCTAAAAGTGAAGTTACGCAGATGTACAACATCTCTTCCATTCCAGCAAATGTACTCATAGATCCAAATGGGAAAATTGTAGGCAAAGATCTTAGGGGTAAGGCGCTCCATGATAAGCTTGCGGAATTAATTAAATAGGTACCGATATAAAATTATTGAAATGAAAAAAATAATATTATTTATGCTGATTTCCAGCTCAGCCTGGGCTCAGCAGCCTGCAAAGAAAGCCAAATATGGCATCGATCAATTTATGCTAATTGAAAAAGTTGAAGATCAGGAAAAAAAGTATAATGAAGTTCTTAAAGAACCGGCCAGTAATCTTACAGCTACTGCTATAAACGACCTACGCGCTGAACTTGCCTATCACTGGTTAGCAAAAGGGAATGTGGAACGTTACAGATTTTATAAAGCTACTAAGCCCAAGTTTAATTTTAGACAAGGTCTTTTTCTATCATATGCGGTTGAAAAGCTACTTGATGAAAAAATGCAATATGCTGATGCAGCACAAATTTCAAAAGAGCTGCTGGAAGATGGCGGCTATGATAGAACTTCTGTTTTATTGGAGGTGAATGCTGCCGCCAATGCAAAGCTGGGTAATGTGGATGTAGCCAGGAAACTCATAGCCCAATCAACTGCGGATAAAGGAAGCGATGTAAGGTTAACTAAGTATTTCAAAGACGCACAATCCAATTATCTTAATCGCTATGCAATGGTAATGTTGGCAGCGGGGGATAATCAAAAAGCATTTGATGTGTTAACTAAGGCCTTTAAAGAAGCCGATAGTAATCCATATATGATCTTTACTTTTAAAGAGGCTTACAAAAAAGTTAAAGGTACAGACAAAGGTTTTGAGCCTTATCTTAAATCACTGCAGGCTGAAGCTTATCAGAAATATTATAAAGAAGTTGAGAAATCGTACGTTGCTGTAGCACAACAGACACTTGATGGAACTTTTCCCGATCCAAGTGATGGGACAAAATTGATAACCTCATTTCGTGCCACTAAGCCTGTTAAAGAGGTGAATATGAAAAATTTGGAAGGGAAAATAGTTAATCTTGGCGATTATAAAGGAAAGATATTAGCGATAGACTTTTGGACTACAGGATGTACACCATGTGTAGCAGCTTTTGCCGGATTTGAAAAGGTAGTTGCGGATTACAATAAGGAAGAATTTCAAATGTTTGTTGTAAATATCTTTGAGGATGACCGGACTGTAAAGGCATTTGCAGCTACAAAGCCCATCAAACTTGATGTTTTACAGGATGAAGAAAACAAGATGTATGATGTTAGGGCAACGCCTTCTAAAGTTGTTTTCGATCCAATGGGAAATATTAGATTCTTCGCAACAGGTTATGCAGGGTCTACAGATAGGGAATACTATAAGTTAAAGGCCATGGTGGAGATTATCAAAGCACGCATTTAATAAAAGCAGATGAAAAAACTAATCCTGTTGTTAATGCTGATTTCCAGCTCAGCCTACGCCCAGCAAGCAGCGCTAAAAATTGCTGCAAACCAATTTAAGGCCTTAGTTAAAGTGGAAGATGAAGAAAAGTTTTATAACGACTTAATCGCAAAAGGTCCTGCTGATCATGCTAAGCCAGATCAATATAATGAATACCGTGCTCAGCTTGCGGTAGACTGGTTGACTAAAGGAAACATTAAGAAATATAAATTCTACAAGAATACCAATCCTAAGTTTACGGCACTTCAGTTGTTTGATTTAAGTAACTTGCTGGAGTATTGGGTAGACAATAATATAAATGTTGCTGAAGTAGAGCAGATTTCAAATCAAATTTTAGAAGAGTTAGAAAAAAAAGTACACGATGATACGTTCAACAGGGCCGGAATTTTACTTGAGGTTAACGCATTGGCAAATGCTAACTTAGGTAATATTGGCATAGCCATGAGGAATATTGAAAAGTCTGGCACAAATGCAATGTTTAGAGATATTCCTTATTTCAGAAATTCCAAGGCAAACTACCTCTGCCGTTATGGAGCAATTCTTGCTGCAGCCGGCCAATATCAAAGGGCGTTAGACACATTGTCTAACGCGGTTCGTAATGCCATTTCCACAAAGACTACAGTATCCACATTAAAAGAGGTATATCAAAAAGCTAAAGGCAATAGCTTGGACGTAGACATGTATATTGCTTCATTACAGAACGAAGCTTATAATAAGATTGCAAAGGAAGTGGAAAAGGCGTGGACCGCCGAGACCAAAAAAGTACCAGGCATTACGCTAACAGACATGAATGGCAAGGCAGTTAAGTTATCCGAGTACAGGGGTAAAATAGTTGTGATAGATTTTTGGAGTACAGTTTGTAAACCTTGTGTTGCAGCGTTTCCTGCATTTGAACGTATTGTCGACTTTTATAGAAATGAACCCTTCAAGTTTTTTGCAATCAATGAAGGTGAGCAACCTGATATTGTAAAGCCCTATATGGATAAAAAGGGCTACAAACTGGATGTCTTATTCGATAATGAGGAGGCCCTTTTCAAAGCATTAGGTGCGCTGGGAACACCTCAGAAATTTATCATTGATGCTAATGGAAATATCAATCAAACAGGAATAGGTTACACAGGATCGGACGATAAGGAGTTTTATAAGTTAAGGGCTATGATAGAACTGGCTAAGAGACATTCATCAGGTAAATCAGCAGCAATTAATTAAATAAAGATGAAGAATTTAATGCTTGGGTTACTCGTTCTGTTTTGCCTTGGCTTTATAAATGGATATAGCCAGAGCAGGCAAGAAGCCAAAATGCTTGAAAAAATGATTGCCAATTGTGTTGAAAAGGCAATGGTAACAAGTGTTTATATTATTGAATGGGATACGCTGAAGAACAAGGTACAGGATGGTATTGAAGAAGCGAATGGTTTTACAGGTGTGGTCGTTTCTGCTGAAGGGCACATATTGACTGCCTCTCATGCGGCCATGCCCAATCAGGTTTACCAAATTTCGTTTCCTGATGGCAATAAACACATTGCTGTGGGCTTGGGCAGGATAGGTATTCAGGATAAGGAGACTGATTATGATATGGCAATGATTAAAATCCAAAAGCCTGGAAACTGGTCTTTCGCTAAGATTGCACCCAGTACTCAATTAAAGATAGATCAGCCTGTAATCAGTATTTCTTACCCAGGTGCATTTTTTAAAGCATTGCCAAATGTACGTTATGGTAGAATATCAGACCTTGACTTAAGTGATGGCTTTATAGTGTCCTCTGCTAAAATGGAACCGGGCGACTCAGGTGGTCCTTTATTTGACCAGTATGGCCGTGTAGTAGGAATTCATAGCTGGATCAAGGAACCCGAAGATCAGAATTATGATATTCCTGTTGATCATTTTTTGAAGTACTGGACGGCGCTGAATATAGCAAAGGATTATACATCGTTTCCGGTAGCAGATGTTTTGCCTGCTACAGCCAATTCATTAACAGTAACAGTAGTACCCACACTTAAAGATGTAGCGACTATTTCAGCTAAGGGACTTAAAACTGTGGTGACGCTAATCAGTACACGTGAGAAGCAGCAAGTATCTATATTAGGAACGTTGATTGATTATGGCAATGCCAGATACATTGTCAGTAAAGCTTCGATGGTATTTGCTAATCCCTTGCTTAAAATTGGAGATAGAACTATCAGTGTTCAAGTTGTTAAACGAGATAGGGAAAGGGATTTGGTTTTGTTAAACGTTGCGGGGCATTTGAATAATGGCATTAAGATCAAAGCTAATGCTAAAAATCCTGTACTTAAAACATCAGATTTGGGAAAGATCCTGATCACTGCTTTACCAAAAGACTCTACAGGAGTAGGCGTACTAAGTGCTACCTATACCGATATTCCTCTGGTTTCCGAGGGATATGTAGAAAGCCAGCCTACTGTGCGGCACGTTTCTTTTGACTACCCTGGTGGAAAAAGCACCCGCTCGGACGGCTTCAAAGATGTACTTGTCCACGATGCGGCTATTAAGGCGGCCGAATGTGGGAGTCCGGTATTTGATATTGCGGGAGATTTTTATGGAATTAACATTGCCAGGCGCAGCAGAACCTCATGTATCTTGATACCTGTAGCCGCGCTCGCAAAATTTATAACAGAAAATATTAATAACTACTAACATGAAAAAAATATTTGTAGCAATTTTAGTTTTGTGCTCATTGAGCACGCTAGCTCAAAAAAAAGAAGATGAGCTTAAAAAGCTTCCTCCTGCTGAGCAGGCCAGAATGAAAAGATTAACTGCATTTCTAAAAGTTAAAGGAAATGAGAACATGGAGGTTTTACTTAAAACCATGATTACGGACTATCCTAATACCAATTTGGATATGGAGAGAAGCTTAATCTCGAGTGCATATGCTGAAGATCCAAATTCAGCCAAAGTTCTTCAATATGTTAATGCCATGGAAGATCCTGTATTTAAGCTAAGGGCATTAACTATGGCGGTTGAGCTTATGGCCGCAATTGACAATACTAAGGCATTAGCACTTGCAACAGAAAAACTAGAAGAAGCAAAGAAAATGAAAGGTAAGACTGCATTAAGCGAGCCTTTGAAAGTAGACCCTAAAGCTGCTTATGACGATTTTATTAATTTATATGGTAAACTACTTTTTAAAGCTGGTAAAAATGATGAGTCATATCAGTACACTTCGGAGGCTTATCACAGTACTAAAAATAGGGATACTGAACTTACTGAAAATTACGCCTTTCTTTCCAGTCTGAGGGGGGAGTATGAAGCAGCTTTACCTGTTCTGGCAAAGACAGTACAGGAAGGTAAGTTTGAGCAAAGATATATTGAAGAGGTTAGGAAAGGTTATGCTAAACTAAATCCAGGTAAGGATATTGATGCCTACATTGCCGGCTTGAAGAGTGCTTTTATTGGACAGATCAAAAAAAATGTTTCCAAATTAATGGTCAATGAAGCGGCCCCAAATTTTACCGTAACAGATGTGAACGGTAAAAAAGTTTCCCTGGCAGATTTTAAAGGCAAAACTATTGTATTGGATTTTTGGGCTACATGGTGTGGTCCATGTGTGGCGTCGTTTCCTGCTATGCAGATGGCTGCAAACCGCTATTCGAACGACCCCAATGTCAAATTTCTCTTTATTCATACCTGGGAGAACGTTGCAGATCCATTGACCGATGCTAAAAACTTTCTTGCCAAGCGCGACTATAAATTCGATTTATATATGGATACCGTAGATCCAGTTACTAAAGTACCGCCTGCCGCTAAGATATTTAAGATAGATGGCATACCAGCAAAATTTATCATTGATGGTAATGGTAGGATACGGTTTAGCATCAGTGGTTTTGAGGGTAAAGATGAGGCTGCTGCAGAAGAAGTGGTGCAGATGGTGGAGTTGGCACGTCAGGGATAAAATAAAGAAACACAACAAAATTATGAAGCGTTTTATTTTAATTGTAATACTAAGTTCGATGGCAATGCTATCATTTGCCCAGGCCAGTCATCCGGTTTCCTGGCAATTTAGCAGCGAGAAAATTGCGCCGTTAACGTATAAAATAAAGTTGCAGGCAAGTGTAAAAGAACCTTACCATATTTATCCCCAACAGGCCTCTGGGGCTGGTTTAGGGATGCCTACGGAAATTTTATTTAAGGAAGACAGCAATGTAGAATTTATAGGGGAAATGGCTGAGAAAGGTTTGGAACAAACAGGCGATGAAAAGGTGCCGTATTATTCAAAAGGTGTAGTATTTACACAAACGCTGAAACTCAAATCTGAAAAAAGCACCACACTTGATTTTACCATAAAATATATGGCCTGTACCAATCAAATGTGTCTTCCCCCATCCAGAAAGCAATTTACACTGGCTTTAAATGATAAAGGAAAAGAGGGAGATATTGAAGAAAGTGTTTCCACTGAGGAGTCAAAAGAAATGGCTTCCATCTTCAAATATGAAGATTTCATGATGGCGGATACAAGTGGCAAGGTCATCGATTCCAAAGTTATTACTTCGGCAAGTAAGTACACTTTCGTTGACTTTTGGGCAAGCTGGTGCATTCCTTGCCGTGCGCAGGGTCGAGCCTTAATCCCCCTGTATCATAAATATAGGTCGAAGGGCTTTGATGTTATAGGTGTTTCGCTGGATACAGATATTAAAGCATGGAAGAAGGCAATTGAGGCTGACAAATATATCTGGACAAACCTTAGCGATCTTAAAGGATTTGAATCTGATATGAGTAAGAGATACCGTATTACGGCTATTCCCAGAAATTTTTTAATCGATAATAAGGGTGTTATTGTTGCAAGGGATTTGCATGGTAGCGAGCTGGAAGCCAAATTATTTGAGTTGTTATAAAAAAGGAATTTTTTAACTTGTGCACCGATGGCTTTATTGACAGCTAAATTTAACCTCTGACTTAAGGTTTATAGAAAGTATAAACAAATTGCCTAATTTTACATTTGCTAACCACGGGATAGGTGGTTAAAATTAGGCCATGAGTGTATACCGTAAATATTCTGATCTTGAATTAGCGGCCTTGTTAAAGGATGGTGATGCTTATGCCTACACGGAGATTTATGAAAGGTACAAGTTTATATTATACAAACATGCATTTCGTTTGCTGGGTGATGAAGAAGAATGCAACGATGTAATACAGGATCTTTTTTTGGCACTCTGGCAAAAAAGGGATAGTCTGGCATTTAAAACAGCGCTTTCATCTTATCTCTATAATAGTGTACGCAACCGTGTTTTTGATTTAATTACGCATAAAAAGGTACAAACAAAATACCTTGAATCCATTCGGGATTTTATGGAGCAGGGTGCCTTTGTTACCGAAGAATACCTTAGGGCCAAGGAACTTTCTGCGGCAATTGAACGAGAAATTACTGCCTTGCCAAAAAAAATGAGGGAAATATTTGAACTTAGCCGGGATGAGGAGTTGTCATACAAGCAAATTGCTGAAAAGTTAGGCCTTTCCGCAAATACAGTGAAGCAACAGGTTTATAACGCAGTAAAGATTTTAAGAGCTAAAATTAGCTCCTTATTAACTATCTGGCCTTTTTTATAATTTTTTTTATTTTCATCTAATACATTTCAATATCTATACCGTCTTAACTGTATAAAGGGAAAATAATTTCTTTTCGGGATGGAGGATAAAAAAGTAAAAGAACTATTAGAAAAATACAAGCATGGTGTGCTAAATGCTGAGGAGAGGGCAATCCTGGAAAGCTGGTACAACCATGAAGCAACGCATGGTAAACATGAGCTTAGTGACGCCAGGTTATTGGATAATGTAAACCTGATCGGTGCCGCTTTACCTTTAAAATATCCTGCTAAAACAATTAAGTTGTGGCCAGGCATTGCTGCTGTAGCCGCCGCCGTTATTCTAATTGTAGGCACGATTAGCTTTTATAATTCTGTTACAAATCCAAATGTAAAACAGGACCAAGCCCTTGCAGCTGTAAATGACCTTCCTGCCGGAGGGAGTAAAGCATACTTAACATTGGGCTCTGGCGAAAGGATAGCATTAAGCAACCAAAAAAAAGCCATACTCATCAATGCCGCCAATCTTACTTACAATGATGGAACCGAAATTGATGCCAATGCTGGAGAAAACCTTACCCTAAGCACTCCATTAGGTGGCACATATCAGCTTATTCTGCCAGATCAATCTAAGATATGGCTCAATGCTGGTTCAATAATTAAATTTCCTTCTTCTTTTGCTAAGGCTAAAGTTAGGAGCGTGATTTTAACCGGTGAAGCTTACTTTGAAATTGCCAGGGACAAGTATCATCCATTTATTGTTAAAAGTAATGGGCAGGAAATTAAAGTACTGGGTACTCATTTTAATGTGAACAGTTACAGCGATCGTGAAATTACAAAAACAACCTTGTTGGAAGGGAGCGTAAGAATTAACGAAAACACCTTGATCAAACCTGGCGAGCAGGCAACCGGTTCCGGTAGTAACATTAAAGTAGCACAAGCCGACACAGAGGAAGCTATAGCCTGGAAAAATGGGTATTTTAAATTTAATGAAAACCTGGAAAGCATCATGAACAAAGTAGGCCGATGGTATAATGCTGAAATTATCTATCAGTTTAAACCGGATCCTGCACTTACATTTTCAGGAAAAATATCGCGGTCAAAAAACCTGTCTGATGTGTTAAAAATGATTGAATTTAATGGAGATGTACACTTTAAAGTTGAAGGAAGGAGGATTACCATAATGAAGTAACAACTACTTAAAATGGTAATGCTTAGATGAAGGCCGGGTGTGCGATCAACACCCCCAGCCAATGGTCAGCATTATGTTAACAAAGTATCTTATCCCAATATTAACTAAACAACCAAAAACAAATGTATAAAATTTATACCAATAGAAGGGGTATGCCATGGGGGTATGTCCATAAATTACTGCTAATTATGCGACTGACCACCGTTTTCTTAATAGCTACAATGATGCAGGTAAGTGCGGGTACCTATGCGCAGAAAATTACCCTCCACAAAAAGAATGTACCACTTAGCCAGGTCATAAATGACATTAGAGAGCAGAGCGGATATGATTTCTTTTACAGCAACAAGTTACTAAACAATGCAAAGCTGGTTAGTATCGATGTAAAGGATGCATCGTTAGCGGTGGTGCTGGAAATATGCTTTCGCAATCAGCCTTTAAGTTATAGCGTAGAAAACAAAGGCGTAATGCTCAAAGAAAAAACGCCTTCCCTGATTGACCGTGTGGCTGGGCTCTTAAACGCTATGGATATTCGTGGCGTGATCAGAGATGCCCAGGGAAATCCAATGGCAGGTGCTTCAGTAGTAATCAAAGGAAAAAACCAAATGGTTAAGACCAATGAAAAGGGTGAGTTTTTTATAAAAAATGCCGGGCCAAACGACATTTTAATGGTAACCTTTATTGGGTTTATTACTCAGGAAGTACTTGTTAAAGATGGCTCTGTTATGGATATTGTTCTTAAAGAACAAGTGGCATCTCTAGGAGAAGTTTCAGTATCTACGGGTTATCAGGATATCAAGAGTGCGAAAATGACAGGTGCTGTGGTCACCATTGGGTCTGAAGAGCTTGAAAAGCGTAACGTCACTAATTTGCTAAGCAATTTGGAAGGTAAAGTTCCAGGGCTGGTTTATTATAATGGCGCCACTACCATCAGGGGAATTGGTACCATGATCTCCAGTCAGTCTGTTCTGGTTGTGGTAGATGGCTTTCCGATTGAAGGTTCTGTAGCAGACATCAATCCTTACGATGTGGAAAGTGTAAACGTGCTAAAGGACGCTGCTGCTGCAGCGATATATGGGGCAAGAGCATCAAATGGGGTAATCGTTGTGACCACTAAAAAGGCAAAAGTAAAAGGGAAAACTACAGTAGATTTTTCAACTAACTACAGTTACTTTGAAAAGCCTGATTACACCAACAACAACTACATGACACCAGCAGAACAGGTAGATGTAGAAAGTAAGTTTGCCGATTATTTTTTCAGGGCCAACACCCTGGCTACTTTTGAGGCAAACATTGAAAGTGGACTTTCCATAACACCCGTACAGTATGCCTATTACCAATTTAAAAAGGGCTTAATTACTAATGCCCAATTGCAGGCTCAACTGGATGCCCTGAAGGGCAATGACTTTGCAAAAGAGTACAAAGACAATGCATTGTCTAACCGACAAATCCAGCAATACAACTTTGCGGTAAGAACCAGGGGCGAAAAATCACAATACAGTTTGGTTTTAAATTATAAAGGGGATAATTCGGGGATTATTAATGCTTACGACAGGCAGTTGAATATTTTCTTGAAAGGAAGTTACAACCTGGCCAAATGGATAGATATTGAATATGGCGTAAACACCGTAATGGGAAAAGTACGTTCGCACAACAATACCAATGCAACCAATCCTTTTAATGTGCCTGCCTACTACAGTTTATTTGATGCAACCGGTGCAAGGTCACGCTATTCATTGTCAGACTTTAATATTTACAGCAGTAACAACGCCGTTTTTGAGAGTACTGCCAATATGTATTCTGTTAAATTTAATCATTTAGATGAATTGGAACGGGATTATAACAATACTTCATCGCGTAACAGCAGGTATTATGTGAGCCTTAATATTAAACCTTTAAAAGGGTTGAGCCTGAAGCCTCAATTCCAGTATGAAGATAATTTTACAGAAACACTTGGGTATTCAGAGAAAGAAAGTTACACCATGCGCCACCTGCAAAATACCTTCTCCAGAAGAATCACTACCGGAGCAGGTGGCTTTACAAACCTGTTGCCGGTTGGAGGTAAGCTGGAAACATCCAGGACCAATAGTCCGAGTTATACCGCCCGGTTTCAGGGAAATTATGACCGGGAATTTGGGCGTCATGCCATCTCCATTATGGGGGGGACAGAGTTTAGACAAACCAGAGCAGAGCGTAAAGCAAGCGCATTATTTGGATATGTTGATCAGTTGCAATCCCAATCCAGTACCTCATTAGTTTATGAAACCTTGCGGGCTGTGACAAGTACTTTCTGGAGCACAGGCGTTTTTCCTAATGTGTATTACGGATCAGAGATCAATAGATTTGCAACCTCTGATGTCATTCACCGTTGGGCCTCGGGTTATGCCAATATCACTTATACATTAGATGGGAAGTATAATGCATTCGGCTCATTCAGGAAAGACTATGTGGACATTTACGGTGGAGCAGATAAGTTTCGTGGTCGTCCGCTTTGGTCTGCAGGTTTATCCTGGATTGCATCTGAAGAAGATTTTATCAAAAATATCAAAGCCATCAGCTATTTAAAATTGAGGACAAGTTATGGTGTTACCGGAAATGTGAACCCTGAATATACCGCCAGGCTAACGGGCACCATTGCTGGTAGCAATACCTTTACGCGGGAGCCGATAGCAAATATCCTCATTCCACCTAATGGTCTACTGCGATGGGAGCAGACTGCCACAAGCAATGTTGGATTGGATTTCGCCTTATTCGATCAACGCCTAAGAGGTAATTTTGATATATACGGGAAAAAAGGAACTGACCTTTTTGCCCGTAAAAGATTGGATGCAACGCTTGGATTTGCAAATTTGGTGATCAACAATGGAGACATGTTGAACAACGGTGTAGAACTTGGATTGAACTACGATTGGTTTAAAGCTGGTAAGGACAGTCAAATTGGCTGGGTAAGTTCTATAGTGATTAGTAAGAACAAAAACAGGATCACATCAGTAGACGAAATTGTGACCAATCCGGCTGTACTTGCCGGAAGTGGAACATTTACGATGGGCAATCCGGTTAATTCATTGTATTCTTACCAATTCCGTGGGTTGAGTGCCACTGGGCTACCTCAATGGTTATTATCTGACGGGACCATAACCACGGCTTCTGTGCCATCTGCAGATCTTAAAGCAGTTGTGTTTTCTGGAAATATGGATCCAAGCTTGTCAATGGCATTCAACAATGAAGTAACTTATAAAGGCTTAAGTCTAAGTGTATACACGGTGTATTATGGAGGTCACTATCTGCGTGACAATGCCCCGAGATTGTATGCGAGACCTGAATATGCACCATTGTCTAACACGATCCTTAACAGCTGGACGCCAACCAATACCAATACTAACGTTCCTGGTTTTGGCGAATATTACCTGGCCGCAGCAAATGCCAATCCTTTAGTTTATGCTGATGAGTGGGTGCGATCTGCAGACTTCTTTAAGATTCGGAACTTTATTTTGGGTTATCAGTTGCCCGCAGCTGTAGCCAGGAAAATAGGTACTTCAAATATTAAGTTTCGCCTTCAGGTAGATAATCCAAACATTATCTGGTCAAAAGATAAGCTAACCGTTGACCCGGAAACGGGTGGCTTGAGGGTGCCAACCTCGTATATATTAGGTGTTAATGTTAATTTCTAGAAAAATGAAAAGAACCGTATTAATAATGATGGCTATACTTTCTGTGTTGAATTTTTCATCATGTGAGAAGTATACAGACATCCTCACTCCAAAAGGTAAGAATTTGTTGAGTACTGTTGATGAATTGGAATATTTACTGAACTATAATTTTGGCGCATCAAATGCATTTTACCTTCAGAATCTATATTTGATTGACAATGATATTTATCCGAGATTGGGAAATGTTGCCAATACACTATCCGGACCAAAAACGCTGAATTATGCCATGCTGACTTATGACGAAACCGTTGATAGGGCAATGTTGGCTACCTCAGATCCCTCTTACCTTGAAATGTATTCGGTTATCACCAATCGTTTAAATGTTGTCATCCAACTGGTAGAAGGTGCACCCGGAAACCGGGAGAAAGCGACCCGACTTAAGGCAGAGGCCTTAATATTGCGTGCCTATCTTCATTATATCATAGTTAATGAATATGCAAAAGCCTATAATCCTGCTACAGCAGAACAGGACGGAGGAATTGCTTACATGAACAATATTGATTATGAGACAAGCCCTGTAAAGAACACCGTTGCCCAGGTATATGCCAAAATGCTGGAAGATGTAAATGCGGCCCTTTCTTTGGGCGCATTGCCAGATCTGCCACCAAATAGTACTAAGGTGAGTAAAGCATTTGCCTATGCGGTGAAAGCACAGATATTAATTTCTATGCGCGATTACACAGGTGCCTTAGCCGCCGCGGATACATCGCTGGCATTTAAAAATACATTGGAGGATCATCGACCTTTTGTAGCTACTGGAATAGCTGCAAGACCTGCATATACCGCATCAGACAATTTATACTATGCTACAAATAGTCAGAATCTTCCTACCAACATGGTTGCTACAGTAGAAATTCTAAATAATTATTTTGAACCAGGCAACATTATGAGGTATTACACTACGTGTTATAGTTTTACTTCGGGCGGGGTAAATTATAGCCAAACCAATGCACTTCTTTACGGCATTCCGGGTTCCTTGTTGTTTTATAGTGCAGAATATCAACAAAATAATGCAGGTATGACTGTTTCTGATCCGATGTTTATAAAAGCAGAATGTTTGATACGTACAGGTAAAATTACAGAGGGGATGGAGCTCATTAACTATATCAGGCAAAGAAGGATACGTCCGGTTGATTATATTGCACTTACTGCAACTACTGAACCTGCTGCTATGGCACATTTAAAGAAGTTATCCAGAATTGAATTCCTTTATACCTGGAAAAATTTCGTTAATATCAAACGATGGAACACAGAGGCCGCTTATAAAGAAACTATTACCAGAACAATTTCGGGCATCACTTATACATTGAGGCCAGAATCTCCTATATGGATTTTGCCCTTTCCAAAAATGGCGACTGACTATAATTCGAATTTAACCCAGAATTTTTAAGTACATGATATTGAATATGAAAAGGTTATTGATGTTATTGATCATTCTGATGCCCCTTTTGATCTACGCACAGCGTAAAGATTTCAAAATAGAAGGTAAGTTTGCCTCCGATAAAGTTGCAGGCAAGGTTCACTACAACTATAATGAAAGGGGTATCACTGTCAAAGACAGTGCGGTTGTTGCAAACGGTAAATTTAAGCTTACCGGGAAGATATTGGGTGTGCAGCGTGTTTATTTCAGTTTTGTTCCTGCTGGATTTGCCAATGACAAACAGGCTAAACAAGACTACAGGTCTTTATATATTGAACCCGGTGACTTCAAAATCGTTGCTGATGAATCTTTATCAGGGGCCAAGATTGTTGGATCGGCCATTAATGAGGAATATGAAAAGTACACGGCCCCATTGAATGCCTTGACCCGGGAAAGAAAGCCTGTTTGGGACGAATATATTAAAATCAAAGCAGCAGATCGGAAGATCTTGCCCCGGGCAGGTGAATTGAAAGCTAAGATTGACGAAACTACCCGGAAGCGCGAGACCTTACTAAAGGAATATGTAATAACTCATCCTAAATCTTATTTTAGTATAGAAGCCATAATTGAATTAATGGGTCCATACGTAGTGGTTGAAAGGGTGGAGAAACTTTGGGAGGGTTTGGATCCGGATTTAAAAAGCAGCTACAATGGGAAAATTATAAATTCTGCGATATTGGGCTCAAAGGCTACTGATGTAGGCTCAAAAGCCCCGGCCTTTTCTCAGCCGGATACTTCCGGGAAAATCGTAAACCTGAAAGATATTAAAGGTAAATATGTATTTGTAGATTTCTGGGCTTCCTGGTGCCATCCATGTCGTGCCGAGAATCCTAATGTATTGAAGGCTTATAATGTTTATAAGAATAAGAACTTCACTGTTGTGGGTGTATCTATTGATTTTGAAAAGGATCATGCCAAATGGATAAATGCGATACATGAAGATGGGATGCCATGGACACAATTGCTATCGCCAGCCAATATAGATGGCGGTGCAATGAAAGCATACGGCATCCGCGCAATACCAGCTAATGTGCTTATAGATCCGAACGGTATTATAGTTGCTAAAAACTTACATGGACCGGAACTACAGGAAAAACTTGCTGAAATCCTACAATAATATAAACTGTAACTCTGAAGGCCGACTAACAAGTCGGCCTTTTTATTACCCTTTCCCATCTTCATGTGGTTTATAATTATGCGGGGATTTTTTGCAGCCATAAGAAAGGATTGTGCATTTGGCTCTTTAAAATCCCCTCAGGTGTGAAGGTAGGTTGTACAAGTACTTTTTTATTGTCTTTATTTAAAATATTTGCAGATATTGGCTGCTGTTAACTGCAGGAGTTAAAAATGGAGAAGAGTCAGATTGAGCAGCAATGGTTGGAATTATTCCGTAAGGGAGATGATACTGCACTCTCTTATTTCTTCAAACTGCATTACAAAGCACTCGTTTATTTCGTGGAAGGCCTGATTCAGGACCAGCTGGAAGCAGAGGATGTAGTTGCAGATTGCTTTGTGAAAACCTGGGAGCGGCGGGAAGATTTTGAAACCGTTGCCAATATCAAAGCATTTTTATACATCAGTTGTCGCAATGCCAGTCTAAATTATCTAAAGCACTTAAAAGTGAAGACTGCTGCCCAGCAAAAGTATTTTAAGGAACTAGAGGAGGGTGAAGAAAACATTCTGGCAAAAATTATAGAAACAGAAGTGTTGGTGATCCTGAACCAGGAAATAGAGCATCTGCCAGAAAATTATCGTCACGTATTCCGTTTACTTTACTTTGAACAGCTAAAAACAGATGAAATTGCTGCTCAACTTGGCCTTACTGTACAAACAGTACGGAATTATAAAGCACGAGCAATAGACTTATTGAAGGCTTCTATGCTTAAAAAAGGAATTTCTGAGGTGATGATGCTTGCTTTTTTGACGCTTCTAGGAAAAAAGTAAAAAATATTTTAGTTTTTATGGGTTGTTTTGGTACCTCTTGTTGTTTTTATAATAAACAGGGAAAAAAACATCAACAAATAGATTGAAATCTAAATTATGCTTGAGAAAGAATTTCATATAGCCGAACTTATAGCCAAACATATGCAGGGCGAATTGAACGCCGCTGAGCAGCAGGAACTGAATACCTGGCTTCAGGATTCACCTGTGAACCTCTTGGGCTTTGAGCACTTTTCTAATGCTGAAGAAGTGCAGGAACGTTTGCGTAAACTAAGGTCTGCAGATGAAAATGCTGGATGGAATAAAACGCTGAGTAAAATAGAGAATGGTGTAAACGAGGAAAAGCAAAATATAAAACCACTTTATAAAAACTGGTATAAGTTTGCCGCGGCAGCAATTTTACTGTTGAGCTTAAGTGCAGGAGCCTGGTTTTATTTTGCGGATAATCATAAAATGCCTGAATACGCAAACGATGTGGCACCAGGAAGAAACAGTGCCACTTTAACCCTGGCAGATGGAAGGAAGATTGTTTTATCTAATGCTGTAAAAGGAAAACTGGCTGAGCAGTCTGGTGTAAACATTTCAAAAGATGCCGAAGGTAAACTTGTTTATCATGTGGTACCAAAGGTTACCAGGAATGCCGATCAAACTTCCTTTAATACGCTGTCTACTGCCAATGGTGAACAATACCAGGTGATATTGCCTGATTCTACTAAAGTTTGGTTAAATGCGGCTACGGCTATTAAATTTCCGGCAAGCTTTGCTGGTTTAAAAACCAGGACCATTGAGTTGGTAGGTGAAGCGTACTTTGAGGTTAAGAAGGATAAACAGCATCCTTTTATCGTTAAAGCCGGTACACAGCAGGTAAAAGTGTTGGGAACCCACTTTAATATAAACAGTTATGCAGAAGAAAAAATTACAGCGACAACTTTGATCGAAGGTAGTGTTCAGGTGTCGTCATCCAAAAAAAGCCCTGCTGCGAACATACCAAATGATGTGGTACTAAAACCAGGTGAACAAGCACTGAGCAGCAATACCGCGCTTACTGTAAGCCAGGCAAATATGGAAAATGCATTAGACTGGCACCGGGGAGATTTTGCGTTCAACGACGACGATTTTAGGGCAACCATGCGGAAAATTGCCCGCTGGTATGATGTGGATGTGGTATTTGAGCCTTCGGCACCTGAAGTACTGTTACCTGGAGGTTGGGTTTCGAGATCTAAACACATCTCTGCGGTATTAACTATAATGGAATTAACTGGAAAAGTTCACTTTAAAGTTGAAGGAAGGAGGATTACTGTGACGAAATAAAAGCATCACGGTAATGCTGTGTAAAAAAAACCAGTCCCGATTGGCGTCAGGACTGGCTAAAAGTTCAGCATTATCTTAATAAAAATTTCAGGTATATCAATTTAACAACTAAACTAAACAAATGTATAAATTTTACTCAAAGAAATTGGGTATAGTGACGTGCTATATCAACAAACTCCTGCTCATTATGCGACTAACCACCGTTTTATTAATTGCCGGCATACTACAAGTAAGTGCTGCATCTTATGCGCAAAAAATCTCGCTTACTGAAAAAAATGTTCCTGTACAGCTGATCTTTAAAAAGATCAGAACACAGAGCGGTTATGATTTCTTTTTTGACCGGAACCTGATAAAAAAAGCCAATCTGGTGAGCATTAATGTTAAAAATGCGGATCTGGCAGATGTGCTCAGGATCTGTTTTGAGGATTCGCCTTTAACTTATACCATTGGTGAGAAAACAGTGGTGATTAAAGAAAGGGAGAAAACGATTATTGATAAAGTAGCAGGATACTTTGCTTCCATTACTGTAGCTGGAAAGGTAACAGACGAAAGCGGAAAGGCAATGGTAAATGTAAATGTAGGGGTTAAGAATACCAGGAATTCTACCACTACAAACATGACTGGAAGCTTTATCCTGGCCAATGTAGATGAAGATGCTGTGCTGGTATTTTCTAGCGTAGGTAAGGAAACCCAGGAGGTAAGGGTGAAAGGAAGAACCAAGATTGAAGTAACTATGCACAATAGGATCATTAGCCTTGATGAAGTTAAGGTAGATAATGGTTATCAAATTGCAAAAAAAGGTAATCTGGTAGGTTCCACACAAACTATATTGGCGAAAGAATTATATCTCAATGGTGTAAATACTTTAGAGCAAGCCTTGCAAGGTAAATTGGCGGGGGTTGTGGTAACGAATACTAGCGGTTTAACAGGAACCAAACAAAGAGTTCGTGTTAGGGGTACCTCTACCTTATCCGGTACTCAGGAACCAATTTGGGTAGTGGATGGAATAATTCAGGAAGATCCGATACCTTTTAATGCACAAACTTTAAACTCAAATGGTGACATTAATTCGGATAACTTCGATTACATCAGAACATTTGTTGGAAACTCTATTAGATGGTTAAATCCAATGGATATAGAAGATATTACCGTATTAAAGGATGCTTCTGCAACGGCCATTTACGGTATCAGAGCGGCAAATGGCGTTATTGTAATTACGACTAAAAAAGGTCAGCTAGGCCCACCGGCAATTAGCTATTCCACTAATTTTAGCACTACTGAAAAAGTAACTTACGATAAGTTGAATTTAATGAACTCTAAAGAGCGTGTTGGCGTGTCAAGGGAGATATTTAGTCGTGGCTTAACTTCAAGTTTTGTAAACAGCAACATTGGCTATGCAGGCGCATTAAATGACTACCTTTATAAAAAGACAATTACAGCTGATGAATTTAATGCTAAAGTAAGTGATTTAGAAACAGCGAATACGGATTGGTTTGATTTGCTTTTTCGTGTACCTATAAGCACCGGACACAATTTAAGTGTTTCTGGAGGAAATGGAAATACCCGCTATTATAGCTCTTTTGGATACAATAATTCTAAAGGCACCGCGATAGGCAATGATGTGACGGGTTTTACAGGAAATTTGTCTATGACCTCGCAATTATCCAGAAAATTTAACATATCTGCACGTTTATCTGCTTCGCAAAATAAAACAAATGGATTTTATATTGTAGATCCTTATGGTTATGCTAAAGATGTAAACCGTGCCATACGCGCCTATACTCCAACAGGAGAATTAAACTTTTATCCAAATAAAGATGGTTATTTGTACAATGCCATCAATGAGCGCAATAATACCGGGAATACCAACAAGGTATTGTCTGCCAATGCAAGTATCAATGCCAATTATCAGATCATAGAAGGTTTAAACTTGCAAAGTTTATTTAGCTATAATGCTACCGCAACTGTAGGTGAATCTTACGCTACTGAACAATCCGAGTATATTGCCCGTACCTACAGGTCATATAATTATGGTGCTTATAAAGCAATAGATGCAAATTACAAGCAGAGTAAAATGCCGGTTGGAGGACAGTATAACCTGGATCAAAATAATAGCAATGCCTGGAGCTGGCGTAACAGCCTCTCATACAATAAAGTTTTTAATCAAAAACACGCTGTATCTTTCATGTTTGGCGAGGAAATTAACAGTACCCAGTATACAGGTTATAGCAATACTTCCTTGGGGTATTTAAGAGACAGGGGTAAATCTTTTGCTGTTCTACCTGTAAGCACAGTTACGGGTACCATTACTACAGTAAACCCATTGACAACTTCTTTAGTACCTAAGGTTACAGACAGGCTTAACAATACCATGGGATTGTATTTAACATCTAGCTATAGCTATGACAGCCGTTATGTTTTCAATATGAGTGTGCGTAATGACCGTTCAAACCGTTTTGGCCAGTTTACCAATGAAAAGTTTAACCCTGTTTGGGCGGGAGGTGCTAAATGGAACATTGCCAACGAGAAATGGTTTACCAGAAGCTACTGGTTGTCTAACTTAAGCCTAAGTGGAACTTTTGGTTACCAAAGAAATATAGCGTCCAACGTAAGTCCTGATTTAATCATCAAAATACCAACGGGGGCAACATCAAATAATACGGACACTTATACAGGAGAAACTCTGCTAACAGTGAGTTCACTGCCTTATGGTGATTTGCGCTGGGAAGAAAATTCCAGCATGAATTTAGGCCTTGATTTTGGTTTATTTAACAGCAAAATTTCAGGTTCATTTCAATATTACAGTAAAAGAGGCAGAGAGTTGATTACCAGTTTATCTGTACCTAGTGAATATGGTGTAACGAGTATGCTGGTTAATGGTGGATCAATGAAAAATGAGGGATATGAAGTGACAGCAAGTTTTGTACCTGTACGCACCAAAGATTTTAGCTGGAATGTAACATTGAATACATCTAAAAATACCAATACCGTTACCAAAATTGGACCGCAAGTTGTGAGTTGGGGTACTGCGGTATCAGGAACCTTGAATAAAGTAGGTATGCCTGTTTCTTCATTCTATGCTTTTAGATTTACTGGAATTGACCCGGTAAGTGGTCGTCCGCAAATTGATTTATCTGTAGCAGCAGGTGCCGATCCAAAAGATCCCACCTCATTTATGAATTATGCAGGTAAAATGGATCCTGATTTTACTTCTGGACTGGGCATGAATTTCAGGTACAAAATGCTTACCTTGAATTCAAGCTTTTATTTACAGGTTGGAGGTAAGAAGTTTTTATCCCCTCTTTATACATTAACTCAAAACCTGCCAACCGAGTATCAAAATTTATCTCGTCAATTGCTTGACCGCTGGTCTACAACCAATACAACAGGTTCGGTGCCAGCATTGCCGGATAGCTCAATACCTAAGTTGTTGTTACCAAATGGCAGTGGGGTAGGTGTGGACATTTACGAAATGTATAATTATAGTACAGACAGATTAGTAAGTGCGTCGGCCTTACGTTGTAATAATATCAATTTGGCCTACACTTTATCCGAAAGTTTCGTGAAGCGTTTAAAGTGTAAAAACATCAATATTGGTGCCGGGGTAAGTAATCCATTCGCTATCAATAGCAAAGACTTTAAAGGCTTAGACGCAGAAGTTGCAACTGGTCAGCAACCAAGAACCAGAACCTACACAATCAATTTAAATTTAAGTTTATAATGAAGGATATGAGAAGATTTATAATATTTTGCCTGATACTTTCAACCACGGTATTGGGTTCTTGCAAAAAATTTCTGGCTGAATATAGTCAGGATGAAATGAGACCAGGTTCTACCGAAGATCTCACAGCGCTAATGAATGGTGATGCTTATCCTTACAACGCACCAATTGATAATTTTGATTTATTAACAGATGATGTACAAAGCAATGGTCTGGCAGTAGTAAACAATGCACAAGTTAGCTCTTATGTAACGCCCTATATGAACGGAACCGCAATTTTTAAGTTTGATCCAACAATGTTTGATTCAAATAATACGATTCCTCCTGGTGCAAATCTGTACCAAACTTGTTATAGCAAAATTAAAGGTTGCAATGTAATTATGGATTACCTGCCAAACGTTGCCGGTACAGAGCAAGCAAAAAATGCTATTGTAGGACAGTGTTTATTTTTGAGAGCTTATTATTATCTTAAATTAGTTACTACGTATTGCCAGCCATATAGCGGTCTTGGCGTTAATCCTGAAACTAGTCTTGGCTTGCCACTAGTTCTATCCAGCGAAGTTCGTGATGGTGGTTTATCGCGGCCTACGCTTAAACAAACGTATGACCAGATTGAAAAAGACTTGCTACAGGCAACATCTTTATTAAAAGCTAATTACGTTCCCTCTAGTCCATATAGAGTAGGGGCAACAGTAGCAAATGCATTGTTGTCTCGTTTTTACTTGTACAGAGGCCTGGATAGCGACGGGGATAAGGTAATTAGTTCCGCAAATGCGGTACTGGCCGAGCGTAACACTTTAACGGCTTTAAGTACCTTTTTTACACCAACTGGTGCATTTTCCAGAACTGGGATTTTCGATCCTGGTAATACAGAAGTCCTATGGATTTATGGCTCTAACCTGCAAAACGATAGAACTTATTTTCCAGCACTTCTAACTGGAGCCACCCCTCCGTACACGGTGTCAACTTCGCTGAGTACACTATATGAGCAAGGCCCTGGTACAACGAATTATGGTGATTTACGCTACCAGATGTACTTTAACACTTATACCAATGGTGGAACATTTCTGTATTTTACGGCAAAATCAACTCAAAATTCAGTTTCAGGAACCAGGGGTTTTAGGTTATCAGAAGTGTACTTGAACAGGACGGAGGCCTTGATTAATCGCTTTATCAAAAGTGGAAATACTGCCGACCGGACTCAAGCATTAGCAGATCTAAATTATTTGAGAAGCAATCGTTACGATACGCGTAATACCGCTTACTCGCCAATTGCCATTACTGATGGTGCCGCATTGTATACATTTTATCAGCAAGAACGCAGGCGGGAGCTGGCTTTAGAAGACGGACACAGGTGGCAAGACATCAAAAGATGGAGACAATCCGTAACGCACGTATATAAAAGTGCGGATGGTGCAAGTACAACATATACACTTCCAGAAAACAGTTTGTTATATGCTTTACCCATTCCATTTACTGCATTAGCCACTAATGTTGATTTAGTGCAAAATCCAAGATAACAATTCGTTCTACTTAAATTTTAAATAACGATGAAAACATATATTTTAGGTTTAGTTGTGCTTTGCACGATATTTACTTTAAATGCCTGCAAGAAATCAGAGGAAATTTTAACACCTTCTGATACTGTAGATACTTACAGCGTGCCTCAGGGAAACAACGCTTTTGATCAAACAATTGTGAATTATTATCAGAAATACGGAACTTATATGTTATATAATTTTACAGAAAAAGATGCTTATTGGACGCCTACCGCATGGACAAAACCGACCCAACCTGCGGCAAATGCCTTGTGGACTGCGGGAGCAGATATAGAAACTGCTGATCCAGCGTATATTCCTGCACAACTTGCGCTAATACAAAGTAAATGGTTCAGTTTTTACACGGATAAGTTTCTGAAAAAATTTCTACCTGTTAAAATTTTATTGTGTAAAAAGGTAGATTCTGTGTATAATGGATATGTATTTACGCCCACATTTATGGCGGTAAAAATGACCAAAAAAGTTGGGGCTTATTACAACTACGATAACATTAAGGTAAATTATGGTGATGCCACTGTGAATAACATGACAGCAGCAGAGCAACGCACTTTTTTAACTAGCGTAAACATCACTTTTATTCAAAGTATCATAGCAAGAGGCTTAAGTACACCTACCGCTGAGTTTATCAATAGCGCAGACTATGTCACTGCCATGACCACTAATGCACAGTCTTTTAGTAGAGGTATCATTATGGGATATTATGGTGCTAATGCGCAAGCCGACTGGAATGCCTACATCACAGCAATGGTTACTTTTTCTACTGTGAACATGAATACTTCTACACCAAACTACGATTTAACAGGTGCTGGGATACTCAACGTTACGAAAGACACCAATGGCCAAATCAGGAAACGCTATAATATAGTTAGAGATTACTTCATCAATGAGTACGGGGTAGATCTGCAATTGATAGGTAACGCTACCAAAGGTATATAGGGACTTAATACATACTAACACACAAATGAAACCTATAAAAACAGTGTTCCTCAGCCTCGGGCTGATGGTTACAGGAATTGTATGCGCGTATGCACAAACAGAAACAAAGGTGCCGGCTATCGGCACCTTTGTTAAACCTGCCGCCAAACAGTATAAAGGGATGTTTAATATCCTGGTACAAGACGATAAATATTTCATAGAAATTCCAGATCAATTGCTTGGTCGTGATATTCTTACCAGCATTACCATCATCAGCGGTTCGGCGCAGCGTATGCGTAACCCTGCAATGCGCTATGGTTTTGCAGGAGATGCGGTAAATGACCGCGTAATCCGTTTTAATAAGGGTATCAATGGGAAAATGAACCTCATTGCTCCAGAATTTGTACAAGCAACTGATACGGGTAGTATGTACTTTAATGCGGTCAAAACGAATTTAGTACCCAGCCTCCTTGCTTTTGATATCGTGGCAACCGGAACTTCGAGTTCTCTTATTGACATTACCAACCTCTTTGCCGGCGACAACGATTTATTCTCTTTAAAGGGAGCTGCCGTGGAACTGAAATTAGGTTCATTTGAACCTCAGAAGTCTAAGCTACTTGGCGTAAGTGCTTTTGAAAATAACATCGTTTTTCGCTCCATTAAAAGTTATGGCGAAGGTGCCCCAGCGCAAGGGCCACCTGCTGCACCTGGTGCAGCACCAAAAAAGCAAGAAACTAACCCAACGATGTGGGAGGTTGGATCCTCCTGGTTTTTATTGCCAAAGGTGCCAATGGCTCAGCGTTACGCAGATAAAAGAATAGGTTATTTTTTAACGGGCCTAAAAAATTATGATACAAACCCCGAAAGAAATGAGTTTTTAACCTTTGCCAACAGATGGCGAATTGAACCTAAACCGGAAGATCTGCAGAAATTCAAAAACGGCGAACTGGTTGAACCTGCAAAACCGATCGTATTTTACATTGATCGCAATACCCCGGCATACCTTATCCCCTACATGATTGAAGGGGTAAACGCCTGGCGCAAAAGTTTTGAAAAGATAGGCTTTAAAAATGCTATTACCGGCAAGCTTGCCCCAACTGCTGCAGAAGATCCGGATTATACCATGGAGGATGCCAGGTACTCTTACATTTCTTATAAGCCTTCTGAAATGGCCAATGCTTACGGACCGCAAATTGTAGACCCCCGCTCTGGTGAAATTCTCTCTTCTCACATTGCGGTGTTCCACAACATTCAGGAACTCCTGCAACGCTGGTATTTCTCCATGTGCGCCACAACAGACCCTGCTGCAAGAAAAATCCCCATGGACAAGGCGCTGATGGGAACACTTATTAAAAACGTGATTACCCATGAGGTAGGGCATACCATTGGCTTGAGGCACAATTTTGCAGGCAGCTCATCCTACCCGGTTGATAGCTTACGCAATAGAGATTTTATCCGTAAAAATAGCTTCGGTCCATCTGTAATGGATTATATGCGTTTTAATTACGCCGCGCAGCCAGAGGATAAAATGTCTCCAACAGACTTGCTGCCCGTTATTGGTGTATACGATGATTATGCGATTGAATGGGGCTATAAATACATGCCCGAAATGGATTCAAAAGCTGTGGCAGACTACCTTACTTCCTGGGTTTCCGAAAAAAGAAAAGACCCACGTTTTTTTTACTTTGAGGAGGGCGACTTTTTTGATCCAAGGGTGCAGAGCGAAGACATTGGAGACAACAATATGAAAGCCAATGCCCTTGGTGTAGAAAACCTTAAAAAAATTATGGCCAACCTCAATAAATGGGGAGAAGGCGATGATCATGAGTATTTAACCCTCCGGTCAATGTACCGCGCCGTTCAGGGCCGTTATTATCAATACCTGCAACACGTAGCTAAAAACATAGGTGGTGTATTTACTGATAATGCATTGCGTACAGAGCATAAAAGTAATTTCATTCCGGTTAGCCGGGCGCAGCAAAAGGAAGCACTGGCCTATTTAGCTGCCTACATGTTAACAGAGCCTAAATGGTTGTATCCTGAAGATATTATGGCAAAAACAAGGTTTAGCTTTGATAGCGATGTAGAAGCCAGTTATGGTGATCTGCTAGGCAGGTTGTTCTCTAAATATTCCGCATTGTCAAGGGTAGAGAATATTGAGGGTAATAGTGAATATACGGCTGCCGAATTTTTAACTGATTTGCATCAGTTGATTTTTAAAGGTATGGAAGATGGAAAGCCTATATCCCGCTACAACAGAATGCTGCAACGCTCTTTTCTTAATACAGTACTTAGGCATGTTGATAGTCCGGGCACGTTTCCTAATAATGTAGACTTAAAAATGACGGAGCTGCTAAAAATTACAGCAGCACAAGCTGAAGCAGGTGCAGCACTGCAAACCGACTTCATTTCAAAAAGCCACCTAACCGCTATTGCAAACATGATTAAGGTTTGGCGTACCGGAAGAAACGATGCATATCTAACTAAATAATGATAAATTGATGAAATATATATATTATACCCTGTTTACCGCTTCTTTATTACTCAGCGGATCAGGAATACAGGCACAGGTAACCAGCAGCTCCTCTGCATCCCATAAGGCTAAGGCCGTAGCACCTGCGCCAATAACCGAAACTGATGCAACTAAGGATGAGCCAATGGCTTTTCAAAAGTTTTTTAAAAAAACAATGGTTGTTACGCCAGGGGAGTTCACTGTTTACCAGGACGGCTCCAGATATTTCCTGGAAGTGCCCGCATCGGCATTAAATTCGGATCTTTTAATCATTGGCGATATTGCCCGTGGATATAGCAATAACATTTCGCAATCCTCCGGTGTGATCCGTTTAAGTAAGGGAACGGGAAACAACCTTAATGTAACCAAAGAGGTTTATAAGGAGGCGGCATCCCCGGATTTTAACCAGGGGATTGAAGCGCTGGTTCAAAAATCTAACCTTGTTCCGGTGAGTTTTGTAATGCCTATAGAAGCTTTAGGAAAAATAAAAGGCAGTTACATTTTAAACATTACCAGGCATTTGCTGGAAAGTGGAGAGCTTTTCTCCTTTAAAGAGGTAAGCGGACTAAGTGGTTCTGATGCAGCACGCTCTGGTGTGCAAAAAGTAAGGGCTTCACAAAATGGTGTTGTGTTCAGTGTACTACGTACTCAAACTACACCTGGCTCTAGTTACAATGGTAGCAAAGCGATAGATAAGGCTGTGGCTTACGTGCTTGAGCTCGTTATCCAGCGATTGCCTGCATCCCAAATGAAAGTGAGGGAAGCAGACCAGAGAATAGGTTTTGGAACAGTTAATTACAACGATTTTGGGAAAAGCCCTTACGGCGTAAAAAATGTAAAAGTAATTACAAAATGGAATCTTGGGGTTAAAGCGGCGGATCAAAAACGCTACTTTGCCGGTGAACTGGTTGAACCAGAAAAGCAGATCAAGATTTTTGTAGATCCTACTACGCCTGCGCTCTTTGTCCCTTACATCAAAAAAGCTGTGCAGCAATGGAACGACGCCTTTAGCACAGCAGGATTTAAAAATGCACTGGTGGTGGTGATGGATCAAAACGACAGCTGGTTGTCTTCAGGAAAGATCCTTATTAAATGGGGCAATGCCTTAAATGGCATTGCCACCAATACCGTTACAGATCCCCGTACGGGAGAGATTCTTGCCGCGAAGATGAATATTGATGTAAACGTGTGCGATGAATTACTGCCTTCTTATTTTGCTAAATGTGGGTTTAAAGACCCAAGGGTTATGAAAAACCTATACAATCCAGCCCTGCGCGGCGAAATTATGGAATGGAAGGTGGCAAAGGGTTTAGGGGAATTGCTGGGCATGACGCCTAACCTTCACGGCAGCGCCGCATACACCCCAAAACAGCTTAGATCTGGCACATGGTTAAAAGATCACGGCTTTACAGCTTCCGTAACAGACGATATGCAATTTAACTATGTGGTACAGCCAGAAGATAACATTGATGTTGCAGAGCTAATGCCACGTGTTGGTGCATACGATAAAATGGCGATTGGATGGGCATACCGCATATTCGCAGATCGCACAGCAGAAAAGAAAATGTTGGCCTCTTTGAAAATATCAAATGCTGAACTGCTCTTCCTGGACGAAAATAAAAACGATCCATCTACCAGAAAAGGCGACTTATCTTCTGATCTTCTGGAGGCTTCAGAATTGGGTATGAAGAACGTTCAGCGCTATTATCCACAAGTGGAAAAACTCACTTCAGCTATGGACGATAAAGACGAAGATTGGTCTAACTTCAAACTGCTTTCTAAAGCTTTTCAAATTAGTTATCAATTGTATACAGATAATGTGGTCAGCTATATTGGAGGTGTTTCCGTACGTCCGGTGCTTAAGGGATATAACGATACCGGTATAATATATACGTCAAAAAAAGATCAGCAAAAGGCAATGGCCTTACTAAATAATTGGTTCTTTAACGGTGCGCCTTCCTGGATGCAGAGTAAAAAGTTAAATCAGCTTAACTCAGAGTCTGAATCTTCAAAGATGGGCAATAGTACACAGGATGCCCTCAGGAAATTTATAAGTTCTGATGTGCTAAACAACCTTATACAGGCAGAATATGCATTGGGTAAGGAAGCATATACAGTGAACGACCTGTTTACAGATCTTGATCATTATATTTTTAAGGATTTTAATACAACCGATTCTGTGGATGCTTACCGGATGCTTATGCAAACCAATTTTATATATGATCTCTCTGTGGCAGTTGCTAAAAACAACATCACCGGTGGTTTAACTGACTCTAACGAAGTGTTGCACCTCTATTTTATCAGGACTATGGAGCGCATTGGAAATCTTGCAGATAAACATCAGGACGCTTCGGCACGGGAGCATTACAGGGTAATGAAGCAAAAAATTCAACGGGATATGAACCAAAAACAGAACTAAATACGGATGAAAAAACTATTGACAGGAATAATGTTCATGATGGCCACTGCCGGTTATGCACAAAATAGAAGCATCAATTTTAATACTACCTCCTTGCAGGAAGCTTTTAAGCTAGCCAAGGCGCAGCATAAAATGATTTTTACCGATTGTTATACAGAATGGTGTGTACCCTGCAAAGGAATGGAAAAGCTGGTGTTTACACAAGATAGCGTAGCAGATTTTTTTAATAGCCATTTTATCAATGTAAAAATGGATATGGAAAAAGGAGAGGGGCCGGCTGCAATTAAAACCTATACTGTGGGCGCATTTCCAACCTATTTGTTATTTGATGAAAATGGCAAGCAGGTTTATAAGTTTGTAGGTGGTATGTCGGCTACTGAATTTATGGCGAAAATAAAGCTGGGTATGAAGGTAGACAATGAAGAAAGCCGGATGCTGGCAAGGTATGCTGCTGGAGAGCGCCAGCCAGACTTGATGAGAGAACTGATTCTGTTAAAAATCCGCCAGATGGAAATTGGAGTAGCAAAAAAGCTGAATGATGAACTGATGGATTTGCTTACACCTGCTCAGCGTGCCTTACCAGAAAACTGGGTACTATTTAAAGAGAACAGGTACGCTATGTATTTATCTAATGTAGATACCCGGAATTTTAACTACCTGGTAGACCACTGGAGGGATTTTGCAGCGAACAACAACAAAGACTCCGTAGACCGTAAAATGTCATTGATCTTTAGAAAACTTGCAACTGAATCTTTAGAAGGTTATCACTTTAAAAAACAGCCTTATGTTAAAGCGCAGTTTGAACACTATAAAGAACAGATCAAAGCTACGGAGATGCCAGATAAAAACCAGTTATTGGTGTTGATTGAAATGGGACAAGCTGCGGGGGAGAAAAATCCGGAGAAAGTAACCGCACTGTTTGAAAAAAATATCCATACTTTTTCTGAAGACAATCTGAGGATTACCTGGGGTTATGTATCTTATTGTGCTTCTATTCCGGGTTACAAATACCCAAGGGCTACTCAAATTGCAGATAAGGTGATCAAAAAAACAAAAAACCCTTACCTGGTTTCAACATGTGAGATGCTTAAAGCCAACCAGATCAGGGCAAATAAACCCATAAACGAAGCTCAAAATAAGTAGGGGATGAACAGAAAATATAAGTTATTGTGGCTACTGTTAATTTTGCCCGCTTCTTTGTGGGCGCAAACGCCAGATTATGAAGCCGCCGAATATTTTGACGCCCCAAACCTGCAAAGGCAAATAGGTACTACGCAGGTTATCCCTTTTTTTCTGAAGAAAAGTAACAAGTTTTGGTTTAGCGCTAATGGCCCGGCAGCAGGTGGACTTCCCCCGCATCGCCCGATGAAGGGGCAGAAGATCGACATTGGCAATGATGCCGATGAGCGGGTTACAACTGATTATGGAATAAATGCCACGTCTCCACCTTCATTGAATGTTTTTAGCCTGGATAAGGATAATTATTATTTGGTTGATCCCGACAAAAAGCAGAAAATTGTTTTGTTTGACAAGGTGGCCATTGCTCAGAAGCTGCAGGAATTAACAAAGGGAGAGCCAAGTCGTACTTCGGTAACCTACAGTCCCCAGTTTTCAAATGATGAAAAAACCGTGCAGGTAGGATATAACGGTGAGACTTACGACTATAACTATACTACAAAGACACTGCTGAAGCAGGTAAAAAAGGGGCCTCAGAAATTTCCTGTTTACCATACTGGTACCATATCGCCAGATAAAAAATGGCTGTTGTATTCTCGTCATCATAATTTATACATTAAGGGGGTTAATACGGATACCGCAGAGCGCGTACTGGCTAATGATGGAGCTGAATACCATTCTTTTTCCATCAATGAGTTGGATAAATATGCTGGCGTTAACGGATCTACAGATGCAGTTTGGACTCCTGATTCTAAATCATTCTATGTGCTTCGTAAAGATACACGGAAGGTGCAGACGCTGTCTGTGTTCAATTCTGCAAGCAATTTCGGCAGGCCTTACCTAACTACCTATAAATATGAGCTGCCCGGTGATGCAGATGTTGCGCAATATGAGTTTTACGTGGGCAATGCTGCGGCACATACGCTTAAAAAGGTAAACATCGACCGTTGGCCCGATCAGCAAGTAGAGGTGTTGCGCAACCAAACCAGCAATGGAGAAGTTTTTATACTGCGCAAGAAGAGAAGTCGTGACGAAATGGAACTTTGTGCGGTAGATTTAAATACAGGTGCTTTGCGTGTGGTGATCAATGAGGTTAGCAAACCTTTTATCAATATGGATATGTTCAATGTTTCTATTATTAACGGAGGCAAGGATATTTTATGGTGGAGCGACCGGACAGGATGGGGACAATATTATCACTACGACAGAACTGGTCGTTTGCTAAATTCGGTTACACAAGGTGACTGGACTGCGGGTAAGATTGTAGCAACGGACAGTGCTAAGAAGGTTGTTTATTTTTATGGCTATGGCAAAGAAAAAGGGCGCAATCCCAACTATGCATTTTTATATAAAGTTGGTTTAGATGGTCGCAACCAACAATTGCTGACCCCTGAAGATGCAACCCATGCCGTTTTTATGTCGCCAAATAAGAATTATTTTGTGGATTATTTTTCCAGGATAGACCTTGAACCGGTAACCATTGTACGCAACACCGAAGGTAAATATATCCAGGAAGTATTGAAACCCGATTTTAGCAAACTGTATGCTTATGGATGGAAACAGCCGGAAATGTTTACGGTAAAAGCTAAGGATGGGGTAACAGATCTTTACGGATTGATGTGGAAACCCTTTAACTTCGATCCCAATAAAAAATACCCTATCATTTCACAAGTGTATCCCGGGCCTTTTATAGAAACCGTATGGAATGAATTTACAGTGACTGACCGATACAACAATACCTCATTGGCTCAAACGGGTTTTGTAGTTGTGGTGATGGGCCATAGGGGCAGTTCGCCTTACCGCAATGCAGCCTATTATAAGTTTGGTTATGGCAATTTGAGGGACTATGCCTTGGAGGATGATAAATATGGCTTGGAGCAGCTGGCCGCACGTTATAACTTCATCGATTTAAATAGGGTTGGGATCTTTGGTCACTCAGGAGGGGGCATGATGTCCACAGCCGCATTATGTACTTACCCGGGTTTTTATAAGGTTGCTGTGTCTTCTTCAGGGAATCATGACAATACTATTTATAACCGAACATGGGGCGAAACCTACAATGGTTACGGTAAAAAGATTGATGTAAACCAAAGTCTGGCCAAAAACCTAAGGGGGCATTTGATGCTGGTTACAGGTGAGTCTGATCAAAATGTTAACCCTGCAGGTACGTATAGAATGGTAGATGCGCTGATTAAGGCAGATAAAGATTTTGATTTATTGGTGTTGCCCGGGCAAAGTCATACTTATGAAGAACCTTACAAGACGTATTTTCAAAGGCGCTTAAGGCAGTATTTTGCAAAGTATTTGATGGAAAAATAAATTTCATAGGCAGTAGTAATAAATTTTTCCGAAAACTAATCGTTATGAGGCCTGTTGTAAATACATAAAATCTACAACTATGGAAAACAGCATTAATAACCAAAATGAACAAGTAGAGGAAGAAATCCCTACGATTGATCAATTTCAGGTAGGCAGGAGTACACCTGAAGAGAAAGATCTGGAAAGTACTGATACTACAACTGCTCTGGCTGATGGTGACACTGCAGAAGAAGATGCAGGCTACACCAGCGAAGAAGTTGAATTTGCAGATGGAGAAGGAACTTTGCTTGATGAAGAACTCTCCGTTGATCCTGAAGATGACGACTTAGAAGACGATGATTTGGATGATGAAGATCTGGAGGATGACGAGGACATCATTGTAGAAGATGATGACGAAGAAGATTTGTAGCAGGATTTAAACATTTATGAAAAGGCTGATCACGATCAGCCTTTTTTAGTTTTAGCTATAACTTATCCAGTTTAAAATACCCCAAACGGATTTCATCCTCCGCTAATCCGTGGGATGATGGGGTAATTTGAATGTGGTATTTTTCTTTAAATTCTGAAGCCAGTATATCTTCTATCCTGTAAATATCATCTACATCTATTCCATACTTTTCATCAATATGCGAACCTGCGCCTTTCAGGGTGTTGGTTTTAAAGAATACTGTCTTTTTTGAGTCCTGAATGGCTTGGGTACGTTCATCATGAACACTCAAAACGGTGTAATGCTGTTCTTCGAGCTTGCCCGACTGGTAGCCGCCCAGGTTAATGAAGAAGAGCTTTTTAGATGGTTCTACAGGAGTATCCTGTTTTAAAATCACACTAATCTGATGGCCATCAACATAGGTTACTTCACGCCATCCGTCTATATGAATGCTATTTCCCGCTTCGGGCCAAAATGCGCGCATGGCAGGTACCAGTTCTTTTAAACTACTGGCAATGCCAAAAAAGTAATCGTGCTGCTCTACATTCCGTTGGGGTGCTTTAGAACCTAAAAGGACCATAAATAATTTTAGTTGGGAAATAGGTTGTTCGTTCATGAAGATGGGAATATGCGTTTAACAATTGTTGCCGAAGCAGCCTCAGAAAAATCCAAACCTGAATAGTCGGGGTTGTAACCGCCAATATAAGGAACGGCCATCATATAAATGCGTTCATTTAATGCACCGTAAGTGTCAACAATTTGAAAATGGTCATTGATGGCAATGCCAGGAACTTTTAAATAGTAGTCTCCATTTTGATCCTGGCTAACCTCTTTGCCTGCGGTGACGGCCTTTTTTGCTTCCAGAGCAGAGCGGAACTTAAGTTTTGCGGGACTGATAGTTCTGCTGTTTAGCAGTCCTTTAAAAGGGAAATCTTCAAAAGAAAGATGTGGCTGGCCTACGCAATCTACAAAGGTTTTGTAGTGGGTAGCATGTTCTTTTCCCGATTCATCCGTGTAAAAATAAGTTGTGCCCCCTGTGGCTTCTGCTTCAACTTTACTATCATCACCCACCTGAATTAAATCAAGTACGCCTGCCGCATGTAGCGCCATCATTTCTTCGCTTGAACTTTGTGGGATATAGGCAATAACAATGGAAATAAGGGGTGTAAGGGATTGTTGTAATCTGAGCATGTCCTCAGCAGAAAGGTGTTTGGCTGGATAATTTAAAGCAAAACTTAGTACGCCCAACATTTCCTTCCAGTATACAGATTCTTTACGCCGGATAGACTTTTCTGCTTCAGCATATTCTGCCTTAAGCAGTTGAAATGGATCTAGTCGCTCTCGTAGATCCATCATGGCCGTTACAAATTCTTCCACGTTCATATCTTTTATTTGCGCGTAAAATTCGGGCTGCTTTTCTTTGATGGGTAATTTGAAATCTCTTTCAAAGATATAATCTAAGGAGAGGAAGCCATCGTTGTTGGCAATGTGCTTCGCTATTTCTTCTTTGGTTAGTAACGCATCATTTGATAAATGCGAATCATCCAGGTGAAACCTTACTGCCGGAAGCATCCCATTACGGGTATGCATCACCAATTTAAAATCCGGACTTTGCTCGTTCAGTTGATAGTGCAGGCGGCCATGGTTATCTTTATCATATGTGCCGTTGTAACGTGATAAAGTCCTGATGGCATCAACCGCGGTTAATGAAGAACCTTTAATGGCTACAGGATGGTTGAGCTCCATGGCAAGTTTAACCGGTGGGTAGGGGGAATCGAAATATCCCTGAACTTTACCTTCATATTTGTGCGGCCAGTTGTGTCCTGTACAGACAATGACCTGATCAAACGCTATTTTTTCATCGTGGTTAACCTCAACTTCAATCGTTTCTTTATCGGGATGATCAACGACATCTGTAACCTGACTGTTGTAATGAACCACAAACTCAATTCCTTTTTCTTTTGCTTGTTTTTGCAGCAGGCTGAATTGAGCATTTAAATATTGGCCAAATAGTAATCTAGGCAATACTTTGTATTCATTGAAGCGCTTGGGATCAATATGAAATTTATCTAATGTATCCTTAGGTACAGATTTGATCCAGTCTGCCAGTGTGGTAACCAACATGGGGATTTCATTGCTTGATACATTGGTAATGTGTTCATCATTTGCACCTTCGCTACTATAGGGCATTCCCGTTCCAAGCTGGTTTTTCCGCTCAAAAATATCTATGGAGAGCTCAGTTTCATCTGCCTCTACTAATCTTTTATACATAAACAAAGCACTTGGCCCACCACCAATGATTGCTATTCTTTTTTTAGGTTCCAATTGAGTTAAGTCTAATGTCGGTGTTTCGTAAAAGAACGTATAACACGGATATGTGACTTTAGTTTTACGGCCATTCTTAAATTTTCTAACGAATTTTATGTTCGGCGGGCAAATTTGGTCTGCTCAATTTAAATGGATAGCTAATTATTTTAAAAATGGAATACAGACAGTTAGGAAACTCGGGTTTAAGAGTACCCGTATTGAGTTTTGGTACAGCTACTTTTGGTGGCGCAAATGAATTTTTTAAAGCATGGGGTAGCACGCAGGTTGAGGAAGCAACACGAATGGTTAACCTTTGCCTGGATGCGGGGGTGAACTTCTTTGACACGGCAAATGGTTATTCTTCCGGTGTTGCTGAAGAGATATTAGGAAAAGCCCTGAAGGGTTTGAGGGATAAAGTGCTGGTATCTACCAAGGCTACTTTTCCAACAGGAGATGGGGTTAATGATTTTGGTTCTTCACGGATCCATTTGATTAAAGCATGCGAAGATAGCTTAAGGCGATTGGGAACAGAGCACATAGATGTTTATCATATGCATGGCTTTGATGGCAACACGCCAGTTGATGAAACATTAAAGGCTTTGGATAATCTGGTTCAGAGTGGTAAAGTGCGGTACATTGCCTGCTCTAATTTTTCTGGCTGGCACCTCATGAAGTCGTTGTCGGTTTCCGAACGTTACGGCTGGTCTAAATATATTGCGCATCAAGCTTATTACTCTCTGCTGGACCGCGATTTTGAGTGGGAATTGATGCCCTTGAGCATTGAAGAAAAGATAGGTACTATTGTTTGGAGCCCACTTTCCAGTGGTAAGTTGAGCGGAAAATACCGCAGAAATCAGCCTTATCCAACAGATGGAAGGGTATCTCAGGGCGGTAGCCCGGTTATTTCTGTTTCTGCAGATGACGAAAGGTTATACAATATTGTTGATGTGCTGGATGAGCTGGTACAGGAAACTGGCAAAACGGCAGCTCAAATTTCTTTGAATTGGTTGCTGCAAAGACCAACAGTTGCCAATATTATTATTGGTGCAAGGGATGAAGCCCAGCTGAAACAAAACCTGGATGCGGTAGGATGGAACCTGACTACCGATCAGGTAAAGCGTTTGGATCAGGCAAGCGATCTTCGTCCTTCCTATCCATACTGGCACCAGCGTCAGTTTGAAATGCTACATACCGCACCAGAATTGTATAAATAGTTTTAGTAACACAGGATCAATAAAAGCGGCCGGGGTTTTCAGCTCCGGCCGCTTTAGCTATTATTTGTGGGCTATTTTTTCTCTTTTTCAGGCAGCAACACAAACTTCATTAACCGTTTCAAATCCAGTAAAGTATGGTTTTGTTTTTTGAAAGCCTTCTGGTTAACGGCAGACAAATCTTTCTTCCAACCCATGTTTTTTTGCGGGTCTTCAGCAAGCTGAAAACTGGTGTTGAGCAAATTAAGCCAGTATTCATTGGAGTTTAAACTTAATTCCATGCTGCGCGAAAACTCTGCTTTAAACTTAGTCAGTTCTTCGGCCGTAGGTCCTTCTGCAGATAGACGGGCAAGCTCTTCCTTCGTGGCCGCTATCAATTGATCTACCCTTGCCGGATCGCAGGTAAAGGAAATGTTTACTGCAAACCTGGGTGTAGGGATTCTGGACATAGAAATGGATACACTCGGCGTGTACACACCACTTTCCTTAGCCCTTAAACGATCTGTTAACCTATATTTCAGGATTTCCTGCAATGCGCTTCCATATAAATTGCGCTCCTTGTTAGGTTTGTAAGGGCCACTTAGTCCCAATAAAACAGTAGCCTTCTCTTCAGTGCCCTGATAAACAGTTTTCTCAATTGCTCCCGCCGGATAGTTAATGCCCAGATCTGTCCAGTTCTCTTTCCGCTTTAACGCTGGCAAACTCCCCAGGTATTGTTCAATTAAAGGTTTAATTGAATCTATCACAAAACTTCCCGTAAAGATAAATGTAAAGTCAGCTGCATCTGCAAAACGTTCCTTATAAATCTCCATTGACCGCTTTGGGTTAATTTGGTCAATCTTAGCGACAGATACTGCACTTCGTCGCCAGTGGTAACCATTCACAATTGCAGAAACCGTGTCCGAAAATACATTGGCTGGCTTTTTATAGCGGTTTAATACCGTTGCCTTGGCTGTTTTCAGCATGCCCTCTACCAATACTTCATCTAACCTTGGCTTTGTAAAGTAAAGATGGATCAGCTGCAGGCAAGTCTCCAAATCGGTGGCGCTGGATTGTGCATTTAGGCCCTCAAAATAATCGGAAATGTATGGTGTAACAGCTACCATTTTCCCAACAAGTTTTTTAGGCATACTTTTCGCATCAAAGTCGCCTAAGCCACTTTGGCCAATAACTCCCGCTGCGTTGATGGCTGATTGATAATCTTTCTCCCCATATAAGGAACTTCCGCCCGGACTAAATGCCGACATTAAGATCTCATTGTGCTTAAAGTCCGTTGGCTTTAATATTACTTTAGCCCCATTGCTTAAGGTCAATAGTGTGGTGCCAATGGCCGGCAAGCTTTCTTCTTTTATAATGTGCCCTTTTTGCGGCAGCATCTTGATTAAATTTCCTGCAGCTAGCGTGTCTTTGTAAGCGTTTAGCTTTGTAGCTGCCACATCTGAAAGCCATTCTGTAAGCACCGCCTGATCAGGTAGCTTAAGGCCCTTTTTATCCGGGGCCAATACAAAGATGTCTTGCTTTTGCGTGTCGTAAAACCGATTGATCCATGCATTTACATCGCTTACTTTTAACGAGTCTATGTGCTTTTGGTAAAAATCAAAGTAAAATTCGGTACTGGGAAAAGGCGCATCATTTAAAAAGGCCTGTAAATATTTGCTTACGAAAACCTCTGATGCAATTTTATCTTTTTCCTGAAACTGATAGGCCTGGCTTGCTATAAACGCAGCCCTAGTTCGCTCAAATTCTGCCTGCGTAAAGCCGAATTGCCGTACCTGTTCTAGCTCTAGCATGGCTGCTTTAAAGCCGCGTTCAGTCTCTCCAGGTTTAACCGTAATGCTAACTGTTGCTGCGCCAATACCGCTGGCAATATTGTCTACAGAAGCTGTGGCCTTTAAAAATGGTGCATTTGGATTTCTAGCTAGATCGTTTAAGCGGGCAGACAACATGCCTTTAAAAAAGCCGAGGGAAAGCCCTTTCATCAAACTTTGCTCCGTATGCTTGGCACTGCTTTCATATTTGTTGAAAATCTGTATGGACAAGTCAGAAATTTCTGGATCAGTGACTACCTTAAACTGTTTGCCGTTTACGAGTTTTACAGCGTATTTCTGGGCAGCAGGAGCACCGGCTGGATTTTTTAAGTCTCCAAACTTTTGTTTGATCAAAGTTTCCATTTCTTGCACATTAAAGTCGCCAACGGCAATAATGGCTTGCAAATCTGGACGGTACCAATCCCTATAAAATTGGCGCAGCAGTTCCGGATCAAAGTTTTTAAGCACTTCTTCTTTACCAATGGGCTGCCTTTGTACATAACGAGAATTGTTCAGCAAAATGGGGAGCGTCTGTTCCTGAATGCGTTGCTGCAAACCTTTGCGCTGCCTTTTTTCTTCCAGAATTACCCCACGTTCAGATTCCAATTGCATCTTTTCTATCTGCACATCCTGCGCCCAGTCCCTCAAAATCTGAATACCAGTGAACAGCAACTGCGGATCGTCTGAAGGAATGGGAAGTTGATACACTGTTTCAGCATACGAGGTATAGGCATTCAAATCTGCCCCAAACTTTACACCCGCTTTTTGCAGGTAATTGATGAGTTCATTTTTTGGGAAATTTTTAGTGCCTTTAAAAGCCATGTGCTCCATAAAATGCGCCAAACCTTGTTGGTTATCGTGCTCATTTAAGGAGCCTACCTTATTGACAAGGTACAGCACGGCCCGCTTTTCTGGTGTCGCATTTTTTCGGATAAAATACCTGAAACCATTGGCAAGTTTGCCGGTTTTAACAGCTTTATCGTCAGGTAGCCGTTTGTTTCTATGGTTTAAGGTATCTGTTTGCTGAGCGGCATTGGCAGCAGGCAGGAATAGGATAATTTTAAATAGAAAAAGTAGTGCCCCTAACCGGACAGTAGGTATAAGTTGAGTAAACATATAGTTTAGTATTTGTAAAAGATCGAAGATAGATTAAGCTGGTTCAAGAACCCCTTCATTTTTTAGAATGAGCATGCCATGCCGGTCGTTAGATATTCCCTCGGCCATAAGATATGGATAATGGGGTACGTGCCCCTGCATTATTGTTGGCATGTATTTAAATTGGATGTGCTGCTGGCCTTTCATCAGTTCGTGTCCCACTTCTACAATATGTGTGGAGATGATAAACTTGCAGTTTTTATACGCTAAAAGACCTTCTGATACTGCTAGCGTTGCATCAAAGGCATCTTTAACATTTGTGCCTTTAAAGAGTTCATCAAAAATGATCAGTAATTTTTTGCCACTTGCCACTTCTTCCGCAACTTTTTTTACGCGTAAAACTTCCGCATAAAAGTGGCTGTATCCCATATTAAGGTTATCAGGAACGTTGATAGAAGTGTAAATTCCTTCCATTACAGAAAATTCCATGATTCGTGCTGGGACAGGAAAGCCCATATGCGCTAAATAAAAACATACTGCTACGGTTTTCATGATGGTAGATTTGCCGGCCATATTTGCCCCTGTAAGAAAAATGAGGTTTTTATTGCCATCCAGTTGTATGTCATTTGCGATGGCATTCTCTGGGGCAGGATGGTATGCACCTTCTAAAAGTAAGGTACTTGTATGGCTGCCTTTTGCCAGGGCTCTTGTAAATCCTTTAATTCTCGCCACATTTCCTACAGAGAGGTATACATCAAGCTCATAAATAAAGTTAAGCAACATTGCGGTACGGCTGTTTAGCAGCGTAAACAACCGGCGCTCCTGCTTGATGGCACTAATCCAGGTTAAGCCAGACAAACTATCAACTACGGTTTGGAGGTTTAAGGCTTTATTTTCCAAAATGAGCTTAACAGCATCAATTTTTGCTTTAAAGGGTTGTGGACTTTCTGCAATCCATGAGCCGGTCAAAAATATCCTCAAATCATTCAAAGCCGAAAAGGTGTTTTTTAATCCTTCTAACGCATAAAAGTATTCGTCTTTCATGCCCATGAGGTACAGGCCTCTGCGATATACTGCCTGAGATAATAGGCTTGCAGCTCCATTGTCTGAACTTGATTTGAGGTAATTCTCCATGCTTAAACATAGATTTTCCCGAATAGGGAATTGAAGTGTCTGCGCTTGAAAAAAGGCAAAAACAGCAGACTGGCTATTGATCTGGCCGGCGTCCGTTAGCGGCGTCCGGAAGAGTTTTTCCAATAGCCGTTCTCCTCCCTGTGTTTTAGTTTGGTTAAATAGGCCAAATATAGATTTGCTCTTGTATTTCCCGAGCAGGTTTAGATCTTCCAGGCTTTGCTTATCGCTTACAAATGCTTGCGGTTCGGTAAAATCTATGTTTTTTTTTCCGGTGTCAAGGAGCTCAAGAATGCCTTCGTTCTTGATGATGACCATGCCATGCCGGTCTGATGTGACACCAGATTTTAATGTATATGGATACCGTGGAACATTGCCCTCCATGAGTGTTGGCAAAAAGACATAATTGATGTTCTGGCATCGCTTTTTAAGTTCTTCTGCTGCCTCTATAATGTGTGTAGACACCACGAACATACAGTTCTTATGCATAGCATATGCCTCCGTAACTGCAACCGTAGCTTCGTAAGCATCTTTTACATTTGTACCACGAAAAAGCTCGTCGAAGATTACAAAAAGGTCTCGGTTTTTTGCCAGCTGTTCTGAAACTTGTTTTACCCTTAATACTTCTGCGTAAAAGTGGCTGTGACCTGCATTGAGGTTGTCTGCCAGGTTAATGGTGGTAAACAGTCCCTGTCTAACAGAAAATTCCATAGCTTTAGCAGGTACAGGAAAGCCAATGTGTGCCAGGTACACAGCGATGCCCAGCGATTTCATGAAGGTAGATTTGCCAGCCATGTTGGCCCCTGTGAGGAAAATAATGTTGCTTTCCGGGCTAATGACAAGATCGTTTCCAACGGCGTTTTGCACCAGGGGATGATAGACGTTTTTAAGTACAAGGCTGTGACTACCCTTTTGAGTTGCTACCGGAAACACAAAACTGTGCTTCCGGGCAACTTCTGCGACAGCGATATTAATATCTATTACATATCCATTGGCCAGCAACTGTTTGATGCTGTCGCGTTTGTTAAAACGGATTAGCTGGTCAAAGGCGGCTGCCTGTGCATAACTGAGCTTAGCTTTCTCCGTCTGTTGGATAAAGGAGGACATATCCTTATCTATCACTGAGCTTAACAATAAACTAATCTCCTTGATAAAGAAATCAGTCTGGTATTCCTCTCCCAGGTTCAGGATAAAGTCTTTTAGGTTTATAATAATATTAGCCACAGCACCAAGTCCATTTAAAATGGACTGATAATGCGCATCAGCACCCATTAAATGGTTTAGTTTTCTTCCGATGTTGTCGTTATCTACCCTAAGCTTGCTGCGTTCGTCGTAGTCAGACAAGTAGAGTTCGGCCGTGTCAAACCATTCAGGCAGGAATGGGAAAGCAATGTTCCTGTCGTGGAAATATTGAATGGTTTGGCTTCTGGCATTGATTTTTTCTGCATCATCAAGCGGAAAGCGAAAGAAATGCTCCAGCAATTCTGCACCGCCACGTGTACGTGTGCGGTGGAATAGGCTGTAGATAGAATCACGCCCTCGTTTTCCAAATACATTGAGGTCTTCCAATGTCTGACTGTCGATTGTAAAGCTCATAATTTCGGTTATTTACCTCTTCTTCTCACCCATATTAGTACACCAATTAGAATCAGCAAGGCAGGGAAAACCCATTTTAGCAGGATCACGGCAATACCCCAGCTGTCTTTATTTGCTGTAATGTCACGATCTATAGGAGGTTCCCTTCTCATGTCTATGGGTACTTCGCCATCACTCATCCAATAAAATGCAGCATTGATAAGCGAAAAATTTGAGGAATTAACGGTATTTCTTGTCATCCCAAGTTCTGCATTGCTTAACCAGTCTGCATCTCCGGTTACGATGATTTTCTGTTCTTTATTGTTGATTTTTCGTCCAATTGCGAGAACTGTTGGGTAAGCCTGTTCAATTTCTCCAATTTTTTTATTCATGCTTACAGAGTCGTCTACAAAGTTTGTGGTTTCAAGCTCATTCCAGCTACCGGTAGAATCACTGGTGAATAAAGGCAGTGACTGGAAGCCCTTAGTGGCATCAAAAGCTAATGCTGCTGCACCTGGCATAGTAAGCTTCTGGCCATGGCCATACATGTTTGCCAAATGGTACGAGAAATGCGTGGCCGCTGCGGTTGGGTTTAAAATCATTAAGTCTGGCTGCAACACATCAGTAGGTTTTACCAGCAAGCCCGGTAATAACTTTACGCCAAATTGTTCCGTTAAAGCGTTTACATATTCCTTACGTTCAGGATCTCCGGCAATAATTAAGTTTCCGCCCTTTGCTACATACTTGCTCAGATTTTGCATTTCTATAGCCGTATACGGTTTACGTGGCTCAGCGATGACCAGAATCCTAACTTTCTCCGGAACCTCTTTGTCCAGCGTCACGTTTGCAAAATCAAAGCCCTGGTTAATTAAAGCATACCTGAAACTTTTTTCCTGTGCAATCATTTTATAACCACGGTCAAACTTAGAATCGCTCTGGCGTTCATTATGTCCTTTTACGAAACCTACCAGTGGTAAATCCATGACCAGGCGTTTAAACGCGGCAGTAATTTCTGTCTCTGAAGGCATCTTATTGTTGTCTTCAAAAATCCGCAGGAAAGTACGCTTACCGCTATTCGTTTCCAGAAGCCTTACAAACGTATAAGATTCAGGTTCCAGGTCTACATGTTTTTTTATTTCGCTGTATGGCAGGATTGGAAACGTCCAGTTGTTTAATTTTTTTAGCGTATCAATCAGCTGATCGTCATTCATTCCCGGATAAACTTTATCCAAACTTGGGTTGTTTTTTGTACGGTGATAGTAGTAATGGTGCTCAATCTTAATATCGGGTTTGAAACGTAAATAATTCTCAAACCTGCCCATGTCTTCTTTATAGTTGCGTGGAAGGCATAAATAGTAATTTTGATCGAGCATGTTTATATAGGTATGGATGGTTAAGCCATCGTTTAGCCTACCTACTACATTCTGGCTGCTTTTTGTTAACGTGTTAACTTTTGAATAAGTAACATCAAAATACTTCTTGAACTTTGGCATCGAGGTAATAAAGCCTACAAGCGCAACTACAAGGGTTACGCCGGCATATTTACTAAAAGTAACCAGGTAAGGACTCTTTTGACGACCAACCTGAAGCTTGATGATAGAGAAACTTATAAAGAGTCCGATGACCATGATAAAGTAGATGACATCTTCAGTGGTAATCAACCCTTTGATGAAGGTATCACTGCGTCCGGAAATGGCTAGCCAATAGGTTACATCGCGTACAAAGGCAATTTCCTGACCTACAGATTTTACGTAAGCCAGCAGGGATAAAATGGCTAGCGTACCCATTGCTGCAACCACAGTATAGGAAGTTAAAGAAGACATAAACAGCCCAATAGCCGCATAAGCACAGGTAAGGAAAAATAAACCTAGCAAACCGCAAAAAATAAGCGGATAGTCTATATTTTGAATGGTTGTTGCACCATAAATACTGAATATACAAAGCGAGCCAACAATAACCAGGGCATAGGTTACCAGGGCAAGGTATTTTCCAAAGATGATTTGATAATTGGTAACTGGCGAGGAATACAGCAGTTTGATAGAGCCGCTACTCAGTTCTCGGCTCATTACCCCCATAGTAAGTAGTGGAATGTATAAATACAGTGAAGATTGCACCAGGCTGTGCAAGCCCCTTGGGCCGGTAAATACGTTTGTGGTGATATTAGATAAAGGAAGACCGAAGGATTTCATCTTGATGAAGCCATCAAATGCATCGGTGAATATTATGCCGGATTGGAAGGCGAAAATCACGAGGATAATCCAGGCAACAGGAGAATAGAAGAAAACCTGTAATTCTGTTTTAGCAATTTTTAAGATAGGTATCATTTGTGTGTTGTTCTCTGATTAGTTTGATTTCTTTTTAGACAGTTCTGCGAATACGTTGTCAAGGGAATTCTTTTCTTGCAGAATCTCTAGTAAATTCCAGTCGTTGGTAACACTTGCTTTTACAATTTGCTGAATAGCTTCTGGAGCATCTTTTGAAAACTTGATTTTGTAATGTATGTTTCCCGTTTTTTCTGCCGCTACAATAGCTGGGAGTGCCAGTAAGTTTTCTATTGATGGCGCAGATGCAAGCGTAGTTAATAAAGTATTTGGACTCATATGGCTGTCAAAATCTTCCAGTGGACCGGAAAAAATCATACTACCTTCATTAATCATCCAGATGTGGTCGCACAGCGCTTGTACTTCTTGCAGGATGTGCGTGGAGAGTATTACCGTCCGTTCTTCAGCGATCTCTTTGATCAGGCTTCTGATTTCAAGGATTTGGTTTGGGTCCAGTCCGTTCGTAGGTTCGTCCAGTACCACAAAATCGGGGCGGTGGATAATGGCCTGGGCAATGCCTACCCGTTGCTGGTAACCTCCGGAAAGGTTTTTGATTACCCTGCTGCTAAAATGCGTTAGGGAACATTTGTCCATAACCTCTGCTACGGCTGCAGGAATTTCCTTTTTGGGCATTAACCGCAGGAAAGCACAATAGGTAAGAAATTCTTCTACGGTGAGTTCAGGTTGCAGTGGCGGATTTTGCGGTAAAAATCCAATATGCTTTTTAGCTTCTACAGGATGTGTTGCCAGGTTAATGCCTTTGATATATACCTCGCCCTGACTTTGTTTGAGTACGCCGCACATGATGTTCATGATGGTCGATTTGCCGGCGCCATTGGCGCCGAGCAAACCGTAAATACCATTTTGGTTCAGTTCGAAATTGATATCCTGTACCGCCCACTGTGAGCTGTACCGGTGTGCTAAGTTTTCTACTTTTACGATGGGATCGTTCATTCTTGTTTTTTTATAAGTTATTGCCAGCCGGTTGTTTGTGCCTGTCCAGACAGATCAAGCACAGGGGTTGGAAGTGGGAAAGTGTAACGGTAACTGCCCGGCTCTAGTGTATATGTATTGCCGGCAATGGTTCTTGTAAGGGTAACCTGGGTTTCTGGTTGCTGATTTAAGCGGCGAAGATCTCCCCAGCGTAAACCACGCATAATGAGTTCCTTTTTACGTTCGGCAAGGATCAGTTGCAAGGCAGTTGGAGCATCAGCTGCTGTTTGATCTATATACATGGTACTGCCATCAGGGTTTTTGCGCCAGCGACTGCGTAGCAGGTCGTTCAGATCCTGCATTGCCGCAGCTACATTGCCTGTTCTGGCATATGATTCTGCACGGATCAGGTAAACTTCATCTGTAGCTAATCCGCAAAACAGTAAAAAGTTGTTGTTATTGTAATTACCGATAAATGTAGTAGTGGGACCAGAAAACATAAAAAAGCGCGCTTTACGCAAGTCATTAGCGTTATAGCTGTTGTAAAATGCATTGTCAATCAGTGCTGCATTAGTAAAAGGGGTAACCTGGCTGTTCGACATATCTTCATGATAAATGACCTCTGCATTAAATGATCCGATATAGCCGGCACTAGGAAGCGTGCTGTACTGTATTAAGGTGTTTTTCATCTGCAGACAAGCATTGGCATGGGTTAAGGCATCGGCGTATTGCTGCATGGTCAAGTACACCCTTGCTAATAAAGCTTCTCCTGCAGGTTTACTGGCCTGGGTAACATGTTCAGCGGATACAGGCAGGTCGGGCATAGCCTCATTTAAATAACCTAAGATTAGCGCATAGGTTTCTGCTACCGTTACCCGCCTTACATTATTTAAAAATTCGGTATTGTCCTGTACCAATATACCCTGATCGGTTGCTGCGGTGGCTGCCTTATAAGGTTGACCATAAATTTGTGCCAACCAATAGTAGGTGATGGCTTTTGTAAATAAAACCTGTGCCTTAAGCTGTTCGCGTTCCCGCTCTTGTACTGCGGTGTTGATTTCTAATTTGGCTAAACCTTCTAAGATATAGTTGAGTTGAAATATCCTTTCATAGGTTTTTGTATAACCTTCATAGGATGGATAGGGCGCAAGCTGGCTCCAGGTATAAGCATTTTTTGGGGCTATGTCACCAGTATTAAATGTGGCGTCCACAACATAATGGCCGTCTGAAGCGATCTCGCCCAAAGAGATGCAATTGGCATTCATCACGGCCGTATTGCGGAGCATGGCCCGGTAGTCACTTAGTTTTGAGGGCACAGCCTGACTTTTATCAGGTTTTACCTCTAACCATTCTTTTCCACATCCCTGCAGCATTATCAGCAGGACTAAAAATGGAAGTAAAATTATAGTACGTTGACTTGTTCTTATCGATTTCATGAGCTCTCTGTTTAAAATTGAATTTGAAGACCAAATACATAAGTTTTAGCGGCAGGTATTTCTGATGCGTAATAATCCGGATCGAGACCAAGCTTATTGGCTTTCCAAAGGATACCCAGGTTATTTACAGTGAAGAAAAGGTTACTCCTTTTCATAAACCCAAGACCTTTGGTCTTTGAAAGATCATAACCCAGTCTAAAATCACGTAAACGAATGTGATCCCCTTTTTCCACCAATACAGCTGAATTAGGATAGAAGTTGGCCAGGTTCGGATCATTCCCGGCTGGCATCGCTGGGATTTGGGTAAAGGCTTCATCTCCCGGATTTCTCCAGCGTAGTGCATAATCCTTGTGTGTAATGCTTCCGCCGTATGTAGAGCCAGTTGGCAACAAGCTATTATAATTTACGGAGTTCCTTCTAAAATAGTAGTTAAAGCTAAAAGTGATGTTAAAAGAGAAAGAGATGCTTTTCCAGTTAAAGGTATTCATCATATTACCAGAGTAGATTGGGGTGCTGGTACCATGGTATTCCAGATCTTCGATTTTTGTGTTTGGTACACTGCCCGTATAGCCCATTACCGTATTAAGCGGTGTTACTACATCATTGAGGTAACCCTGTGGTCTTCCATTTGCATCCAGACCCGCCCATCTGTAACTATACATTCCCCAAAGTGATCTGCCGACTACCGGCTGACCTCCACCAAGCAGTTGCCCAGCAATAGACTTGCCTTCAAATTTGGTGACTTTATTGTCGTTATAACTAACCTGGAAGTTGGTATTCCATTTTAGGGCAGCGGTGAGGTTGCGGGTATTCAGGCTTACGTCAAAACCACGGCCGCGAATGTTGGCCTGATTTCCGGCATAGGAAGCTATTCCTGAGGTTGGATCATTTGCAATTGCGCCAACCAGGTCGATGCCGTCTTTTTGGTAGGCCTCTAACGACCCGCTAATGCGGTTGTTACGGAAACCGAAGTCAAGGCCAAGGTTCAGTACGCGTGTTTTTTCCCAGCGCATGTAAGGGTTAGGAGGGGTGGTTAATTGTGCAGCAGGGAGACCTGTGTTGGAATTAGTTGAAAAATTAATAGTCCCAAAGGCAGATGCATTTTTATAATTGCCATTGTAACCATAAGTTGCCCTGAATTTCAGTTCAGGCAACAAGGCAAATTTATAAAAGGATTCACCGGCTATGTTCCAAAGTAAACCGGCCGACCAGAAAGGACTAAGTTTTTGATTGGCCTTTACACCATAGATGTTGGCGCCATCCTGTCTGCCACTTACAGAAAGGGTATAGCGGTTGTCGTAGGTATATGATGCGTTGGCAAAGTAATTGCGTTGGCGTTTTAGGGCGCCAGAAACATTATTGCCATTTGGGATTTGTTCTCCGCCGCCAGAGGGCTGGGTTGGGAAATAGGTTTCATAATTGATATAGGATTGAAGTACGCCAGTTTCAACATTATAGCCATACCAATTGTCAGACAACCCGTCGATGCTTTTCTGGCTCATTTCTGCTCCGGCAAGGGAACTGATTTCATGTTTACCAAAACTCCGGTTAAAGTTCATTTGTGCCCGCGCTTGCCAAAAGCTTTCTGTATTGTTGTTGTAATTTACAATGGCCCCTCTTTGAACTGGGTAGGTGATAAGGGTGCTACCCAGGGCTCTATTCATAAAGCGGTTCAGGAAATCACGGCTGTAAAAGGTATTTTCTCCATTGATGTTTTTGGTTTCATGTGCAATACGCTGGTATTGATAAGTTGCATCGATCCTAAATCCAGCTGGCAGTTTGTATTGAAAGCCGGCACCGGTACGTACATCCATTGTTTTTCCGCGGTAGTCTTTATTGGCTTGTTCCGTTAAAGGATAATAGTGCCAGTCGCGCAATGCAGGGTAGGAGGCCGTATCTACATAGGTTTTGCGAAACTTGTAGGCTACTGCCAATGGGTTACCATTCTCATCTGCGATTCGGGTGTACAATGGCGCGCCGTTCAGCAATCCCATGTAGTCAAAACCATTATTGCGGTTCTCTGCCTGGGTGTAGCTGATGTGTGCGTTGATGCTCAGGTTTTTTGTTGCCTTATAGGTATTGTCGCTGCGGAAGGTGAGCCGCGAACTCTCATTGCCGATGGCTGTTGCCTTGTCACGGTCGGAACCAATGGAAGTGTAATAGCTGAATTTATCAGATCCTCCAGACAGGTTAAAGGCATACTGTTGCGTTAAAGCTTTTTGCATCAGGTAACGTTTTACATCATTGCGAACATCCGTATTGGATAACCTTGTCAGTTGTGCATTGGCTTCAGCTTGCGTGATGTTACCTTTACGTGTTTGTAGTAGAATTTCCGCTACCTCTGGTAATACAGGGAAACTCCGGACATTAGGAGAACTGTCGTCATAGGTATTATAGGTGCCACGGTTAAAGAGTATGGTTTGAGCTTCTACGGCATCAGCAGCACTCATGACAGACATATTGTCGAAATTTTCCTTGTCTTTGATGCTGATGTTGGCGGTGAAGTTTGCGGTAACGGCCTGGTTAAATTTCCCTTTTTTGGTGGTAATTACGATGACTCCGTTTCCAGCTTTAGCACCCCAGATAGAGGCTGCTGCTGCATCCCGAAGAATGGTTACTTCGGCCACATCATTTGGGTTCAGGTCGTTTAGGGTAAGGTAGGTGTCTTTGCCGTCCATTCTGGTTTCCTCGTATGGGAAACCATCAATAACGATCAGCGGATGTGGGTTCCCGCTGATCGTGGAGAGCCCCCGGATCAGAAATGGGGTTTGTCTTTCGCCCATAGCTGTTGTTGTTGCATTCGGCTTACGGTCAAAATATAATCCACTAGTTACATAAGCGATACGGTCTAATATGTTGGTGCTTGGTGTTCGCTCCAATAACTCCTGCCCAATCTGTACAAAAGACCCGGTAGCACGATCTTTACTTAGCGACTGATAACCCGTTTTATAAGTTACAGAAACATCTTCCAGTTTTTTAGATTGTGGATTCAGTTTAAGCTCCAGTGGCATTTTTGCATCAGTCAGATTGATACTAAGTGGTGCATAACCCAGGTAGGTGATAAACAATACGCCATTGCTGGGCACGTTTGCCAGCAGAAATTCTCCGGCATCATTGGTCATGGTCACTTTACGGAATTTGGTTTTGTTTTCTGTGGCGGCAACTGTAGCCCCTCGTAGTGGATTACCTTTGTCGTCTACAATGCGACCATTCACGGTAATTTTATCCTGCTTTAATGCGCCTTGCTGGCCAGGGGCTATTGAAGATTTCAGCTTTATTACCACAGTTTTGTCTATGACCTTGTACTGTAAAGGGTGAGCCCAAAGCAGTGCATCCATAGCGGTATGAATGTCTGTATTTACAAGTTCGGCATTTACATTATAATTGTTAAATTCTATATCGCTGGATAAGAATACATAACCTGTTTGTTTCCTGATTTGCTCCAGCACGTTACTTAGTGGTGTATTTGTAGCGTGTATGGTAATCTGTCCAAAACTGGAAGCAGAGACTTGCATCAGGGAGAAGATCATTAAAAGCAGCGTAAGTCGCATAATCCTTAATAGTTGCTTCATGACTGGGTATTCCATAGGAATAGCCAAACACGAGTGGTTCACATTCATCTTTTTTGATTTGTAGCACTGCAAAAGCCTGGCGTTGACTTTGTCTGGTTTAATGCCTAGGTTTGCAAGGTGCCGGGTTAATACTCAAATTCGTTTCGTAATGGATTTATTGGTGCTTTGCCACGGTGATGGTTGCAACATCACTGTGGCTTTTTATCTTTTTACCAGGGTTTCTTCAATTGTACGGTCACCTGTGCCGCCTACGTATTTATAACGCAGTGTAAATGTTTTCGTAGCGGGATTATAGGTGCTTACCCCATTGTTTGCAATGGTCAGGTTTGCTGAACCCGGCTCTGGAGTTACAGTAACACTGTTATCTGCATTCACCGTTAAACGCATGATGTAATTGGAGGTTAGCAGGTCTGCGCATTCCGTTTTACTGGTTGTTCCGTTAATGGTGGTTAAGGTTTTTGCATAATTTGTCCAGCCTCTGCCTTCTTGTGGTGGCGGGAAGGATAGCGTGCCGGCAGCATAATAATTTCCATCATATTGATTCTTAATGTTAATCAATATCATATGTTTTCCGTACTCGCTATTAATGTCCAATCCGTTAGCATCTTTTATAGTAATTGGCAAGGCATAAATTACATCTGTATTGGTGATGGTATTTGGTTTAATGACCACGGGGAATGTTACAGATTTTAATCCTGCTCCAATGTTTACTGTAGGTTGTGGCAAACTGTAGTTCTCTGGCTTAAGTACGTAATAATTCGTCTTTTTCCCTGCATTAAAGGGCCCAACAAACTTGTTGCTGTCTGTTTCAACAGCTATGCTGGCCATTGTTCCTGGACTCATGCCTTCGCCTACATAAGTAAGCTTTAAATAAGCCGTAGTTGTTGCATCTGTAGCAACTACGGCAACGTTGCTAAGATTGGAGGTTGCATTTGTTGCTGCAGCGGGAAAGATGCCAACGCTGTGTTTGCTGGCAGATGTGAGGTCTTTGTCAAGCTTCACATCCTTCATGCAGGCAGAAAGCAACAAGACCAATGCCCAGCTGGGCAGAAGGTAGTTTTTCTTCATAATTTGTCAGTTTGGTTAGGTTATTTATTGTTTTATTTTCGGTTGTAAATCACAATTCGGTTGCCTTCTGTGCGAAAGGCGATATCCAGGTAATCAAGTACTTCAAATACTTTGTTTGCAGTCATATTGCGGTTTACCTCTCCATTGATTCTCATCTGCGGAATTTTGCCTTCAAAAACTACATCTACGCCATACCAGCGCCGCAACTGCTTCATCAAATCTTCTACACTTGCATTTCTGAAAGAGAAAAGCCCTTCTTTCCAGGCAATGGCGCTGGCCAGGTCTGCATCTCTAATGATGGTCTGTGTATTGTTCACTATGCTTTCTGTTCCGGGTTTTAACCGGTTTATCAAATTAGATTTTTGGTTCAGGATCTGCACTGAACCCTCCAGTAAGGTGGTTTTGATACTGTTGTCATCCGCATATGCACTCACATTAAAGGAGGTGCCTAGAACGGTAATTTCCTGTCCCTTTGTTTTAACTAAAAATGGTACTAGCCTGCTGTTATGAAAAGGATGGTGGTTAACCTCAAAGTATGCTTCACCTTGAAGTTCCACAATTCTTTTGCTGCGGTTAAATTGGGTAGGATACTTTAAAATTGTTGCTGCATTCAACCATACCCGGGTTCCATCAGGCAAAGTAACCTGGTATTGTCCTCCTTTTGGAGTAGAAAGCGTATTAAAAGTTGAAAGGGCTGATGGCGAAGTGGCCGAGACCAGGCTATCATTTGCATACTTAATTTCTTTACTGCCAATTATAATTCCCGTTTTGCTGCTCAATATTATTTCTTTTCCATTGGCAAGGGTTAGCGTAGCCTTATTTGTACCAGGCAGCAATTCTATTTGCTGAACAGTTTTTGTCTGGATATCCGTTCTGTTTTGATTTAAAAATAGGTAACCCATCCCTGCGATGAGCAGGACTGCCGCCGCTGATGAAATCCATTGGTATAAGCTGAGGCGTTTTTTAGTTTGCGGAAGGTCTTCAACCTGGATGCCCGCATGAATGCGGTTTAACATACGATTGATAACTTGTTCTTGATCGCCTTTATACATAGCATCATATGTTTGTAACTCATTGATCAGCGTATTTTCTGTACTGACTTCATCCAATAACTTCTGATAGGCAGGTTTGCTGGAAGCCCATGCTTTTAATTGTTGGCTTTCTTCCTGACTAAGCTCCTTTCGAAGATAATTGTGGATTAAGTTGACCAGATTTTGAGTCTCTTTCATTATAACTGTGCTGCTGTTGTAGATAGAAACAAGATATTGCGGGAAACCTTACATGAAAATAGAGGAAAATGAAAAATAAATTTAAAATGGCAATAAAAGCAGGTAATAAAGTATGTTTTTGTCTTTGAAAATCTTTTTTAAGGCCTCTAGTGCCCGGGATCTATTGGTGAATACAGCACTTTGGCTCATGTTTAGTTGTGTACATACCTCTTCTGTGCTTAAACCTTCTAAAAAACTTAACTTAAAAACAGTGCGTTGCTTTTCGGGCAGTTTTTCCAGTTCTTTATAGATCGCTTCCATCAATTCGGCCTGTAAAATCTTAGCATATACTTCGGGCTCCTCACTTAATAAATCGTCAGACAATTCATGGTCAAAGTGCTGTTTAGCATGTGGCGTTTTAATATGATTTAAACACGCATTTTTTGTACTAATGTATAGAAAGGCTTTGATGTTGGCGGAGGTCTGAAACTGAGCTCTTGCCTGCCATAATTTTATAAAGCTGTCAGAAACGTGTTCTTCGGCAGCTTGCGTATTGTTGATGATTTTATTGGCAAAATATAACAATGGGCGGTTATAAGTCTTAACAAGACGGTTAAGTACCGCTAAATCGCCATTGCGAAAGTTAAGCATGTCAGCATAATCATCAATCATAAGCCCTGTTAAAGCACTAAACTCGCAATTAATTTTGGAATTACCATAAAAAAATCAATTTGAGCCGTATAAAGTAGTAACAGATTAAATAATTATCTAATCATTTGATTCTCGCATTTAATCGTTTGAATTTTGCAACTTTTAAAACTGGTACAACCATAACTTTGTTATCGATATTAATTTAATACAGAATATATGATTGCAACTAAAGGATACGCGGCACAAAGTCCCGCAACAGATTTAGCTCCGTGGGATTTTGAACGCCGTGAGGTAGGCCCGCACGATGTACAATTTGATATTTTATTTTGTGGTGTATGTCACTCAGATTTACACCAGGTAAATAACGATTGGTTTCCAGGAATTTTTCCAATGGTTCCCGGACACGAGATTGTTGGTCGTGTGGTTAAAGTTGGTGCACACGTTACAAAATTTAAAGTAGGAGATTTAGCTGGTACTGGTTGTATGGTAGATTCTTGTCAGGTTTGTGAAAACTGTAAACAAGATTTGGAACAGTATTGTCTTGAAGGTAATACGCAGACATATAACGATAGAGAGCGTGATGGAAAAACACCTACCTATGGTGGCTACTCTAATACAATTGTGGTAAGGGAAGAATTTGTTTTACATGTGTCTGATAAATTGGATCTTGCAGCAGTAGCGCCTTTATTATGTGCTGGTATTACTACCTATTCGCCATTAAGACACTGGAAAGTTGGTGCCGGACACAAACTTGCTGTATTGGGTCTTGGCGGGCTTGGCCACATGGCTGTTAAATTTGGTGTTGCCTTTGGCGCAGAAGTTACGGTTTTAAGTACATCGCCGGCAAAAGAAGAAGATGCTAAAAAATTAGGTGCCCATCACTTTGTGGTAACTACAGATCCGGAACAGGTCAAAGCAGCCAGAGGCACATTTGATTTTATTTTGGATACGGTATCTGCAGAGCATGATTTTAACATGTATTTGTCGTTATTGAGAACCAATGGTGTACACATTTGCGTTGGTGTTCCACCAAAACCAGCAGAAATTGCTGCATTTAGCCTGCTTGGTGGCAGGAAAAGTTTAGCGGGCTCGGGTATTGGAGGAATTGCTGAAACTCAGGAAATGCTTGATTTTTGTGCTGAAAAAGGAATCGTTTCTGAAATTGAAATGATTGATATTAAGGACATTCAGTCTGCTTACGACAGAATGGTAAAAGGAGATGTACGTTACCGTTTTGTAATCGACATCGCTACACTAAAATAAAAAATCATTTGTATACAATAAAGCGCAAAAACATGCGTCTTTATATGGAGAGCGTTAATTTAGATGAGCGGGAATAATCGGAAGGTTATTTCCGCTTTTTTTATTACAAAACCTCATTCTTATATATTTCATAATTATTCCAGCAGGCAGTGGCGGTAGATTGTCTTAAAGTTGTCTTACTATTAAAGAGAAATTAATTATGGACATAAACTTTGTCAAATGAAAATCGCATCTAGCCCGTCTGATCGGCAAGCTGTATTTGATGCGATGTATTTAGCCTATCATCCATTGTTAAATAAGTACGCCTATGCGCTACTTAAGGACGGTGATATGGCCGAGGATACTGTGCACAATGTGTTTTTGAAATTGCTGGAAAGCCAGATGGATTTAGCCGAATTGCAGCAACCCAAAGCTTACTTGTACCGATCTGTTTATAATGAAGCAATGAATTGCTTAAAACACAGGCAAATTGAGCAGGTTTACGAAGATGTCGCTTCGCCAAAACAGGATGAAGAAATGAAAGACAGTAGCAGCTCTGTGCAATATAAAGAGCTTAAAGTGGCTGTGGCAGCTGCACTAAATCAATTACCCGAACAATGCAGAACGGTTTTCCAGCTCAGCAGATATGAAGAGCTCAAGTACAAGGAAATTGCACTGGAGTTGGACATTTCAGTGAATACTGTAGAAAAGCATATGGTAAAAGCATTGAACAGACTTAGAACTATCCTTAGCGACTATTTACCACTGCTCACTTTTTGGTTATTTTTAATTGTGAAAGAATGAAAATCGAGATTTTAATACGTTACCTCAATGGAGAAACTTCAAATGAGGAAAATCAACAAATTGAAGACTGGCGTTTGCAAGACAGTAGCCATCAGATGGAACTGGAGACCTTACAATTGGTTTGGAACAGCGCAGCGACTGATAAAGATTATACCCCACCAAATTCGGTAGCCTCATTGGCAAAATTTAAAGAAAAAGCGGGTCTAACAGGTCAGGCGGTTAAGGCTCCTTATAAATCATTTAATTGGAAAACATGGCTTAAGGTTGCGGCTATTCTTGCTCCATTTCCATTGTTGATTTGGTTCTTTGTACTGCAATATCAGGCGGATGCGACATTTATATCGGCACAAACGACTGTGAAAACTGATACTACACTTTTAGCTGACGGCTCAGTGGTAGTGTTAAATAGAAATTCTGTTTTGGAATATCAAGAAAAGTTTCATGATACCAGAACGGTTAGTTTAAAAAAAGGAGAAGCTTTTTTTAAAGTTAAACATGACCATAACAGGCCATTTATTGTGCAGGTTAACGGTATCCGGATTAGAGTTTTGGGCACCTCTTTTAATGTGAAAATGGTAGCAGGCAAAACCGAAGTTATTGTGGAGACTGGCAAGGTTGAAATTAGTAGCAAGCATAAAAAGATAGAACTCAGCCCTTCAGAAAGCGTGTATATCGACAAGGAAAATCAAAACCTGACAAAGCAAGTGCATCCCGATCAATTGTATACTTATTACCGCAGCAAGGAGTTTAAGGCCATCGGCACACCTCTATGGAGATTAGCAGAAGTGCTACAGGAGGCTTACGATGTGAAAATTCTTATTCCCAGAAACGAGGTTAAGAACCTTCCACTCAGTACTACTTTTAAAGAAGAAGACCTTGATGATATACTGGCGGTTATTGCCAAAACATTTAACATCACTGTCAATAGAAACGGAAATCACATCATCTTAAATTAAATGAAAGCAAAGTTATTTATCATATTAGTACTAGGAAGTTTATTTGGATCTGCTGCAATGGCACAGACTATTTTGGAAAAGAAGATTAGTATTAACGTACAGCAGAAATCGGTATATTATACATTGGCACAAATGGAGAAAGCAGGTGACTTCGTGTTTTCTTACCATAGCGACTTAATTCCTAAAGACAGCCTGGTTAATTTAAATCAGACGGAAACAAGTATTAAAGAGGTGCTAGAGCAGCTATTTAAGAATAGATTTACTTACCTAGAGGACAAAAGATTTTTGGTGATAAGGGCGGCGCTTAAGCCCTTAAGGATCATTACTACTGACATTACATCTGATGAAAAAAATTACTCTGTAAGTGGACTTGTGGTAGATGGTGCTTCTGGAGAACGTTTAATGAATGCCAGTGTTTACGAAAAGCAGGAACTAGTTTCTTCCATTACCGACGAACACGGATATTTTAAACTAAAATTTAAGACAGGAAATCCCAATGCACTGACCATTACAGCCAGCAAGTTGAACTATCAGGATGCTGCAGTAAACTTCCTCCAATCGGTATCTATTGATAGCAGGATGCAGAGAAATGCCTACCGATATGCGGAGTCCAACAGTACTGGCGTGGAACGCGATCCTCTTGCTCAGTTCTTTTTATCGGCCAGGCAAAAGATTCAAAGTTTAAACATTCCAGATTTTTTTGCAAACAGATCTTTCCAGGTTTCACTGGCACCTGGACTAAGCACGAGGGGATTGATGAGTTCTCAGGTGGTGAATAAATTTTCCTTGAACCTGACAGGTGGCTATACTGCTGGGGTGAACGGAGCGGAAATTGCCGGACTTTTTAATATCAATAGGTTTAATTCCGGGTATTTGCAGCTTGCCGGTGTGTTTAATTTAGTAGGTGGAACAGTAAAAGGCCTGCAACTGGCAGGAATCAACAACCGTGCGCTGGATACCGTTAAGGGCCTTCAAGTTTCTGCCTTTGCCAATAAAGCAGAAGGCACTGTAAAGGGTTTGCAACTGGCAGCATTAAATAATGAGGCCCGTAAGCTTCAGGGTATACAAATAGGATTAGTGAACGTTGCTGATACCTCTGAAGGTGCAAGTATAGGTTTAGTAAATATTATCAGGAACGGATTTTATAAAGTAGGTTTGTCTGCAAATCAAACCCTAAACACCAATGTTTCGCTAAGCACAGGTACACATCAGTTTTACACCATAATCCATGCCGGCGTGAATGTTAATTCCGGAATAAGGATGAAGGGAATGGGAATAGGCGTAGGGCATGATTTTATGTTTAACGACCGTGTTTACCTTTCTGCTGTCCTCGATTATCAAATATATGGTGAGCAAAATTTCCATCAAAACTGGAAGCTGGGGAAACTTTTGTTGACTGCACAGCTGTCTAAAAACATCAGTTTATTTGCCGGGCCAACTTTTAGAAAATATACATACGGGATACCTTATGATTTTGCTGCGGCAGCGGCAGATCCTGCAGCTTACAATGAAAATGTTATGGCAAGAGGCAAGCCTTCTAAATATGCTTTCGGTTGGGAAGCAGGTATTGCATTTAATTCGGTTTTTAAACCAAAAGTTCCAGTTCGCAGTTCTGCATTCGTTTCAAAATTTCAGCGTCCTTCAGAAAACTGGAACATCGGACTGGCAGCTGTTTCGGGTCTGGATATCAAATCTACAAATGGAGTTGTTGGTGCTGAAGCATTTCTAGAACGGGAATTAAGGGGTAACTTAGCCGCTACATTTTCTGTAGGGTATCTTCAACACTTAATCAATTCCAGAACTACCTTTCCAGAACTTACACCAGGGATGATCTCTATGTCGTATTCTGATCGAAATGATTACAAGTCTATCCCTATAAAAATAGGTATGAAAACCTACTTAAGCAGAAGAATGTTTTTTGCGGGTGAGTTAGGTGCAGTTATAGGTCTAAACAATGAAAATTATATTACCTATTTGGTAGCAGGGCAGCCCGCTATGAGAATACGGACAGGCAAAACCTTGAATGCCTACACAGGAGGAGCATCGATAGGTTATTCTTTTGATAATGGATTAGAGACAAGTTTGAAATATGAAAAGTATTTTGGTCACGATATTCAGCTCATGACCATTCGAGCTGCTTACCGATTTAAACTGAATAAGTAAGGGGCCAGCATGGCAGAACTTTTATAAACTGTAATTCCGCTGACAGAGTATTCGGTCTTTACACCGATATTTGATCCTATATGAATCCGTTTATGAAAGTTCTGCTTCTTAGTTTTCTGCTGTTGTCAGCGTCTTTTTCTGTTTTCGCACAAAATCCAGGTGATACCATGCCTGCTGTTGCTTTTTATAACAGAGATGCTTCTCCGTTTTTAACCAATAATATTCCAAAAGGTAAAGAATCACTGGTTATATTTTTTGATGCTACCTGCGAACATTGCCAGCGTGTAGTGGCGGCGCTTGACAAACGCGCTAAGGACCTTGAAAAAATTAATATCTATCTTGTTTCTCAGGATGAATACCGTTCAATTGATTATTTTACCGGCAACTTTGCTAAACAGCTAACCACCCAAAAGAATGTTAAGGTGCTTCAGGATCGTGACCATGTATTTATCATGGCCTTTCATCCTAAGGAATATCCCGGGATCTATTTATATTCTCCTGAAAAAATATTGAGGTTTTACTCCAGTAATGAAAAGCAAGTAGCTAAGCTCTTGAAAATGATTAACCCATAGTATACACATACAAAAATGGCCAATCTATTTAGACTGGCCATTTTTTATTGTTTGTGCTCCCGACGAGATTCGAACTCATATCGTTGGTACCGGAAACCAAAATTCTATCCATTGAACTACGGAAGCAAAAGTCTGCGAATATAGGAATTTTCGGGTTTAGTTCGTTAAATACAAAAATATTTAATCCATGCCCAAGACTGCCTGTTAATCAAATAGTCTGTTTTATGATCACATGCGTAAGCCTCCTTTTCAAATATGATGTTACGATAGGCCTGATGGTGACTTTTATGCTTAAATAAATTAATAAGATAATTGAGCAAATAGGCCAAATAAAAGGGAATGATAAGTAGTTCTAGTTGCTGCTTAATATGAATGGTTTCATGCCTAATTAAGGTTTCATCAGTACGTCTACTTTTGTCCTTGATGAAGATAAATGGAAAAATAGCCATTCCTTCGGCATTTAAAAAAGGAACAATTACAATGGGATAATTCATCTTAAGTACGTTTCAGATAAATGGCAAGACAATTTACGAAATTTTAAAGTAAAGTCCATAGTAAACCGAGCGTAAGTCAAAGGAAACTTGGGGGTAACCGGAAGGTTTCATCCACTTTTACTTGAAGTTTAAACGCTGTTTGTTCGTCTTACACCGAAGAGACAGCGATCAATTATCGTTCAGACAGCGATTATAGAACGAGGTAAACCTCCGGTTACCTTTCACTTACCTTCAAGTTTATCCCGGCTTATCCTTAGCTTCCTTACATAATCAGAGCCCTGACACATAAAAAAGGCCTGCTCATTTGAGCAGGCCTTCCGTTCACTTTTAAAAAGTGCAATTATTTTTTAGCTACCAGTTTTACGCTGATTTCAAAATTGTCATCAATAGCTTTGTCACCAATGCTGTCAAAGAATGATTTAGAACCATATTTAATGTCATATTTAGTTCTGTCTACAAGGATTTTGCCAGCCAAAGCGGTAGCAGTACCGTCAGCATTTACAGTTACTGTAGCAGGGAAGCTTACAGGTTTAGTAATACCTTTGATGGTTAAATTTCCTGTTACAACTGCACCAGCTACTTTAGTAATTACAAAAGTTGAAGTAGGGTATTTAGTTGAACCGAAAAAGTCATCTGCTTTTAAGTGACCTTCTAATTTCTCGCTGCCATCTGCATCTTTGATAGAAGTCATGTCAATTACAAATGAACCTCCTGTGATGCTTTTGCCATTCACATTTAAAGTTCCTGATTTTAAAGCAATAGTTCCGTTGTGAGAACCTGTAACTTTTTTACCTATCCAGGTAATGCTGGATTTTGCAGCGTCAACTGTATATGTAACAGGTTTAACGCCATTTTTGAAGGCCGATAATGCAATTAGTGCTACTAATGCAAAAACTGAAGTGATTTTTAATTTCATTGTTTAATTTATTAAGTTGATACAAAAGTAGCTGTAGATTTTGACAGTACCATTGATCTATGTTAATAATTTCAATAATATGATTTATTGACCACTAAAAACTATTGCACCATGGTTTTTTTAAAATAAAACAGCACTTTTGCTCCTGATAAACGAGGCATCCCATGTAAAAAGCATTTATGGAAGATTTGATTGTAGAAGAAGTAGTTGAGCTTATAGCAAGGGAAAACGACGAGGAATTAAAGGTTTACCTTGATGACCTGAATATTTCTGATGTAGAACACCTCATCGATGAACTTCCGCAACATGCCGTAAAGTTTATTGATACACTTGCCATCAAAAGGGCGGTTAATGTTTTCAGGATTCTGGATTTTCCTACTCAGGAAAGGATCATTAAAAAACTTTCTGGGGATAAACTGGCCGAACTCATCAATTTACTTCCTCCAGATGACCGGACTGCATTATTTGGCGAATTAAAAGGAGATGCGGTAGCCAAACTGATCATTCTGCTTCCTGCAAAAGAACGTGTGGCTGCACTTGCACTGCTTGGCTACAAAGAGGATAGTGTAGGTAGGTTAATGACACCAGATTACGTTGCCGTTAAAACAGACTGGACGGTGAGCCGCGTACTGGAACACATCAGGCGTTATGGAAAAAATTCAGAAACCATTGATGTGATTTATGTGATCGATAAGGAAGGTGTGCTGCTGGACGATATCCGGATCAGGGAAATACTTTTAGCGGATCCGGATTTAAAAATTGGGAGCCTTACCGATAACAGATCTATTGCATTGAACGTTAATGACCCACAAGAGGAAGCCATTAACGTTTTTAGGATGAACAATAGGGTAGCCCTACCCGTAGTTGATGATGCTGATGTATTGCTGGGAATTGTGACCGTGGATGATATTTTGTGGATTGCCAACGAGGAATATACCGAAGATATGCATAAGATAGGGGGTACCCAGGCACTGGATGAGCCTTACCTTGACATGCCGATCTTTGGACTCTTTAAAAAACGGATTGGCTGGCTGGTGGTTTTGTTTTTAGGAGAAATGCTTACGGCAACTGCTATGGCTCATTTTGAGGCGGATATTGCAAAGGCAGTGATTTTAGCGATGTTTGTGCCCCTAATCATTTCCAGTGGTGGTAACAGCGGCTCTCAGGCCTCTTCGCTAATTATACAAGCTATGGCACTGGGAGAAATAACCATTGGCGATTGGTGGAGAGTAATGCGAAGGGAACTCATCTCAGGATTGATGCTGGGGCTAGTTCTGGGAACTATTGGTTTTTTAAGGATTTTTACCTGGTCACTTTTTTCAGACATCTACGGTCCGCATTGGATGCTGATTGGCTTTACAGTAGGTGTAGCATTAGTTGGCGTAGTATTGTGGGGCTCACTGGCAGGTTCTATGTTGCCTTTATTGCTAAAGAAACTTGGTGCAGACCCGGCTACCTCTTCAGCGCCGTTTGTAGCTACACTGGTAGACGTAACAGGTTTAATTATTTACTTCTCTGTAGCTGTATTGTTCCTTACGGGGGTGCTGCTATAAAAAAAGAGGTTACACTATTCAGAAACTGGATCATTCCACCCTGAATAGTATAACCTCTTTGTCAGGTAGCATACCTGCAAGATGTACTCTGTTTTTATAAATCAGTTCCTACTATACTTACACGTTAAAACGGAAGTGCATGATGTCTCCGTCTTCAACTACATATGTTTTTCCTTCAACACCAAGCTTACCAGCCTCTTTACAAGCATTTTCAGAACCTAGGGTTACAAAGTCATTGTATTTAATCACCTCAGCACGGATAAATCCTTTTTCGAAGTCTGTATGGATTACTCCGGCTGCCTGAGGAGCGGTAAAGCCTTTTGTAATGGTCCATGCTCTTACTTCTTGCACACCTGCAGTAAAGTAAGTATATAAGTCCAGTAATCTGTATGCGGCTACAATCAGTTTATTTACACCAGATTCGGTTAAACCCAAATCAGCTAAAAATTCCTGACGTTCTTCATAACTTTCCAGTTCAGCAATTTCGGATTCAATTTTAGCAGAAATCACCAATACCTCTGCATTATCTTCTTTTACTGCATCTTTTACCAGGTCTACGTAAGCGTTACCGTTGATTACTGAATTTTCATCCACGTTACAAACGTACATTACTGGTTTCTGCGTAAGTAAGCCAAGATCCTGAATAAAATCAAAATCATCTGCTTCTAACGCTGCAGAACGTACCGATTTGCCACTTTCAAGATGTGTTTTTACCTGGCTCAAAATGTCAAAGGTTCTTTTGGCATCTTTATCGGTTTTAGCCATCTTTTCTACCTTTTGGATGCGTTTTAAAACGGTGTCCAAATCTTTAAGCTGCAATTCCGTATCAATGATTTCTTTGTCCCTGATTGGGTCTACAGAACCATCCACGTGAATTACGTTTCCATCATCAAAGCAACGTAAAACATGGATGATGGCATTGGTAGCCCTGATATTTCCAAGAAACTGGTTACCTAAACCTTCTCCTTTGGACGCACCTTTAACCAGTCCGGCAATGTCTACAATTTCAATGGTGTTGGGGACAATACGGTTGGGGTTAACCAACTCCGCTAATTTCGTAATTCTTTCATCAGGTACTGTAATTACACCGATGTTGGGTTCTATCGTGCAGAAAGGAAAGTTTGCTGCTTGCGCCTTTGCGTTAGATAAACAGTTAAATAAGGTAGATTTTCCAACGTTGGGAAGACCAACTATACCACATTGTAATGCCATGGATTGTTTTTTTCTTGATTCGGCCGCAAAGATATTAAATTTTTAATAATCGCTGACTGCGAACATTCTGATCCAGACTCTTATATTTACAGCCAAATTAAGCCTGCGTAAACCGGTACAGCACATATGGAAGAAGAAATAAAAGACTTTCAGGAAAATCCTGAAGAACAATCAGAAACGCTAATCATTACAGAAGACATCCGCAGTTATATCTATGATACTGCAAAATGGACGCGCTTTTTAGCGGTTATTGGATTTGTTTTTAGCGCCTTTACGGCAATGTTTGCGTTTAGTGCACCGGGAATTTTGTCTACACTTGCTACGGTTGAACCTACAAATCCTTTGCTGCAATTGGGGTCAGAAGCATTGATGTTGATCTTTCTGATTTTTGCATTGCTCTATTTTTATCCCAGTTTGCTCTTATTTAATTTTGCTTCAGCAGCCAAAAACGCTGTTTTATATGCAGATCAGGAAGGACTAAGTACAGCCATGAATAAGCTGAAATCTTTCTTCAAGTTTTGGGGCGTACTCATGATGGTCTTAATCCTTTTTTACCTGTTTGCAATTTTATTGAGCATTGTAGGAGGAGCGGCCTTAAAGTAATTGTTAATTTAACAGAGGACTAGGGTGTTCAATGGTGTGTTTAAAATTGATGATCTCTTTTTTGAGCAATTGTTCCAGCAATGGGTTGATGTATTTGGCCAATATTATCCCAACACCACCTATCGGCGGATGGTAAGAAAGCACAATTTTTAGTACTGTCCCTAGTCCATCAGTGGTAGGTTCAAATTCAACTTTTCCTACATGATGAAAAATGCTGCCGTTAGAGCCACGCCATCCAATTAAACGACCAGGTTCGTCTTTTACAATTTCGGCATTCCATTTTAAGGGTAAAATATGGCTCAATACAGCTGATTTCCAGCTTGACTGGTGTTCATCAATCATTTTAACTTCCATCAGGTGCTGAATGCCAAGCGGTAAATTGCTTAAATTTCGCCAGTAGGCATACACTTCGTTAGCCGGTTTATCAATGATAAACTCTCCCCGTACATTTACAGCATGGGGTTTTGTTGCATTGATGCCCAGACGCTCATAAACCAGGCAGTTTCCGGTAATTCCACGGTATGTTAAATAAGCCCCGTATAAGAATCTTTTTTTAAAAGGGTTGGTAATACTTCTGCTAAGGAGTGCTCCGCCAATGAACATAGATGCCAGCCTTTCATTTAGACCAATATTTTGCAAGTCTTGTCTTTCAATAGAAAAATTGCCTGATTTGAGTTTAAAGGGTGCGTGATTTAATTTCATAAGATCGGTGTTTTGATGTTTTAAATAAACACCGTTAAAGGCTTTGTGTTTTACTCATATTTTATTTGTGTTTCCGGATTGTAGTAAGTAATCCGTTTTCCCTTACCCAGGGGTTCCTTAACCCATCCTTTAATTTTATCATCACCGGGCTTGTGCTCATAAATTTTAAAGTTTTTTGTCAGTACCTTTGCTTTTTTCCATTTTAAAAAATCAAAGCTGTAGTTGCGGACTTCTTTAATCAGTTCCTTTAATTTTTCAACAGGAATAGCGCCCACCCTGCTTAATGGATGAATTTTAACACGATATAACACTTCATTTTTAATGATATTGCCTGCCCCGGTAAATATGTTTTGATCCAGGATCACATCTGCAGCCAGTGCTTTTGGTTTCGCTTGAATTTTTTTTAGTGCGGCTTTTGGATCCCATGCCTCAGCCATGATGTCACTTTTCCAATCGTAAACGTCATCAAGGTCCTCATCTATAATTTTTAATGAGGTGGTGTAGAAATTTAGCTCTGCATCCTCGAATTGCAGGCTCAACTGTAATTTTGTTTCTTTACGCTGGTTGATTGCATAAGTTCCGAACATCATCAGGTGCACCCTGAGGGTAAAGTATTCAAAACAGATCAAAAAGTTCTTGCCATAAGTTTTAATAGCAAGAACTTTTTGTCCAATAATCCGGTCATCATCTATGGTGTTTGTACCACTGATGCGCAGTACTTTTTTGCCTACCAGGTGCAGGGCATCTACCTCTTCTTTTAATATTACGATAATAGGTCCTTCGGGCATAACAATGTTTATGAAGTTATGCCAAAAAACCGGCCAGATTTTTATGTGAGTCCTGGAACAGGCAAAATTGCTCTTTGTAAATGTTCGGCCTTTTTCCTATAGGCCCAATAAAACACAATGGGATAAATAAACAGACAAAAGAGGGTATTGGTGATGAGCCCGCCTATCACCACAATGGCCAAGGGTTTAGATGCTTCAGCGCCAATGCCTGTAGATAATGCAGCAGGCATCAGGCCGATAGCAGCCATTAATGCGGTCATAATTACTGGCCTCATTCTACTGTAAACACCTTCTTTTACCGCATCCGCAAAGGTCCAGCCCGGCTTGTGTTTCAACTCAGCAATGTTGCTCTTAAACCTTGTGATTAAGATGACACCATTTTGAACGCAGATCCCAAAAAGTGCAATAAATCCAATTCCCGCAGAAATGTTAAAGTTAATTCCGGTAACCAAAATAGCCAGTACGCCGCCCACCATCGCAAAAGGTACATTGTTGAGCACCAGTAGGGAATCTTTGATATTGCCAAATAATACAAACAGGATAAAGAAGATCAGTAATAAACTAATGGGTACTGCAGTAGACAATTGGCTGGTTGCACGCTGCTGATTTTCGAAATCACCTGCCCATTCCAGCTTATATGCCTCTGGCAACTTAATTTCCTTTGCCACTTTAGCCTGGGCCTCCGCAATTACACTGCCCATATCACGCCCTCTAATGGAGAACTTAATAGCACCATAACGCTGGTGTTTGTCGCGGTAAATCATGCTGGGGCCTGTAATCTTTTTAATTGTCGCAATTTCACCCAGTGGTACTTTAGCGCCAGATAGGGTAGGGATCCTTAGTTTAGCAATAGAACTTTCATCCTTTCTAAAATCTTCCGGATAACGGATAATCAAATCAAATTTTCTTTCCCCTTCGTAGATTTCTGTCGCCGCCTTTCCGCCAATAGCCATCTCAATAATTGAGTTCGCATCTTCTGTGCGTACGCCGTACAATGCCATTTTGCTTTGACTAAGGTTAATTTGTAACTCAGGTTGCCCCAGGTTTCGCAAGATGCCAAGGTCTTCAATCCCTTCTACCGTTTTTAAAATCTGTTCAATTTTTTCTTCCTGTTCTTCAATAAACTCAAAGTCATCGCCAAACATTTTTACAACTATAGAGCCTTTTACCCCAGAAACCGCTTCTTCAACATTATCTGAAATGGGCTGAGAAAAATTTAGACTGATGCCTGGAAACCCTTTCAGTTTTTCCTGCATGCGTTCAATTAGCTGCTCTTTACTTTGTTTCCTTTTCCATTCTTTTCTTGGATAAATGTCTACATGAAATTCCATGTTGTAAAACCCTGTAGCATCTGTGCCATCATTTGGTCTCCCGGTTTGAGACATCACCTGCTTCACTTCGTCAAAACTCAGGAAGATTTTCCTCATTTCATTAGAAAGCTTTTTAGTTTCATCCAGAGAAATGCTAAGTGGGCCTGTGGCACGCACATAGATGGAACCTTCATCCAGTGTAGGTAAAAACTCTGTGCCCATAAACCGATAGCTAAACAGCCCAAGTATAAGGATGACCATGGAAATTCCAAAAGCAAGCTTTCTGAATTTAAAACAACGTTCATAGAAACGGAGTACGTATTTGCTTAAAAATTCAAGGAAGATGTTGTGTTTTTCCCTTACATCCTTTTTGAGCAAAACACTGGCCATTGCCGGAACAAGGGTAAAGGTGAGGATTAGTGCCCCTAATAGCGCAAAACTTAAGGTCCATGCCAGCGGAGAGAACATTTTTCCTTCTACCTTTTCAAAAGTAAATATCGGCAATAGCCCGGTAATGATGATCAGCTTAGCAAAAAAGATTCCCTTGCCGTTTTCCAGACAGGCTTTTTTAATCAGCCCTAGTTTGCTGAGCTTGTTAAATTGCTCCATTCCTACTTTTTTCGCTTTGTGGTCAAGCGCAACAAAAATGCCTTCTACCATCACAACGGCTCCGTCTATAATAATTCCAAAGTCAATGGCGCCCATTGACAAAAGGTTGGCTGACATGCCCTTTAATTTAAGGCAGATAAAAGCAAAAAGTAAAGCGAGTGGAATGATTAAAGAAACAATCAGCGTAGTACGCCAGTCGGCCATAAACAAAAATACTATAAGGGTTACAAATATAATCCCCTCCATCATATTACCCATTACAGTATGGGTGGCATAGTTTACCAGGTCTTCACGATCGTAAAAAGCATTGATTTTTACATCTCCGGGTAAAATACTGCTGTTAATGACTGCTATTTTTTCTTTTAGCCTGGCAATAACTTCGCTGGGGTTTTGACCTTTGCGCATCACTACTATGCCTTCAACAACATCAGGATCACGGTCGCGACCTACCTGGCCCAGTCTAGGTAAGGCCGCTTCCGTAACCTCTGCAATAGTTTTTACGTATACGGGTGTGCCGTTAACGTTATTAACTATAATGTTTTTAATTTCTTCTTTATTGTTCAGGATCCCAATTCCCCGCACTACATAGGCTTGTCCGCTTTGCACAATAACATCACCGCCAACATTGATGTTGCTCTTGGATACGGCCTCAAATAGTTCTGTAGCACTCACGCCATATTGTATGGCCTTTTGTGGATCAACTGTAATCTGATAGGTTTTAACCTCCCCACCAAAGCTCACCACATCAGCAATACCCGGTACAGCCAGCAGCTCGCGCTGTACCACCCAATCTTGCAGCGTTTTTAGTTCACGCACAGATTTCTGATCACTGCTTAGCGTGTACCTAAAAATCTCTCCGGTGGGGCCATATGGCGGTTGCACTTCAGGCCTCAGGCCTTCGGGCAAATCCGCATCTTCAATGTGGTTGTTCACCTGCACCCTGGCAAACTGGTAATCTACATCGTCCTCAAAAGTTACTTTTACAATCGATAAACCAAATAGGGAAGATGAACGAATACTAGTCCGCTTCTCGGTAGGGTTCATGGCAATCTCCAGCGGACGGCTTACAAATTTTTCCACTTCCTCGGCGCTTCTTCCCGGCCATTGGGTAATGATGGTGATGTTGGTATTGGTTACATCAGGAAAAGCCTCAATTGTAGTGTGTTTAAAACTTAAGTACCCTGCCAGGATCATGATAAATGTGGCAAAGAAAATGAAGTATTTGTTTTTTAGCGAGAAGCCAATAATTGTTTTAATAAAGCTGTTCATTATTTAATGCTTTCGTATAAAAATACTTGTTTAGAAGCCAAAATGCGGTCCCCGGCTTTTAATCCCTTGCTGATGTACGCTTTTTCACCGTTTTTACGACTGATTTCTATTTCCTGAATGCGCACTTTCTTTACAGGATCTAATACCACTACATAATTCCTGTTTTCATCAAAAATGATCCCCCTAGAATTTACGTAGGGCAAATCTGTGCCAGAACTAGCAGATACATTTACCATAGCCATCATTCCGGGTTTTAGCAAATGATCTGCATTGGCAATACGTACTCTTGCTTTCATAACCTTGCTGTCATCATCCAGTATATTGTAAATCTGATCTATTTTGCCCTTAAATGTTCTGTCAGGATAAGAGAGGATAGCGATGTTTACCGCATCGCCCTCCTTGATATTGGAAATGTCAGACTCGTAGATGTTGATTATGGCTGAAACGGAAGAAAGGTCTGCAATGGTAAAAAGGCTGTTATCATGATCAGGACGAAGCTGCATTCCTGTATTTATGCGCTTTTCTATAACAATGCCTGTTAAGGGTGATGTAATGGTATATACGCCATTTTTATTGCCCCCATTTAATTTTAAGGTGGCTTTGGCACGTTTATCTTCTGCTTGTTTAATCCTAAATTCGTTCTGCGCTTCTTTTAATTCCCTTGCAGAGGCAAGCCCGCTATTGAACAAATCTTGTGCTTGCTTTACATTTCTTTCTGCGGTATTTAACTCCGCGGCAGCACTAATTGCATCTTTGTCATATACGGCCATTTCAGCGCTGTTTACCACAGCAAGAACCTGTCCTTTGGTTATTTTATCACCTAATTTAACCGGGACACTAAATACGGTGCCACCTACCATCGGGAAGATTTCTGATTTTCGTTCCTCATCAGCGGCTATTTTTGCCGAAAAATTCAGCTCATTCTTTCCCTTGCCTTGTTGTACAGTGTCAACCAACAATTTGCTAATCAAGGAATCTGTGACCTCAAATTTTGTTTCTTTTGCGGTTTCTTTAGGATTACTGCAGCTCTGGCTGATCAGGGTTAACGCCCCCAAAAATAGTTTGCTGATGTTGTTCTTCAATTGCATGTCTTTATTTAAAAATGGCACTGCCAGTAACGTAATTAATTTCTTCTTTTGCATTCATCCTTTCGTATTTCAGGTTATTGAGCTGCAGCGTATGGGTTTTATAAGAGTCGTAGAAATCCAGAAATTCAATCAAACTGATGTTTCTGTTGCTAAAGTTTTTGCTCACTTCTGTCAGCATTTTGCTAAAGTCAGCATCAAAATTCAGGTCTATGCTTTGGTATAACTCTTCAGTTCTTAAAGCAGATCGATAACTGTTGTAGACTTCATTTTCCAACGCAGCTTCTTTTTGTTGCAGGTTATTGTTTCCGGCAGCTACTGCAATGCGGGCTTTTTTGATCTCTCCCTGATTTCTGTTGAACAACGGTATCGGAACTGATATGCCAAGGCCAGTGTACTTTTCAGGGTAATTGCCTTTTAAATCATAACTTAGCGAGAGTGCTACATCTGGCACTGCCAGGGCCCTTTGCAGCTTAAGTTGTTGCGTTGCAAAACCGAGTTCTGCCTTTGCCAGTTGCAAATCGGCACGGTTGGCTTTGGCCGCTTCCAGCAATTTAAAGTAAGACTGTTGCTTTAAATTAAACCCGCTTGTATCTGTAGTTTCAATTTTCAGCAAAAGCTTATTGCCTGGTTTTACGTTGGTCATTAATTTTAAAGTGGTTTCCAGGTCTTCAGCCTCATTACAAATGGTATTGTATTCAGCTTTAAGGTCATAAACCAATGATTTGATCCGGATAATGTCTTTTGTTGCCAGGTTACCTAGTTTCAATTGCTTTTCTGAAGCGTTTAGCAGTTGCGCTAACGCAGCAATCTGATTTTTATATACCGATGCAGACAATTGGGTATAATAACATTTGTAGAAATTGCTGCGGAGCTCATAACGCAGTGTTCTCATCACGTCAAAATAACCGTATTCAGCTACTTTAATTCCTGCATTGGCCAGTTGGATATTTTTGTTGCGTTTGCCGGCAAGCTTAATGACTTGTGATACCTGCGCATTAAACTGGCCCGTAGCCATAGAGGTTTCGAGGAATTTTCCAGTTTCATGATTGTAAAAAAGGTTCTCGTAACTCAGCTCAGGATTGTCAAATAGTTTCGCTGTAATCTTTTCTGCCTTTGCTTGTTCCGTTTGGTATTGTTGGGCTATGAGCTGGTAATTTCCTTCAAGAAACAACTGTTCAGCCTTGCGCAGGTTTAATCTCAGGGTATCTTGCGAATGTCCACTGCTACATAATGCAGTACTAAATAGTGTAATTAAGATCAGTTGAAGTTTCATCTCCAGCAAACCTATCAAGACGCAATTAAACTGAAATTAAAGGTGAATTAAAAGGAAATTAAAGTTTGCTGAATTGAATAGTAAAGGTAGTTCCTATGCCTTTTTCTGACTTTACACTGATGGTTCCATGGTATAAAGAGATGATTTTATGCGCCATGTACAGCCCCATTCCCGTTCCGGCATGTGCTTCTTTGGATGCGGAAGTATAAAATGGTCTGAAAATGTGTTGCAGTTGTTCCGCCGTCATACCAATTCCCCGATCGGTAATGTCAATATGGATACCAGCAGTTGTTACCTCTAATGTGCAACTCACAGCTTCCTGGTCTGAGAACTTCAAGGCATTAGAAATGATATTGTCTAAGGCTATTTGCAGCAACGTAGGATTACATTGAATGGTGAGGCTTTCTTCCTGCATAGGCAGGTCTTTCAGGTTTACAATGAACTTATTTTTTCCGGCTTTTAAGTTCCATTCCTGTTGAAGCTTCCAAATGAGTTCGTCAATGCGGAGGGCCTCTGTACGGTTTTCTCCATACTCAAGGTCTGCTTGCGCCAATACCAGCAGGCTACTGATGATGTTTTCCAGTTTGTCGGCATCTTCTAATACGCCCTGCAATGATTTCTGGTAATCTTCTTTACTTCTTTCCTGCGCCAAAGCGATTTCTGCGCCAATAATTAACCGGGTAACTGGTGTTCTGAGCTCATGAGAAGCATTGGCAACAAAAGTTTTTTGCAAAATAAATGCATGTTCTAAATGTGCAATCAGGTCATTGAAATTCTGCGCCAGCAGGTAAATTTCATCTTTATGGTTGCCTTCATCAACTCTAAAATCAAGGTTGTTGGATTTGATGCCTTTAACCTGGTCTATAAATACATTAAGCGGACTTAAAATCCTTTCGGCAATCCATCTTCCCGAAAGCAGAAGGCCAATAAAAATAATTAAGAAAACCACCATCATGATTTTCCATAATTTCTCAAGCCTGGTAATGGTGCCGTGGTCTATGGCAGAAGCCAGGATCACAAAGTTCCCTTGGTTATCTGAGTAGTAAATGCCTACAACTTGCCGGTTGCCTTCGGTATATTCAATTTTTTTTTGTTTCCTAACTTCGTTTACAGTTTGTGCGGTCCAGAATTGCTGATCGTCTCCAATAAAGGTAGCCGCATTTTTATCATTGTAAATCCGTGTAACTTCACCATTCAATTTTACAAGGTACTGTTGCCTTACACCGTCAAGCGCTTCAGCAGAGATTTCATCTGCCTCGAGGTATAACTTCGCTGTAACCATGGTGCGGTCAGTAAGTCGTTCAAAAAACTCACTTTGCATAAATTTAACAAAGGTAAAATAGACCATTGTTAATACACCAATGAGCACCAGCGTACTAATTAAGGTAAAATAAAGCGCCAGGCGGTCTTTTATTTTCATGCCTCTTTAAGGATGTAGCCCATGCCAATTTTGGTGTGAATTAAACGCTGATCGAAGTCTTTATCTATCTTTTTCCTTAAAAAATTGATATACACATCAATAACATTTGTTCCGGTATCAAAGCTGATGTCCCAGGCATGTTCTGCTATAAATTGCCGGGATAAAAGGCGGTTTGGGTTTCTGACAAAAAGTTCGAGTAAGGTGTATTCCTTTGCAGTAAGTTCGATGTCATTTCCTGCGCGCTGCACAGTTTTACTATAGGTATCTATGGTAATGTCGGCGAAGCTAAGGATGTTATTTTGTGTAACTTTTTTTCCACTCCTTCTTAGTAAAGCTTCAATCCTGGCCAGCAGTTCTTTAAAGTGAAATGGTTTTTGCAGGTAATCATCTGCACCAGAATTTAAACCAGTAACTTTATCTTCTACTGAACCTAAAGCGGTGAGCATTAAAATGGGGATTTCTTTATGGGTACTGCGGAGCTCCCTGCAGAGGGCTATTCCATTCATCCCGGGCATCATAATGTCCAGAATCACCAGGTCATACGGATCTTCCTGAAACCTGAACAAGGCTTCTTTACCATCAAGAAAGCCGTTAACCAGGTATCCATATTCTTCTAAACCGGTTTTGATTAGTCCGGCTATTTTAACATCATCTTCTGCTAATCCAATCTTGAACATGAGCAAATATAGTAGTATTTTGATCTTAGCAGTTCTTTAATCAATTAAAAGTGTACCTTTGCAAATTGTTGGGTAATTGCCAACATGCTGCTATTAAATATATTATGAAGAAGATTGCTGACTACAGGAAGTTATTGGGTGTACAAAAGGATGCCGAATTAAAAGATTTAAAAACCATATACAGGAATTTCATGAAGGAATTCCACCCTGATAAATTCCAGGAAGAGGAAGCAAGATTAGCTGCTGAAGCAAAAAGTAAGGAGATTATCGAAGCCTATCATTTTTTGGTGAGCATTGCGCCAGAAACTTTGGCGCTATCTCTTGAGGAATACACCAATACAACAGCAACTTGTGGTATTGCAGATTTTACCTGGGAGCGTCAAATTCTAAAGGTTCATTTTTTAGACGGTAGCGGCTATGAGTATTTTGAAGTTCCAAGAGCGGTATATGTGAAATTAGTTAATGCAGATTCTCCGGGTAGGTTTGCCCGCAGACATATTTTTAATGTGTTTCCATACCGCAACATTGTAAAGTTAGAAACAGCTTAAAAAAAATAATAAAGCTTATACAATAAAGTTCTGCTTTTTGCGTCTTTATATGGAGAGCGTTAATTTAGATGACGGGGATATTGCGAAAGTGGTATCCCCGTTTTTTTTATAGGTTTAAAAAATCAATTCTACTCAGAATGTTAGCATACAAGGCTTGTGAAGCTGGGAAAAGCGGAGTTTACATTTTGTAAATGAGCATTTTTAACAGCAAGCATAACGTAGTATGCTGATATTATCAGCAGAATTATAGCGGATATGCTGTATCGCTTTTAGTCTCTGAAAGAACAAAGAAACTTTGCACCGTACTGATGTTAGGCAAGGTTGCCAGTCTGTTTCTTAGAAATAAATGGTAAGTATCCATATCGCTAGTGGCAATGCGTAAAATAAAATCGAAGGCACCAGTCATCTGGTAGCATTCCATCACTTCAGAAAATTTAGCTACCTCACGCTCAAATTCAATCAGCGTTTCTGCAGTATGTTCTTTCAGTAATACCTGCGAAAAGGCAATCAGGCTTTTACCAATTTTTTTTCGGTCCAGTATGGCCACTATCTTTTTAATGTACCCCTGGTTTTTTAGCTTTCTGATTCTTTCATGGATGGTTGCAATAGATTTGTTGAGTTTAAAGGCCAGCTCCTTGTTGGTTAAGGTGGCGTCGTGTTGCATCAGTTTTAAAATTTCAATGTCTGTATAATCTAACTCTGGGTGCATATCGTACTTGTTACAAATGTGAAAAAATATGGTTAGGCTGTTTTTAAATGATTTAAGCCGGAAAAATGTGAAGCTTTGTTTGCAAAAATCTATAAAATTTCTGGAAATAAGGATAAGTGTTGACATTAAGATTTATAATTGCCAATTTTATCAAAAATATACAGTTTTTCCCCTTTCAATTTGCTGTTAAAAGTAAAAACGACTGGGTTAAATGTAGAAAAAGAACAATATCACCATAATTAAATAAACAAAATGAAGAAATTATTATTGTCTGCAATGGCTCTGGTTCCTGCCTTAGGTTTCGCCCAGAGTTCGGATTACACGTTAACAGCTAAAGTAAATGCATTAAAAGTGCCTGCAAAAGCTTATTTGAGCCGGACATTAGATGGTAAAAGAAAAATAGATTCTGCGGAAGTAGTGAATGGTGCTTTCACTTTTAAAGGTCAAATTGCTGAACCTACCCGGGCAGAGCTGATGCTTGACCATACCGGAGCAGGCCTGAAAGGCATGGGGCGTAATGCCGATATGAAAGTAGTGTACCTTGAAAAAGGCACTATTGTACTTAAAGGTAAAGATTCTGTTCAAAAAGCCATAGTAACAGGTTCTAAGTTTAATGCGGCGTACGATAAGTATACAGCAACCTACGCTGCTATAGATGATGCGATGGAAGCTTTGAATGCAGAATATGCTGCAGCGCCTGCAGAAAAGAAAAAAGACCAGGCTTTTATGGCTGGCTTAAGAGCTAGATACAGTGAGCTTGCTGCAAAAAAAGTAGCGGCGCAAACTGCCTATATCAAGCAAAACCCGGATTCTTATTTTAGCGCAACCGCACTAACAGAAATTGCGGGTTCCAGCATGGATGTGAGCAAAATTGAGCCACTTTACAAAGGGCTTTCTGCTGGTGTACGCGGAAACGCGGTTGGTATTGCGCTTGGAAAAGGGATAGAAAGTGCACGCGCAACTTCAATTGGCGCAATGGCTCCAGAATTTACGCAGAATGATGTAAACGATAAGCCAGTTAAGCTTTCGGATTTTAAAGGAAAATACGTGCTGATCGATTTTTGGGCTTCATGGTGCGGCCCATGTCGTGCTGAAAACCCAAGTGTAGTAAGAGCATATAATGAATATAAAGACAAAAATTTTACCGTACTTGGCGTTTCTTTAGATCAGCCAGGTAAAAAAGATGCCTGGTTGGCGGCTATTGAAAAAGATGGTTTAACCTGGACTCAGGTTTCTGATCTCCAGTTCTGGAACAATGCTGTAGCCAAACAATATGGCGTACGTAGTATTCCACAAAACTATTTGGTAGATCCTGCTGGTAAAATTGTGGCTAAGAACCTTCGTGGTGAAGCCCTGGATAAAAAATTAGCAGAATTGTTAGGCGCAAAAAGTAAATAAGCTTCGCGATTTTTGTTAAAGAATGTTAAATAATCCGAGATAGTACCCTCGTATTTCTCAATTCAATAGTTTTGCAAAAGGATTCTCCATTGGGGAATCCTTTATATTTTTGAACTAACTTATGATTAAAAGATTACAGTTATCAGTCGCTTTAGTGGCATTTGGCTTTTGTGGGGCCTTTGCACAGAATTTACCGCTGGATCCAAGTGTGAGAACAGGTAAGTTACCTAATGGGTTTACCTATTACATCAAGCACAACGAAGAACCGAAAGACAGGGTGGTATTATACCTTGCCAATAAAATTGGTTCTATATTGGAAACAGATGAACAACAAGGCTTAGCCCACTTTATGGAGCACATGAGCTTTAATGGTACTACACACTTTCCTAAAAACGCATTGATTGATTACCTGCAAAAAGCAGGTGTACGTTTTGGTGCGGATATTAATGCCTATACCAGTTTTGATGAAACGGTTTATCAATTGCCATTACCAACAGATAATCCTGAGGTGCTGAAAAACGGTATCCAGATTATGCGCGACTGGGCACAGGAAGCGGCTTTGGAAACCAGCGAAATTGACAAAGAGCGGGGTGTAATTTTAGAAGAAAAACGTTTGGGTAAAGGTGCTAAAGAACGCATGCAGACCCAATACTGGCCTGTAATATTAAATGGGTCCCGTTATGCCAATAGGCTGCCTATCGGTACAGATGAAGTTTTAATGAGCTTTAAACCCGAAACCATCCGTAGCTTTTATAAAGATTGGTACCGTCCGGATTTGCAGGCTTTAATTGTTGTTGGAGACATCAATGTAGACGAAATGGAGAAAACCATTAAGGCTAAGTTTTCTGACCTTAAAAATCCTGCTAATGAGAAAGCAAGAACAAAATATGATGTTGCGCTTACCGGCAAAAACCAATTTATCGCTGTAACAGATAAGGAAATGACTTCTACTGTTGCGCAGGTAATTATCAAGAGCCCTGAGGCTGAACTTAAAACAGCGGCAGACTACCGTAAAGCGATTGTAGAATCGTTATTTAACCAAATGTTGGGCGAACGCTACGGCGAGCTTGCGCAAAAGCCAAATCCGGCATATTTACAAGGTAGCGCAAATGCAGGCGAATTTATAGGTGGCCTCAATGCTTATACGGCAACTGTAGTTGCAAGACCAGGTAAAGGAGAACTTGAAAAAGGTTTTAAAGCTGTATGGCGTGAAACCGTACGGGCAAAGAAATTTGGCTTTACCGAAGCTGAGCTTAACCGCGCTAAAACAAGTTACCAAAACAGTATGGAGGCTGGCTACAAAGAACGGGATAAGGCACCTTCTGAAGGTTTTGTAAAAGAATATCTGCAATACTTTCTGAAGGGAAATGCTGCGCCTGGTATTGATGTAGAATATAAATTGGTACAAAAAGAACTTCCGGGAATTACGTTAGCTGATGTGAACGCAGTAGGTACGGCTTACATCAAAAATACAGACCGTGATATTCTGGTAATGGCCCCTGATAAGGATAAAGCAGATTTGCCAAATGAGGCAACACTATTGTCATGGATTGCCGCAGTAGAAGCAGAAGATTTGAAACCGCTTACAGAAGAAAGTAATGCGAAACCTTTATTGGCTAAAAAGCCGGTTAAAGGGAAAATAGTTGCAGAGAAAAAAGATGCGGAACTAAACATTACCACGCTTACGCTGAGTAATGGTATAAAAGTGGTGTTGAAGCCAACAGATTATAAAAATAATGAAGTTATTTTTAGTGGCTTTGCACCGGGTGGCACATCCCTTTATGCAGATAAAGATTACCAAAGTGCAGCAAATGCATCGGGGATTATTGCTTCTTTCGGGATTGGTAATTATTCGATTACAGAGTTGAGTAAGTTTTTAACCGGCAAACAGCTGAGCGTAAAAGCTTCAATTAGCGAACGTAATCAAAGCGTAGGCGGTGGTGCTACACCTAAAGATCTTCCCCTGGCGTTAGAGTTGATGTACGCCTATTTTACTGAGCCCCGTAAAGATCAGGCTCAATTTGAAAGCATCATTAGCCGTTCTAAAGCAGGATTGGCCAACCGGGGTAATGATCCTAATAGTGTGTTCCAGGATACTGCTGCTGCTGTGATGAGCAATTATAACATCCGCAGAACTGGACCAACTCTTGCAAAGCTTGATCAGATTAACCTGGATAGGGTATATGAGATTTATAAGGAGCGTTTTGCAGATGCAGGTGGTTTTACATTCACCTTTGTAGGTAGTTTTACCGTGGATAGCATTAAGCCTTTAATTGAACAGTACATCGCCAGCTTACCTTCTACCAAAAATGTGGTGAAGGCAAAAGACCTGGGGATTCAGATTCCGGCCGGAAAAATCTCTAAAACGGTTTATAAAGGTACTGAACCAAAAGCCACTGTACAGTTGATTTTTTCTGGTCCGTTTGAATACAATTTAGCTAATAATATTGAATTACAGTCGCTAAAAGAAGCATTGGAGATTAGATTACTGGAGCGTTTAAGAGAAGAAGAAGGTGGGGTATATACGCCGTCTGCACAAGCTGGAAGCTCTAAATTTCCTCAGCCACGTTATACAATGGGCATTTCTTTCGGCTGTTCTCCTGCAAATGTGGATAAGCTAATTGCTTCTGCGTTAGATGAGGTAAATACATTGAGAACTGTGGGTCCTCCGCAAGTAAACGTTGATAAACTTAAGGCTGAAGAACGCAGACAACGTGAGACTTCTGTGAAAACCAATGAATATTGGATCGGATATTTAAATGGATGTTTACAAAATGGAGATGACTTCAGTTTAAGAAAAAGCTATGACGGCTTGCTGGACAAAGTAAGCCCGGCCAGTTTAAAAGCATTTGCACAAAAATACCTGAGCGGTAAAAACCTGATCACACTGGTTTTATTGCCAGAGGCTGGTACTGCAAAATCTAAATAACCGGAGGCTTGGGCCTGAATCTTCGGATTGGGCCCATTGCCCGGTTTTTATAGCCGTGCAGCATCGTATTGATCAATACAACAGCAGCAACGACATATGCGGTATACGCAACAATGTCGTTGCTGTTTGTGTTTTTAACGCCAATGGCTACAATTCCCCAGACAGCGGCCGTAGCATATTCCCGCATATTGCGCTTCCAGATCATGGTAATTAAAATGGCCGTTGCCACAAGCAGCATCAACATTGCCCAAAAGGTAGGTGTAAGCGGACTTCCAGTCCAGCCCAATGAGGTAAGCCAGGCGGAAACATTTGCCATAAATGCGATGTTAACCCAGCCAAAATACAGGCTGATGGGCCACCAGATAAAGGCAATAGTTACAAATGGTGCATCCCATTTTTCCATGTTTAAGTTTAAAACGATCCTTAACAAGGAACCGAAAAGAACCATCATGATAAATACCGAAAGCGTAATGTAGTTGTGGAGGAAAGCCAGTACCCAACTTGCATTTGCCAGGTTTGCCACAATAAACCATCCGCCTATTTTTAAGACAAAATCATTGTTTACTTTCGGTGTAAAAATGTCCAGAAGCTGGTACAAAGCCAAAGCAAGTAGTCCGATGTAAATGAAGCCCCAGATGCTAAATGCATAACCTGCAGGCGTAAATAAATTCAAATACTGATCTGATATTGCTTTCATAGAAAGGCCTATTTGTGTATTTGCATAGTAATTTACCCAGATTGTAAATAATAACGTGGCCAGATTGGCAAATTGAAGAAGTCTTTTCAAAGTATATATATTAAGATCTGGGCTGTAATGCGCCAAAAACATGCCAGTTCTGTACGCCATTTTGCAAAAATTGTTATATTTACAAGAACTAACTGTAAACACATTTACAATTATCTGTTATGAAAAGATTGTTTAATACCAACTACAACCATCAGGCGCTTGATGTCGCATTACTTATTTTAAGGTTATCCATAGCTGCTTTAATGCTCAGCCATGGCTTGTTAAAATTAGATAGTTTGTTGGCTGGAAATATGAAATTTGCTGATCCTATTGGCGTTGGTGAACCTGCCTCTCTTATTTTGGCCGTATTTGCTGAAGTTGGTTGCTCTATACTTATTGCCCTGGGTTTAGCAACGAGGCTGGCTGTTCTACCTTTAATATTTACAATGGTTATCGCAGTATTTGTTATACATGCTACAGATGGCTTTGCCAAACAGGAGATGGGCTTACATTATTTGCTGGTCTACGTTTTTCTCTTGCTTTCGGGCGCAGGTAAGTTTAGTATAGATTACCTCATTAATCGCAGCAACAGCCGTTTAAGACGTAAGTACTAGAAAAGGCCTTAACTCGTTATAGCATCATGAAGAAAATCATTTTAGTTTGTCTAACGGCAATTATTATACAAAGCTGTGGAATTAATAAACAAGCGCAGCAGATCAAAGCATTGGAAAAATGTACCTACAAAATCATATCGGCAGATAACATATCGATAGCCGGTGCCGATATCACCAAATTGCTTGGTAGTAAAAACATCAGCATGAGTAGTTTACCCGGATTGGCATTGGGGATGTTAAGGAAAGACATTCCATTACGTGCCAACCTGAATATGGAAATTACGAATCCGGCTGGCAGCGATGCAGCAATCAATGAATTTGAATACAAAATTCTTATCAATAACGAGGAGCTTGCTACTGGATTTGTAAACCAGCAAGTAACAATTGATGCAGGACAGTCTACACGTGTTCCTGTGGCGGTAAATGCCAATGTATATTCACTCTTCTCCAATGGAAAGGTTATGGACGACGTGATGAAGTTTTTTCAGGCAAAAGACAGTGGACAGGAGCAAAAGGGCATGGTGACACTTAAGATCAGACCCAGCTTTATGGTTGGTGGCACACTGGTAAAATATCCAGGATTTATTACTATTGATAAGGAAATTAGCAGCAAAATTCTCCTCTAGTACAATTTCATGAAATTTAGATTATTAGTTCTTTTAACGCTCCCCGTTTTATCTTTCAACACATTTGCCCAAACTTCGCCACAGCTCAATGCTGCCGAAATAAAACAAGGTTTGGAAGAATTAGCGGTTACCGGTAGCCTGCTTTATATCGCCGCCCATCCAGATGATGAAAATACACGTTTGCTGGCCTGGATGGCACGCGAAAAGAAAGTGCGTACTGGTTACCTTGCTTTAACAAGGGGAGATGGGGGACAGAACCTAATTGGTACAGAACAAGCCGATTTATTGGGCTTAATCCGTACGCAGGAACTGTTGGCTGCCAGAAGAACAGATGGTGCAGAACAGTTTTTTACAAGAGCCAATGATTTTGGTTTTTCAAAAAATGCAGAAGAAAGCTTTAAAACCTGGGACAAGCAGAAAATACTCGGAGATGTAGTTTGGGTAATCCGTAAATTTCGTCCCGATGTAATTGTTACGCGTTTTCCCGAAGATGCACGTGCAGGTCATGGGCATCATTCCGCATCGGCGATATTGGCCAGAGAAGCATTTTTTGCAGCAGCAGATCCTAAAAAATTCCCTGAACAGTTATCCAAAGTAAAAGTTTGGCAGGCCAAACGGATCCTTTGGAATACCTTTAATTTTGGTGGTAACAATACCACCTCCGAAAGTCAGTTGAAACTTGATGTTGGTGCTTATAATCAATTGTTAGGTAAAGGGTATGGTGAAATTTCTGCAGACAGCAGGTCTAACCACAAAAGCCAGGGTTTTGGTTCAGCAAAACAAAGAGGACAGGCCATAGAGTATTTTAGTCCAACAGCCGGAACAGCGGCTCAAAAAGACTTGTTTGAAGGAATAGACTTAAGCTGGACCAGGGTAAAAGGCAGTACGGAAATCAGTAAACTGATACAGCAGCTTAATCAAGACTACCAGATTGCCCAGCCCTCCAAAAGCCTTCCTTTACTGGCTAAAATTTTAACCGCCCTGGAGCAGTTGAAAGGAGAGGAAGGAGAATACTGGAAAATCCAGAAGATCAAGCAAGTTAAAACCCTCATCATTGCTGCATCGGGTTTGTGGTTTGAAAGCTACGGACAGCAACCTGAGTACGCGGTTGGTGATGATATGCACATCAATTCCCAGGTATTAATCAGGGCAGGGAATTCAATCCGTCTTGAAGCTATTACAGGGATCAGTGCCATTCCCCAAACCCTGGTTTCAACGGATAATCAGGTGCAGAATTTTGAAAGTACCATGCCTGCTGTTGAGTTATCCCAGGCCTATTGGCTGGCCGAAAAGCATCCTATTGGTTCCTACACGGTGAACGATCCTTTATTAATTGGCTATCCCGAAAATCCGGGACCTCCTACCGTTACCTATACTTTTAACATAGAAGGGAAATCCATATCGTTTGATCGTCCCGTAGTTTACAAATATACAGATCCGGTTAAAGGCGAAATCTATCAGCCATTGGTTATTGCACCTCCTGTAACTGCAACCCTGTCAGAAAAAGCATACGTGTTTAACGGGCAGTCACCAAAAGTGCTTAAAGTACAGTTAAGGGGTTTTGCAGCTGCTGCATCCGGTTACCTTCAGCCAAAAATTCCTCAGGGCTGGAAAGTAAGTCCTGAAAAACTAGACATCAGTTTGGCGAAAGGCGCCATGCAAAGTGTAGAATTTGTAGTCACACCGGCAGGAAAAACCGAAAAAGGTGTGTTTGGCATTGATGTGGTCTTAAACCATAAAACCTATCATGAGGGTTATAAGATCGTTCGTTACGACCACATTCCACTACAGACCTTATTTCCGCTTGCTGAAGCTAATGTAGCGCAGATCGACCTTAAATTTTCGGGAGGAAAGCGGATTGCTTATCTTGCAGGAGCGGGCGATTTGGTGCCCGAGGCTTTAAAGGAAATTGGGTACGATGTAACGATGCTAAATGAAAGCCAGGTCATCAATTCAGATCCTGCAACACTTTCTTCATTTGATGCCATCATTACTGGTGTACGTTTTTATAACATCAATGAGCAGGCAAAAGTCTTGCAGCCAAAGTTGATGCAATATGTAGCCAATGGGGGAACATTTCTGGTGCAATACAATGTAAATACCCCGCTTAAAATTAATGATATTGGCCCTTATCCCTTTCGCTTAAGCAGAGATCGGGTTACGGAAGAAGATGCTGAGGTCAGTTTTTTGGCACCTGAACATCCAGCCTTGAACTATCCGAATAAAATTACCGCTAAAGATTTTGAAGGTTGGGTGCAAGAACGGGGAATCTATTTTGCTACGGACCTGGACCCTAAATATACCCCTATTTTAAGTATGCATGATACCAACGAAAAGGCAGGTGATGGTTCATTGATTATAGCTGGTTATGGTAAAGGCAAATTTGTTTATACCTCGCTGGTATTTTTTAGAGAATTACCTGCAGGTGTGCCGGGCGCTTACCGACTGTTTGTAAACTTAATCTCTAATCCTAAAAAATAAGTGATGGAGCAGCAGAAACCCGAAAATGATCTTCCTCCATTTGTTAAAAGCTGGAAACAATTTTACAGGTTGCTGGTAGGCTGGCTGCTATTGCTAATTTTACTGTTTTTTATTTTTACTGTTTGCTTTAGATGAGTAGTATAGACTGGGCTGTTTTAATAGTCACCTTAGTTGCCATAGTATCTTATGGTGTATACAAAAGTAGAGGCGCTCAGAATATTCAAGGATACCTGTTGGGAAACCAATCCTCACCCTGGTATGCAGTATGTCTTTCTGTAATGGCTACACAAGCCAGTGCCATTACTTTTCTATCTGCCCCCGGTCAGGCTTATTCTTCTGGAATGGGCTTTGTGCAATTCTACCTGGGCTTGCCATTGGCCATGATTGTACTCTGCATTACCTTTGTGCCTATTTTTCACCGTTTAAAAGTTTATACAGCCTATGAGTATCTGGAGCAACGCTTTGATCTAAAAACAAGGGCATTGACGGCTTTTCTGTTTTTGATCCAACGTGGACTATCTACAGGGATCACCATTTATGCACCCTCAATTATATTGTCTACCATCCTTAACATCAATACCACTTATACCACGCTATGTATCGGAAGTATTGTGGTGGCTTATACGGTTTACGGCGGTACAAAGGCCGTATCCTATACGCAAATGCTGCAAATGAGTATTATCTTTTTAGGGCTTTTCGCGGCGGGCATCATGGTAGTACATTTACTTCCCGGAGATGTTGGCTTTAGCAAGGCTATTGGTATTGCGGGCAAAATGGGGCGTACCAATGCAATAGATTTTACATTTGACCTGAACAACAGATATACCGTGTGGACTGGAATCATAGGAGGTTTCTTTCTACAGCTTTCTTATTTCGGGACAGATCAGAGCCAGGTAGGACGGTACCTAACAGGGGCATCTGTAGGGCAAAGCAGGTTAGGCTTATTGATGAACGGACTGGTTAAAATACCGATGCAATTTCTTATTTTACTTATTGGTGTACTGGTTTTTACGTTTTATCAATACAACAGACCACCCATATTCTTCAATAGTTTTGAGCTTCATAAACTCGAAAACAGCAGTTATAACCCGCAGTTAAATGTGCTGAAGAAAGAATATGAAGAAGCTTTTAAAAGTAAACAGACTGAGGTAAATAAGCTGAGTAAGGCCATCTCCTCATCTAATCAGCAGGTAATTGATCAGCAGCGCGTTGCTTTGCAGGCTGCAGACGAGCAAACAAAAGCGATTAAAACTAAGGTAACCACGCTGATGCTGCAGAACGATAAGGGTGCCAATGTTGACGATAACAATTACATCTTCTTAAGCTTTGTAACCAAATATCTCCCAAAAGGACTGATCGGATTACTTATCGCAATAATCTTTTTGGCGTCTATGGGCTCCACAGCCAGCGCATTAAATTCATTGGCTTCTACCAGTGTAATTGATATTTATAAGCGCCTGATCAATAAAGAAGCAGATGATGCGCAATATTTAAAGGCTTCCCGCTGGTCAACCCTCATTTGGGGTGCAGTTTGTATTGTGATGGCCATATTTGCAGGTAAAATTGGCAACCTGCTGGAGGCTGTAAATATCCTGGGTTCTTACATCTACGGCACTATTTTGGGCGTGTTCCTTGTTGCCTTCTATGTAAAACATGTAGGTGGCAGAGCCGTGTTTTGTGCCGCTTTGCTTGCGGAGCTCATGGTCTGTATTTTAGGATTTAATGATGTTGTGGCCTATTTATGGCTCAACGTTATTGGTTGCCTATTGGTGGTCATCCTTTCAATGCTCCTGCAGCCGTTTTTTAAAAAGAAAACCGCTGCTGTTTCCAGCAACGGTTCTTGATAAGTATAAAGATTGCTGGTTAAAGCTATTTTTTTGTTAAAGCAAGCAGCTCAGTATTTAGACGGATATATTCCTGATTTTTCATTTCTGTAGCGGCTTTAATCCCTGCTTCAGCAGTAGCAGCAGCACCTTTTTTATCTCCGCTTTTCAGTTGCATACGGCCTTTCCATAATTTTACCCATGGCGCTTTTTGATCAGCAGCTTCAGCGGCATTCATCCATTCCAACGCTTTATTTAAGTCTTTGCCGTTTTCAAAATAGTAGATGGCAGATTGCATGTATGGTTTTTTCTCGCCTTTCATGGCTTCGTCAATACCAGCCATTACTTTAGCATCAATCTCTGTTGCAAGGCTTAAGGTAACGCTGGTATGCTCCCATGACAGTTGCAGTTGAGCCTTAGTAGGGAATACATTGATGAAGTTGATGGCAAAAGTTTCCGTATTTTCTTTAACCATTACAGGTTTTACTTTAACACGTAAAAAATCGTTAGCCGCTGCGTATTCATAGGCACCCCATTGTTTTGAAGTTTTATTTAAAATTATTGTCCACTCATCTTTTCCTGGAATGCTGAACAAGGCATACTCACCAGCCGGAACTTGTTTGCCTTCAAGTGTTACCTCTTCAGTAAATGTGATGATGGTTGCGCTATTTGCCCCTGTGCGCCAAACTGTACCATATGGCTCCAATGCCCCAAATATTTTGCGTCCTTTGGTATTAGGGCGTGAATATTTAACTGTGATTTGTCCAAGTCCAAAATCCTGAATAATTGTTTGGCCGGAACTAGGCTGAGGCATTTTAAAGCCCTGTGCTTTTAATTCTGCGCCAATTCCTAAGGTTAGGAGCAATAACAGTGTAATTTTTAAAGTTGTTTTCATGTTAATGAGTTTTGTTTGTTGCGAAAATAAGCTTAAAACACAGCGCCTGCAACTGCTAAGCGAAATCGTTAAATCTGTATTACATTTATATTATGAAAGCCTGTTACTTTCATACTAAACTTATCTAGTGATGCGAACTTAAGGAAATGGTAGCCAACAACTGTTGTGCTTCTGCCAGCTGTTGCCCAATGTCATTAATTGTAGTGTTACCTGGTAGTTTTAAACTTGTGAGCAGTGTTTTGTAGTACGCTATACCTTGTTGCAGTTGTTCGGCAAACTTAACGAAGTATTTGCTCTTCTTTTCTGTAAAGGTATTTAGCTGCGCAGCAATATCTTTTTTTAAATATTCGATGTATAGCTGCAACTCGTTGATAAAAAGGTTTGGGCGACTCACTTCGTCTAATAAATTGACTCTTCCATAAATATGCCCTACCATTTCTTTTAAGGTATAGATGCCAGAGAAATAAGCCAGGTTAGGTCCCGGACAAATACTTACCGCTTTACTCTCCCTCGGCTTTAGTACGCCATTTTTTAGGTAAGCAGCAGCACAAAGGCCTTCACATAAACAAATTTTTTCTGTAATGGCCGCATATTGCTCCTGGTGTTGCGCTGGCTCAAGTGCAAGGCTGTTTAATTGTTTGATTTTTAAGTTTTGGTACTCCCTTGATGCCGTGCAGATTGGCTTTTCTGTAAATTCGGTATTGGTAGACAAAAACTTTTTGGTACAAGGGCTTCCCGGTCTGCCTTTTTCGATACGTTCCATCCTCAGCTGCTCCATGGTACTTTTTCTAAAGTTGTTAAACAATACGCCCAGTGGAGAAGAATTGCTAACGTAATAATCGTCTGCAGTAGCATCTGTTAAAGCTTCCATCGTTTGCTCGTCTACATTCGTTGTTTCTGGTACCAGTAAAAACGGACTTCCCCAACCAGCAGCATCAAGCTGATAATGGCTGATTAAAAATTGGTGCTCTTCTGCAGTACCTATTCCGCCCTGGGCAGTGATCTTAATTACAGGGGCAGCAACTGGTTTAAATTCCTTGGCCAATAGGGCAGCCTGGTATATGGTCAGCAGCTCATTCCTTAGCTCAGAACGCTTTTCTTTAAATTCCTCCAATATGGGCCCCATCAGCATGCCCTCCGTTGCAAAAGCATGGCCGCCGCAGTTTAAACCAGATTCTATTCTGAATTCAGATACCCAAAGCCCTTTTTTAGCCAGCATTTTAGCCTGGATCAGCGCAGAGCGGAAATCGCTTACCTTCAGGATAATGTGTTTGTAAATTATTCCTTTTTTATCGGGGTAAAAATCCCGGCATTGTTCCATGTAAGTATACAGCCTTGGATTTAAACCGGCAGAGATAACCACCGAGGATTGCAGCGAGCTTTTAGCAAAACCACGCATTGCTGCCAGTGCATCTGTAAAATCGTTGCCCATAGCTTCGTGGTTAGCGGCGTAGTTTATTTTATCTACCTTAGACATGATATTTACATCAATGGAACCCATCTTCATTTGCCGGCGAAGCTCGTCCTGTAAACATGTCTTTTCTTCTCCATCTTCCATCTTCATCATGTGCAGGTAAATGGATTTCAGTCTTGAAGTATCAGGAAGCAATTCAAAGTAGGTATGGATTTCTTCACCTGGATGAAATTGCTGCAATCTCAATACTTCAAACTGTTTTCGAACCAGGGCAGACAGTAAGTTTAGGTAGGCTGTAATTCTCTTGGCCCGCCCATCATCTTCTTTTCCGATAAATATATATTCCAGCTTATTTGCCTCGCAATGAAATTTTCTCATCCTTTCGGTAAGCTCGTCATCTACAATTGAAACTACAGAAGATATGCCATATCTGGCTACTTTTAGTGGTGTGTCAATGGAATAGCCCAGACCTAAAACAGGAATGTGGAATGTATGCTGCATGCTGTATAATTTAAATATCTGTTCCACAAAAGAGCAGAGATTTAAGGGCTTAAAATATGATACAGGTCACTTTTTTGAGTGATGAGGATTTGTGTGCTTTGTGATAACGATCATGGCTGGCTGCTATAATGCTGCAGATATTTGAGCTAACAAATAACAAACATCATGGCAACATTAACTATCACAACCGCAACAAATTCAGTAACTGCAACACCAGAGTCTTTATGGACTAAATATTTGAACTTTGCCGATGCTCAAAAACCAAATCACCTGGTATGGTTCCTTTTTTCTATTGTACTCCATGCCGGTGCACTGGTACCCCTAACTTTTATCATTGTATATGTACTTGGTGGTGCAGTACTGCCTTCTCTGGCTGTCAGTATGCTCATCTTCTTCGCCAACATTGTAGCCAACATGAGCAGTGCCAGTACCAGGGTAACCATTTTCCTTTTTGGGTTTAGCTTGATGGCACATGCTACCATTATTCTTCTGGCGCTTGCAGGTGTCTAGCCGCCAATACTGCTTAGTATGATTGTAAGCCAGACCTAATAGCTATATTTGTAAAAAAAGCTATGGAGAACGCAAAGTTATTAAGGGCCATCATAGAAACTGCAATTGATGGGATCATTACCCTGAGTGAGCGTGGGATCATTGAGAGCCTTAATCCTGCTGCGCTGAAGCTTTTTGGCTACGAATTGGAGGAGGTAATTGGACAAAATATTTCTCTCCTGATGCCAGAACCTGATAAAAGTTCGCATGACAGGTATCTTGAACACTATAAGCAAACTGGCGAAAGACATATTATGGGTACAGGGAGAGAAGTCCGGGGCCTTCGCAAAGATGGCTCCACTTTTCCCTTCAGGTTAGCTGTAAATGAGGTGCAATATGAAGACCGGAAGATTTTTACTGGTTTTGTACACGATTTAAGTAAGGAGAAAGAAGCGGAGGAGCGTTTGCGCGATTATGCCAATGAACTTGAAGATCTGGTGGAAGAAAGGACTAAATCCCTTAAGAAAACAGTGATTGCCCTTAGGGATGCTAAGGAAGAGGTTAGCTTATCGTTAGAGAAGGAAAAGGAACTGAACCAGATGAAAAGTCGTTTTGTTTCTATGGCTTCACATGAGTTTAGGACGCCCTTAAGCTCCGTGCAGCTTTCTTCTTCCCTGATCGGAAAATATGCCGAACCTTTCCAAAATAAGAACATTGATAAACATGTTCATAAAATAAAAAATGCTGTAGGTAACCTCACTACCATTTTAAATGATTTTCTCTCGCTGGAAAGATTGGAGGCTGGTAAAGTTGAGCCTGCATTTCACACTTTTGATCTCGTAAAACTTGCAGAAGAAATTACGGAAGAGATGCAGCTGATTGCCAAACAAGATCAAAATATCATTTATCAGCATACAGGATTAGGTAGTGTTGTTTCTCTTGATCAGAACCTGCTTAAAAATTGCATGATTAATTTGATCAATAACGCTATAAAATACTCCGGTGAAAATACCTTCATAGAGTTTAATACGGAAATTACAGGAGACAGGTGTATTGTAACCATTAAAGACAATGGTATTGGCATTCCTGAAGTTGACCAAAAACAACTATTTCAGCCTTTTTTTAGGGCGCATAATACAGGTAATATCCCCGGCACTGGATTAGGATTGAACATTGTATTGCGTTATGCAGGATTAATGAACGGTGCAGTAAACTTTGAAAGCAAGGTTAACGAGGGTACAACTTTTACATTATCCTTCAGAAAATAAAATTAGCACAGCATCATCAAATACAGATAAATTTACACGGATGACAACAGCATTGAACATATTATTAATTGAGGACAATGAAGATATTAGGGAAAGTACTGCCGAAATTCTTCAACTTGCAGGTTATAACGTAATCGATGCGGATAATGGCAAAACGGGCTTGGAACTTGCGCAGGTAAAATTGCCGGATTTGATTTTGTGTGACATCATGATGCCAGAACTGGATGGCTACGGTGTACTGTACATGTTGGGTAAAAATTCGGAAACGGCAAACATTCCCTTCATTTTTTTAACGGCCAAGGCAGAACGCATGGATATGCGTAAAGGGATGGAGATGGGTGCAGATGACTATTTGGTAAAACCTTTTGACGATGTGGAATTGCTGAACGCGGTTGAGAGCCGGCTGAGCAAAAAACAAAAGCAGGAACAGTTTTACAGCAAATCCATTGAGGAACTGAGTACGCTGGTTTCTGGTACGGCTGGACTTAAAGAATTACAGAAATTGATTCAGGAGCGTAAAATACGCCCGGTAAAGAAAAAACAGATCATTTATTACGAAGGAGATATGGTCTCCGGCATTTACCTGGTGCTAAGTGGCAAGGTTAAAACATTTAAAATGAGTGCCGATGGACGGGAGCTGCTGACTGGCATGCATGGTGCGGAAGAATATTTTGGCGTACCTGCTTTACTGTTAAATGAGCCTTATGCGGAAACAGCAGAGGCATTGGAGGATGCTACCATTTGTCAGCTACCAAAAGAAATGATTGACGAATTGTTGAGCCGCTATCCTGATGTGGCCAGGCAGTTTATCCGAATCCTTTCCAATAAGTTATTAGATAAGGAAGAACAGCTTCTGCAGCTGGCTTATCATTCTGTGCGCAAACGTATGGCTGATGTACTGCTTCGGCTAATTAAGACAGAAGCAGAAGGTGAACAAGTTGTTTTGCGTGTTTCCAGAGATAACCTTGCGGCAATGGCGGGCATGGCTACAGAGACCGTAAGCCGGATTTTGAGTGACTTTAAGGAAGAAGGTTTGATTGAAAGAAAAGGCGGACAGATCATCATTTTATCGCAGTTGAAACTGCAGCAGATGAAAAACTGACGAACATCATATTTCCTGGTGATATCACTCATTCCTTAGCGCTGTGCTTGCAGCTATTTTTGTGTAAATCAATTAGCATGAGAGTAGTAGCCTACAGTATAAAGTCCTTCGAAAAGGAACCTTTGGCTTTAGCCAATCATAAAAAACATGATATTACCTTAATTTCCAACCAACTGGGTGCAGAAACTGTAAATTATGCGGAGGGAAAGGAAGCAGTAATTGTATTTACCGATGATGTAGTTTCTGCTGCGGTCATCCATCAGCTTGCTGATATGGGCGTAAAATACATCGCTACACGTTCAACATCAACCATTCACATTGATCAGGAAGCTGCAGCTGCCAGAAACATCAAAATAGCCAATGTACCTGCTGTGGCCATGATGGCCGTTGCTGCAGATGAAATGCCGATGGCCCTGGCCAGGGAAACCATTTTAAATCTGGATAAATGGCAACAAAACAGATGCCTTGGTAATGCATGCGTATGCTCCAGATCTTGTGATCAGGTTCATTCCAAAATTTAAGCCAGCAGCTATGGATCCTAAACTGATAGAAAAATATCATGTAGCCGCGCCACGGTACACCAGTTATCCAACAGTTCCTTACTGGGATATTGAAGGTTTTGAAGAAGAAAAATGGCTGCATGCAGTACGTGGTACATTTAACCACAGCAATAGCAGGGACGGCATTAGTCTGTATATCCATTTGCCTTTTTGTGAAAGTCTTTGTACCTACTGTGGCTGTAACACCCGGATTACGCGCAACCATAAAGTAGAAGAACCTTATCTCAAAGCAGTATTAAAAGAGTGGTCGATGTACCTTAAAATATTCGGCCGGCAACCCATCATCCGTGAACTTCATCTTGGTGGTGGAACACCTACTTTTTTTAGTGCAGAAAATCTGGAATTCCTGATTAAAGGTTTGCTTAAAGATGCCATTTTACATGCCGAAGCTGAGTTCGGTTTTGAGGCACATCCAGCCAATACTACTGATGAACATTTAGAAAGCTTATATAATTTAGGCTTCAAAAGGTTAAGCCTTGGCGTGCAGGATTTTGATCCTCTGGTGCAATTGGTCATCAACAGGATTCAAAGCGTAGATGATGTGGCCAGGGTTACAGAAAGCGCAAGGAGTAAAGGTTACAATTCCATTAATTATGATTTGATTTATGGCTTGCCACATCAAACCATAGCGGGCCTTGCGGCAACCATTACCGCTACGTTGGAGTTAAAACCAGATCGTATTGCATTTTATAGTTATGCGCATGTGCCCTGGGTAAAACCTGGTCAGCGCAGGTACACAGAAAAAGATCTGCCTTCTGCCGAAGTAAAGCAACAGCTGTATGAATTGGGGCGCGAAATGTTAAAAGCCGGCGGATACGTTGAAGTGGGTATGGATCATTTTACCTTAGTAACGGATAGTTTATACAAAGCTGCTCTGGAAGGTCTTTTACACCGCAATTTTATGGGCTACACACAACAATACAGCAAATTGATGGTTGGATTGGGTGTTTCCTCTATAAGTGACAGCTGGAGTGCCTTTGCACAAAATGTTAAAAAGGTGGAGGAATACCTGGAAATTGTAAACAGCGGAAGGCTTCCGGTCTTTAAGGGACATATCTTAAACGCAGAAGATTTAATCATCAGGATGCACATCTTAAACCTGATGTGTAAAGGCAAAACTTCCTGGACTTTGGCTGAGGCACAAACTAAGGCATTAGCAGCAGGATTGGAAAGGATGAAGTTGATTGAAGCAGATGGTTTGGTTATTTTGGAAGATACTGGAATGATGGTAACCGAAACAGGGAAAAGGTTTTTAAGAAATATATGTATGGCTTTAGACAGCAGGCTCTGGGCCAATCAGCCACAAACGCAATTGTTTAGTATGGCAGGTTAGTTACCTACATTCTGTAATGGTCCCGCTTTTAGCGGGACTTAAATAGGGGATGTCTAATTGTAGTCCCCTAAAAATAAACCAAATTCCAAGGCAGATCATTAACCAGGGCAGCATCTTGTTGATCTTTCTCCTGAAAGCCAAGCCTGTAAAACCTGCGCTGATCCCGGCAATTAACATCAATGGTACCGTACCCGTGCCAAACCAAAACATGTATTCAACTGCCTCAGTTATACTACCGGTGTTTACCGCACCTGCCAATGCAAGGTAAACGAATCCGCATGGCAGCAAACCGTTTAACATTCCTATAATCAGATGATTGGCCTTGTGCTTAAGCGCATAGTTAAAAAGTTTATAGAAAGGTTTTAGCAGCACTGAATTGTTAGTCCGAATACTAAAATTAAACAGCCGCGATGCTGCCGCTAGTAAGATCAGCAATCCACTCATAATGCTCACACCATTTTGCAGGCCAGCCAGCCAGATCTGCTTTCCGAGAATACCGATTACAACGCCTAATATGCAATAGCTGATAATGCGCCCTGCTTGGTAGGATAACTTATCCCATAGCAGGTATCTCCATCCTGGTTTTAACACCGGTACAGCAAAGGCTAGCGGGCCACACATTCCTATACAATGAATGCTGCCCAGTAAGCCGATCATAAAAGCCAGGTGGGTATTTGTCATTACAGGTTTATTTCTTTTTCATATAAATAAGATTTGCCCTCACTTTGCCACTCCAGTTCTATCTTCCAGCGCCCTTTACTAAAATGTTGCAGCGGAATTTCTAACTGTTGCTGCGCATTCGTTTTAAACGGTTCTGTGCGGTCCAGTCGTTTGTCTGCAGGCCTCATCATCCTTACCGTACCTGTGGCCGGCCTTTTAAAGGTTAGTGCAACAATGGTATTGCTGATGGCAAGTCCAGGCTCTGCATGGTCTGTTTTTACCTGCTCTTTTTTCTGATAGTCTTCATCATAATGGATACCCCGTTCATAATAGTTGCTGTCTACCAATGCATCGCTTTTACTGCGAATCATCAGTGTGCCCAGTGCGATAATGAAAGCCATAAAAAGCCCCATTCCAATCATTAATTTTGTTCCCCAGTTCATATTTTTAGTCTTTAGGTGGTGCAATAAATGTGGTTTCAAACCGATCAATGACCTTTCCCCCGGAAACGAGTTTGAAACTTAAACCTGTTTTATATTTTTCAATTGATTTTAGGGGTAAAATCACGAAAAAGGTCATCTTAACACTGCCTCCGTAAGCAATGCTGTCTTCCTTCTCTATATATTGTATTTTGGCTTTAGGGTCATCAGGAATAATCTCAAACTTGAGGTTATGGCTGGTTTTGTTTACCAGCTCCGCATTATACAGGTTACTTACTGTCTGCGTTTCATCTCGTAACTGGTAAAGTGTTCCGCTTGCCCTTAATATGGTCGCCTTAACCTCACTGCGGTTGATGAGCAAAAAGCTTAAGGTGCCGATGAGCACCAGCAGCACCGCACTATAGCCATAGATCCGTTTGCTGAGTTTAAAGCCCTGTTTATTTTTAATTTCGTCTTCAGATTTAAAACCAATCAAGCGGAGCGGCCTGTTAATTTTTTCCATCACCATATCGCAGGCATCTATGCAAGCCGTACAATTGATACATTCCATTTGTGTGCCGTTCCGGATGTCGATGCCGGTAGGGCATACCTGAACACACAATTTACAATCAATACAATCGCCTTTTGGGTTCTCTTCCCGCTTTCTTTTACCCCGGGGTTCTCCCCGGATATAATCATAGGCAACCAATATGGTCTGGTTGTCCAGCAGTACCCCCTGTAATCTTCCGTACGGACAGGCTACGGTACAAACCAATTCCCGCATTCTGGAAAATACCAGATAAAATACGGTGGTGAATACAGAGATAGACAAAAAGCCACTGATGTGCTGTGTCAGCGGTTCAGTGATGATCGTTAACAATTGCGCAGAACCAATCAGGTAGGCCAGGAACACATTGGCAATTAAAAATGAAATGCCTATAAAAAGTACGTGTTTGAAAGTTTTCTTCAGGATTTTTTCTGTGTTCATGGGGCCCTCATCCAGCTTTTTTTGCTGAATGCTGTCTCCCTCAATCCAGTATTCAATTTTGCGGAACACCATCTCCATAAAGATGGTTTGAGGGCATGCCCAACCGCAAAAGACACGGCCAAATACAACCGTAAAAAGTACAATAAAAACAATAAAACTTAGCAGGGCCAGTACAAACAGGTAAAAATCCTGGGGCCAGAATACAATGCCAAAGAAAACGAATTTTCTTTCCAGCACATTGAGCAAAACCAACTGCTCCCCGTTTAACCTTAAAAATGGTGCTGCAAAAAGCAGCACCAGAAAAAAGTAACTTAGCAGGGAGCGATATTTGTACAATTGCCCTTTAATCACCTTCGCATAAATCCATTTTCGTTTTTTTCCGTCATCTGTAACGGTTGAAATCTGATTTCTGAAATTTTGCGGATCTTGTGACATGCTGATTGATCTTGTACCTTATAATTTATCTCCCTGCGGGGCTTTTGCACCTGCAGGATTACTGCCCTGTAATGACAAAACATAGTTTGTAATGTCTGCGATCTGCTGGGCGCTCAATGATTTTTCCCAGGCGATCATACCTTTCTCAGGAACACCATATTTTATGGTTTTGAATACCTCTTTAACCGTGCCGCCATGCAGCCAGTATTCATCGGTAAGGTTTGGCCCTACAATTCCCTGGGCATGATCACCATGACATGGGGTACAACGGTTGGCGAATAAACTTGCGCCGCTTTTAATCACGGCATCCTCTTTACTCAGTTCGATGTTGTTTTCGTTTACCGCACTTGCTGCATTCACCGGGTTGGCCAGAAATGCCAGTTTGGCTTCCTCTGCTTGTTCCAGCTCTACCACATACTCTTCATCCTGTAGTTTACCGGTACCAAAAACGTGGTAGTTTAACAGGTAGCCAATTGCAAAGATGATGGTGGCATAAAAAAGAACCATAAACCAGGCTGGGGTAGGATTGTTAAGCTCTGCAATGCCATCAAACTTATGCTCCATAACCAGGTCTTTTTCCTCCTCCAGTGGTTTAAGCTGCATCAGCTTGCTCCATATAGATGGTTTTTTCGGAATTAAGGCCAATGCTGCCTCTTCCTCCTGTTTTAACCTGGCTTTTTCTTCCGGTGTAGCAAAACGCGTTGGGTTGGTTGATTCCTTGATGTAAAATTTAATTACTTTGAGCATCAGTATAGACACACAAAGAATGATAATTGCGGTAACCAGCATCAGGCCGATTACAATATCTACCGAAGTACTGCCGGTTGACCAGCCGCTGTTAACTGCCTCGTTCATCGTTATTTTGATTTGGTGAAGGTTCGCTGTTTAATGGTAGTTCGCTCATGTATTTAATTTCATCTTTTTTCATGGTGAGCAACAATAGGCCAACCACTACAAAAAAGACAACGAAGATGCCCATAGAACTTAAAAGATAAATTTCTTTGCCATCTATAAGATTTGAAAATTGCTTAAACATAGTCTTGTGTTTTATTTTGCTTTAATATCTGTTCCCAAACGTTGCAGGTAGGCAATGATGGCTATGATCTCCTTATCGCTCTTTACTTTAATGTTGTTTTGCTTTAAGTCTGCGGCAATGGCTTTCGCCTGTTCATCAAGTCTGGCATTGGCTTCATATTCAAAACCTTCCGGGTAGGGCACACCAAGTGTACGCATGGCATTTATTTTAGCTACTGTAGTGGTAGTATCCAAAGTTTGGTCAATTAACCATTCGTACGGAGGCATAATACTTCCCGGCGACATCGTCTGCGGATCATAAAGGTGGTTGTAATGCCATGCATTGCCATATTTTCCACCCTCGCGCTGTAAGTCTGGTCCTGTACGTTTGGAGCCCCATAAAAATGGATGATCGTATACGAATTCTCCTGCCTTACTGTATTCTCCATAACGCTCCGTTTCAGAACGGAATGGCCTGATCATTTGCGAGTGACAGTTTACACAACCTTCACGGATGTATACATCCCTACCATGCAATTCTAAAGGCGTATATGGTTTTACACTGCTTATGGTAGGTACGTTAGATTTTATGGTAAATGTTGGCATCATTTCAATCATCCCGCCAATCAGGATCACAACAAGAGAGAGCACCATAAATACCATTGGTTTACGCTCCAGTACGCGGTGCCATTTTTTCTCCGCGCCTTGTGCTACATAATCTGCTGTTAGTGCCTGCGCTTCTGCGGGTTCATTGGCAACCAGTTTACCCAATACCATGGTTTTGTAAAGGTTGTAAGTCATTACAATTACACCAATCAGGTATAATGCACCACCTAGTGCCCTCAGCATATACATCGGGATAATTTGAATCACAGTTTCCAGAAAGTTTGGATACTTCAATACACCTTCAGCAGTAAATTCTTTCCACATTAAACCTTGTGTAAAACCGGCAAAGTAAAGTGGTACGGCATAGAATATGATACCCAAAGTGCCTATCCAGAAATGGAATGATGCCAGCTTTTTAGAATACAAATTAGTATTGAAAATTCTTGGAATTAGCCAGTAAAGAATCCCGAAAGTTAAAAATCCGTTCCAGCCCAATGCACCCACATGTACGTGAGCTACTATCCAATCGGTATAGTGCGCTATAGCATTGATCTGTTTTAAAGCCAGCATGGGGCCTTCAAATGTGGCCATACCATAGGCGGTAATACCCACCACCATAAATTTGAGCTTAGGATCTTCCCTTACTTTATCCCAGGCACCACGAAGGGTTAACAAGCCATTGATCATGCCTCCCCAGCTTGGTGCAATCAGCATAATAGAAAAAGCTACGCCTAAAGATTGTGCCCAACCTGGTAAGGAAGTATATAACAAATGGTGCGGACCGGCCCAAATGTAGATGAAAATCAGCGACCAAAAGTGCAGGATACTCAGTTTGTAAGAATATACTGGTCTGCCGGCCATCTTAGGCAAGTAGTAATACATCATCCCCAGGTAAGGTGTAGTCAGGAAAAATGCCACCGCATTGTGTCCGTACCACCATTGTACCAGCGCATCTTGTACACCTGCATACAAATAGTAACTTTTGAAAGCAGAAATAGGGAGCTGAATGGAATTGGTAATGTGCAGTACTGCTACTGTCACAAATGTAGCTATGTAAAACCAGATGGCTACATACATGTGTTTTTCCCTTCTTTTAATGATGGTTCCAAACATGTTGATCCCAAATACTACCCAAATTAGCGTGATGGCGATATCAATAGGCCATTCCATTTCGGCATACTCATGTGCTGTAGTAAGCCCCAGTGGAAGCGTAATAGCAGTAGCTACAATAATTAATTGCCAGCCCCAAAAGTGGATAGAACTAAGTGCATCGCTGAACATGCGGGCTTTAAGTAACCGCTGAAGTGAATAATAAACGCCCATAAAAATGGCATTGCCTACAAAAGCAAAAATTACTGCATTGGTATGCAATGGACGGATGCGGCCAAAAGTGGTGTATTGCGAGCCCATGTTGAGTGCAGGTTTAAAAAGCTGCATGGCAACCAGCAGGCCCACCGTCATACCTACTATGCCCCAAACAATGGTGGCGATAGCAAAGTTCCTGACGATCTTGTTGTCGTAATAAAATTTCTCAGTCATGCTAAAAATTCAAAAGTTAACGGATGGTTTGTTGTGGTAATATAGAATCAGCGTCCGGCTCAGCGGGCTTTTGTGTATCCTCAAATAAGATGCGGATTGCCGGCGTACAGGTATCATCGTTCTGCCCCGTTCGGCTGGCCCAGAAAAAGGCCAGTAAAAACATCAGGGCCAGGAAAATACTCAGGCCTATCAATAAAAAGATCATGTTCATAACAAGTGGTTTTTATGGGCATACCAACGTGTGGCAATGCTGGTGAAAAGAATAATGGTAGCAGTGCTCAAAGGCATCAGGATGGCCGCAATTAAGGGTGATAAAATGCCCTGTACCGCAAAGGAGAACCCCACAATATTGTAAAGTACAGAGATGCCGAAACTCATATGGATTACCTTAACGGCGTCTTTGGCCTGTTGCAGAAACTGAGGCAATTTTGCGAAACCTTCCGCATCCAGGATGGCATCACAACCCGGTGAAAAATTGTTTACATTGTCGGTTACCGCCACACCGAGATCACTTTGTTTTAATGCGCCGGCATCATTTAACCCATCACCGCACATCAATACTTTCTTTCCTGTATGTTGAAGTTTTAAAATGTAATCCAGCTTGTTTTGTGGAGATTGCTTAAAATGCATCTGTTGCAGACTTGGAAAAAATGGAATCAGGCTTTCTTTGTCATGGTCCTGATCGCCGGAGAGCAAATGCAGGTCTGCCTTTTTTGCCAGTTTAAAAATCAATTCTTTGAAACCCTTGCGCCATTGCTGTTTAAATAGAAAATAACCAATATATTCATCGTTGATCATCACATGTATAGTACTTCCTTTTGGAGAGTTGATCAGTGGCAGGCCAATAAAAGTGGAACTTCCCAATTTCACGATATTGTTATTCACCCGGCCACTGATGCCCCTTCCAATTTTTTCCCTGAAAGCATCTGTGGGATATTTTTTTGACAGATCAAGCAGCCTCAGCAATTCCCGGCTTAAGGGATGTCCTGAATTTCTTGCTAAGTCAGCGATCATTTGCTGTTGAGATAAAGGCAATTCTGTTTGCTGCTGATCTCCTTTGATAAAGATGAGTTTTTCTGCATCCGGATTGGTTATTGTACCGGTTTTATCAAATACAAAGGTGTTTATCCTGGCCAGTTCCTCTACTACAGCGGTGCTTTTAAGGTAAAATTTATTTTTATCAAAAATGCTAAGTACCGCTGCAAGTGTGAAAGGGGAACTGAGCGCAAGCGCACAAGGACAGGCAATAATCAGCACGGCTGTAAAAGCCGCTACTGCTTTATTTAAATCATGGTTAAAAAGCCAGTAAGCTGCAGCACCAAAGGCAATAAGTAGTAAAACATAGCTAAAGTATTTGCTCACCGTATCACTAAATGTCTTGATTTCTCTTTGTTTAGATCCAAAAGTTTCGTTGTTCCACAGCTTTGTCAGGTAGCTTTGTGAAACTGGTTTTACAACTTCAAGTTCAATGGCCCCGGCCAATTGTCTGCCGCCGGCATATACAACTTCACCCAAAACTTTCTCTACCGGTAAGGATTCTCCGGTAACAAAGCTGAAATCTATTTTAGATTCACCTTTTAGCAGAATGGCATCGGCGGGAATAATCTCTCCGCTGCGCACCAGCATCCGGTCGCCAATCCTTAATTCACTTAAAGGAGCAGGTTTTTCTATTCCGTTTTTAATCCGGGTAACGGCCACAGGGAAATAGGACCTGTAGTCCCTTTCAAATGAAAGATAGTGATAGGTGTGCTGTTGCATCCATTTGCCAATGAGCAGAAAAAATACAAGGGCACATAAGGTATCCACAAAGCCCGCACCCGTATGCGTAATGATTTCTATGGCAGAACGGATAAACATGACGGCGATACCCAATGCCAGCGGGAAATCCAGGTTTAAATTTTTTACTTTAAGATTTTTCCATGCTGAAATAAAATAGTCACGACTGCTGTAGAGTAACACGGGAACGGAAAATGCCAGGTTAAGCCAACCAAAAAAGTCTTTAAACTGTTGCTCAAAGCTTGCTAGTCCAAAATACTCGGGAAAACTAAGCAGCATGACATTGCCAAAGCAAAAACCCGCCACGGCAATTTTTGTGATCAGTCCCCGGTCTGCATTTCCTGACTTTTGTTCTTTAATCACATCCTGTAAGCTGATTAAAGGCTCATATCCAATTGCGGCCAGCGTTTCTACTACACCCCGCAAGGAAACCTCTGTATTTCTATAGGTGATGGTTACTTGTTTCTTTAGAAAGTCAATCCGTGATTGTACAATAGAAGGATTAATTTTATAAAGGTTCTCAAGCAGCCAAATGCAGGAGCTGCAATGTATAGCCGGAATGTACAGCGTAATTACCGTTGTTTTTTCATCTTTATAGTCAACTAATCCGGCGGCTATGCTTTCCTCATCCAGGTATTCAAAATGTTTTTCCTGATGCTTTTGCGTTTGTCCCGGTACATCATTATAGGCATAATAGCTGCAAAGATCATTTTTGCTCAATATCTGGTAAACACCCTGACAGCCAACGCAGCAGAATTGCTTGCTTTCCAGTACAAATGGATTTGCCGGAAGGTCATCTCCACAGTGGTAACATTGAGTTTGGGCGGACGTGGTTGCTGGCTTTAACATATAAATCTTTATTGCCTCAAAAGTGCCGCTTAGGGGTTGTTTTAAAAATGATGGAAGCCGTCCTAAAGCGTGACCTTAATCACTTTTTTAATTATATTTGAAGAATTTAGATCGAATCAAGGATGGACTTTTTGCATACAATTTTAGGTGATGATATTCAGGCTGGGCTTTTAATTATCCTTAACCTTATCGTCATTGAAAGCTTACTTTCAGTAGATAATGCCGCAGTATTGGCTACTATGGTGATGGATTTACCGAAAGATCAGCGTGAAAAAGCTTTAAAATATGGCATCATCGGGGCCTACGTTTTTCGTGGGATCTGTCTGTTCCTTGCAGCATGGCTGGTTACCATCTGGTGGTTAAAGCCGCTTGGTGGTTTTTATTTGCTGTACCTGGCTATAGATTTTTTACTTAAAAAGAGAAATAAAGCGAAGATAAAAGAAGAGGAAGAGCCTGTAGTGGATAAGGCGAAAAGCTGGATTTACCGCTCTACTGTTGGCCTGGTAGGAAATTTTTGGGCTACAGTGGCTTTGGTAGAAGTTATGGACCTTGCTTTTTCTATAGACAATGTATTTGCCGCGGTTGCTTTTACAGACCATATCTGGCTGATCTACATCGGCGTATTTATCGGGATCCTGGCGATGAGGTTTGTTGCCCAGGCTTTTGTAAAACTGATGGAGAAATTTACTTTTTTGGAAACAGCGGCCTTTATTGTGATCGGTGTGTTAGGACTTAAACTCAGTTCTTCACTTGTGACTCATTTTTATCCGGAATCCCCAATCTCACATATCCTTGAAAGTGAAAAAACAGATTTGTTTGTTTCTATTTTTACCGTATGCGTATTTGCCGTTCCTGTAATCAGCTCGCTTTTATTTAACTTTCCAAAACGCCATATTACGAACACAGAGGAATAAGGCCTCAAGAATAATCACGTAATCAACACTAACCAAATATCTTATGAACTTTAAAAATTACATCTTAAATGGCCTTCTGTGTGCAGCAACGGTTTTTATGCCTTTTGTCAGCTTTGCCCAGCAACGTAAAAGCAATACTGCAGCAGAAGTTAAATTTATCAATACGGAACTTTCTGATGCTGTGAAACAGTACAAATACCTGACTGCAAATACTAAAGCAGACAGATTTCCTAAAGCGTACTTTCCTAAAAATGATTCCCTTGCTACAAGCGCATCAGAATGGTGGTGCAGTGGCTTTTACCCAGGTACGTTATGGTACCTTTACGAAGGTACAAAAGACCCTGCTACCTTAAAGGCAGCAATAGGCAAGCTTGCGGACCTAAAGAAAGAGGAATTTAATAAAGACACGCACGATCTGGGTTTTATGATGTATTGCAGCTTTGGCAACGCATATAGAATTGCGCATACTGCGGCCTATAAAGAGGTGCTCATCAACAGCGCGAGGTCATTGGCGAGCCGCTTTGACCCAAAAGTGGGCTTAATTAAGTCATGGAATTCCAAAGACCCCTCAGAATATCTTGTAATCATAGACAACATGATGAACCTTGAACTTTTATTTTGGGCCACTCAAGCAACAGGTGATTCCAGCTACTATAAAATTGCGGTTACCCATGCTGACCATACTTTGAAAAATCATTTCAGAAAAGATTACTCTTCTTACCATGTGGTAAATTATGATGGTACTACAGGAGCGGTTAAACAGCAAAAAACCCATCAGGGCTATGCGGATGCTTCTGCATGGGCAAGGGGACAGGCATGGGGATTATATGGCTATACGCTGATGTACAGAGCAACTAAAAACAAGAAATACCTGGAACAGGCTAAAAATATTTCGTCTTTTATTCTTAACCATCCCCGCTTACCAAAAGATAAAATTCCTTACTGGGATTTTGATGCACCGAACATTCCAAATGCACCCCGTGATGCCTCTGCAGCAGCGGTGATGGCTTCTGCCTGGATTGAACTGGCCGGCTACACAACTGGACAAGCATCGGCCAGGTATTTAAATACAGCAAAAGAAATTGTCCATACGCTGGCTTCTCCGGCTTACAAAGCAAAACCAGGTACCTACGGTGGCTTTTTGCTGATGCATAGTGTAGGGCACTTGCCTGCCAAATCGGAGGTAGATGTAGCATTGTCTTATGCTGATTATTATTATGTAGAGTGCCTAATAAGGCTCAAAAAGCAGTTTACAAAGTAACAAGTTTGTGTGTTCTTTGAATTGCATAATTTTTCATTTGATGTAAATATCCAGAGTATTCCAACAAGCAGATACATTTGCGCAGTAAAACAAAAATTATGCTGCGTAAATATCTCTGTTTATCTGTTTTTTGTCTCTGCTTTATCTCTTTCTCTCCACTAAAAGCACAAACTTTAAGTTTAAAAGATGCAATTGACACGGCTTTGGTCAACTATGGTGCGGTAAAAGCCAAAATTAATTATGTATCGGCTTCAAAAGAGGGTGTAAAACAAGCAAAAAGAGAATACCTTCCTAATTTCTCCCTCGCTGCACAACAAGATTATGGAACCATCAATGGACAAAATGGTCCAATGGCTCCATTAGGTCCTGGTTTAAGCACAGCATCTTCGGGACCCGCACTGGCAAATCAAAATTGGAATGCTGCTTTTGGTGCATTGTATTTAAGTAATGTAAATTGGGATTTCTTTACTTTCGGCCGTACCAAAGAAAGAATTAATATTGCTAAAGAAATTCTGAAAAGAGACCTGAACGACCTGAACCAGGAGCTGTTTCAACACCGGATCAGGGTTTCTGCAGCCTACCTTAATTTACTTGCTGCACAAAGACTAACCCGGTCTCAGGAGAAAAATCTGGAGCGGGCCATGATCTTTAAAAATAATGCCACCATAAGAGCTGCGAACGGATTAATTGCCGGCGTAGATTCTGCGCTTGCAAACGCCGAAGTTTCGAATGCCAAAATTGCGTTAACCAAAGCACGTGATCTGGAACAAGAACAAGCCAATAGGCTTGGGATCTTAATGGGCATAACGGCTACCACATTCAAGGTAGATACTGCCGCCATAAACCACATTCCGAAATCTATTTTAGCAGATCAGCCTGGTCTGGAGTTTACGGCGCATCCTGTATTGCAATACTACAAAAGTAAAATTGACCTGAGCAATCAGCAGGTACATTATTATAAAAAGCTGGCTTACCCCACCTTTTCTTTGATTGGCATTTTTCAGGGCAGGGCTTCTGGTTTCGGCGCTGATTACGGAACCAACCAGAATTCATGGACCAGAAATTACAGCGATGGCATCAATCCAACCCGTGGAAATTACCTGGCTGGAATTGGGGTGACCTGGAACCTGACCAGTATTTTGCGGAGCAGTCCACAAATAAAGGCGCAAAAATATACCAGCTTAGGCTTGCAGGATGAATATGATCAGGTAAACCAACAACTTCATGCACAATATGCACTGGCAGAAAATAAAATTAAAAACGCCATGGCCAATTATAATGAAGCGCCCATACAGGTTAGTGCAGCCTCTGCGGCATACCTGCAAAGAAGCGTACTGTATAAAAACGGACTCACTACGCTTACAGATCTAACCCAGGCGCTTTTTGCCCTTAACCGTGCGGAGACAGACCGGGATATTGCCTATACCAATGTATGGCAGGCCTTATTGCTTAAAGCTGCGGCTGCGGGCGACTACAACTTGTTTATCAATGAATTTTAAGTACTAAACCACATATGAATTTAATCCGTTTTGCACTTCGTAAACCCATATCCATACTTGTTTTGGTGGCAGGGCTGTTCTTTTTTGGGATTGGTGCTATTAAAGACATTAAAGTAGATATTTTGCCAAAAATGAACCTTCCGGTAATTTATCTTGCGCATCCTTTTGGTGGGTATACGCCAGATCAGATGGAATCTTATTTTGCTAAAAACTATGTAAACATCATGCTTTTTGCAAATGGGGTAAAATCAATTGAAACCAAAAATGTGCAGGGCCTTACGCTAATGAAAATCTCTTATTATGAGGATACGAATATGGCGCAGGCAGCAGCAGAAATTGGTGCGCTTTCAAACAGGATTCAGGCTGGTTTCCCCCCGGGTTCCCAACCGCCCTTTATCATCAGGTTTGATGCTTCTTCATTACCGGTAGGACAGTTGGTATTGAGTTCTAAAACAAAATCCAATAACGAACTTCAGGATTTGGCCAATGTTTACGTGCGTGCTTCATTTACATCCATCCCGGGTTTATTGTCGCCACCTCCATTTGGCGGGAGCCCCAGAACGATTGAAATTAATGTAAATCCTGATTTATTGCGTTCGCACAATTTGACACCAGATCAGATTGTAGAAGCCATAAAGCTCAATAACCAGACCGCGCCTTCAGGAAACGTACGGATAGGGGATAAAAACTACCTTACCCCAACCAACAATACCATTAAAGAAGTAAAGGATTTCGAGAAGATTCCTTTGTTTAAAGGGGGGGTGCAAAACCTAACCATAGGCGATGTGGCCACGGTAAAAGATGGTGCGGATATTACAGCGGGATATGCCCTGGTGAATGGTAAACGTTCTGTTTACATCAGTATTGCTAAAGCTGGAGATGCTTCTACCTGGGATGTGGTACAGAATTTAAAAAAGAACCTTTCAAAAATTCAGAGCACCCTGCCCGAGGATGTTTCCCTGAGTTATGAATTTGATCAATCTGTGTATGTCATCAACTCTGTAAAGAGTCTCATTACCGAGGGGATCATCGGTGCCGTACTAACTGGCTTAATGGTTTTGTTGTTCTTGGGTGATAAAAGGGCTGCATTTATTGTGATCCTCACTATTCCTATTTCCATTATATCGGGGGTATTGTTTCTGAAATTATTTGGCCAAACCATCAATTTAATGTCGCTCAGTGGTCTTGCACTGGCCATCGGGATCCTCGTAGATGAAAGTACGGTAACCATAGAAAATATCCACCAGCACCTGGATATGGGCAAACCCAAGGCATTGGCCATTTGGGATGCCTGTAAAGAAATTGCCTTGCCTAAATTGCTCATCTTATTGTGTATCCTGGCTGTTTTTGCACCAGCTTTTACCATGGTTGGTATTCCGGGAGCCTTGTTTTTACCGCTCGCACTCGCTATCGGTTTTTCTATGATTCTTTCTTTCCTGCTGTCGCAAACTTTTGTGCCCATCATGGCAAACTGGTTGATGAAAGCACATCCCAAACATGCCCATGCCAGCGGGATCACAGATGATGAGGCTGAGTTTAATGATTCAGGAATCACAGCGGAATCTGAAAAGGATACGCTGAACCAGAAGAAAATGCTGGTTCAGCGGGAAGACTTTAACAATGACAGTAAGCTTTCTTTATTTGAAAAATTCAGGCTGCGGTTTATGCACTTGCTGGATGGACTTTTCCGTTTCAAAAAGGTAGTTAGCCTGGTTTACCTGATCGGGATCACCCTGATTGCAGTTATCCTGATCGGTGTTATTGGTAAGGATGTATTTCCAAAGGTAAATTCCAGCCAGTTTCAGCTGCGGATGCGGGCTCCTGATGGTACCCGTTTAGAACGGACGGAGGAAAAAGCGAAACTGATTTTGCGGGAACTGGAGAAAAAAGTGGGCAAAGAACATATTGGGATTTCTTCGATTTATATTGGTCAGCACCCTGCATTGTTTTCAGTTTCACCCATCTATCTTTTTATGGCTGGTTCTCATGAAGCTGTTTTTCAGATTAGCTTAAAAGACTATCATGCAGATATGGATGAATTTAAAGATGAATTCAGACATCAGGTACATAAAATCCTTCCAGATGTGAAATTATCCTTTGAACCCATTGAACTAACAGATAAAGTTTTGAGCCAGGGTTCGCCAACACCAATTGAAATCAGGATAGCAGGGAAAAATAAAAAAGTAAATGAGCAATATGCCAATAAAATTATTGCGAAAATGAACCAGGTCCCTTACTTCCGGGATGTACAGATTGGGCAATCGCTCCACTATCCGGCACTAGACATTACGATAGATCGTACCGCCGCTGCACAGGTTGGTGTGGATATGAACGACATTTCGCGTTCGCTGATAGCTTCCACTTCCTCCTCCCGTTATACAGAAAAAAATACCTGGATAGATGAGAAAGCGGGGTTGTCTTACAATGTGCAGGTACAGGTGCCGCTAAACCAGATGAAAAGCAAAAATGACATTGAGGAAATCCCTTTGCTTAAAAATTCTCAGCGTCCGGTGTTGAGTGATGTGGCCACGCTTACACCTTCAACCACACCCGGTGAAAATGACAACCTGGGGGCTATGCCTTACATCACTGTTACTGCAAATATCCATCAGGTAGATTTGGGTATAGCGGCAGAGGATACTAAAAAGATCATTGCTGAGTTGGGCGAGTTGCCCCGTGGTACATTCATCAATCCAATTGGATTGAGTGTGGTTCTGGAAGAAACATTGGGAAGTCTGCAAACGGGCCTGATGATTGCAATTGTGGTGATCTTCCTGATGTTGTCTGCAAATTTCCAGTCCTTCAAAGTATCTATGGTTATTTTAACTACAGTTCCGGCGGTGGTGCTGGGTTCATTACTGATGTTGCTGGCTACTGGATCAACACTCAATCTGCAATCTTATATGGGGATCATCATGTCGGTAGGTGTATCCATTGCGAATGCCGTTTTGCTGATCACCAATGCAGAACAATTACGAAAGCACAATGGTAATGCCCTTCAATCTGCAAGGGAAGCCGCAGGTTTAAGGTTAAGGCCAATTATCATGACCAGTATAGCCATGATTGCCGGAATGCTGCCCATGGCCATTGGTCATGGGGAAGGCGGCGATCAGATTTCACCATTGGGCCGTGCGGTAATCGGGGGATTGATTTTTTCTACCTTTACCGTGTTGTTAATCTTGCCACTGATTTTTTCATGGGCACAAGCCAAAACCAGTACAGCATCCGTTTCCCTGGATCCGGAAGACGCCGAAAGTATCCATTACATATCTTCTTTAATTCCTGAAAAATGAAACCATTAAAAAAAAGCATTGTATATTCCTTATTCCTCCTATCCGCTGCCACAGCGCTATCCAGTTGCAGTTCTGAACCAAAAAAAGAAGCACCGGTAGCTGACGAACCTAAAGTAGAAACTTTTTCGCTTCAAAAACAGAAACTAAGTACCCAGCTAAGAATGCCTGCAGAGCTCATTAGTTTTCAGCAGGTAGATATCTACGCTAAAGTGAGCAGTTTTGTGAAGGATTTGAAGGTAGATATTGGTACTCAGGTAACAAAGGGACAATTATTAATGGTACTTGAAGCTCCGGAAATCAGCTCACAGCTGTCTGCGGCAGAATCCAGGCTGAAAGCCATGCAAGCCATTTATGAAGCCAGCAAAAGCAACTACACGCGTATTTACGAAACCAGTAAAACACCCGGTACCATCTCGAAAAATGACCTTGACCAGGCCACTGCCCGGAAGAATTCTGATTATGCACAATATCAGGCTGCAGTAGCTACTTCCAAAGAAGTGGGGATCATGAGGGGCTACCTTGAAATCCGCGCGCCTTTTAGTGGGGTCATTTCTGCAAGGAACATCAACTTAGGGGCATATGTAGGCCCTGCAGGTAAAGGTTCCGATTTACCATTATTAACTATACAGGAACAAGGTAAACTCCGTTTGTCTGTAGCAGTGCCTGAAATTTATACCAGTTACCTTAATAAAGGAGATGAAATGAATTTTACTGTAAAATCTTTGCCCGATACATTTTCGGCTAAAATACAAAGACTGGCAGGCGCACTGGATTTGAGGTTACGTTCTGAGCGTGTAGAAATGGATGTAGACAATAAAGGGAAAAGACTCTTGCCAGGAATGGTTGCTGAAGTGATCCTGCCTTTAAATCCTAAAGACAGCAGTTTTGTGATCCCTAAAACTGCACTGGTCAATTCTGCCGAAGGAATTTTTGTGATTGGCGTAGTGGATGGTAAAGCAAAACACATCAATGTAACCACGGGCAGGGAACTTGATGGACAGATAGAAATCTTCGGAAATCTTACGCAAGGCATCAGCCTGATCAAAAAAGCGAATGAGGAAATTCACAATGGTGATGTAATCAAGCTGTAATATTACAATCCGGCTATGGAAAAGACGTTTAAAAATCTTGAAATTTACAAAGTGAAAAAAGCAGAGTCTGTTCAGGAGTTTTACGAAAATCTTAGTTTAAACCGACCGGGCTTAACCATACCGAGCCTGGATACACTTTATGATGTAGGGCACTTTAATGTCTTTACGAGGGGGAACTGTGGCTCTACAGGTCCGGTATCTTATAACCGCAAAGACTACTACAAAATCTCGTTGGTTATAGGCGAGGGAATCCTCTTTTATCCGGACCAGCAAATTGTGGTTGACGGTCCGGCGTTATTGCTCACGAATCCTGACGTGCCTTACCATTGGCAGGCGGGTTCTGAAGCGCAGTCGGGCTATTTTTGTTTATTCACGGAGAATTTTATCCGGAACAGAAACGAAACCTTGCGGGAAACTTTATTTTCGAGAATCAAAGATCATCCGGTCATCCACCTCAGCGATGCACAGGCTACTGTTTTTTCTGAGATCTTTAAAAAAATGATGGCGGAAATGGATGGGGAATACATTCATAAATTTGACCTTTTGCGTAACTATATTCACTTGCTTACACATGAGGCCGTAAAAATTTGTCCTGTTAACGAGGCTTCCAAGCCCACCAATGCCTCCGCTCGTTTGGCATCACAGTTTATAGATTTATTGGAACGACAGTTTCCAATTGACTCTACAGACAGGGTAGTGGAACTTAAAACCGCGCATGATTTCGCGGCTAAACTTTCTGTGCATGTCAACCACCTTAACCATGCCGTAAAGGAAGTAACGGGTAAAACTACGTCAGATCACATTTCCAGAAGGATTGCGAATGAGGCTATTGCATTATTGCGGTACACGGAATGGAACATTTCTGAAATAGGCTATTGTTTAGGATTTGAATACCCTGCAAACTTTAATATCTTCTTTAAAAAACAAACCCAAAGTACGCCGAAGGCGTTCAGGAAGGTATAGTAGTTTTACTGCTTTTCGTATATAACGAGTGGTTCGTTTAAATTGAGGGAATTATCGAATGTTATCAGAAATTCACCAGGAGATAAGATCAAAATACCTCTGAAGGGATTAAGTACACGAAGATCATGGTCACCTGTGATAATACATGAGACATTACCAAAAAGGGCAAGCGCTAGATATTTGTCATCAGCTTCATCACGACAGATTTTGACTTTTTTATCAACGGTAATTATTTTTACTCTATTTTTAAAATTCCTGATATCTAATACTCTTCGCTTAGCAGGTATGTACTTCTCAAATTTTGGTCGCAAGTAGGCTACTGAAAATTCATTTAAGATTTCTTCTGTGCATAGAATAGTGCCCTTTTGGAAAGCTTTTTCAAACGCTTTTGAACTTACAGAATTAGGTAGAATGTGTGCGCTTATTATTGTGTTACAATCTAACACATAGTTGCTAATCATCTTCTGTTAGAATTTGTTTAAGAATTTCTTCATTCATACCATTTTTAGCAGCTTCTTTAGCCCCTTCTCTTACAACGTTTAGGTATTCAGGCAAGCTCTCTCGTACTTTGTTGTAATGTGTTAGCATTTCTTTATAGGGAGGCAAGGCAGAACCAAGAACAATATCCATTGGATTAGCATATTCTTTCTCATCTATTATGTTGCTAAGCGCATTAATTGCCTTTCTCTGTTTTGTTTTAGTGGAAGACTCCCAGTTCCTGGCAACTTCATCGCTAACTTCAATCATTATTGTTTTCATCTGTATAATCTTTGCATTAAATGTATAATATGATTGTTAATTATAGTTGCGCAATGATGGAAATAACTCGCTTAAATTCAATTTAAAACCGGGCAGCAAAGCTGAGGTAAGCTCGCCATCTCCTGTAAATTGTGTGTTTTTTTCATATTTTCCTGAAGCATCCAATTCATATTTCATCACGCTCTTTTTAACAGGATGAACTACCCAGTATTCTTTTATGCCGAATTCTTCATACAAGTGGAATTTGAGGTTGAGTTCTTTTTTATTATTACTGGGCGAAAGTATCTCAACCATGATATCTGGTGCACCTATGCAACCACGGGAATCCAGTTTGTTTACATCACAAACTACACAAATATCTGGCTGCACTACAGTGGTTACCGCTGCATCATCTGTAGAATTATGGGCTAAGCGTACGTCAAAAGGGGCAGAAAAGACTTCACAGCTTTTATTTTTTAAATAAATATAAAGCTCGCCAAAGAGGGTTCTTGATACTCTTTGATGTGCCAGTGAAGGCCCGGCCATACGATAAATGTGGCCCCTAATCAATTCTAAACGTTCATCAATTTCCCAGCGGAGGTACTGCGCATACGAGTAAAAACCTGTAAGATCAATGTCTGATAACTTAGCAATAGGCTTGTCTTCTCCATTAGGATAGGGTTTGGGCGTTGCTTGTTTTTTATCCTTAGTCATACCACAAATTTAACTAACGATCATCAAACTAGTCGTGGATTTTCAGGAACTTACGTAAGTTATAAATTACTACGGTTATGGTGTCTTAAGGTATAAAAAAAAACTTATCCTACTCTTTAATTATGAAACAGTTCGCTTAAATTCAATTTAAAACCGGGCAGCAAAGCTGAGGTAAGCTCGCCATCTCCTGTAAATTGTGTGTTTTTTTCATATTTTCCTGAAGCATCCAATTCATATTTCATCACGCTCTTTTTAACAGGATGAACTACCCAGTATTCTTTTATGCCGAATTCTTCATACAAGTGGAATTTGAGGTTGAGTTCTTTTTTATTGTTACTGGGAGAAAGGACTTCAACCATAATATCCGGGGCGCCAATACAACCGCGGGCATCTACTTTGGTCAAATCACAGATCACACAAATATCCGGCTGCACTACGGTTGTTACCGCTTCATCATCTTTAGCATCATGGGTTAAGCGCACATCAAAAGGTGCTGCAAAAACTTTGCAACTTTTATTTTTTAAATAGAAGTAAAGTTCGCCGGAAAGATTCATTGCTATTTCCTGGTGTACTGAGGAAGGCGCAGCCATTTGATAAATACGTCCCCTGATCAATTCTAAGCGTTCGTCAATTTCCCAGCGCAGGTAATTGGCATATGAATAAAAGCCAGTAAGGTCTATGTCAGATAATTGCTGAGCAGGTTCATCCGTTCTATCTGGATATGGTTTGTGAGGTAGTTCTTTATCCTTCGTCATGATACAAAGATAAATAACCCTAATGCTATTAGTCGTATGGTTTCAGGAACTTACGTAAGTTATAAATTACTACGGTTATGATGTCTTAAGGTGTTAAAAAAAACTTATCCTGCTCCTTAATTATGAAACAGTTCGCTTAAATTCAATTTAAAACCGGGCAGCAGAGCTGAGGTAAGCTCTTCATCTCCGGTAAATTGTGTGTTTTTTTCATATTTTCCTGAAGCATCTAATTCATATTTCATCACGCTCTTTTTAACAGGATGAACTACCCAGTATTCTTTTATGGCGAATTCTTCATACAAGTGGAATTTGAGGTTGAGTTCTTTCTTATTGTTACTGGGAGAAAGGACTTCAACCATAATATCCGGGGCGCCAATACAGCCGCGGGCATCTACTTTGGTCAAATCGCAGATCACACAAATATCCGGCTGTACCACAGTTGTTACCGCTGTATCATCGGTAGAGTCATGGGTTAAGCGCACATCAAAAGGTGCAATAAATACTTGACAGCTTTTCTTTTTCAGGTAAAAGTAAAGCTCTGCAAATAGGGTTCCCGCTATTACCTGGTGTGTTGAGGAAGGCGCAGTCATTTGATAAATACGTCCCCTGATCAATTCTAAGCGCTCGTCAATTTCCCAGCGCAGGTAATTGGAATAAGAATAAAAGCCAGTAAGGTCTATGTCAGATAATTGATGAACAGGTTCATCCGCTCTATCCGGATATGGTTTGTGATGTAGTTCTTTATCCTTCGTCATGATACGAAGATAAATAAGCCTAATGCTATTAGTCGTATGGTTTCAGGAACTTACGTAAGTTATAAATTATTACGGTTATGGTTTTAAGGATTTGAAAGGTTTTTTTTCGATGAAATAATATAGCTGTAGCAGCTTATACCAAGGCAAAACATAGATAGCTCTTGTATATTCATAATAAGTTATTTACTATTTATTTAAAAATAAGATATATACTTAATAAGTATCTTTTAAAGATGTTTAACAGGTCATTTACATATCAAAATGACCTTTATATAATATTTAAAAGTTATATTATATATATTTTATTAATCTTTAAATAATGTATAAGAATTTGGTTTATTAACAGTTTGTTTCTATTTTAGGCCATTGTTAATTAAAATCAGAAAAAATGGGTATAGCACTTCAGGGTATCAATGGAGCCTTCTCCGGAAAAGTAGGGACTGTAGTAGGTTATGTTTTAAAGGGGCAAAATGTGATGCGTTCGCTTCCTAAGAAAAGAACAGGTAAAGTCTCTAAAGCTGAACTGGGGAACCGTGATAAAATGAAGTTGCTCAGTGAGCTATCTAAACCGTTGAAGCCATTTTTGAACATGACCTTAACACCCGGGGCACGCGGCACTACCTATAATTGGTATAACCTTTACATTGCATATAACAATCCTAATGCTGTTAAAGGCGAATACCCGAAGCTGGAAATCGATTATCAGAATGTGGTGCTGAGTCGTGGTGATTTAAAACAACCTGTTAATGTAGCGCTGGAACGTGTGGTTAATGACATTAAAATTAGCTGGGAAGTGTTGGATGAGGATAAAAACAACAATGACCAGACGATGATTGCGGTCTATTTTCCAAGAATTGGTGCCGCTAAGACGATACTGGGGGGTAATAAAAGAAAAGAAGGATTTGAACTTGTGGAGCTTAATGATAAACTAGCAAAAGAAGAAATGGAAATCTATATTTCTTTTGTGAGTAATGACAGGCAAAAGTTCTCTGATAGTTTATATGCCGGCAGATTTGAAGGTAAGAAGACGGCAAAGAAAAAGGTAGTGGCTAAAGTTAATGTTCCAGCTGGTGAAGCGACAGATGAAGTACCCGCAGCAGATTTAAGAGAAGCAACTCAAATAAAAGCGCTTGAAATCGCAAAAAACCTTAAGACCATGGGCATGTCGCCTATTGCGATCTCAACTGCAACTGGGCTAACGATAGATGTTGTTGTGGGGTTATAGTGCTAAACCTACTCGTCTTTTATGAAGCTATGACCTGTTTGCGCCATAAAAAATGTGGCTTGCAGCATATACTGCGGCGCTTTAAATTTGTTTTGACAATAAAGTGATACTGCCTTTAAAAAAGAGTTCTACATTTGTCTAACACTGTTAGATTATTTATGGTTTTAACAGAATGTTTGCTGGCTATTTAATTAAGTTATGCCGGCAAAATTTCTGTTAGAGAATTAAAGTAGAACATGGGTAGCAAAGAAAGAATTCAAAGAGGCAAAGAAGAAACTAAGGCGAACATCCTGGATGCGGCTTTGGAGATCGTTAAAGAAGACGGTTGGCAGGCTTTGAGTATGCGCAAAATTGCGGATAAGATTGAGTACACTGCGCCCATTATCTATGAGTACTTTGCCAATAAAGAAGGTATTTTGCTGGAGTTGACACGTGTGGGTAATGGCTTATTGCTGAAACAATTTAAAGTTGCGCAGGCTACCCACCATACTCCGGAAGAGCAGCTGAGCGCAATGTGGATGGCCTATTGGGATTTTGCATTTGAGCATAAGGAACTTTATAAGCTGATGTTTGGTGTGGATGTGATGTGTTGTGAGCTTAAAAGTAGCTTGCCCGAAGCGGAAGCCGCAGAAGAGTTACTTTGGGACGCCATCATTATGGTGATGAACGATAAAAACGCATCTGAAGAGATTGTATGCAGGAAATACTATACTTTTTGGTCTATTATACATGGATTGATTTCAATCAATTTAGTTCGTAAAGGAAGAAATGATGAAATGAACCAGCATATCCTGAAAGACGCCATTAATGGCATTATAAGAACAATAAACGATTAATCTCTTTTTTTTATGGAATACTTAACACTGTTAGATTATTTATACGTGATTACCGCCCCGGAAAGGAAGCGCGTACAAGCAAAAGCGAAGCAGCTAGCCTTAAATACCAGCGCTAAACTAACAAGTGAAACTGCGTTTTTTTTGCGCGGTAACTTAACACTGTTAAATAGATTACGCTCGTTAAAACATCACCATCCAGCACATTAGAAACACAAACAAATATATTTTTTACCCCATCACTTAACACTGTTAGATTATAAAAAACAAACATTATGAAAACTCCAATATTACTTTTACTATCCGTTATACTTTTAGCCGCAGGATGTGCAGGCGATAAAGTTCAGGTTGCAGAACCTGTAGTTCAATCCTTACCGGTAGCTGCCCTGGAAAGCAACATGGAAACTACCTATGTTGATTATCCTGCTTCCATTCAGGGTACGGTAGATTTAGAGATCCGTCCGCAAGTTTCTGGTACACTGGATCAAATTTATGTCAATGAAGGTGCCCAGGTACAAAAAGGTCAGCCCCTTTTTAAAATCAATGAATTGCCTTACAGGGAAGCCTTAAACAATGCGAAGGCATTATTGCATGCAGCCCAGGCTGCAGTTTTAAATGCTCAGCTTGAGGTACAGAAATTAACTCCGCTTGTGCAAAATAAGGTGGTGTCTGACTTCCAGTTAAAGAGTGCAAAAGCTTCTTTTGAAGTGGCGCAAGCCAATGTAGAGCAGGCCAGGGCTGGTGTAGCTGCTGCCCAGATTAATTTAGGTTATACGCTGATTAAAGCGCCTGTAAATGGTTATATAGGCAGGTTGCCTAAAAAACAGGGTAGTTTGGTAAGTCCGGCAGATCCTGCTGCACTGACTTCACTTTCTGATGCGCATGAGGTACATGTTTATTTCTCTTTAGGAGAAGATGACTTTATTGGCTTTAATGCCAAATACCCGGGCAAAACTGTTGCGGAAAGAATAAAAAATGTACCGGGTGTATCATTAGTATTGGCTGATGAACAGGTATATGGTCAGAAAGGAAAGATTGACATGGTGGATGGCCAGTTTGATAAGCAAACCGGTTCCATTACACTTAGGGCAACGTTTGCAAATGCACAGGGCTTGCTGAGATCAGGCAATACAGGGAAGATCCGCCTTGGTTTAGACCATAAAGATGCTGTATTGGTTCCACAATCGGCTACTTTGGAAATGCAGGATAAGATTTTTGTCTTTGCGATGGCAGACAGCAATAAGGTTAAAAAAACACCAATTACAGTGATGGGTAAAGTTGGCAACAGTTACCTGATTAAAGATGGTTTGAAATCTGGCGATCAGATTGTACTGAGCGGACTAGACCGCCTGCAAGAAGGCCAGGTGATCCATCCTGAAAAACAAGTTGCTAAAACAGCAGAAAAGGTAGCTAAGCTGTAAGTTTTGCATTCCTTTAATTTAATAACAACTCATACAAATTACAATGTTTAAGATATTTATACAAAGACCCGTATTGGCTACCGTAATCTCCATTTTGTTGGTGATACTGGGTGTGCTGGGTTTAACTAAACTGCCTTTACAGCAGTTTCCGGACATTGCGCCGCCGGCAGTATTGGTCGCAGCCGTTTACCCGGGTGCCAACGCCGAAACTGTATTGCGTTCTGTAGCACCATCTTTAGAGGAGTCTATTAACGGGGTAGAAAATATGAGCTACATGAGCTCAACTGCCAGTAACGACGGTACTTTGGCCATTACCGTTTACTTTAAACAGGGAACTGATCCGGATCAGGCGGCGGTAAATGTGCAAAACAGGGTAGCCCAGGCTACAAGTCAGCTTCCTCAGGAGGTTGTGCAACAGGGGATCACCACCACGAAACAGCAGAACAGCTTAATTGGTGCCGTGGGGATTTACACAGAACATCCTGAAAAATACGACCAGACTTTTGTAGCGAATTACGCGCAGATTAATATCATTCCTGAAATTAAACGGATTCCGGGGATAGGTTCTGCAGTGATCTTTGGTGGGGTTAAAGACTACTCTATGCGTGTTTGGCTTAATCCGGCACAGATGGCGGCCTACAAAATTACCCCTGCCGAAGTGATGGGCGCTATACAGGACAAAAACCTGGAAGCTGCACCCGGAAAATTTGGGGAAACCAGCAAGGAAGTATTTGAGTATGTGATTAAATACAAAGGCAAGCTAACCAAACCGGAGGAATATGAAAATATTGCGATCCGTGCCAATAACGACGGTTCTGTACTGCATTTAAAAGATGTAGCGCGTGTAGAACTGGGTGCCTATTCTTACACTAGTGTTAGTCATTTAAACGGTAAAGATGGGATCGCAATCGGTTTGATCCAGCTGGCAGGTTCAAATGCCAATGAAATTCAAATTGAGGTAGACAAGCTGATGGAAAAAGCAGCAAAAGATTTTCCGGATGGCATTAAATACAATCAGTTTTACCGTACCAAAACGGCACTTGATGAATCCATCAGTCAGGTTGAACATACGCTTATTGAAGCCTTTATCCTGGTATTTATTGTGGTGTTCATTTTCCTTCAGGATTTCAGGTCTACCTTAATTCCGGCTATTGCCGTTCCTGTGGCCTTAATGGGTACATTCTTCTTCATGAGCCTGTTTGGATTTTCTATTAACCTGCTCACCTTGTTTGCCCTTGTTCTGGCCATAGGTATTGTGGTAGATGATGCTATTGTGGTGGTGGAGGCGGTGCACGCTAAACTGGAACACCACCCGGGAATGAGCCCCAAAACCGCTACTAAAAAGGCCATGCATGAAATTACTGGTGCTATTATATCTATTACCTTAGTGATGGCAGCGGTGTTTTTACCGGTAGGTTTTATGACCGGATCAACGGGTATTTTTTACCGGCAGTTTGCCTTTACCATGTCCATAGCCATTGTGATCTCGGCGGTTAACGCCTTAACTTTGAGTCCTGCTTTGGCCGCATTGTTCTTGAAAAGTACACATGTTAACGAACACGGAGCAGTAGTTAAAACAGGATTTGTACAAAAGTTTTATACTGGCTTTAACAGTGCTTTCGGAGTAATTACCGACAGGTATATCAATGGGGTAAAGTTTCTGATTAAGAAAAGATGGGTAGCCATTAGCGGATTGGTAGTGATTGTGGTGGCCACTGTTTTTATGGTGATGAATACCAAGTCTGGATTCATCCCTACGGAAGACCAGGGTTTTATTGCCGTGTCTATGTCAACGCCCTCAGGGACTTCCTTAGATGGAACCACTAAAATACTGAATGCAGCAGAAGAATCTGTACGTTCATTGCCTGCGGCAAGATTTGTGACCGCTATATCTGGGTTTAACTTGTTAACGAACTCCAACAGTCCATCTTCCGCAGTGTTTTTTGTACTGCTTAAACCTAATAAAGACCGCGGAGAGGTTAAAGACATCAATGCCATACAGGACATCATCCGTGGTAAATTGGGTGCTATAACTGGGGGTAGTTTCTTTGTGTTTAGTTTTCCAACGGTGCCTGGTTTTAGCAACGTAGAAGCACTTGATTTGGTGTTGCAGGATAAAACTGGTGGTAAATTGGAGAAATTTAGTGGTGTGGCCAATGAGTTTATCGGCAAACTGATGCAAAGGAAGGAAATAGCATATGCTTTTACTTCTTTTAAAGCAGATTATCCGCAATTACAACTGGAAGTTAACGATGAAAAAGCTAACCAGCTAGGTGTAAATGTGAAAGACATTCTGCAAACAATGCAAGCCTATTTCGGGAGTGCCCAGGCTTCGGATTTTAACCGCTTTGGTAAATATTACAGGGTAATTGTACAAGCTGACGTGAGCGACAGAACAGATCCATCATCGATAGACAGGGTATTTGTGAAAAACAAAGCCGGTGAGATGGTGCCAATTAATACATTGGTTAAACTGACCCGGATTTATGGGTCTGAAACGGTTTCACGTTACAACCTGTTCAATTCTATACAAATTAATGCAATTCCTAAACCTGGATTTAGTTCTGGTGATGCGATTAAGGCAATTCAGGAGACTGCTGCGGAGCAATTGCCATCTGGCTTTGCGTACGAGTTTTCTGGTCAGACACGTGAAGAAATTTCATCCGGTGGCCAGTCTACCGTTGTATTTCTGCTTTGTTTGGTCTTCGTTTACTTTTTGTTATCTGCACAGTACGAAAGTTACATCTTGCCACTGGCCGTAATTCTTTCCATCCCTACAGGTATATTTGGTGTGTTTGTGGTACTTGGTTTAACAGGGATTGAAAACAATATCTATGTGCAGGTGGCCCTGATTATGCTTATTGGTTTGCTGGCAAAAAATGCGATCCTGATTGTAGAATTTGCGGTGCAAAAGCGAAAAGCAGGAATGGGATTGGTTGAAGCCGCCATTGATGCCGCAAGGTTAAGGATCAGGCCAATTATCATGACCTCACTGGCTTTCGTATTCGGTTTGTTCCCAATGAGTATTGCTACAGGTCCATCAGCCCAGGGTAACCACTCTATCAGTATCGGCGCAGCCGGAGGAATGGTGTCCGGGGTAATTTTGGGATTGTTCATCATTCCGGTGCTCTTCATCATTTTCCAGCATTTGCAGGAAAAACTTAGTGGTAAAGCCAATGCTGTTGACCACAATCAACATAACCATAAAGAAATTGAATATGAACCCGACATGATTTAAATAATTATTAAGTACACGGTACAATAATTATTTAAATCATCAAAGGCTCCATCTAACAATTAAAATAAAATAAATAAACAGATGAAAACGCATAATTTTATATATGGCTTTTTAATCCTTGCGCTAATTGCGCAGGGATGTAAAGTCTCTAAAGACATCAAAACCCCGGTTTCGGCCGCACCTGCTGCTTTCAGAAATAGCGCTGCGGGAAGCAGTATAAACGATACGCTTAATATTGCCAGTAAGCCGGTAAGCGATTTCTTTAGCTCAACTGTGCTCAAAGCCTTAATTGATACCGCATTGGTTAGAAACTATGATTTACAGCTGGCGGTAAAAAACATAGAATCTGCTGAGCAGTTGTTTAAACAAGCCCGGTTGGGTAATGTGCCAACGCTAAACCTTCAGGTAACGGCAAGTTCAAACCGCCCTTCAGACAACAGTTTGAATGGCTTAAGTACAAGTCAGTTTTTAGGTACCAAACACCTGGAAGATTTTAATGCGGCACTGGGCCTGAGCTGGGAAGCTGATATCTGGGGCAAGATTAAAAATCAAAAGCAAGCTGCTTTGTCTTCTTACCTGCAAACCACAGAAGCTAAAAAAGGTATTCAAACCCGTCTTGTTGCCAATGTTGCCCAGGGTTTTTACAGACTCCTGATGTTGGATGCCCAGCTGGCTGTAGCTAAAAGAAACCTTTTGTTGAATGACAGTACTTTAAGGATCATCAGGATGCAGTTTACGGCAGGTCAGGTTACCTCTCTTGCCATACAACAGGCCGAAGCACAACAGTTGGTTGCCGCACAACTGGTGCCTCAAATGGAGCAAAATATAGAAATACAGGAAAATGCATTGAGGGTACTTACAGGACAATTGCCATCGGCAATTGAGCGCTTGGTTACTTTAGATGAGTTAAATGTACAGGAAAATATGGCTGCCGGCGTTCCGTCACAGTTGTTAAGCCGCAGACCTGATGTAAAAGCCTCGGAGTTTGCATTAGCTGTGGCTAACGCCAGAGTTGGTGTTTCCAAAGCCAATATGTACCCTACGCTGGCCATTACGGCTAATGGTGGATTAAATTCTCTTCGTGCAAGCAATTGGTTTAATGTACCCGCTTCCCTGTTTGGCGTAGTTAGTGGTGGCATCACCCAGCCTTTACTTCAACGCAGACAATTAAAAACGCAGTATGAACTTGCCAAAATAGATCGTGAGAAAGCGGTGATCGAATTTAGACAAGCTGTTTTAAACGCAGTAGCAGAAGTATCGGACGAATTGACAAGGGTTGAAAAACTAAAAACACAATATACCATTGCCACCTCTCGTACGGCAACTTTGCAGCAAGCTGTAAAAAATGCAAACTTGTTGTTTAAGAATGGTATGGCCAATTATTTAGAAGTGATTACTGCACAAAGTAATTTACTTCAAAGCGAGCTGGATCTTGCAACGCTTAAAACTTCGCAGCTAAGTGCCTCGGTAGAGTTGTACCGTGCGCTTGGAGGAGGATGGCAATAAGCGATATTAATAACCGTTAGAGACGTTATATTCTGGCCGAATATTTGGAGTATTAGCTTTTTGTTGTACATTAAGCTAATATTCCAAATTTTCGTTTTAAAAGGTAGGCCCGGCGTTTTCTATGGTAAATTTTATTCCCAAGTCTTTTTGTATACTGACTTTGCTGTTATTTTTCTTTTTTGCTCCAAGTTCAGCGCAACAAACGCAAGGTTTATCCCGTACGCTGGTTTCCGGCACGGTTACCGACAGCAAAGACCGAAGCCCTATTCCTTATGCAACGGTATCTTTTAGCAATTCTAAAATTGTAACCAAAACCGATGCTAACGGCAAATATACCATTAGCAGTACTACGCCCTACAGCCAGTTACAGGTTGTTTATGTAGGGTACAAAATACAAACATTGTCGGTTAAGCCTTCTGAAAGCCAGGTAATCAATATCAGGCTTCAAGAATCTGCCCAGCGGTTAAATGAAGTAACCATCAATACGGCGAAGAAAAAGGAGCGGTACCGGAATAAAGACAATCCGGCTGTTGAATTGATTCATAAGGTTATTGAACACAAACCGATGAACCGGATGCAAAGCGAGCAGACGGTGCAGTATCAGCAATACGACTGGATGCAGTTCTCTATGAGCAACATCAGCGATAAATTTAAAAACAAGAAAATCTTTCGCAAATATCAGTTTTTGTTTAATGAACAGGATTCGACCGAAGTAGGAGGGAAAAATACGCTGCCTATCTATTTGAGGGAGCGGTTTTCAAATAATTATTACCGTAAAAATCCTGAAAAAACAAAAGTAATTGTACTGGCAGATAAACACGTAAACTTTGATGCGGGCGTGGTAGATAACAATGCCATAGCGCAGTATTTTGAGCGGATGTATGCTGATGTAAATATTTATGATAATAACATCATTTTTACGAACAGCCAGTTCCTGAGTCCAATTGCAGATGGTGCACCATCGTTCTATAAGTTTTTTATCACAGATACGATTAAATCGCATAGTCCAAACCTGATTGAACTTTCATTTATCCCACGCAATCCCAATACCTTACTTTTTGAAGGAAAAATCTTCATTACCATGGATGGCAAATATGCCGTTCAGGATGCGTATTTAAAAACTGCTAAAGGCGTAAACATCAATTTTGTACGCTCGCTGGAAGTTAAACTTAATTTTGAAAAGGACACAGCTGGCAAGTACCACTTAAATAAAAGTCACCTTGTTATGGATTTTGGTACTGGTAAAGAAGGTGCAAGGGGCTTTATAGGAGAGCGGTCTGTAGTCATTAAAGATTATAAAAGCAATGTCGTCCAGCCCGATAGTTTATATAGAGGTGAAGACGTGGTAGTAGCAGTTAATGCCGAAAAACAATCTGACCAGTTTTGGCAACAGAACCGTTTAGATAGTGCGGCTAATTCAAAAATTAAGATCTATAGCAATATGGATAGCCTGGGCAGAATGAAATCTTTCAAAAGAATTATGGCCATTGGCGGAATTGTTTTTGTAGGCTATAAACAATTCGGCCCAGTTGATGTAGGTCCCTTTTACAGCTTTTATAGTTTCAATAGTCTTGAAGGACTGAGGCTGAGACTTGGCGGGCGTACCAATGAAGAATTTAGCAAGAGTTTTTATTTTGATGGTTATGGTGCTTACGGTTTTGGAGACCAAAAATGGAAAACTCTTTTAAGCGCTGCGTATGCCTTTAATCATAAGTCTATTTATACTTTTCCCCAAAGTTTTATCCGGGCCAGTTTTCAACGTGATGTAGATGAACCTGGAGATGGAGCAAAAAACTTTATTGCAGAGAGCAACCTGTTAACCGCTTTAAGGCGGGGCGAGAACAATAAGTTTATGTATAGTGACTATTACCGTTTAAACTATATACAGGAGTATGCTAACCATTTCTCTTTTGATTTGGGATTTCGAAAATGGTCACAGACTCCTGCAGGTGTCCTTTTATTTCAAAGTTATCAGAACAATCAGCTGTTTAACCAGGATAAGGTAACCACCTCAGAGCTAAGCCTGGAGTTGAGATACGCACCTAAAGAGAAATTTTACCAGGGCAAGCGTTACCGTGAGCGTACGATAGAGAAGTACCCTGTTTTTGAACTGAACTATACTGCGGGTATCAAAGGGCTGCTTGGTGGACAATACAGTTACCAAAGTCTGCTGGGTACAATAGACAAGCGGTTCTACTTGTCACAGTTCGGACGGTCAGATGTTCGTTTGGAAGGTGGCTACATTTTTGGCCGGGTTCCTTTTCCACTATTAAATATTCACAGGGCCAACCAAAGCTATTCTTATGAGGTATATGCGTATAACCAAATGAATTTTTTGGAGTTTGTGAGTGATCATTATGCCGGTTTAACAGTTGATCATAACTTTAACGGATTGATTTTAAACCGGATTCCATTGATTAAAAAGTTAAAATTGAGGGAGTACATCACCTTTAAAGCCCTTTATGGCGGACTGCGCTCAGAGAACGACCCGCTAAAAGATAGATCTTTATTGCAGTTTCCTGTAAATACATCTGGTGTTCCCACTACTTATTCGCTCGGTTCACAGCCTTATATGGAGGGTAGTATCGGAATCGGGAATATCTTAAAAGTAATCAGATTAGACGTTGTACGTCGTTTCAATTACCTTAACAATCCTAACGTAAGTAAATACGGTTTAAGGGCCAAAGTTCAGTTCGAATTTTAGAAAGAAAACTGTTCATCCTGTTCATTTTTTTCTATAAATGCCCTTGGTGATACATTTAGATTCACCTGGATTTTATTTACTTGTTTTTGTACTATATTTAGTGACCAATCGAACTTAATACCAGTTTACCATGTCACCTAACCAAATAAACGAACAGGAACGGCTCAGGGCGCTTCATAATTACGAAATTTTGGATACGCTTGCTGAAGAGGAATTTAACAGGATTACTGAACTAGCTGCATTAATCTGTGAGGTTCCCATATCATTAATTTCTCTGGTAGATGAAAATAGACAATGGTTTAAAGCTACAACAGGATTGGATGTTGCTGAGACGCCAAGAGAGGTTGCATTCTGTGACTATACCATCCGTGGAAACGGTTTGATGGAAATTAAAGATGCCAGTAAAGATGATCGGTTTAAAGACAATGAATTTGTAACTGATGAACCCAATATCCGCTTTTATGCAGGGTATCCGCTTACAGATCCCAATGGGTATAATCTGGGCAGTTTATGTGTCATTAGTTCAGAAGCCAAGGTGCTAAATGATTCGCAGAAGAAAGCGCTTAAAATACTTACTGACCAAACGGTAGCGCTAATTAAAAACAGAAGGCAGCAGCAAGAATCCCGGTATTTTAGTTCTTTATTTAATTTGTCTAACGATTTGATTTGTGTGGCTGGAGAAGATGGGAAATTTAAAAAAATCAACCCTGCATTTTCTAGACTGCTGGGTTGGGATGACGAATTTTTGCTGAATAAGGCTTTAACAGACTTGGTTCATCCAGATGATATAGAGAATACCAGGTTCCGTATGATGGAACTGCTGAGTGACCGGAACGATCTAACTCATTTTGTGCAGCGATTACAGGCTAAAAGTGGTGAATATAAGGTGTTGCAATGGACAGCTACCTTAGAAAATGGTACGGGTAATATTTTCGCCATAGCCAGAGATATTAGCCATGAAAAGATGCAGGAAGAGAAGTTACGGGTAAGCGAAAATAGTTTAAGGTCATTTTTTGAGAATTCTCAGGGGCTAATGTGTACGCATGATCTGGAAGGAAATTTCATTTCTGTAAATGCTGCGGGTGCCGGGCTTCTGGGTTACACTACGGACGAGGTGTTACAGAGGAGTTTGTTTGATATTATCCCGCCCGCCAACCGGCATTTAATGGAGGCTTACATACAGGAGATTCAAAATAATGGAACTTCAAGTGGTTTAATGACCACTGTAACAAAGGATGGAAGGATCCGGATATGGATGTACAATAATATCATTGAATGGGATTTTAAAGGACATCCTTATGTGATTGCAAATGCTATAGACATTACAGATAAGTATTTACTGGAAAGGGATCTGGAACGAACTAAGAATATGCTGGAAGAAACCAACCAGGTAGCCAAAATTGGGGGTTGGGAGTGGGATATAGGGAATAATAAGATCATGTGGTCAAAACTTACCTACCAGATTCATGAGGTTGATGAAAATCATAAACCTGAATTGTCTACTGGACTCGATTTTTACGTGGAAGGTGAGCATAGAAACGCCATAGCGAAAGCAATTGAACTGGCATTGCTAAATGGCACCCCATGGGATCTGGAAGCGCAATTTATTACGGCCAAAGGAAATGTCATTTGGGTGCGCTCCATCGGGAATCCTGAATTTGAAGATGGGAAGTGTAAATGTATATTTGGTGCATTCCAGGATATAAATGAAAAAAAGCTAGCAGAAATTGCCCTTCAAAAGGCAAAAGAGCAGGCAGAAATGGCTAGTGTTGCAAAATCGGAATTTCTCGCTAACATGAGCCACGAAATCCGAACGCCACTAAATGGAGTAATTGGTTTTACAGATTTGGTACTCAAAACAGATTTGAATGTGGTTCAAATGCAGTATATAGGTATCGTAAACCAGTCTGCGAATGCATTATTAAGTATCATTAATGACATCCTTGACTTTTCTAAAATAGAGGCTGGTAAGCTCGAATTAGATATAGAAAGGTGCGATTTGTATGAGATTGCTGGCCAGTCGGCAGATATTATCACTTATCAGGTTCAGCACAAGAACCTGGAAATGCTTTTGAACATTCCGGTCAATTTGCCTCGTTTCATTTGGGCTGATGAGGTAAGGTTAAAACAGGTGCTGATTAACCTGTTGGGCAATGCGGTAAAATTTACTAGCCAGGGCGAAATTGAATTGAAGGTGGAATGTATTTCAGATCCGAATGAACTTGAAGTTGTTTTTCGCTTTTCTGTGCGGGACACCGGAATTGGCATTAAACAAGAAAAACAGCAGAAGATTTTTGAAGCTTTTGCACAGGAGGATGGTTCTACCACAAAGAAGTATGGCGGAACGGGGCTTGGTCTTACCATTTCTAATAAATTACTGGAACTAATGGGCAGTAAACTCCAGATCATCAGTAGTCCTGGGGCTGGTAGTATATTCTTTTTTGATGTAGCTTTAAAATCTGAGCAGGGAGTACCTATAGCCTGGGACAATCTTGAAAAGATTAAAACAGTTTTAATTGTTGACGACAACGACAATAACAGAACGATTATGAGGCAGATGCTTTTGTTAAAAAGTATACAGGTTACAGAAGCTAACAATGGATTTGAAGCGCTAAAACTTCTGGCCCAGGGAGAGCGCTATGATGTGATCCTGATGGATTACCATATGCCTTATATGGATGGTCTGGAGACCATTCAGAAAATCAGAAAAAGCTTTTTCCCTTCAGCAGAAGATCAGGCAATTGTTCTGCTTTATAGTTCTTCTGACGATGAAACGGTAATTAAAGCCTGCGACGAGCTTCAGGTGAGTTTGCGTCTTGTAAAGCCGATAAAAATGCAGGAAATGTACAGAGCACTGTCCCGCTTGTATCAAAAAGAACAAGAGCCGGGGCTTACAATTGTGCCTGATTTTACAAAAAATGATGAACGTGTGATTAACGTGCTGGTTGCCGAGGATAATACGATCAATATGTTTTTGTCTAAAACCATCATTCATAGAATTGCCCCTAATGCTGTTATTTATGAGGCTTATAATGGCTCTCAATGCGTGGCAATTTGTGAACGGCACACCCCGGATATCATTTTAATGGATGTACAAATGCCTGATATGAATGGTTATGAGGCCACACAAAGGATTAGAAAGTTTGAGGGCTTCGCTGATATTCCAATTATCGCATTTACTGCCGGTAATGTGAAGGGTGAGCGGGAGAAGTGCCTTGATGTGGGCATGAATGATTTTGTATCTAAGCCGGTAATTGAAGAGGATATCGCATTAATGTTTAGGAAGTACCTGGAGTTTTAAACCTCTTTTTTTTAAAATATTCCTTCTTTGCAGGTGTGCTTTCTTATATATTTACCTCTATGCTAACAAAGAAAGACATATTCGGATATATACCGGATCAAAAATACGATACTTCAGTTGCTTATTTCTCTATGGAATTTGCTGTTGACCAGGCATTGAAAATTTACAGTGGTGGCCTTGGATTTTTAGCTGGTTCTCATTTGAGAAGTGCTTATGAACTTAAACAAAATCTGTTGGGGATAGGCATGCTTTGGGAATATGGATATTATGATCAAACCAGGGATGAAAAGGCCTTGATGAAGCCGGGTTTTACAGAAAAACAATATTCGTTTCTGCTGGATACAGGCATCGTATTTACAGTGCCTGTTCATGATGCCCAGGTTCATGTAAAGGCTTATTTGTTAAAACCAGAAACTTTTGGTTCTGCTCCTTTATTTTTATTGAGCACAAATATCCCGGAAAATGATTACCTCTCCAGGACCATTACGCAGCGCTTATACGATCCACATGAAACGACCCGGATTTCTCAAAGTATTATTTTGGGCATTGGTGGTGCCATGCTTTTAGATATTCTGGAAATGACGCCTGATGTATACCATATGAATGAGGGACATGCCGTTCCGCTGAACTTTTACTTGTATGCCAAACATAAAAGTTTAGAGGAGGTTAAAAAAAGAGTGGTCTTTACTACCCATACTCCTGAAATGGCCGGGAATGAAGAGCACCGGTATGAATTGTTAAAGGAAATGTCCTTCTTCTATCATCTTCAGGACCATGAGGTAAAGTATATTTTAGGTATGGATGGCGATATGTTCAATTACACGCTTGCTGCATTAAAGTTTGCCCGTAAAGCCAATGGTGTATCTGCCTTGCATGGCCAGGTAGCCAGGGAGATGTGGAGCCACAATGCCGGGGTTTGTGAAATTACCTCGATTACAAATGCCCAAAATGCAACATACTGGGTTGATCCGGAAATAGGCAAGTCTATCCAGGCTAAAGATGATGCTGCTATACTGATCCGTAAAAAAGAGATGAAGCGTGAACTATTCAAAGTTGTGGCTGATCAATGCGGGAAGATTTTTGATGAAAATGTACTTACTATTGTTTGGGCGAGACGTTTTGCGGGGTATAAACGTGCTGATTTGATGATGCAGGATTGGGATAGGTTTCTTAAATTGATAGAGAACGCAGAATATCCTGTACAGGTAATTTGGGCGGGGAAACCTTATCCGGAAGATTTTGCTGCGATAGATATGTTTAACCAGATTATCAGCAGGGCCAAACCTTATAAAAATTGTGCGGTATTGCTGGGTTACGAACTTGGGCTGTCGGCATTGCTGAAGAAAGGATCGGATGTTTGGCTAAACAACCCGCGCATGTACCGTGAAGCTTCTGGAACAAGTGGTATGACGGCCGCCATGAACGGATCTGTAAATTTATCCCTGCCTGATGGCTGGGTACCTGAATTTGCCAAAGATCTCGAAAACTGTTTTATCATACCTGCTGCGCCAGATCAGTTTTCAACAGAAGAGAAAGATCAAAAAGAAAATGCCAGTTTAATGGATACTTTTGAAAGCAGGGTATTGCCCATCTATTACAATAGTCCAGCACAATGGCTGGATATTGTAAAACAAGGATTTGCTGATGTGATGCCAGATTTTGAAGCAGGACGCATGGCAAATGAGTATTATGTAAAAATGTATAAGGCCTAAGGCCTTATACTGCTTTAAAAACTATAGTTGCATTGTGACCGCCGAAACCGAAAGTATTGCTCATTGCTACATCAACCTGTAGAGGTAGGGAAGATCCAGTAACAATGGTAATATTTTCTGGAATGGCAGGATCCAGTGCTGTAGTATTTATTGTTGGTGGAATGACCTTATCCCGAATAGCCAATAAGCATAATATAGCCTCTATGGCGCCTGCAGCGCCTAAAAGGTGACCGGTCATAGATTTTGTAGCACTGATTTTTAGTTTTATTTTTTCATCACCAACAAGGTTGGTGACCGCTTTAATTTCCGATAAATCACCAACAGGTGTTGAAGTGGCATGCGTATTTAAATAATCCACATCGGCAATACTTAACCCAGCTTCCTTTAACGCTAATTTCATAGCCTGTGCCGCACCTAATCCTTCAGGATGCGTGGAGGTCATGTGGTATGCATCAGCAGTCATGGCCGCACCAACAACTTCAGCATAGATCTTTGCACCTCTGGCCAGGGCATGTTCATATTCTTCCAATACTAATGCACCCGCACCTTCGCCCATTACAAATCCATCTCTGTTTACATCGAAGGGCCTTGAGGCAGCTCCCGGCTCGTCGTTTAAATTAGACATGGCTTTCATTGCGGTAAATCCGCCTATAGAAGCAGCAGAAATAGGTGCTTCAGAACCACCGGTGATGATGATATTGGCTTTGCCCCAGCGGATGTAGTTAAAGGCGTCCATAATGGCCGTATTCCCTGTAGCACATGCAGAGACTGCGGTATAATTGATGCCCATGTAGCCATTTCTTAATGAAATTAAGCCTGCTGCCATGTTAACCAAAAATTTAGGAACAAAGAAGGGGCTATACCTGGGTTGTCCGTTGCCCTGTGCAAATTCAGTTACCTGTTGCTCGTAGGTATCCATTCCGCCCTGGGCCGATCCCCAGATCACACCCACGTCAAAAGGGTCCATGGTCTTTAGGTCGAAACCGGCATCTTTGATCGCCTCATCGCTGGCAACCAGCGCGTATTGTGTGTATAAATCCGTTCTTTTTAAATCTGCCCTGTCCAAATGCTTTGTAACATCAAAGTCCTTAAGCTCACAGGCAAATTGAGTTTTAAATAGGGTGGCGTCAAACCTGGTAATCTTAGCAGCACCGCTTACACCTGCAAGCGCATTGTTCCAGAATGTCTCCCTGTCGTTTCCAATCGGGGTAAGCGCTCCAATACCGGTAACTACAACTCTTCTATGCATCATATTTCAATATTAAGGCGCAAAGCTACTAATTGTGGCATCATTTTTAGTATTTGATGGCTATGATAAAATTAAACCAGCGGTCTGTCTCTCTTATAGCGTACTACTTTTTATTTTTTGTGATGCTTAGTCTAACTATTTTTTCATGTAAAAAGAAAGAACGTTCAGACATCTCCAAAGTGCTATTTACGGAAACCCGAAATAAGGTATTCAAAAATCTGGATGCAGATACATTTGCATTGGTGATGAAAAAGAACCTGGAAGCGAAAAGGGCACAGCTGAGCAATCCAAAGCTGATTACGGGTTTTTATGCATCCAAAGATTATGAGCCGATTTTAATCTTGCAGCATTTACCTAAAGGGGTATTAAAGGTAATTCCCGAGTATTTAAATAAATCTGCCGAGCATGGTCTTAGCCCAGATATTTTTCATGCTTCTGCCATTGCAGCTTTAATGTCAAAGTTTTATGATAAAAAAGCCATAAAGACTAAAGAAGAAGCCTATCAGGATTTAGCCGACCTGGAAATGATGCTGGCCAATTCCTTAATTAACTATACCAATGCATTGCAGTTTGGGATATTGAGTCCGAGAAAAATTTACGCCAATTATTATACAGAAACTAAAAGGCCGGATAGTGCCAGTATGATGCATGTGTTTGCGGTACGGGATGTACGCGGTTTTCTGGATAGCATTCAGCCTAAGGATGGGCAATATCTTGCACTACAGAAAGCACTGCAAAGTGGAGTTACTGCGGCAGGGATGACTAAAGAGGAAACAAGCAGGATTTTACAGGTTAACCTTGAACGTTTAAGATGGAAGAATAAGCCCTCGCAGGATAAGTATGTATTGGTAAATATTGCTGATTATAGGTTGGATGTGATGGAAAAAGGTAAATCTGTATTGAATATGAAAGTTTGTGTAGGAGAGGGCCGCAACAAGGGTTTAAATCCGGAATTAAAAGAATATGATGAAACAGGTTTAAACAAAGACCGTCCTTTTTCCAGGGAAACACCACAGCTGAATAGTATGATCCATAGTGTGCAGGTAAATCCGGTTTGGAATATTCCGGAAAGTATTGCTACGAATGAAATTACCAAATATGCGGCTGCCGACCGTTATTATCTGGACAACAAGAATATAGATGTATATAAGGATGGACAGAAAATAGAAGATCCGGAGACAATAGATTTTAGCGCCGCTGGCGCAGGTAAAATATATAGTTTTAAACAGCGCCCTGGTGACGATAACTCATTGGGCAAGATAAAGTTTCTTTTTAAAAATGACCTGAGCGTTTACCTTCATGATACACCTGCAAAAGAGGCCTTTAACCAATCCATGCGTGCCGTAAGCCATGGTTGTGTAAGGGTAGAAAAACCGCTTGATCTTGCGCATGCTTTGTTTGGCGACGGGTCAAAGTTTGAAACCATTAAAAAGGAAATGAGTGCAGAGACACCCGAAGCCAAAGATATTTCTTTGAAACCGCAGGTACCGGTTTACTTATCCTATTTTACAAGCTGGGCAGATGAAAAAGGGACCATACAGTTCCGTAAGGACGTGTATGGTCTTGATATCGTTTTGGATAGTTACCTGCAAAGGTTAAACCGGATCAAAAACTAAGTTCCGGAAGCGATTAGCGCTGTACTGATTTTTTCTGGGTAAATACCAGCTAGATCTGCAGCTTTGTGCTCGTCTAAAAACTTAGAGGTATATCGTTGATCGCTGCTGTTGATGAACAGTACAGTCTTACCTTCAATAGTATTGATGACTTCATTGGCAAGTTCGGGCGCAACCGCAGGGCAACCCTGACTGCGACCCAGCCTGCCTAATGCGTTAATGGTACCCTGGCTTACATAAGCAGCACCGTGAACCACTATTGAGCGCCTACGTGCATTATCGTTATAGCCATTGTCCATGCCATCCAGTTTAAGTGATCTTCCATGTTTACCGGTATAAATTTCTCCGGTTACATAAAAGCCTAAACTGCTTTGAAAAGAATCATTGGTGTTGGAAAAACGAGTAGCTTTATCGTCTCCGCTATGTTGTCCATGAGCAACCCAGGTATTAAGAAGCAATTCTTTTTTATCCAAATCAATAATCCAAAGACGTTTTGAACTGCTGAGCTGGTCCATATCCGCAATGCTGAGAATGGATTTTGCATTACTTACTTTTCCGGTTATTTTAAGGTTGTAATAGCCGGTTATTGCTTTTTCAAAAACAGTTCTGCTCAATCCGGTTGTGGCCAGTTTTACTGAATCATAAAGGTCCTTTACGTATTTGTTATACAAAGAATCTTCCGATGCAGTGCGTACAACCGGGCTGGTTTCTACTGGAGATTTCCAGCTCATGGTAAAAAGCGAAAGGGTGATTAGAACAATACCAGCTCCGCCTAAAATGTATTTTCTCATAGAATGTATTTAACTCTGTGTGGTGATACGTTGATTAGGTAAGTTATCTTCAAATAAATTGTTTAAGTATTTCGTCTTATTTCTAAAACAAATATACGTATTTGTAAACGAATGTCAGCATATGTCCTTCGGTTTTACGCTTTTGTGACTATTCGGAACTTCAATACTATCAGTTAATTAGTGGAATTATCAGCCCTGCTCAACGTTTAAAGTGTAGTTTTGTAATTTATTGTATGGAATATCTAATTTATTGAAGATTTTTCGCAAAACAAATGTTTAAAAAAATGATGAGTTAACTATATATTTGTTGTATTAACTTATGGCGATATGGAAGATGATAAATTGGAAGAAAAAAAATACAATATTGAAGATCCGGTTATTAGTAAAGTGGAGGAGATTGACCTTTCCGGAACCTATAGCTATGCACAGTATTTGAAATGGGAAATTGACGAACGCCTGGAGCTTATAAAAGGGAAGATTTTTGCCATGAGTGCCCCGAACCGCAACCACCAGAAGATTTGCGGGCATATATTTAGTAAATTATATAATTACCTTGAAAAACATCCCTGCGAAGTATATATCGCTCCTTTTGATGTGAGGTTGGCTAATAGGTACAATCCGGATTCAAAGGTTTTTACCGTAGTGCAGCCAGACATATGTGTGGTATGCGATCAAAATAAGCTGGATGAAAAAGGCTGCATTGGCGCTCCGGATATTATGGTTGAGATTTTATCTCCCGGTAATAATGCCAAAGAAATGCTAAATAAATACGATGTGTATGAAGAATCTGGCGTGAGGGAGTATTGGGTAGTGGTGCCCGCAGAAAGAATTCTTTTGCAATACGTTTTAAACGAGGCCGGCGTATTTGAAGCACAGCGCCCTATTACTGGAAAAGGGATGTTGGTTTCTGTGGTGTTGCCCGGATTTCAAATTGAAGCAGACCTTGTTTTTAAAGGAATTAGTGAATAAATGTTAAAAGATTACCCGTTAGCCTAAGCTAATGGTAATCTTTTACCGCATCCATCTTTTTGGGAAATGCCGAAGTACCTTCCAGTCCAATTACTTTTACGCTTCCTGATTGATGTATTTCCACCGCGTGGCCAAAATAATCAGGAAGCTGCGTTCCCCATTTTATGCTGCTGTTGCGAATGAGTACATCATTGGCCTTATCAATATAGAACGCAGAGACATTGGCTTTTGGTAAACCTTCTACATTAGAGGGACGGCGGTCAAAGAAGCCTCCAGAGATGTTTGTTGTTTTATCAATGAAGAGATCTACCTGGTCAAATGTAATTCCAGACACAAGCTCCGGACTTTCGCCGCCTACGTAAATGCCATTTTCACTGCTGCATTTGATGTTGCTGAAAAAGATGTTTTTTACGGCACCTGCGCGGCCTTCGGTTGCCCCTTTCGGAAAACGCCAGCCTGCGTCCTTGTTATTGCCTTTTGCACGGGCATAAGAAGTAACATATATCGGCTCTGATTTGCCCCACCATACATCAGAAAACAAATGAGACTCTATAATAATGTTAGAGAAGATCACATCAGATACGGTTCCCTCATCTCTGTTCTGAATACCAATACCGCGGTTACTTTTTTTAATGATGCAGTTATTGATCAGCACCTGGCTAATTTTGTCCATGTTCTCAGAACCTATTTTAATGGCACAAGAGCGTGAGGTCATGGTGCAGTTATTTACGGTAATATTTTCACAAGTACCAAATTCTTCATATTCTCGTCTGTTTTTGAGACAGATACAATCATCACCTGATTCGATATAACAATTGCTGATGCGCACATTTTTGCTGTGATCAAGGTCTATGCCATCGCTGTTTCTAACTTTAAGGCTATTTAGAAGTGTAATGTTATCAATGGTTACATCATTGCATCCAATTAAATGAATGGTCCAGTAAGCGGAGTTAACGATGCTTAAGTCACGAATCCTGATGTTTTTACCGCCAACTATCGTTAAGAGATGCGGGCGTGGATCTACAACAGTAAACGGTTTTAGTACGTATGAATCCTCCAGCTCCGCACCCATAAAGGAAATGCCATTGCCATCAATAGTTCCTCCTCCGCTAATGGTAACATTGATCAGGTTTTCTCCTCCAATCCAGATTGTACCTTCACCTTTGTTTTCCCTGAAGGCACTTTTGGTGTAAACTTTCTCATTTGGATTAGCCAGTACTTTCGCATTTACCTCAACATTAAATTCAATATTAGATTTCAAGTTAAAAGGGCCGGTTAAAAATACTGCACCTGCAGGGACAATTACCTTTCCACCACCAGAATTTGATGCGGCGTCAATGGCTTTCTGTATGGCCTGGGCATTGTCTGTCTTTCCATCTCCGATAGCACCGTAAGCTTTAATGTTAAATTCCTTTTGAAGAGCTGGTAAAGGGTATTTCGCTTTCAGGTTTACTGTAAAAAGGATACAAACTGTAAGTATGGCTAAAACTTTTTTGAACATATTTTGGATTATTTGGTTAGCAAGGGCCAATATAGCTATTTATGGCGGTTTAAAGGCTTTGCTAAACATTTATACAGGGCAACTGTTAACACCATATTTAAACAGGTAAATCATGAGTCTGGAGAAATATATAAAAAAACGTGATTTTAGTAAAACATCAGAACCTGCGGGTGAAAAGGCTAAAAGCAAGGCTAAAGGAAAAACTGTTAAGGCTGGTTCAGCATTAACTTTTGTGATTCAAAAGCATGCAGCCTCACATTTACATTACGATTTCAGGCTTGAAATGGAAGGCGTGCTCAAAAGCTGGGCGGTGCCAAAGGGTCCTTCTACAGATCCGAAAACCAAACGATTGGCCATGATGGTAGAAGATCATCCTTACGATTACAGAACCTTTGAGGGCTTGATCCCAAAGGGAGAATACGGAGGGGGAACCGTTATTGTGTGGGATGAAGGGACTTATGAGCCGATTGAAAAAATTAAAGGTAAAAAGGCACAGGAAAAACATTTACTTACACAATTGGAAGAGGGGTCATTGAAGATTGTACTCCATGGACATAAAGTAAAAGGGGAGTTTGCGCTGGTTAAGACCAAAGGTATGGGCGAAAATGGATGGTTACTGATCAAACATAAAGATAAGTATGCCTCTGAAAATGACATTACAAAAAAAGACAAATCTGTATTGTCTAAAAAGACGGTTGAGCAGGTGGAGAAAACAAGTGATCAGGTTTGGCACAGTACCCAAACCGATTATTTACGGGACGGGAAAAAGGCTAAAATACCTGTTGGTATTAAGCCTATGCTGGCTACATTGGTAGATGAGCCTTTTGACGACCCGGACTGGATATATGAAGTGAAATGGGATGGCTACCGTGCCCTCGGTTTTATAAATGAAGGTAATGTAGAACTGCTGTCCAGGAATTACAAATCTTTCAATGATAAGTTTTACCCCATTTATAAAGCCCTTCAACAATGGAAAATTAATGCGGTAGTGGATGGCGAAATTGTGGTGATAAACGATAAGGGGATCAGCAATTTTGCTAAGCTGCAAAACTGGCGAAGTGAAGATGATGGCGACTTGGTTTATTATATTTTTGACCTGCTTTGGTATAATGGTATGGACCTTACAGAATTGCCCCTGGCACAGCGCCAAGCTATTTTAAAGGATGTTCTACCTGAAGGCGACGATCAAATTAGGATGAGTAAGGTATTTGAAGCAAATGGAATAGATTTCTATAACGCATCTAAAAGAATTGGTTTGGAGGGTATTATTGCCAAGAAGGCTAGCAGTACCTATTCTGCCGGTGCCAGAAGCAAAGAATGGCTTAAAATAAAAGTTGGCAAACGCCAGGAGGTTGTGATAGGAGGCTATACGCTCAATAAAGATTCGTCCAAATTGTTCAGCTCCCTGTTGCTTGGCGTATTTGATCAGGGCAAGTTTAAGTATGTTGGAAAAGTGGGTACAGGTTTTAACGATGAAATGCAGAAAGAGCTGATGCAGCAGTTCCAACCCCTTATCCTAAAAAAAAGTGCCTTTGATGAAGAACCGGATTACAACAAACCTTCGCGTTTCAGACCCAATCCTCCTCATGCCAAAGCTACCTGGTTAAAACCTGAACTGGTTTGTGAGGTTGCTTTTAGTGAGGTTACCAGCGATGGCGTTTTCCGTCATCCATCGTTTCAAGGTATGAGGATTGACAAAAAGGCTAAAGATATTGTTAAGGAAGTCGCAGTTGCTACAGATCGGATAGTTGAGGAGGCAGATGTTTCAGAACATGATACAGCTATAGTTCCTCCGAAGGGAAAGTCCCGTAAAACTTTGCTTAATCCTAAGGATGAAACCCAGGTGCGGAAAGTAAAAGGGCATGAGCTTAAGTTTACGCACTTGAGTAAATTGTACTGGCCGGAAGATCAAATTGAGAAAAGAGAAATGTTCAATTACTATTATCAGGTGGCAGATTATATCTTGCCTTATTTAAAAGATCGGCCCATGTCATTAAACCGGTTTCCTGGTGGTATCCATGCCAAGAGCTTTTATCAGAAAGATGTGCGGGGTAAAGCGCCGGATTGGGCCAAAACTTTTCCTTATGAAAATGGAGATGGCGAGCATAAAGAATATCTTGTAGGCCAGGATGAAGCTACTTTACTTTGGATGGCTACGCTGGGCTGCATTGAAATGAACCCCTGGTTTAGCAGGATTTCTTCACCAGAACATCCTGATTATTGCGTAATTGATCTTGATCCTGATAAAAATACTTTTGATCAGGTGATTACTGCTGCGCAAGAGGTAAAAAAGGTTTTAGATGAACTGGATATCCCAGGTTACTGCAAGACTTCAGGTTCAACCGGAATGCATATTTATATCCCCCTGGCGGCAAAATATGATTATGAGCAGTCGCAATTGTTTGCCCGGATCCTGGTTAAAATAGTGCATCAGCAAATTCCAAAGTTTACCACGCTGGAACGGATGATAAGCAATCGAAAAGGGAAGATGTATCTTGATTTTTTACAAAACCGGCCGGGCGCTACCATTGCCGGTCCTTATTCATTAAGACCAAAACCAGGTGCTACCGTTTCTATGCCTTTGCATTGGGATGAAGTTAAAGCTGGTTTGAAAATGAAAGATTTTACGATTTTAAATGCTGTTGACAGGTTGAAAGAAACCGGAGATTTGTTTAAAGGTGTATTGGGTAAGGGAATAGACTTGGAGAAAACCATTAAAAAAGCACAAAGCATATTTAAGTAAATTGTCCTTTTTTGCTATTGCCCCTTGAAATGAGCTTCTATATCTGCGATGTTGTTTTTTGCCTTTTCAAATACTTCAGGTTCTGAGGACGAAGATACCGGTGCATAGCGGGCCATTTCGCACATTTCTAAAGTTTTCAATAGCTCATTGATGGTATTTTCGTTCAGTTTCGTATCACGAAGCCTGCTCACAATATTATGATGGTTTAGGTCTGATACGGCAATACTTAGTTTATGGCTCAGGTATCCATAGATTCCTTTATAAATGGCTTCATAAAAGGCTATTCTATCTGCTTTTTGAAGCTCTGTTTTTGCCTGTGCTAAATATTTTGCCGCCAGTTTATTGGCATTTCTTTTTTTAATGGCTTCGGGATCAATGTTACGTGCTAAGTTCCAGTTGCGGTAGTACCGGTAACCGAACCAGGAGCTTACTGCTACTACAAGAATAATGTATAACCATACGGTTCCAAAAAGGGCCTTCATAGCAGTGCTAAAATGATTTTGGGTAGACTGAATGTCTATTTCATCTCCATCAAGCATGTTGCCGTCTTTTTTGTTTCCCGAAGTAAAGACCTTGCTCTCTGCACTTACATCGCCTTTATTTACGGTAACCGGAAAAGTGCCGGAAATAAGGGTATGATACTGACCTGTTGCAGGGTTAAAGTAGGAGAATTTATAAGCTGGAATTGTATATTTTCCTTCCTTTCGTGGAATGGTCAGGAAAGTATAATCTCTGCTTCCCGAAACACCGTTTACGCTTTCTGTAATTTTATCTGTGATTTTTGGGTCGTATTTTTCAAATCCTTCAGGGAAATCAACCGTTAAATTTGGAAGTAGTTTGAGGTTTCCGGAACCGGATATTTTGATGGTATAATTTAAAGATTCATTGGCTTTTAAAACATCCTTATCTACAACGGTGCCCAACGAGAAATCACCCACTGCACCTTGAAATCCTGCTGGTTTACCCGCCATTGGGAGTGGTTTTACGCGAATGGTAACCTGTGCGCTTTTAACCTTATACTTGCTGTCTTTAAAAGAACCGCCTCCAAAAAGCTGCTCGAAGGGATCGTTGGAAGGAACGGCTTGTCTTACAGAAAAGGTGGCACCCAATGGATCAAGGGCAAGGTTACCTGCATGTTCAGGGAAAAGGATAATCTGCTTGATGATCCCTGTATGATAGGATACGCCTTTGTATACCTCAGTTGCCCATTCAATATTTGGATTGTTATTTTTGATCTCCTGACTCCAGAACCCATTAAATTCAGGTAGTTTATCTGGTTGCATATCTACCAGAGACACATTGGTATATAGTTTATAGGTAACAGAAATTTGCTCTCCCTGATAAACGGATGTTTTGTCTGGAATGGCCCTTATAAACAGACTTTTTGCAAGGTTTGCCGGATTTCCAGGCGCCACATCCTGCTGTTGCGCAGAATTAGAGGAAGAGCCATTTTGCTGTTGTTGTACCGCTCTGCCTTTAACTACCTTTATTTTTAGGGGATTTGACCGGTAAGTTTTTCCGTTGGCTGTAATCGTTGCTGCGCCAATGGTGTATTCGCCCTCTTTAACAGCCATTAAATCGTATCCAAGAGACATAGACATCGTGGTATTCCCGTTGATAGAAGTCATGCTTGAACTCTGATTAGGGCCGCCCAGTACACGAAATATGGAAAGATCTGGTGGATTAAAAGATTCTATATTGCCGTTAACGCTAAAACTGAGTTCAAATGCTTCTCCCGTACCAACAGTGTTTTGGCTCAGTGATGCCGTAAATTTTATGTTTTGAGCCAGTAAAGTCACTGACCACAACATCAATAGGACTAAAATATATGGTGTCTTCTTCATTCTGTAATGCGGTTACCAGTCCTTAACAATTCTTGCTTTAGTCCCTTTTGCCTTCTTATTTTTGAGTTTGTCCTGTGTGTTTTTTTCCTCATTGTTTAAGGCTTGCAACATGCGCTCGGCATCTTCCTTTGATAATTTGTCAGGTTGCGGCTGCTGTCCTTTTTGATCTTTATTCTGTTGATCTTTGTCCTTGCCGTCTTTGTCCTTTTTGTCTTTATTCTTATCGTCCTTATCCTTTTGCTCCTGGTTCTTATTGTCCTTGCTCTTATCGTCCTTGTTTTTGTCCTTGTTCTTTTCGTTTTTCTTATCCTGCTGTTGCTGCTGTTTCAGCTTTTCCATGGCATAAGCAAGGTTGTACCTGGTTTGCTCATCTTTTGGGTTGTTCATCAAAGATTTCTTATAAGCATCTACGCTTTCCTGTAGCTTTTTATCTTCCAGCAGGGCATTTCCAAGGTTATGATAGGCTTTGGCTTTTACATCAGGACGAGTAGCCGATTCGGCAAGTTCCGTAAACTTCTGTGCTGCATCTTTAAAGTTTTTCTGTTTGTATAAGGCATCTCCAAGGTTAAAATTGCCTTCCAGCGATTGGCTCGCTTTCGTTACAGACTTTCGGTAGCTGGCTTCAGCTTCCTTATATTTCTGTTCCTTGTACAGCTGGTTCCCTTTATGAATATCTCCCTTTTCTTTTTGTGCTAAGAGTATGCCGGCATGCAGCAGCAAAGCCGCAATGATAATTGTCTTTTTCATGATTTACGTACCTCAAATAGCTCCCACAATTTAGATTTTCTTTCCTGGCTAATGTATTTTCTGTTAGAGATGAAGAATTCCAATAACAGCAGGGCCAGGGTAATGCCCAGAAAGATCTGGAACCTGTCTTCGTAGTTTTTAAATACTTTGCTTTCATAGGTCTTCTTTTCCATTTTGGCCACTTCGTTCATAATCAAACCTAAGCCGCTATTGGCATTAGAAGATCTTACGTATGCTCCATTTCCTGCTGTTGCAATTTCCTTACACATTTCTTCATTCAATTTACTCAAGACGGTTTTTCCTTGTTCGTCGGTATGAAAGCCTACGGGTTGTCCGTTTTTGTAAACCGGTACAGGAGCACCTTCAGGAGAACCTTCGCCAATCACATGGATTTCTATACCCTTAGCACTGGCAGTTTTGGCAGCAGCCACAGCATCGTCTTCATGATTTTCGCCATCTGTCATGATAATCATGGCTTTGCTTTTTCCGGTAACCTGCTCAAAGGTCTCCAGTCCCATTTCTATGGCAGCACCAATGGCCGTTCCTTGTGTTGGAACAATGTCTGTGCTGATATTGTTGAGAAACAGTTTAGCAGCAGCATAGTCTGTAGTAATGGGGAGTTGAACATAAGCCTGACCTGCAAAAATGACGATGCCAATCCTGTCGTTATGCATACTGTCTATCATTTGAGAAATGGCACGTTTAGCATTCTCCAGTCTGTTTGGAGAAAGATCAGCTGCCAGCATACTGTTTGATACATCCAGTAAAACCAGTACATCCGATCCGCTTCGCTTGCCTTCTTCAGTTTTAGTACCTATCTGCGGATCTGCAATGGCCACAATCAAAAATGCATAGGCCAGTACAAAAAGGACAAATTTCCAGATAGGGCGGGAAAATGAAACTTCGGGCATCAGGCGCTTTACGGTATGGGCATTGCCTAAACGTGCCAGGGCTTTATGTTTCCATCTGGTGATGAAAAAAAATAAGAGGATTAAAACAGGAATACCCAGTAAGCCCCATAATATTTGTATGTCTGCAAAACGTATCATTTTATGTCAATGCCCCTTTAAATACAGTGTTTTTTAATAGAAATTCCAGCAACAGTAAAAATAGCGCCAGCAATGCCAAAGGGAAAAAGCGCTCGGTTTTTTTGTGGTACTGCGTTACCGCAATCTTTGCCTTTTCCAGGTTGTCAATCTGCGTATAGATCTCTTTTAGCTTTTGGTTATTGGTGGCCCTGAAATACTTACCTCCGGTAATTTTAGCAATATTGGTAAGGGTAGGTTCATCAATGGTAACAGGCACCTGCTGGTATTGGATGCCAAAGGGAGTTTTAACCGGGTAGGGGGCAAAGCCTTTAGTGCCTACGCCTACTGTATATACCCTTACCTTCATTTGTTTGGCAATTTCTGCTGCCGTAGCAGGAGGTATAGAACCGGTTGTATTAGATCCGTCAGTTAGCAAAATGACTACCTTACTTTTTGCATCACTTTCTTTAAGTCGGCTTACTGCTGTAGCAAGGCCCATCCCAATTGCCGTACCGTCGGTAATCATCCCGTTGCTAATTCCTTTAAACAGGTTAATGAGCACGTCATGGTCTATCGTAAGCGGACATTGGGTAAAGCTTTCACCACTAAATACCACCAATCCAATCCGGTCGTCTGGCCGGTCTTTAATAAAATCAATTGCAATCTCTTTACCGGCTTCGAGGCGGTTGGGTTTTAAATCCTCTGAAAGCATACTTCCTGAAATATCAGTCGCAATCACAATATCTATTCCTTCTGTCGTGCTGTTTTGCCAGCTTAAGGCAGATTGTGGCCTGGCCAATGCAACAATGATCATGATTAAGGCAAGCACCCTCAATACAATGGCATAATGACGGAGGCCAGCATGTTTAGCAAAAAAGCGGTTTTTATTTTTAGCTGCCGCGGCAGAAAACCCTTTAATTGCCGAAACGCCAAGTGTGCCCTGTAACTTATTTTGACGCTTGATGTACCAAAGTACAACCAATGGAATTAAAAGCAATAACCAGAAAAAAACTGGTTGGGCAAATGTTATTCCTTTAAACCAACTCATTGCTGTTTTTTATTTTCAGTAACTGTCTCTATCTGCCTGGTGTTTTTTATAAAGTTAATGGCAGATTCCATACTTTGTTCGTTCTCTGTGCTCAACGGCTTTTCTTTAGCAAACTTTACCAAATCTGCCAGCACTAACAATTCTTTTAAATTTTTCCTGTCATCATCGCTAATATCTTTGTTTCTGAGGCTTTTGAAGATTTCTTCGGTTGTTTGCTCCAGCGCATTGATCTGATAGCGTTTTTCAAGGTATTCCCTCAAAATGTCTGTCAGGCTACTGTGGTACAGTTTCATTTCGTTCTGTTGCCATAGCTGACTTTGTTTTAGTTCCTGCAATTTCTGTAAAGCCAATTGGTGGATTGGAATTAAGGGCTTTGCAGGTGCATTTACTACCGGTTTTGATTTTTTTCTTTTAGCCAGCAGCCATATTAAACCAATAACCAGTAAAAGCCCTAATGCCGAAAGCTCAATGGCCATAATGTGATCTTTAATCCAGTCCACCCAGTTATACTTTACAGCCAATGGTTCTTTGATATCATACACACCCTTGGAGGTATCCACCTTTACTGCATTGACCTGTAGTGGAAGTGCATTGGTGTTAAAAGTGCCGGTAGAAGTTGTAAAGGTAAATGATGGGATCATTTGCAATCCTGTATCAAAGGAGGTAATGATATATTGCCTGTTGATGCTGATTAAATCCGGACTAGCTGGATTTTTTATGGTATCGGTGTTACCTAATTTTACAATCTGCACCTTTGCAGACAGGGTGTCTGACAGCACAGGGAAATCTATTTTGCTGTTGGCAGGGATGGTAGCAGTTAAGCGTAAAGTGGTCTGGTCGCCCATCATCATAGATGACCGTTCCAGTTTGGCTTCAACCTTTACATCCTGTGCTTTACTATTAAAGCATAAAAGTGCTAATCCTGTAAATAAACTTATTTTTAAATACTTCATCGCTTGCGCTCACGTTTTTTAAATAATGCCATTAAAGGCTTTACATAGGATTGATGGGTTCCAATTCCGGTAAAGTCTACGCCAGACTTCTTAAACTGGTCTGCAAGTCTCCCATTGCGTTCTAGTGCGGCAGCCCTGAACAGGCTTCTAACCTTAGCATCGCCGGTATCAATCCATTCCATAACACCACTTTCTTCATCCTTTACAGGTATCAATCCAAGATCAGGGAATTCTTCTTCATGGATGTCGTAAAGACGCAGGGCAATCAGGTCATGTTTTCGATTGGCAATTTTTAGCTCGTTCAGGAAAGTGTCGCTCATAAAATCCGAGATGATAAAAGCCGTACATCTTTTTTTAATGGCACTGGTAAAATACCTTAGTGCTTCGGCCACGTTTGTTCCCTTACGCTGCGGTTTAAAATCAATTAGTTCACGGATAATCATCAAAATATGGCTTCTCCCTTTTTTAGGGGGGATAAACTTTTCTACCTGATCGCTAAAGAACAGCACGCCTACCTTATCATTGTTTTGTATGGCCGAAAAGGCGAGTACCGCACAAAGCTCCGTGGCCAGTTCCTGCTTAAGCTGTGTTTGCGTTCCAAAATTTTTAGAACCGCTTACATCTACCAACAGCATCACCGTCATTTCGCGCTCTTCTTCAAATACCTTTACATAAGGATGGTTGAAACGTGCGGTTACGTTCCAGTCTATGGTGCGGATTTCATCGCCAACCTGATATTCCCTTACTTCGTTAAAGGCCATACCGCGGCCTTTGAATGCAGAATGGTACTCACCAGAGAAAATCTGGTTACTAAGCCCCCTGGTTTTGATTTCAATCTTCCTGACTTTTTTTAACAGCTCTTTGGTGTCCATGATTAAGGAACTTCTACTGCATTTAATATTCCGGTAATGATATCCTCTGTGCTAATGTTTTCTGCTTCTGCCTCGTAGGTCAGCCCAATGCGGTGCCTAAGCACATCATGACAAACGGCACGTACATCTTCCGGAATCACATAACCCCTGCGTTTTATAAAGGCATATGCTTTAGCGGCCAGGGCTAAATTTATACTTGCTCTTGGCGAAGCGCCAAAATTTACCAGGTTTTTATAATCTGCCAGTTTATATTGTTCAGGGAAGCGGGTGGCAAACACAATATCGATGATATATTGCTCAATTTTCTCATCCATGTACACCTCTCGTACAATCTTTCTGCCCCTGATGATGTCATCCGGGTGCAAAATGGTATTTACTTTTGGCATGCCCTGAGGAGCAATATTAGCCCGCATGATCATTTTTTCGTCTTCCTTTTTCGGATAGCCGATAATTACTTTGAGCATAAAACGGTCTACCTGTGCTTCTGGCAGTGGATAAGTACCTTCCTGTTCAATTGGGTTTTGGGTAGCCAGTACTAAAAAAGGAGTAGGCAATGGAAAGGTATGGTCGCCAATGGTTACCTGACGTTCCTGCATCGCTTCCAGCAAGGCACTTTGTACTTTGGCTGGCGCACGGTTAATCTCATCGGCAAGAATGAAGTTGGAAAACAAAGGGCCTTTTCGGACCACAAACTCTTCTTTTTTCTGGTTATAGATCATGGTGCCCAGCAAATCTGCCGGCAACAGATCGGGTGTAAACTGAATTCTGCTAAAGCCGGCATCAATACATTTAGAAAGGGTGTTGATGGCTAGTGTTTTAGCTAGTCCAGGTACACCTTCAAGCAAGATGTGGCCGTCTGCAAGCAGACCTATCATCAGCCGCTCTACCATGTAGCGCTGTCCCACAATAACTTTATCCATCTCCATAAACAGGAGGTCAATAAATGCACTCTCTTGTTGTATTTTATCGTTAAGTGCCCTGATGTCTGTTACGTTATTTACTTGTTCCATTTGGAATTTTTCTTTTGGAGGCGAAAATTAGAGAAACCTTTAGCTTCGTGCAAGCGCAATAGAACCGAATACTGTTAAAATTTGTTAAATTTTATTGTAGCCCCAATAGATGACATATAGCCATACCAGGCCTTTGAGCAGGAAGAACAGAAATCCCCATATTCCTAAGCGTTTTACCCATTTGATTAGGGCAAGCTTTTTATCGGATGGTTGTTCTGTAGAGGGTTCCATGGAGTTATAACGTTATGTCTTCAAATTTATTGAATTTTGCTAACAAATAATAATCTGAAACTATTAAACTCCAGTATTGTTTTAAGGGTACATCAAAAAACAAATGCCATGGAAAATAATGAAAATACAATTCCCGAAAACGAGGAATTTGAAAATGCTGACGTTGATCCAGGGTTTGACCCACATACAGGCCATGTGATACATGGACGCGAGGATAAACGTGAAACCAATATTGACAGCAATAAGAGCATTAGTGAAATGAGGAATGATAATGCAGAAAAGCCACTAGATGACTTAGGGGAGCCGGCTGAAGGTAATGATGCTTTAAATTATAAGAATGACCGGGATAACGGTACTTATAATCCTAAAAATATTTAAATATCCTGCCCTTCACTATAATTATCTGCGTAAAGCTCTTACTAAAAAGCCCGAAATCAATATATTTATATAATATTGCGCTTTGTAGTATAATCAAACATGGGTAATTATAGTGAATTTTCCGATCTTCAACTCGTAGATTTATTAAAATCCGGGGATCGTGATGCTTTTGCTGAAATCTATAACCGCTACAAATTTTTACTCCACCATCACGCATGGAATAAAATCCGTAATAAGGAGGAAACACAAGACCTTGTACAAGAAGTTTTTTCTATGATTTGGGCCAAACGCGAAACCATTAACATCGGTAGTAATTTATCAGGTTATCTGTATACCTGCATAAACAACCAGTTTCTTAATAGTGTTGCTCATAAAATAGTCCGGGATAAATACATTGATTCTATAGTCAAATTCAGCCAGACAGCACCTGTTATTACAGATCACAGGGTTCGTGAAAATATGTTGCAGGCTTTAATAGATAAGGAGATTGCAAATTTGCCCGACAGGATGCGGGAAGTATTTGAACTGAGCCGTAAAAAACACTTGAGCAACAAAGAAATAGCCGAAATAATGGGTACGTCCGAACTTACAGTGAAAAAGCAAATGGGCTACGCTTTAAAAATTCTTCGGAAGAAATTAGGCCTGGTACTTTTTCTGGCTTCTTATGTCGTTCTCCATCATCATCCATAAAAATTAGATTTTTATTTACTACCGCAGCAGCAGCTTCTTGTCTTACACTCATACGCATCGGTGATGCTAACAACTGTAACCAGAAACTAAGTAAATAAATTGAAAAAAGAACTTGTCAGGGTAGAACATCTATCGCATCGCTACAGTAATGACTGGGCCATTCGCGATATTAATTTCGCAATAGAAGAAAAAGGCATATTGGGTTTGTTAGGTTCCAATGGTGCCGGGAAATCCACCACCATGAATATCCTTTGTGGGGTACTCAGCCAAACAGAAGGAAAAGTCTACATCGACGGAATTGACCTGAGGGCAGAGCCTGAAGCTGCGAAAAGCCTGATAGGTTTTTTGCCCCAGCATGCGCCCTTGCACCTGGATTTAACTGTAGATGAATACCTGATTTTTTGTGCCTTTATCAGGAACATTCCAAAAAATAAAGTAAAATCTGCGGTTACAGAAGCTAAAGAGAAATGCGGCATCAGTCATTTTAGTAAAAGACTAATCCAGAACCTTTCAGGAGGTTACCGCCAGCGCGTGGGCATTGCACAAGCCATTATCCATAATCCCAAACTGGTAGTTTTAGACGAGCCTACAAATGGGCTTGATCCCAATCAAATTCTGGAAGTTCGTAAGTTGATTAAGGAGATTGCAGAAGAAAGATCGGTGATCTTTTCTACACATATGCTGTCAGAAGTTCAGTCCACTTGCAAAGACATCAAAATGATTGAAGGAGGCAGGATGGTATTCTCCGATTCAATGGAGGCGTTTAACAACTATATCCTGCCTGATTCTATGCTCGTTGCTATGAATATGCCTCCCGCGTTAGCTGAACTAGCAAACCTGCCGGGGATCACGATGGCAGAGCAGCTAAGCGATGTAAGTTTTCGGTTGAGGTTTGCTGCTTCTTCAACAATTTCTGCCGATATCATTAAGCACAGTGTACAGCAAAACTGGCAACTGACGGAAATTACACTGGAAAGAAGTTCCCTCGACGAGATTTTTGCACAGCTTTCTAACAAATCATTACACAACACATCACATGACCAGAATATTAAAAATAGCTAAATTAGAGCTTAACTCCTTGTTTTATTCGCCTGTAGCATGGCTGGCGTTGGCCATATTTATGGTTCAAAGTGGCATGAGTTTCCTCTCCATGTTTGGAAGCTTTCAGGAAGCACTTTCTATGGGGATACCTGTAAGTAAACTTACATTTTCACTTTTTCCGGGTTTAAATGGCTTGTTTGATACGGTACAGCAAAACTTATACTTATACATTCCCTTGCTTACCATGGGGTTGATGAGCCGCGAAATTAGCAGTGGTTCCATCAAATTGCTCTTGTCTTCGCCAGTAAAAATAAAGGAAATCATTATCGGCAAATACCTGGCTATGGTTGTATATGGTTTGTTGATGGTAGCGGTTTTACTTATTTATTCGATAGCCGGAGTCCTGATCATTAAAGACCCCGATGTTAAATTGATCATCTCTGGCTTAATTGGCTTGTTTCTGCTCATTTGCACTTATGCAGCCATCGGACTGTTTATGTCTAGTTTAACTTCTTACCAGGTTGTTGCGGCAATTAGTACACTTGCCGTCTTTGCGGCACTGCGCTTTATCGGATCTGTGGGACAGGGGATAGATTTTGTTCGCGACCTTACTTATTTTCTATCTATATCTGGAAGGGCCGATGACATGATTAAAGGCTTAATCAGCACTAAGGATGTACTTTATTTTTTAATCATTATTGTACTCTTCCTCTCCTTGTGCATTATGCGCTTAAAAAATGACAGGGAATCTAAATCTGTAAAGGCTCAGCTAATTGGTTACACACTGTTGATTTTTAGTTCTTTATTGGTTGGTTATGCCAGTGCAAGACCAGGTTATATTGCTTATGCAGACATGACGGCTACAAAATCCAGAACGCTGACTAAAAACAGCCAGCAGATTGCTTCAACGATTAAAGGCCCTTTAGAAATTACAACCTATGTTAACCTGTTAGATCAGAACGTGTATTTTGGTCTGCCTCAATCCAGGAATTATGATCTGGAAAAGTTTGAGCAGTTTCAGCGTTTTATTCCTCAGTTAAAAATGAAGTATGTTTATTATTATGATATCACAGACTTGAAGAATAACCAAAATATGTCTTATCAGGGTGATTTAACTGGTTTGAGTACAAAACAGATTGCAGAGAAGGTGGCAGACAATATGGGTTTAGATCTTGACATGTTTATGTCTCCGGTACAGATCAAAAAAATCATTGATCTAGAGGCTGAAAATAATGCTTTGGTACGTGTACTCAAGTACAAAGGCAAAACCAGCCGGTTGCGATTTTACGAGGGGATTGATCAGTTTCCATCAGAAACCGAAATAGCTGCGGCCATTAAACGCTTAACTGTTCCTGCTCCAAAAGTTGCTTTTGCCATTGGAAACAATGAGCGTAGTATAGCTAAAACAGGCGACCGTAATTATCAGATGATGAGTAGCATGAAAAGGGGAAGGAATGCACTCATTAATCAGGGCTTTGATGTAATGACGGTTGATTTAAGGTCTGAGCCGTTACCCAAAGACCTGGGCCTGATTGTACTTGCAGATCCTACAACACCTTTGGATGCGAATGCGCAAAAAGAAATTCAGGCTTATATTAATCGGGGCGGAAATATGCTGATTACCGGGGAACCTGGTCGCCAGGAGATTTTAAATCCGATATTACAGCAATTTGGCGTAGCTATGAAAGCTGGAATGTTGCTGAACCCAAGTAAGGATGATAGTCCGGATTTAATTTATGGCAGTTATATAGAGGGCGGTAAGATAGCGATGCCGGGAGCCGCTGCCTTAAGCTGGCAGAAGGGCTCGCCTTATAAAATAGAACCCATAGTGTGGAGTTCTACAGCCGGTTGGAACAAGGTTAGACAAGTGGATTTTAATACTACAGAACCTAAATTCAATGCGGAAGAGGGCGATGAGCAGGGGCGCTTTGCGACGGCGATTGCAGTTAGCAGGCAAATTAATGGCAGGGAGCAACGCATAGTGGTTGTGGGAGATGCAGATTTTATGGGCAATGCAGAATTACAGCATCCACGTGGCATGAACGAGCGAATGGTCAGCAAATTATTCAATTGGTTTAGTTATGGTGCTTACCCGGTGGATACGCGTAGGCTTGCTACTACAGACGATAAGATTTTGTTGAGCCGCAGGCAACTTGCCACCTTGAAAACAGTATTACTTGTCGTTATTCCGGGACTGATTTTGTTGCTCGGTGCAGTTATTCTGATTAAAAGAAAAAGAAATTAATTTTTATCTACTACCAATGCATTGGCTATCTTGTCTTACTATTAACAGCAGGGCGAAATGAATACAAAAGATATAGAAAATATTCTTGATAAGTATAAAGCGGGAGTGGCATCTGAAGAAGAAGTTGCGCTGCTGCAAGACTGGTCTATGAGCTATGAAGCGCCTGGTACAGCTGATTTATCTATGGATGAACGCATTCGGGAAACCGATAAGATCTGGGCGCATCTTGAGCTGGATAATTTGCAGGATAAAAGCCTCAGGCTTTGGCCCCGGATTGCGGTTGCGGCTTCTTTGTTCCTTATATTTTCAGTGGCGGTTTATCTACTGTTGTCAAAACCTGTTCAGCAGGGAGATTTTATTAGTGCTAAAAACGATATTGCCCCGGGTAAAAATACGGCAGTACTTACTTTGGCAAATGGAAAAAAGATTTTGCTTAACGATGCTTTAAATGGCCAACTGGCCAATGAAGCGGGTGTTACTATTAGTAAGGCAAAAAATGGGCAGCTGGTGTATCATATTACAGCTGAAGAATCGGGAAATACAGGACAGTTTAATACATTGGAAACCAGGAATGGGGAACAATATCAGGTAGTATTGCCAGACGGCTCTCATATTTGGTTAAATGCAGCCTCTTCTTTACGGTACCCAACGGTTTTTTCAAAGAAAGAACGGTTCGTTGAGTTGAAAGGTGAAGGATATTTTGAAATTGCCAAATCGTATACCTCGGTTCAAAAAGGGATTCGTAAGCCATTTATTGTAGCAACCAAAGGCCAGCAAGTTGAGGTATTGGGTACGCATTTTAACATTAATGCCTATGATGATGAGCCAATCAGCAGAACAACGCTGATGGAAGGCAGCGTGCAGGTATCGTCCTTAAATGAGGGCCGGCCCAATTCTCCTGCACGCTTAAAACCAGGTGAACAAGCTGTATTGGTAGGCAATCAGCTTAATATACGTAAAGCGAATGTAGAAGAGGCAATGGCCTGGAAAAACGGACAGTTCATTTTTGAAAAGGAAAATATTGAATCTATTATGCGGAAAATTACACGTTGGTATAACGTGGAGGTGAGCTATAGTGGAGAATTGCCTGCAGAGACCTTTAGTGGTGTGGTAAATAGGTTTGAGAATGTATCTCAGGTACTTCGTTTATTGTCCTTAACCAATAGGGTAAACTTTAAAATTGAGGGAAGGAGGATCATCGTGACTAAATAGATACGTTGTAAGCGATTGATCCAAATCAAAAAAGGGCCAGAAGTGATTGCAACACAACTGACCCAATAGACTGGATCAAGTATATAAAATTGGAGATTCTATCAACCGTAAACCAGACAAACAAACTTAGATAAAATTGTGGATAACGCAACAATTTTAAAGGCCTGTTCATCAGCTGCTAAGTCTTTGTCATAAAAAAGATGAAATGTATAAAAACTATACTATAAAAAAAGTATTGCTCATCATGCGATTAACCACCGTCATATTAATAGCAACGTTTCTGCAGGTAAGTGCTTCGGGCTACGCGCAGAAAATTACACTGTCTGAAAAAAATGCAGGGATCAAACAGGTCTTTGATAAAATCAGGCAACAAACAGGCTATAACTTTTTATTTGCCGATGCAGAATTGCAAGCCTCCAGGCCTGTAGATATTAAGGTATCTGCTATGGAGTTGAGTGATGTATTAACCCTCTTATTTAAGAATCAACCCTTAACGTATACCATCGATGCAAAAACAGTTGTGGTTAAAGAGAAGGAAAAAACGCTCTTAGACCGATTTAGTGATTACATCAACGCGGTAGATATAAAAGGGCAGGTGCTAAATGAGCTGGGTCGTCCGCTGCTTGGTGCCTCTGTAAAAGTATTGGGGACGCAGAAACGTACATTAACAGATGTGGACGGGAAATTTGCCTTTAAATCGCTTGCTGAAGATGCACGTATTGTGGTTTCCTACATTGGTTATCGTACAGATACTATCGCCCTTAGTGGTAAAACAGATTTTGTCATCCGTATGGACCCACAGGCCAATAACATTCAGGAAGTTACCATTGTATCTACCGGTTATCAAAGCCTTCCAAAAGAACGTGCTACCGGTTCATTTGAAGTGATCACTAAAGAACAGCTTCAACACAGTACAGATCCTAATCTGATCAGAAGGTTGGAAGGAATCACAAATTCCATGGATTTCCGGAATGACCTTCGCCCAATTATGTCAAGTAATGCAAATGCACAGCGGTCACCTTTGGCCAATTTAACGATTAGAGGTAAAAATACACTGAACGAATCTGAGAATGCTGATGACAATGGGAATTATAGCGGACAGGTGCTGGTGGTGATTGACGGAATTGCAACGCCGTATTCTATTGATCAGATCAACCCCCTGGATGTAGAAAGTATTAACGTTTTAAAAGATGCTGCTGCAGCAAGCATATGGGGCTCCAGAGCAGCCAATGGGGTAATTGTGGTGACCACAAAAAAAGGAAGGTACGGTACACCTGCCAGGATTTCCTTTAATTCCAGTGTAAACATCGCCGAAAAGGTGAATTTGTTTTACAATAAAACTATGAGTATTTCTGATCTAATTGATGCGCAAATGCGACAGTTTAGAAATGCCAATACTGCCCCAAACCCGCCACTCCCTGATTTAAGTATAAGTGTTTTGTATGGACAGGAACCGGTTTCTCCTGTTGCTGAAATTATGAATGCCTGGTTGAATAAGGGAACTCTAACTGAAACTCAAGCCACAGCACAACTCAATGCACTTCGTGGAAATGACATCAGAAGAGATTATGATCGGTACTTTCTTCGCAATTCGGTGAACCAGAATTACAGCTTGTCTGTTGATGGAGGCTCTGATTTGTTCAGGTACAGATTATCCGGTGGGTACGATAAGGGGCTTAACAATACACAAAACTCAGGTTCTGATCGTTTGAGCCTTGGTTATAACATGGGTATTAAGCCTATCAAAAACCTGGAACTCCAGGGATCAGTTAAATACACGGTTAGAAATAACAATGAACAGGCAGCAGAAAATAGAATAACAGGGGTAACAGGTGCTCCGTTCTATGCCTATAGCAGGTTGGCAGATAATAATGGTAATGCACTGGAACTTACTAAAAAATACCGTCAGGGCTTTGCAGATCTTTTTGAAAGCGTGTACCCAACCCAATTTCTGAGCTGGAGGTATAAGCCATTGGAAGATATCAATGAAGGATACAACAGACTTAGGGATCAAAATCTGAATCTTGAATTTACCACAAATTATAAAGTATTAGAGGGATTGTCTTTGCAGGCAACCTACAATTATAATACCGGACGTATAGAAGACAATACCCTTTACAGGCAAAACTCCTTCTATATGCGCGATAAGATCAATTACTTTACCACTTCCCTTTCTTCTACCGACCCCAGGACAGGAAATTCTGTAACGCCTTTTGTGCGGCAATTGCCTTTGGGCGGCCAATATACCATGGGGCTTACCAAATCCAGCAATCAAACTTTGAGGGGACAGGTAAATTATGAAAAAAGCTGGAATGAAAAACACCAGGTTTCTGCAATTGCAGGTCTAGATGTCAATCAGAATTATAGGACTGTAAGCAATAACGGTTATTATGGCTACGATGAAAATACTTTGCAGAGCGAAAATAAGCTTGATTATAAATCCATGATTCCTATTGTGTTTGCTGAGGATTTTAGCGGATACGGAGGTGAATATATTCCTAACTTAAACACAGGTTTGCGCGCCTTTAAGTTGAGAACTATCAGCTGGTATTCGAATGCTGCCTATACTTTTAACCGTAGGTATACCTTATCAGCAAGTATCCGTAAAGACATTTCAAGTGAATTTGGTGATGGTACCAATACAGGAGGTACACCATATTATTCTATTGGCGGACTTTGGAACATCAGCAATGAATCCTTTTTTCATTCAGAACTTTTTCCAGTACTCAGCTTTAAATCTACTTTTGGATACAATGGAAATGTTAATCCGAGAGTGCTTTCCAGACCAACAATTATTTACTCGAACGTTTTAGGTTTGCTTCCCGGAGACAACGGCCTTCCTTATGCCTATACAGATTTAAGTGCTGGTGTTTCCAATCGGTTACTTCGTCCTGAAAAAACCGGGGTTTGGAATATTGGTGTAGACTTTGGGATGAAAGGCAACAGGCTTTCGGGAAGTATCCAGTATTATGTTAAATCAACATCTGACTTATTAGACTATGGTAATCTTGATCCGAGTACGGGATACAGCTATACAATCTATAATATCGGAAATTTAAAAGGGAAGGGTGTTGACCTGGCTTTAAATTCTGTCAATATTAATGGTGCGAAATTTAGCTGGAACACCAACTTTTTAACGAGTTATAACCGTGTTAAAGTGACTAAGTTATTTGGAACTTCTGCAAGTGCTGCGGGCCAGGTGGTAGGGAACAGTTCAGGGTCATTTAACGAGGGTTACGATCTTTCAAGAGTGTTTGGGTATGAATGGGCTGGTTTAAGTCCTTTAACCGGCGATCCACAGGGATATGTGAATGGAAAAGTCGTTGCCATCTCGAATGATGGAAACGGTAATGCGGCATACAATGACATTCAGAATGCGCCTATTACTTCCTTAAAATACTTTGGTTCTGGTGTTCCTGTTTTTTATGGTGCTTTACGCAATACCTTTAATTATAAAGCATTTTCTCTCTCCATCAACATTCAATATAAACTGGGTTATTACGTTAGAAGGCCAAAAGCTCAGGTTGTAAATTACAGCGCATTATATAATGTAAATGCAGTATTACAAGGGGAGGAGTACAATAACAGGTGGCAGCAAAGTGGAGATGAGTTAACTACCAACGTGCCTTCTACTGTGTTCTCGGCTACAAATGCAAATCGGGATAACTTTTATTATTACTCCAGTATCAATGTACTTAAGGGCGATCATATAAGGCTGCAGGAAATAAACTTTGGTTATACAATTCCGGTAAGGGATCATAAGTTTATTAAAAATCCAAGGGTTTACGCCAACGTAAATAACCTTGGACTGATTTGGAAGGCGAATAAAGTAGGGGTTGATCCCGAGGTCTTTGACTATCCTTCGCCAAGAGCATACAGTTTGGGTTTTTCTGCTAACTTTTAAACCAGATTATCATGAAACATATTAAAATCTATATATCATTATTTTTATTAGGGCTTAGCTTTAGCTCCTGTCAAAAATTTGTGGCTATTCCAAAAGATAGTTCCCAATCTTTTATAGAAACAGCAAATGACTGTCAGCTTATATTGGATAATTACGATTTGTTTAATACAGGCTATCCAATAGATGGGGAAATTTCTGCGGACGATTATTACCTTGACGATACGAGGTACAACGACCCTTATACCTTAACCATTGAAGACCGGATTCTGTATACCTGGCAGTCAAATGCAATACGGGTATCTGCGCAGCAATGGGTGGGCCCCTACAACAAAATCTATCATGCCAACTTAGTATTGGAAGCTGTTGCCAAACTGGAAGGCAAAGAACAACCTTCTGTTTTGAATAATTTAAAGGGGAGTGCTTTATTTTTAAGGGCTTATGCTTTGTGGCATGTGGCGCAATTGTATGCCAAGCCCTATGGCGCTACTTCAAATCAAGATCCTGGTGTACCCGTTCATTTGGTTTCTGATATTAACGACACACCGGGAAGGGGAACTGTAAAGCAAACATATGACCAGATAATTGCAGATTTGAGGGAAGCCACTGTACTATTAAATCCCACATCCAGTGTGGCTTCGAGGCCTAATAAGATTGCTGCCTATGCAATGTTATCCAGAGTTTACCTGGCTATGGAAGATTATTCTAACGCCTTGACCAGCGCCAGTTCTGCTTTGGCCTTAAAACCTTCAGGCAAATTGATTGACTTTAATGGTCTTGACCAGGAAAGTTTTGCGCCTTTCAGACGGTTTAATAATGAGGTGATTTTCCATTCTGTTGTTTTAAGTCAGAATGGGATGTTGGAGCCCGGATATGGTTATGAGAACCTGGCGATCATCGCTCCGGAAATCATCGCCTCTTATCAGGATAACGATCTCAGAAAAACTGTTTATGTGAAAGAAAATACAGATTTGCCAACCCCAATGAATACCTGGCGTTTTGTAGGAAATTATGAGTCTGCAGTAGGTTCAGCCAAATTATTTAATGGTTTGGCCTTTGATGAATTGTATCTTAACAGGGCCGAATGTTATGCAAGGGCAAATGACGCCGCAAATGCAATGGCTGATTTGAATACGCTTTTGATAACCAGATGGGTTAAGGATACCTATACAAATATGACGGCTACGAATGCGGGTGATGCTTTAGCGAAAGTATTGGCTGAGCGTAGAAAGGAGTTGTTGATGCGGGGTATCCGCTGGACAGATTTGAGGAGGTTAAATAAGGATAGTCGATTTGCAAAGAATATTTCCAGAACCGTAGAGGGAACAACCTATACGCTTCCGGCAAACGATTTAAGATATACGTTGCTGATTCCACAAGAAGTGATAACGAATTCAGCCCTGCCACAAAACCTAAGGTAGTACAGTTATTTCTTTAAGAACAGAGGGAGTACCATTAGCTATGGTATTCCCTCTGTGTTTTGTCAGGATTGTAATTGAGCTTCATTATCCCCCTGTATTTCTTAAAATCTTTAATGGTGGCTGGTTCAGTATACTTCTGCTGCTGAGTATGCCGGTGAGCACCACAAGCGCAACTATTGAAAAAAATAACAACATGGTTGGCAGAAAAGGCGGAACAAATAAAGCATCGAAGCTGAACTTAGCTAGTCCCCAGCTTGCCATAAAAGAAAGAATTAATCCGGCTATTGCGGCAAAGCTTCCCAGAAAAAGATATTCTATGGCATTGATGGCCAGGATTTGCCGCTTGCTGGCACCCAGCGTCCGCAGCAGCATGCTCTCTTTAATACGCTGATTTTTGCTGCTTAACACTGCCGATATGAGTACAATCCATCCTGTAACCATACTAAAGCCTGCCATAAAACGAATTACAAAGCCAATTTTACCCAGCAATTCATCCAGTAATTTTAAAACCAGATCAAGGTCAATCACTGAAATATTAGGAAAGCTTTGTACCACTGCGCCCTGGTACTGTGCAGATTTTTCTGCACTGGAAATCCTTGTCATGAGTACATGAAATTGTGGTGCGCTTTCTAAAACCCCACCAGGAAAAACCACACGGAAATTAGTTTGCAGCCTGCTCCAGTTTACTGATCTGATGCTGCCTACTACAGTAGGAATGAGCATGCCCTGTACATTAAAGATAATTTTGTCATTGATGCCCACGTGGATACGATCTGCATAGCTCTGTTCTAATGAAATGTAAACTGTACCGCCGGGGACCACTTTACCTGTCCATTTTCCTTCCGAAATTTTTTCTGCTGCCGTTAAAGTATCTTGATAGGTGGCCCGGATCTCGCCCCTAAAGGCACGTTTGTTACTGCTGTCTGAAGCCGCCTTCTTTCCGTTAATTTCTTCAATTCTCATGGTGATAACCGGAACCCTGTTCATTAAAGGAAGTTTAAAACCAGTGGTGAGCGATTCTACCGCTTCCTTTTGTGTATTCTGGATGTCGAACAATACAATGTTAGGCTGTTTGCTGCCAGAAGAAAGGGTAACCCTGCTGATCAGTATACCTTGTACAAAAAATAAGGTACAAATAAACGTTGTGGATAGACCAATGGCAACCGTAAGTAAGAGTGTCTGGTTGTTTGGGCGATATAAATTGGCAAAACCCTGTCTCCATAAGTAATTGGCTGATTGAGGTAAAATCCTGCGAACGGTTATTAACAATAACTTTGAAAATAGGCTGAGCAAGCCAAAAGCAAGTGTTAGCCCAGTTATAAAAACAAGCGTCTGCAGCCAGTCGCCCATTTGTACGTAGGTAAATCCAGCTATAAAAAGTAGCATAATGAGGTAGACCAGCCATTTAAGGTAATCCTTTTTTTGCCGGCTTTGTTCAAAAGAAATTCTAATGGCATTTAACGGGGAGATTTTTCTTACCGCCAATAGAGATGGCATCGCAAAAAGTACAGAGATGATTAAACCCAAAAATATCCCCTGTATAATCGCTGTCCAGGAAACCTGCATCGTAATTTCAACGGGATGGAAATCCTTAAGTACTAAAGGTAAGGCAAACTGGATGGCTGTGCCCAGCGTAGCGGCCAGTAGTGCCGCTATCAAGCCAATACATGAGATTTGAATCAGGTAAATCAGAAAAGCATCAGTTGCTTTTAAGCCCAGACAACGAAGTGTAGCGATGGTGCTCAACTTTTCCTGGATATAAACATGAATGGCACTGCCAATACCAATGCAACCCAGAAGGAGTGCAATAAAGCCTGTGAGGGACAAAAAGCGGTTCAGGTCTTTAAAAGCACGTCCGGTATCTGCTTTCTTCGATGCAACAGTTTCGTGGTCTAATCCTTCTTTATCTAAGCCTGGCTGGATTTTTTTGAGTACAGCGGCTACTTGTGCAGCATCATTATATTTATAATAAAACCTGGAGGTAATTCTGCTGCCAGTTTTTACCAGGCCTGTGGCGTCCAGATACTGAAGAGGGATATATACTGTTGGTGCGATGCTGGATGCAATTCCGGTTTGTCCCGGAGCCTTGTCTAAAATACCTGCAATCAGGAAGGTCAATTCCCCTACTTTAACTGCATCACCAATTTTGGCATTAAATTGCAGCATCAGCGTTTTATCTACCAGTGCATTTTTACCTTCTTTAAAGGCTTTGGCAGCAGCAACGGGCCGGGTTTCTATGCTTCCATAAAATGGATAATTTCCTTGCAGGGCCTTCATTTGCACCAAACGACTACCGCCGCTCTTGAGGAAATAAATCATAGAAGCGAAAGACTTTTCCTTAGCACGTTCATCTCCAAGGGTATCCAGTAAGGATAATGTTCTTTTAGAAATTTCCTTTCTGCTTTCAATCGTTAAGTCAGCTCCGGCAAGCTCTTTTGCCTGCTGGTCAATATCTCTTTGCAGATTATCTTTGAAGGAGTAAACAGCTACCAGGGCGGCAATGCCCAGTACCATAGAGGAAATGAAGAGAAATAACCTGCCCTGGTTTTTACGACTATCACGCCAGGCCATTTTGAACAGCCAGGATAATGAAACAGATGAATTAGTCAACAAGTAAGCCTCCTTTGATTTTTATGATGCGGTTAGTTCTTGCGGCCAGTTCCAGATCATGTGTAACAACGACCAGGGTGGTGCCGGCATCCCTGTTTAAGTCAAACATTAATTGGATTACCTTTTCACTCGTTTCCGCATCAAGGTTCCCGGTAGGCTCATCTGCGAAAAGGATAGGCGGTTGATTGGAAAAAGCCCTTGCTAATGACACCCGTTGTTGCTCTCCGCCAGATAACTGTACAGCATAATGGTTGGAACGATCCGCTAGTCCTACTTTATCAAGCAGCTCTAACGCTGTCTTTCTGATGTTTTTTGCTCCCCGCAATTCCATAGGAACCATTACATTTTCCAGGGCAGTTAAGGTAGGGAGCAGTTGGAAGTTTTGAAAAATAAAGCCGATGTACTGGTTGCGGACTGCCGCCCTTTCATCTTCATCAAGATGGTCTAACTGAATACCATTTAGGATGACCTGCCCGGCACTGGAACGGTCTAACCCAGCACAGAGCCCGAGTAAAGTGGTTTTTCCACTTCCGGAAGGGCCGGTAATGGCTACGGTAGAGCCAGTGCTGATCGAGAAACTGATGTCCTTAAGTACGGTAAGTTCCTGTCCCGCGTTTTGATAAATTTTGCTTACATTTCGAATGTTCAGTATGTTTTCCAAAAGGATATATTTTAGGGTTGATCAGGCGTTATCTTCATACACATAAGAATGCCTTTCCTGTTAAAGATAATTGCTTTTTGAGGGATACGTCTATTATAAACCACATTTTACAGATATGTTACATTTAAGATTAATGAGTTTACTGGTTGCCGCAAGCGTAGTATTTGGCTGCGGAGAAAATTCTGGGAAAAAAGCAGAAGATAAAACGACCATTAGGGAAGCGAAAAAAGTTGAGGCTTCAGCAGCCCGTAAAAATATTCTTTTTTTTGGCACCAGTTTAACCGCAGGTTATGGATTAGAGCCTGAAGAAGCTTATCCTTCACTTATTCAAAACCGGATAGATTCCCTAAAAATGCCTTATAAAGTTATTAATGGTGGTTTAAGTGGCGAAACCTCTGCTGGTGGTAAGGGAAGGATTGACTGGTTGCTGAAACAACCAGTGGATATTTTTGTATTGGAACTTGGTGCGAATGATGGGTTAAGGGGGATTTCTGTGGCCGAAACCACTAAAAACCTGCAATTTATTATAGATCAGGTTAAGGCAAAGTATCCGAAAGCAAAGCTGGTAATTGCCGGGATGCAGCTTCCGCCAAGCATGGGGCAAAGTTACGCTACCGCATTTAAAAATATGTTTCCGGGCCTGGCTGCTAAAAATAATATGGCGTTAATTCCCTTTTTGCTGGATAAAGTAGGAGGTGTTGCCAAGTTGAATCAGGCTGACGGAATACATCCCACTGCGGAGGGGGACAAGATTCTTGCTGAGAATGTTTGGTCTGTTTTGAAGGACCTCTTATAAAAAAAACGAGGATGTTCCCTCCGGAACACCCCCGCATCTAAATTAACGCTCTCAAATATATAGACGCTGAAATTTTAGGTTTATTGTATCAGATTAAAAAAAAATATTGAGGGTCTTTTTATGTCTGTATTACGTCTTGTTTTAAGGGGGTATATTTTACATTTGTACCTTTAATTAATACCGATATTATATGATGAAGTTCTTTTCCTTGCCCTCGTTATTTTTTTTGTTGGCCATTCAGGCAACCGTTGCCCAGGATGTTAAAATCAATAAAAGAGTAGATTCACTGATGAAGCTCATGACGCTGGAAGAGAAGGTTGGACAGCTGAACCAATATTCAGGAAGTGTAGTTACGGGTCCGGTTAACGATGCCAAGACGAATATGCTGAATGATATAAAGCAAGGGAAGGTGGGCTCCATGCTCAATGTACGGGGCGTAAAAGATACCAGGGAAATTCAGGCTGTCGCGCTTCAATCCCGTTTAAAAATTCCATTGTTATTTAGTTTGGATGTGATTCATGGTTATAAAACCATATTTCCTGTTCCCTTAGCTGAAGCTGCTTCGTGGGATTTGGATGCGATTAAAAGCGCTGCTCATATTGCGGCTAAAGAAGCAGCTGCATCTGGCATTCACTGGACATTTGCGCCAATGGTTGATGTAGGGCGTGATCCACGCTGGGGAAGGGTAATGGAAGGGGCTGGAGAAGATACTTACCTGGGCTCAAAAATTGCAACGGCCAGGGTAAAAGGTTTTCAGGGCGAGCAATTGGGTGGACTTGATGCCATTATGGCCTGTGCAAAACATTTTGCTGCTTATGGTGCGGCAATAGCAGGAAGGGACTATAACGCGGTTGACCTTAGCAATCAGCAATTATGGGAAACATATCTTCCACCATTTAAAGCGGCTGCTGATGCAGGCGTGGCTACTTTTATGAATTCTTTTAATACCATTAATGGGATTCCGGCTACTGGAAACAGCTATTTGCAGCGTAATATTTTAAAAGGCAAATGGAATTTCGGAGGTTTTGTGGTTAGTGACTGGGGTTCTATTGCTGAGATGGTACCATGGGGCTTTGCGGAAAATCAAAAAGACGCTGCATTGAAAGCGATTACAGCCGGAAGCGATATGGATATGGAAAGTCTGGCGTATAAAAATAACCTGGTAAAGCTTGTTAATGAAGGTGCAGTGCCTATTGCATTGGTTGATGATGCCCTGAAGCGGATTCTTTACCAGAAATTTTTGCTGGGTTTATTTGATGATCCTTATAAGTTCTCTAATCTGGCGAGGGAAAAGAAGGTGATGGCTGATGTTAAACATCCGCAGATTGCGCGTGAAGTTGCTGAGAAATCTATCGTATTGCTGAAAAACAATGGTCAGTTGCTGCCTTTAACCAGGGACACTAAAAATATTGTGGTAATTGGGCCACTTGCCCATTCCAGAAAGGACATGGAAGGTGGCTGGATTGTAGCGTCTGACACCACAAAAGTGACCAGCCTTTATGAAGGCTTGGTAGCAAAAGCAGGTAAAAACGTGAAATTTACCTATGTGGAAGGATGCGGTATCAACGGTATGTCAACAGCAGGTTTTGCCTCGGCAGTAGCAGCAGCTAAATCTGCTGATCTGGTGATTATGGCACTTGGAGAAAGTGCAGAGATGACCGGAGAGGCCAAGTCACGGACAGATATTCATCTTCCGGGTGTTCAGGAAGATTTATTTGTGGCGGTTAAAGCTACAGGTAAGCCTGTGGTAAGCGTGTTAATGGCAGGGCGACCAATGATTTTTAATAAAGTTGCAGATCAGTCTGATGCCATTGTTTACGCCTGGTTACTTGGAGAGCAAGCCGGACATGCTATTGCAAATGTGCTTTATGGCGATTACAATCCCTCCGGGAAACTGCCATCTACCTTTCCGAGGTCTGTAGGGCAAATTCCACTTTCTTATCAAACGTATAATACAGGTAGACCCGTTACTGACCCAAAAGACATCCGGTATAAATCTGGTTATATTGATGAATTAAACAGTCCGCGTTATGCTTTTGGCTATGGTTTGAGTTATACGACTTTTAATTATACCAATTTGAAAAGTAGCGCTACCACAATTACATTAACACCTGAAAGTACCGTTCAATTGAGCTTTACGCTAACCAACACAGGAAAATATGCGGGTGCAGAGGTTGTACAATTGTACATTCGCGACCTGGTTTCGTCTGTGGTGCGTCCGGTAAAAGAGTTAAAAGATTTTCAAAAAGTAATGTTAAAAGCGGGTGAGTCCACAACAATAACGTTTACCATAGATAAAGACAAGCTGTCTTACTTTAACCAGGATTTACATTGGGTAGCTGAACCGGGTGCTTTCTCCCTTATGATTGGTTCAGCATCTGACGACATACGTTTGTCTGCTACGCTAAATTTAACGCAATAGGTATTTACATTTTTTATAACTTACAGGCCATAATTAAACTCATTACAACATGTTGAAGTTGATCCTTTCACAACTATTTTTGATTGTACTGCTGACCATAAATACGGAAGCAGCAACGGTTGATACCGCAGTTACGTATAGTGCGTCTATGAAAAAGAACATTAAAGCTATTGTTATCCTACCTGAAGGCTATAAAAATGGAAAAACTTATCCGGTGGTGTATCTTTTACATGGTGCTGGCGGGCGGTATGACAGTTGGGTTAAGGCTGTGCCTGGCCTAAAAGGTTATGTAGATCAGTACAATATCATTGTGGTTTGTCCGGATGGGAATGTGACCAGTTGGTATGTAGACAGCCCTATTGATCCGGAATGGAAGTACGAAACTTATGTGGCTACCGAACTTGTCAATTATATCGACAAAAATTATAAAACATTAAAAGATCGTAAAGGCAGGGCGATCACTGGCCTAAGTATGGGCGGACATGGCGGCCTTTCTCTTTCTTTTAAACATCAGGATATTTTTGGTGCCGGTGGCAGTATGAGTGGTGGGGTAGATATTACACCCTTTCCTGCAAATTGGGACATTGCTAAAAGATTAGGCGCTTACACAGAGAATGTGGAGGTATGGAAGCAAAATAGTGTAGTGAATATGGTTGATAAGCTTACGCCAAAAAGTCTAGCCTTAATTATTGATTGCGGTAAGGACGATTTCTTTTACGCTGTTAATATGAAATTGCACGAGGAGCTTTTATACCAAAATATCCCTCACGATTTTACCATCAGACCGGGCGGGCATACCTGGGATTACTGGCGAAATGCTATCGGTTATCAGATGCTTTACTTTCACGATTTTTTTTCCAGGCCATAAACATTAGTACGATGCTGGTGAGGGTTGGTTAGACCTCATGTTGATTTTTGTACGGTTTAAATAAGGAAACAATGCAATGATAAGGATAACAATTGCAATGATAAAGCTAATGATGAGGTAGTAATCCATCATGGACCTTAGAGAAGCCTGGTTTTCTACAGCCCTGTTGAGCAGGCTTCTTGATAGTTTTGCTGCCTGATCTGGAGCCATTCCCTTTGCCGTTAAATTCCCTGAATATAAGGCTAAGCGTTCTGCCACAGCGGTATTTAATCCACTCAGTTGTTCCTGAAAGCGGTTAATGTGGCCGGTTTTGTGTTCAAGCTGGAAATAATTGATTAATGCTATGCTGCTGCAAAAGCCGGTAAAGCGGAAAAATACGCCTGTTGCGGATGCGGTGCTGCCTAGATGTGCAGGTACTGAAGATATGGTAAACAGCACAATAGGGGTCATGAGCATTCCGGCGCCTAATCCCTGTATAATTAAGGGAATGAAAAAGGTAGAAGGATCTGCCCGAGTGCTGAATAAAAACCACATCCATACATGGAAGATAAGCAGTAATAGGAAACCGTAAAGCCAGATGAGCCGCATAGGACGTTTCATCAGGATTAAACGGGAAGATATTGTAACGCTTAGTACGATGCCGGCAATATTAGCCAGCATGATGTAGCCGATGTGGATGGGATCCATGCCCAGAATTGTGGCGAAATAAATAGAGGTGATGCCCAAGGCACCCCGTACAAGGTATAATACTACTATGATACCCGCACCTAAATTGAAGTTTCTGTATTTGAATACCTCGAGGCTAAGATAGGGGCGTTTTAAGTGAAGCTGACGAAGAATATGTATTCCGAATAATCCGGCGACTGTTATTGTAGCGAGGATAATCCGGCGATCCTGCCACCAGTAATACTGCTGACCGTATACCAGTACATAACCCATGAGGCACAAGATAGCCGAGTAAATTATAAAACTGGAATAGTCTAGCTGGTATAGCGGAGTTTTACGGTTTAGCCTTACATTGTTCATGACCAGGACTAATAAAATGGCTCCGGGGAAATAAGAAAAGATGATGAATTTATACAGTACATTGTAGTCAAAATTATCGAGAATTGGAGCGGTAACTAATGTAGATACAGGTGTAATGCAAAGCAGCAGGCAATAAAATATGGAATATCCAATTTCACGAGCGCGCTCGTTGTGTAAATTGCCGAAAATAAGTGTAATGCAAATACTTGTGCTCATACAGTTAGACATTCCCTGAATAAACCGGATGATTAAAAGGAGATATAAATTGTGGGTATGGTAGCAGGCAAAGGAAGTGACCACCTGGATCACTATGCTTAATAAAAAGTATTCTTTGGTAGCTGTAAAGATAAAGAAACGCCTTTCCAGTACAAAAAAGCCTGCAACCGCCGCATAAAACACAATCATGCTATATTGCACATCAGCGGGTTCAAAGCCATAATAGCCCGCCGCACCTTGCGCACTGGCCATAGATAGGCCAAAGAGGAGTAATCCCGGCAGCATCACCAGAAAGATAGTTATTCTTACCAGCCATACCGGAACCCAGCTTTTAAATACAGGTAATGTATTGCTCATCTTAGTCCTTAACAATGCTTACGTTAGCGTTCATTCCTGCACGCAGCTCTTCAATTACCGTTTTGTTTTCTGTAAGTTTAATTTTAACAGGGATGCGCTGTACAATTTTTACAAAATTTCCTGTAGAGTTATCTGGCGGCAAAAGCGAAAATCGGGCACCCGTTGCAGGCGAAAGGGATACAATCTTCCCTTTGAATTTATGGTCCGGATATGCGTCTGTTGTAATTTCTGCAGTTCCGTTGATGTGCATTTGGGAAATTTGTGTTTCTTTAAAGTTGGCAATTACCCACTTGCCAGCATCCTGGTCAACTATGTACGCTAAGGTTTGCCCTGCCTGAATAAGCTGCCCTTCCTGTATGGTTCTTCTGCCCATCTTGCCATTATAAGGAGCGCGGATAATGGTGTAACCGACATCAAGCTTGTTCCTGTTTAGCAATGCCTGGCGGCGTTTAATCTCTGATTCATACACCCCCTTCTGGGCCTTGATGTCGTTAATTTTGGATAGAGAAGCCTCGTAGTTTTCTATTGCAGACTGGTACTCAGATTTGGCTACATCCAATGCAGCTTTACTGTTTTCAAGCTGCTGCAGGGTAGCAGATTCTACTTTAAAAAGTTTAGCGTAACGCTCATAGTCCTGCTGTTGTCTGGTTAGTTTCGCTTTTGCTGCGGCAATTTGTGATGCACTTGCTGCTGATACCCTTGAGGTAGTAAGCACGTTGCTTTCCATTACACCAATCTGCGCCCGGGCATTGGATAATGCAGCTTCAGCTTCTTCCTGTTGCAGTTTATATTCGCTGTTGTCTATAATCAGTAGCGTGTCACCCTTTTTAACATCCTGATTTTCTTCATATTTAATGGTGTGTATAAAGCCGCTAACCCGTGATGTAATTGGATTGATGTATTCCTCTATCTGGGCATCGTTGGTATCTTCATAACTGTACATTTGAAAAACTGTACGTACGCCCCATACCAGTAAAACAAGTGCAATGATACCTGCAATCCAGGCCGTTATTTTGGTAATCAGTTGATCAGTTCTCGTATATTTCTTTTGAGTGCTCATATTAGAGGTTGCCTATGGCTTTTTGTAGTTGATAATATTGAAGCTGTGCTGCTATTTGTGCCGCTGCCAGATCAAATTTAGTTTGTAATAATTGCGTGTCTGCATCCAGTAAATCCGTTAACAGAGATAGCTGGTTAAAATAGGTATTGTTAACAATCCTAAAGTTTTCTGCGGCCTGATGGATGTTTTGTTGTGCAACATTTATGCGGGTTAGCGCCTCCTGGTACCTTAAAAAAGCTTCATTTACTTTTTGTCTAACCCCATCCGCAGTTGCTAAATGTTCAATTTCCTGACGTTTATAGTTGATTTCGGCCTCCTGCACTTTGTGTTTATTGTGGTAAAGGGAAGATATGGAATAGCTGGCTTTGATACCGCCCAAGCCTAAGCCATATAATGAAATTGCGTAAGGGTAGAACCTGATTTGTGGGTAGGAATAAGCATAATTGGCAAACAGGCCAAGTTTTAATGCCGGCGACCTGGTATTTTGAAGCTCCAGTTTGCTTAATTTGGTTTCCTGTTCCGAGATCTGGGCTTCCCAGGCGTGCTCGCTGGCTTCTGTCAAATATTCCTGGTAAGTTTTTAAGGGGTAATTAAAATGTATAACGGTATCAGGATTTATCTTCTCCTCATCTGGATTGCCAATGAGAATATTTAATTTTTGATTGGCAATAGCAATGTCGTTGTCCAGTTGCACGAGTGACATCTTTTGTCTTGACAGCTTAAGTTCGGCACGTAAAACGTCACTTTTTAGCACCACCCCATTCTTTAGAAGTTGTTTGATCTCCTCAAGTTGTTTTTCCTGATCGCTAATGTCTTTCAGTACTAAATTCTTAAAGATTTTACTTCTTTGTAAATCCAGATAGTAGGCTGTTGCGCTCAGTTTGATTTCTGATGTACTGAGGTTACGTTGCGCAATTGCCAGTTCCTTTTTATCCTTTTCTTCCTTAATTTTTAAATTTGTTTTGTTGCCATTATACAGGTTCAAATAAGTATTGCCCCCAAAATCGTAAGCAGTGTGCAGCACCTCAAATTGAGAATGGGTATGAAAGAGCCCATTTTCGTAAATAGGCATGTTACTTACCTTCGCATACTCAGCTTCTACCTCTATTTCTGGTAAACGCTCTGCGCGAGCGTCCTTAATTGCTTCGTCTGTGGCTGCTACCTGAAGATTTCGCATTTGTATGGTTTTGTTAAAAGCAAGTGCTTTTTCCCAAATCTGGTTTAGTGGGGTTGGGTTTACCTGGGCATTGACCGTATTATAGGTGTAAAATAAGGGGATGAGCAGCAGATAAATCCGGGTTTTTAAATGGTGTTTTTTAAAGAGATACATGGTAGATTTCGAATACACAAAGGTAACATCAGCATTACAATGTAATTTTGTCTATATTGCCAATTATTTGTCCATTCCAGCCATGATGCTTAGTGCTAGCGAATATTTAGATGCAATTGATGCGCACCCAAATGGGGTTTACGTAGTACATGAAAGAATTGAGCGAAAATTACCCTTTCATGTGCACCGTAAAGGTCAGTTTACGTATGTGCAAGGTGGTATTGCTTATATTTATATAGAAAATATAAAATACGTTATTCCTGCCAGGCATTATGTCTGGATTCCCCAGGGACTAGCCCATTATTTAGAAGTGAGGCACAGTGTAACAATTACCAGAAACCTTTATTTCTACACCAATAATGATGATAAAGATGCGTTTTACAGTAGGTTGGGGATTTATCCGGTAAATAACCTACTTCTGGAAATGATTGTTTTCTCCGAGAGGTACAACGGTGTGATTGAAGGAGGATCGGATGCCTTTCAGTTTTTGGCTTCTATAAAAAACATTTTACCTCAATTGGGACAAGAGACTTTCCCTATCGCTTTACCCACCACCAATGATGAACGGCTAAGGCCAATTATACTTTACCTTGCCCAAAATTTCCACCTTCAGGTAACGCTCGAGCTTTTGAGTGATAAATTTGGTATTGGCGAACGTACTTTGTCCAGGTTATTTCAGTCAGTGATGAGGATCTCCTTTTTACAGTACTTAAAATTGCTTCGTGTAGTTAAGGCCATAGAAATGATGCTTCAAAATAAACTTAGCACCAGCGAAATAGCTTATGCAACAGGCTACAATAGCCTATCTTCTTTTAGTAAGGCTTTTTATCAGGTGACTAACATGCGCCCTTCTTCCCTTAAATTTAATCTTTGAGCAAAAATAAAGCAGGCTACCTTTTTAGGTAGCCTGCTGATAGGATTTTATACCGTAAAGGATGACGATATTATCTTATAAAAGGAGCAGCAATAGCCAATACTGCCTCTTTTGTTAAAATTTCATCGAATGCTTCTGACGCTGCGTTGGCAGATATTCCTGTGCCATTAATGTTGGTAATCGTAATCTTGCCATTGGCCTGAACGGTCTGACCTTCGCCAGCATAAATAGCAGCAACCGGGGTGCCTGTAGTATTGTCTACACCAGTAATCCAGGGTTTGATATTTACACCACCACCCGCAGTTGCTTTGCGCATTTGACGGATGTGTGAAGCATGACGTGCTTCAACAGAGTGGATGTTTAAAGCCGTTTCTAAATATGGGCTACCCATTAAATTGCCAGCCTGGCCTTTATATGCCCTTACACCTGTATCTTCAAAAGCAGCGGCTACGGCTAAAAATGTAGGATAATCTGACATTACTGTCGGAAATGTATTCCTTGCGGTAAAGTCAAATTGTGCAGCAGTGAATGCTACTGGAGTTCCTCCCGCGGCAGAAATAGCACCTTTCAACAAATTAACGTGTGCCAATTCATGATCGCGGATGGTGGTAATGGCACCACGGGCTGGAGAACCTGTCGTTAATCCAGAAAGCAGTAAAGGGGCAGAACCTAATGCCGTGTCATAAAAGTGATATTCCAGGTATTCCAGCGTTAGGGCAAAGTTTAATACACCTATTACAGCCGTATTGGTTTGTCCGTAGGCTTTTTTGAACATAGAACCTAAAGCCAATGGCACGGAGGCTAATGCAACTTTTGATCCAAAGCTATAAAACTGTTTCATGGCAGCCCGGCGAGGACTTAAACGTTCATAAATTTCGCCGTCTACTTTTTCAATTTCTTCTAATATATTTACAATATTCATGGCAGTTCAGGTTAAGAGGTTGGTAAGTTACTTGCGTTAATTTTAGTTTTTACATAAGCACCTGCAATAGCGAGTACCTGCGCAGGAGTTCTGGATGTATCCAAACCACTAGCATTCACAACGGTGTTGTCGGCAAAAGTTCCATTGCTGATTAAATCACGGATCAAAGCTGCATGTCTTGCTTCAACTGAAACAATCTGACCTGCAATGGTTAGGTAGTCAGCTGATTTAATGAGTTTACCTGCGCCATTGTAAGCAGATACACCCAGGTCTTCAAAGGCTTTTGCAGTAGCCAGTACACTGGTACGTGAGGTAAAATCAATACTCGCAAAATTTACTTCCAGACCAGGAATAGCTGCAGTTCCTATTGCATTTTTGAAAAATTCACGGTGAGCAACCTCATGATCCCTGATGTCTGTTAAAAGTGAAACCTCTGTAGCAGTAATTCCTGTAAATTGATTTTGTATAACCTGCGTGTAAAAAGCAGCTTCCAATTGCTCAAGCGCATAGGCATAATTTAAAATACCAATGTCACCACTGCCTAAGTTCACTCCACTTTCGCTTTCAAATCCCCGGTCTTTTCTGCAGCCTGCTGCTACAAGTGCTACGCCTGCAATTCCTGCCCCTGCATATTGCAAAAAGGAGCGTCGTTGTAATGTTGCATTTAAGATGCTGCTGTCTTTTTGAAGCAGATCTTGTTCCTGTTGTTGTTTCATAGTTTTGTAGATTAGATTATGGTGACATACGCCGGAAAAACGGAAGCGGTTTTAGATTTTTGATAAATATTCTTTATTGGTTTGTCTTTATTTTTTTATTTGCAAATAAATTATCAATTCATATTCATTCTTTTATAGGGTAAAGAGCAAGTGTTTTTTCTACATAAAAGCTGAATAAGCATTACTTTTATAGCACAAATTCATAGATATGGATGATTTTTTAGCTGCCCGTCTCCAGATGGCCTTTTCGTTAGGCTTTCACATCGTTTTTTCTTGTATAGGAATGGTGATGCCATTTTTTATGTGTACCGCCCACTACTTTTGGTTAAAGAAAAAAAGCCCTGTATTTCTGGATGTTACCAAGGCATGGAGTAAAGGTGTAGCCATATTTTTTGCTACCGGAGCTGTTTCCGGAACAGTATTGTCTTTTGAACTTGGGCTTTTGTGGCCAAAGTTTATGGAACATGCCGGTCCGATTTTTGGAATGCCATTTTCTTTAGAAGGAACCGCATTTTTTATCGAAGCAATAGCTTTGGGTTTTTATCTGTATGGATGGAACCGTTTTAACCCATGGTTTCATTGGTTTACGGGTCTGGTAGTAGGAATTACAGGATTGGCCTCAGGCATTCTTGTTGTAGCAGCTAATTCCTGGATGAACAGTCCATCGGGGTTCGACTTTATTCAGGGGCAATATCTGAACATCGATCCAATGAAAGCCATGTTTAATGCGGCATGGTTTTCTCAGGCACTGCACATGTGTATTGCGGCTTTTGTTTCTACAGGGTTTGCAGTTGCCGGGGTTCATGCGCTCATGATTTTAAAAGGTAAGAATATAAATTTCCATACCAAAGCATTTAAGATCGCCGCTATTTTCGCTACTATAGCAGCCTGTCTCCAACCCATTAGTGGTGATATCTCCGCCAAAGAAATTGCGGTAAGGCAACCGGCTAAACTGGCAGCTATGGAGGCTCATTTTCATACCGAAAAGGGAGCAGGACTGGTAATAGGTGGTATTCCGGATACGGCAACTAAAACCGTTAAATATGCCTTGAAAATCCCCAAAGCCTTAAGTTTTATGGCAACTGGAGATTTTAACGGAGAGGTAAAAGGATTAGATAAAATTCCAAAGGCAGACCAACCTCCAGTAGCAGTGGTGCATTATGCATTTCAAATTATGGTAGGCTTGGGAATGGCCATGATGGCTTTAGCGCTGATCTATTTTATTGCATTATGGAAAAAACAGCGCTGGATAAACAGTCGCTGGCTGCTAAAGTTGTTTGTTATTGCTACGCCGATGGGATACCTTGCCCTAGAAGCAGGCTGGACGGTAACAGAAGTAGGCAGGCAACCCTGGATTATTTACGGGGTAATGCGTACTGCAGATGCGGTAACGCCGATGCCGGGTATAGCATGGTCTTTTTACCTGTTTACTGCAGTGTATATTTCTTTAGCCTTGATTGTAAGTTTGCTGTTGTTTAGACAAATTACCATGGTAGACAAATTGTATGATTCTTCCAGCCCTAAAAATCAATAAATATGGTATATGTAGTGATCGTTTTTCTTTGGACCTCCATTTTATTGTATATTTTGCTCGGTGGCGCTGATTTTGGTGCAGGAATCATTGAGCTTTTTACCTCTAAAGGTAACCGTGCACGTACGCGTAAAAACATGTACGAAGCCATTGGCCCCGTATGGGAAGCCAATCACATGTGGCTCATTATTGTTATTGTAATTCTTTTTGTGGGGTTCCCAAAAATTTATACCACCGTTTCCATCTATCTGCATATACCGCTGGTTTGCATGCTGCTGGGTATTATTGCCAGGGGCACCGCATTTGTATTTAGAAATTATGACGCGGTAAAAGACGATTGGCAGAAGGTGTATACCCGAATTTTTATTGCTTCCAGTATTCTTACCCCATTTTTTTTAGGGATCATTGCTGCGAGTGCTGTTTCTTCACAGATAGATTTGCAGGCGGGTGATTTTGCTGCTGCTTACATCTTTAGCTGGTTAAGCTGGTTTTCTGTTGCCGTGGGGATTTTTACGGTTAGCATTTGTGGTTTCCTTGCCGCCATTTTTATCATTGGGCAAACAGATAATGAAGCTGACCGCATGTTGTTTACCAGAAAGGCAAAGCGCTCTATTTTTGCTGTCATGGTATCCGGGGCTCTTGTTTTTGCTGCTGCATATGCTGAAAATATCCCGGTATTTACCTGGATTTTCGGACATACCTTAGGCAGCATTGCCATTACTTCTGCAAGTTTATCCTTAGGGATATTATTCTGGGCACTCAAAACCCAAAAACCAATATTGAGCAGGTTGTTGGCCGGCTTTCAGGTTACCATGATCCTTTTCGCGGCTACCTATACCCACTTTCCTAATATTGTAGTCATGAAACATGGTGCCAGACTTTCTTTGCTAATGCATCATGGACAGAATAAAACGATTGCCTCTTTGGGCATCGCCCTGTTATTGGGGAGTATCTTTATTTTACCGGCACTTGGTTACCTAATTTATATTTTTCAAAAAAAGAAACCATATACAGGCGATCATTAAAGCATAGCTGATCTTAATTTTCGAATATTTACATGTGGCAAACATCTGTGCTGTAGTAATTGATTAATTTAGATTTTTTAGCAACGTATAGAGGCAGACAATGAATGAATCCAATTTTTTAAAACTCTCTCAGTTATCAGCCGGAGATTACCAGGCTTTTTTATACGATTGTGACGGTACCCTCACAGACAATATGCCTGCACACACGCAGAGTTATGTAGAAGTGGCCAGGGAGTATAACGTAGTTTTTGATCCGAAGATTATTGATGAACTGGCGGGCTGGCCCATCACAAATGTGGTAGAGGAAATTAACCTGCGTTATCAAACAAATATGGTTCCTGAAGAATTCAGGATCAGAAAGGCGCAGGTTTACAGGGAGCAATTTCTTGAAAAAATTACCCCTATTGATTATGTGGTAGATCACCTGAAGCTAAATGCGGGGCGTGTGCGTATTGGCGTAGTATCGGGTGGTGATAAATCAGGCATAGAAAGAACACTTGAAATTTTAGGCATCCGGGATTTGGTAGAAGTGCTGATTTGCTCAGGTGATACGGAACGCGGAAAACCATTTGCAGATCCATTTCTCAGGGCAGCTGAACTTTTAAATGTAGAACCCTCTAAATGTCTTGTGTTTGAAGATGGTTTGCCTGGTATAAAAGCAGCGGAGGCCGCTAATATGCACTGGATTAGGGTAGATCAACTTACTTTTGGTTAGGTTTTTGTTTCCGCTTTAAGATGAAGTTTTGGCTGAGTGCAACAGGCATCTTTTTTATACTCCTTTTTTCTGGTTGTGGCCTATTGCTCAGGAACCGGAAGGGGAACCATCATGGTATTGAAAAGCATGACTTTGGCCTTCCGGTAATTACTTATCCGTCTGGTAATCCTTTTTCTCAACGGATATTGTTCTTATTCTCCGGAGATGGCGGATGGATAGATTTTGAAGATCAACTTGCTTTGGCCTATGCTAAACGAGGTTTTTTTGTGGTAGGTTTTAATTCAAGAAGTTACTTTTGGGAACAAAGAACACCGGAGCAGACCGCAGTAGACGTGCAATTACTTGTTAAAAAATATACCGGTCTTTACAAGGGAAATAGAATTTACATGTGCGGCTATTCTTTTGGTGCAGATGTGCTTCCTTTTATATACAACCGCCTGCCTTTGGCAACCAAAAATAAAGTGATTGCATTGCAAATGCTTTCTCCATTTGCTACATCAGATTTTATGGTCCATACGTCGGAATTGTTAAATCTTGCTGACGATAACCACCCTTATAAAGTGCGGCAGGAGGTAGAGAAAATTACCATTCCTATCTATTGCTTTTATGGAGAAGCAGAAAATCCTAAAGCCCTGGCTTTAGTTAAGGCTGATAATTTTTCTATTGGCACGGTACCCGGTGGACACCGGTACGAAACTTCGGGATACGAACAAATTGTAGCTTCCTTGCGTCCGTCACGCAGATTTTTATAGTTTAATGTCCTTCAGATACTCTTTTTAAAGCCCTGGGAACTTGTAGCAGATGGTAGTTATGGCTATAAATGAGGTATTTCTTTTCCCATGACGGATAAAATTTATCCTTATATTTTCTAAGCCCTTTAAACTGACCAAAAACTTTAAAGTTCTCGTAAGCATACTTGATGGTCTTTTGGGTAACATTTACTTCGTCCATTCCGGAAAGGGGCGCAAGGCCCATGTTTACGGAGGTGTAACCAGCAGCTTTGAGATAGAGGAAAGTTTTAGCCAGTAGCATGTCCAGTATGCCGTTAGGTGCGTCAGAAACTTTACGGATCAGGTCGTAGGTTGCCTCTCCGGCTGCATAATCCGGTACAAGATTTAAAAAAGCATAAATTTTCTCTTCTTCATCTTCTATGGTTAATATGGTCTGTTCTTTTAAAATAGGGATGTCAAATACCCCCTGAGTAAAAGCAACTTCCTTTTGATTTAAATCCTTAAGCCACTCCAGGGATACGCTTTCCAGTTTTTGCAGTACGCCCTCTTTAACAGGTGCCTGATATACCTTGAGCGAATACCCCTCGGCAGATAAACGGTTTACAGCACTCCGGGTAGTTTTCATTTTTCCGCCATCCATTGTAAAAGTACTGAGGTCTAAAATGGCTTCTTCACCAATCGGAATTGCTTTGCGTCCGGATGATTTGTAAAATTCCAATGAAGATTCTGGCACCCTGTAGTATGCACTAATGAAGCCGTTTTCCTGACAAAACTGTTCAAAGCTGTGAAGCATTTCGAGTTTAATCTGCTCGTTTTCCGCAACAGGGTCTTCCAGCACAATAGCAAAATGCCTGGTTACCTTAAAACTGATGAAAGCCGTCTTTTCAGCATTAAAATACAAAAATTTATCTGGGTAGGTTTTGAAATAATCCAGCGCAGAGGTGCCGAATTTTTTAAGTAATGCCCCGGCAATTTTAAAATCTTCTTCTGTATTGTAAGGCTTGGAAAAATAAGGCTTTAGCAGACTAAAAATTACAAACATGATCAAGCCGGCCCCGGCAGCGTAAATGGAATATTCAAAGCGTTCACCAAACTTTGTCCTTGGAATTAGTGCAGAGTCATCTACCAGGAAAAATAATTTAATGACGGCTACAATTGCCTGATCGAGGTGAAAATCTAACCCAAAATGTCTTTTGTCTATAAAATAAAAGCCAAGTACCCCATAGGCCAATACAGCCAGTACAGCGTAAAGTAAAACGAGAAAATTAAAAGAAATGAACCTTGGATGGGGCCTTAGTTTGTAGAAACTTCTGGTGTACCACAAGGATGAACCCGCAATAAAAGCAAGAATTGCCTCTTCAAAATCTGCTGCTTTAATGAGATGCCCAATCACCGAGAAAGCTGTAAGGGTTAAAGCTACATACCAGGCTCTTTTTGAACCCTGCAGCAGAAAGATACTAATCATCACCAGGATCAGTCCGAATACAAGTACCAGTGCATTACTGGTAATGATTACATCTTCTGGCAAAAGGTCCTTTACTAATCTTAGTCGTGTGGGTATAGCTGGCGTAATTGCTGAAATGATATTTACAATGCCTAAAACAAGAATGATACAGGCGGGTAGAATCCGTAAGATAAGGTTGTCTTTCTTTGTGATAAAACTTAAAATGCCGGCTAGTAAGGGAAGCCAGAATTCAAAAAATCTAAAGAGTAGAGTGATGGTTGCGGCAGCGAGTACCGGAAAGCCAAATTGCTGTAAGATGAAGGTAAGCGAAATTTCTATCGTGCCAATTCCTCTAAGAAAGGGGGAGGCAATAAGCAAGACCACCATAACCATATAGCCAATAATGGCGGCTGGCCAGCTTGCGTTCAAGCCTAAGGCCAGCATCGCAATATACAGGTGTACAATGCCAATCAGTTCGATGCCAACTGAAACCAGTAAAGTCATCCAGAATTGCTTGCGGTTTACCTTTTCATCAATCATATCGTCGAGAATGGTGACGATAGAAGGACGGACTGCGCCCAGCCATTTGTAGGCAACCCCTTTTTTAGCAATAGAATAAATTAAGAAAATGAGTGTTGCGGTTAGCAACAGCAAAAAGGCAAAGCTAAGTAGTTCCGCAGTTCCTAAATGGGTAAAAAGTAAGGCAATACCAATGACGGGAATTCCAACCAGCACCACAGATAGAATACCGCAAAAACCAAACAAGGTAGAGGCAAGATGGATTTGAGATTTTGTGATGTTTCGGGCTTCTATTTCTTTGGTGAAAAATACCAGCGAAGAGAAACCGCCTGCAGGAAGAAAAATGCTGATTAAATTTCTTTTTAAAAAAAGCCTTAGGGCAAGTGAAAGCGGTATTTTCTTATTTAACGCAGAAAAGCTGTGTACATACATTTGTGCCTGTGCCAGTACATATACGATAGTTAAAACGAGGCCGATACCTATAAAAAAAGGATCGCTATGCTCCAGCTGTTCTTTAATCTTAATCACCTCCAGGTGCTCTTGTCTGATGAAGAAGGCAGCCATGCATAACATGAACATTGCAGCGAAAAATTGCCAGAAGAATTTGTTATAGATAAGTTTTGACAGGTATTGTTTAGCCTTGTGCATAACTGCAATTTTAAAAAAATTAAGGTTAAGTTTCTTAAAAATCTAATTGCCGACTTAGGAATTGTAAAATCTATGATATAATTGATTTTAATTTCGCAATTTTACAGCCATTAACAAGGTATGGGTAAGAAGATAATTAAGCTTTTAAACAACAGGTATTTCATCTTGTTTGTTTGGCTGCTGCTGGCAGTAGTAGTTGCTTTAAAACAGTACCATAAAGGAACGTTTAACAATTACCTCATATTCAAGTATACTTTTAACCATGCCCTTGAGCAGGTCAATCTTTATGCTGAATATCCAAATGAGTACCAGGATAGTAATCATTATGGTCCTTTTTTTAGTCTGCTGATTGCACCTTTTGCCGTATTGCCAAATTGGTTGGGCATTTTGCTCTGGCAGATTGCAAATACTTTATTTTTATATTTTGCCATTAAGCAGTTGCCATTAAGCAGTTCAAAAGTGAATGCTGTATATTGGATTGTAGTACATGAATTGTTAACAGCAATGTTTGGGCTGCAGTTTAATGCTTCTATTGCCGCGGTAATTATTTTGGCTTATACATTGATTAATAGAGAAGAAAACTTTTGGGCTGCCTTTTTTATTGCCTTTGGAACATTTGTAAAGCTTTATGGTATTGTAGGACTTGCCTTTTTCTTTTTTGTCAAAAAGAAGCCTCATTTTATTGCTTATTGCATTTTCTGGGGACTGGTATTTTTAATACTACCAATGTTTTTCTTCTCTCCTCAATATATTTTATCACAATACCAGGAATGGTACCTTTCTCTTTCAGAAAAACAGGGTCAGAATGCCTCATTGGTATCTATGCAGGATATTTCTGTAATGGGAATGGCCAGGAGGATCAGCGGAAATGCAGGATTGTCAAACTTGCCTTTCCTGCTAACAGGCATAGTACTTTTCACTTTACCTTATCTTCGTATCAGACAATATAAATCAGAAATTTTCAGGATGATGTATTTGTCTTCCGCTTTGATCTTTGCCGTAATCTTCAGCAATTCATCCGAGTCGCCCACTTATATCATTGCATTTGTTGGCGTTGCCATTTGGTTTATGATCCAGGATCGCCCTGTAGGTCCTGTAATTATTGCTTTGTTTATTTTCGCATTGCTCTTAACCAGCCTATCTCCCTCAGATTTGTTTCCTGCCTTTGTAAGAAATAATTATATCAAGCCTTATTCTTTAAAGGCCCTGCCATGTGTTTTAATCTGGTTATTTTTAACTTTCCAAATGCTGACTAAAAATTACGTTTCCTCAGCACAGCCCCTTAAAAATGGATAAATTGATTTCTGTAGTAATTCCTGCTTATAATGAAGAAGATAATATTGTTGTCATCATAGATCGTCTTGAGCAAATTTTAATGCAAAGAACTTATGCTTTTGAAATTATTCTGGTGGATGATGGAAGCAGAGATAAAACACTGTCCGTAATAAAGAAGATGGCGGCTGTAAAACCGAATATATTCTATATTGAGTTCTCCCGAAATTTTGGTCACCAGGCAGCTTTAAAAGCAGGTCTTGATCAGGCAAAAGGAGATTGCGTCATCTCCCTTGACGCTGATTTGCAACACCCGCCAGAGCTGATTTTACAAATGCTGGAAAAGTGGGAAGAAGGATTTGAGGTGGTCTATACCCGCAGGCAGGAAGATAAATCTTTGTCTTATAAAAAGAGAAAATCATCTGCCCTTTATTATAAATTACTCAATGCCCTATCAGATATTGAAATAGAATCCGGTACGGCAGATTTTAGGTTGCTGGATAAAAAAGTGATTGATGTATTCAGGGATTTTGGCGAAAATGAGCCTTTTATCAGAGGGCTGATTAAATGGTTAGGATTTAAGCAATTTGCCATAGACTATATTCCCGGAACACGCTACGCCGGTTCCAGTAAGTACAACCTTCGTAAAATGATGAAATTAGCCATTCATGGCGTTACTTCTTTTAGCATTAAGCCCCTATATTCCGCGGTATATTTAGGTTTCATTTTCTCTGGTTTATCTATATTGTATGTTCCCTATGTACTGCATGCTTTTTACCGGGGCGAAGAAGTAGATGGATGGGCATCTGTCATCATGACCATTGTGTTTTTTGGTGGTTTACAGCTCATCATCTTAGGCATTATTGGAATCTACATCGGCAAAATGTTTATGCAAGGCAAAAACAGGCCAACTTACATCATCAGCTCATCAAATTTGAAAAAGGACTAAATGGTATTGTTAAGTTTTGACATTGAAGAATTTGATATGGCCTTTGAATATGGCCGTACAATTAGTTTTGAAGATCAGATTAGTATTTCTACTAAAGGAACCAATCTGATTTTAGATCTACTGGCTAAGTATCAGTTTAAGGCGACATTTTTTTGCACAGCCACTTTTGCACAGCATGCACCCGAAATTTTGCGCCGGATTAATGATGAAGGGCATGAACTTGCCTCACATGGATATTACCATTCTAATTTTATACCAGAGCATTTGTTGACATCCAGGCAAGAACTGGAGCGCTTGTCGGGCCGGGAGATAAAAGGTTATCGTATGGCCAGAATGATGCCTGTTGATGAGAAAGAAATTAAAAAAGCAGGTTATGTGTATAACAGCTCAATTAATCCTACCTGGCTACCCGGAAGGTACAATAACCTGAAAGTATCAAGAACGTATTTTGATCAGGAGGGTGTAATACAAATTCCCGCTTCGGTAAGCCCGATGCGTTTTCCTCTATTCTGGCTCTCATTTCACAATTTGCCCTTATGGTTATATAAATACCTGGTTAAAAGAACCTATAAAAAAGATGGTTACCTGAATGTATATTTTCATCCCTGGGAGTTTACAGATCTCCATGATCAGGAACGTTTTGGTTTTCCTGGCTATGTAAGCCGTAATTCGGGTGTGCAGATGGTGACAAGAATGGATAATTTTATGCAATGGATAAAGTTAAACAACTATCCAACTGGTACAATTAGTGCTTTTGTTTCTTCTTTGTAAATGTAACGTACGTTTGGAAGAAGTAACTAAAAAGGGATAAAATGACTATAATTAACGCTTGTGCGGGGGTTGCCCACATTTTCAGGTAGCCCACCAGGAAGTGGAGCAATGCGTAATCAAAATAAATACTCATTGCGGTAACCGTTGCATACCTGAACAATTGTACTTCTGCTTTTAAATCTGATTCCTGAAATACAATATATTTATTGAGTAAAAAGCCAACAGGAAAGCTGAAAGATAAAGCTATGGCATATGCGGCAATGTATCTGGTTAGTGCTATGTTCCCGAAATAAACGACATTATCTGTGAATATGAAATTATAACTGAGGAAAAATATACATAGATTGAGTGCTGCGTTACTTCCCCCGGAAACGGCATATCTGAACGTCTGCCGGGGGATATATTTTTCAAAGGGAGGGTAAAAGAAATCGATTATCGCGTGTATTGCTTTTTTCATCAGCTTTTATGTGCTTTAAGATCATGCAGTTTCAGCTTTATTCTCGTTATTGTTCCCCTGCCTTTCATTTGCTAAAGATAATTAATCTTTCAACATGTTAGTTCCTGAATTCCTCATACAGGTGGATGAGTTTATTTTGAAGTATCACAATTTCATTTTGAAGGCCACTAATTTTTATCTGTTGCAGAGAGATGAATGTCTTTGTGTCGTCTTTAGGGTCGGCATTGTCCAGGAAAAGTTCATGTAATTTGACACCGTAAATTTCGGATAGTCGCTTTAATTTGGTGTAAGAAATGTCTACCGTGCCCTTTTCCATTTTACAATAGGAAGCAACGGAACATTGTAGTTGCGTTGCAATTTGAATTTGTTTAAAATTGTTGCAGCGTCGCAATTCTTTAAGTTTTGAGGTGATTAATTTCATATATTTTATGAATAATGATAACTCCAGTGTTATCAATCTGTATTTTGTTTTTTATTTTTCGAAAAACCACAATTTATTTTAAAATTCTTACATCATGTCTATAGAATCTTGAAGATAAGCTGGGCTAAACTTTAAGGTAAGCAGGAGGAAAGTGGAGGTTTAGCTCAATCTTTAAATGCTTTTTAAACGGTGTCTCATCGGTGTTTCTTCGCTTATAGACGAACAAACCCCGATGAAACTGCGACTAAAAGACGATGTAATCTTCCGGTTTCCTTCAACTTACCTTTCACTTACCTTCGGATTACCCCTAACTTTTCTTCATCTTGATGCTGGTTTTGTGATTTCATGCGTTTTTTATTTTCCTTCATTAAACCAATTGAGAGTTGAACAGTCTTAAAGGTCAAAATTGAGAAAAATGAGTAAATACATATACACTGTTGGTACGCTTGCCCTAATTGGATTTTTAAATACTGCAATAGCGCAAAAAATGCCTGATGTGCAGGAAATAAGTAAGTTGGCTCCTGCTGGCATTAGGATAGATGGTAAAAATTTAGAATGGAACAATACTTTTGAAGCCAACAATAAAAGAACTGATTTGTCTTACAGCATGACTAATGACCAGAAAAATTTATATCTGGTGATTAAATCTACAGACATGACCAACAATTCAAAAATCATGGCTGGCGGGATTACATTGTCCATAAATCCGGATGGAAAAAAGAAAGAAAAGGAGAGTATCACGTTAACCTATCCTTTAATCAATACGGCTAATTTGCGTAATGCTGCAGGAAGTGGCAATGGAAGAAGAATGGGAGCGATGATGATGGGCATGAGCGGTGGTATGCGTCCGGGACAGATGGATACCAAACAAAGAGATTCTATGATGGCTGCAATGCAGAAAACACAGTTGGCGGGTGTAAAAGAAATTAGGATTAGTGGTTTTAAAACCACATCAGATACACTGGTTTCCATTTACAATGAGTACGGGATTAAGGCTGTGGCTAATATTGATAAAGACAATTCTTTTTTCTACGAATTGGCTATTCCATTGGAGGCATTGGGTATTTCTGTAGATGCGGCAAAGGAATTTGCTTATAATATTAAATTGAACGGTCTGCAAATGCCTGGCCTTGATGGTGGCGGTTTTGGTGGTGGCGGTGGCGGCCGGGGTCCTGGCGGTGGCGGTGGTCGTGGCCCAGGTGGCGGTGGCGGCGGTCGCGGAGGTTTCGACTTCCAGGCAATGATGAGTCCAACAGATTTTTGGGGAAAATATACTTTAGCTAAATAACATTGAAGTACTCCATCCAACTTTCGAAAAAGCTGTTTAATTTACAGACAGCATTACTTGGTATTTTATTAATATTAACTATAAGAGCTTCTGCACAAGTACCTAAAGGTACATTACCTCCGCCGCTCCCTGCCAGAGAAGTGAGCGGTATTGTAAAAGACAGTACTGATTTGGGCGTAATTGGTGCTACTGTTAGCCTTACCTCAGATAAAGATACTTTAAAAGCCAGCACAAATACAGACGGTATTTATGTGTTTAAAAATGTAAAATCGGCAACTTATACCATTTCAATTACAAGTATTGGTTATCAGGCCTCTCCTGTAATGCGTTTTAAGCAGAACGATGCCATCCCAAGAATTGTGATGGATCCGATTGTGCTAAAAGAGGAATCCAACACGTTAAATACAGTGGTTATTAATGGTACACCCTCCATTACTTACAAAACCGATACGGTAGAATACAAGGCAAGCGATTATATTGTACGAAAAAACGCAACCGTAGATGAGCTTTTAAAGAAAATGGAAGGTATGGAAGTAGGTTCGGATGGAAGTTTAGTACATCAGGGTGAAACTGTAACCAGGGCTAAATTAAACGGCAAGGAATACCTTGGAGGAGACATTGCTACGGCGATTAAAAACCTTCCGGCAGAGATTGTGGATAAAATTCAGATTGTGGATGATTATGGCGATCAGGCAGCGCGAACTGGAATTAAAGACGGTGATCCGCAGAAAATATTGAACATTACCACCAGAACAGATAAATCAGTTGGTAATATGCTAAACGTTAACGCTGCGGGTGGAACTGACGAACGAAAAGATGTAGGTTTATTTGGAACCCGGATTAACGGAAACCAGCAAATCGGCCTCAATGCAAATTACAAAGATTTCGTAAATTTAAGCGCCGTGGAAGGTTCTACAGAGACCACCGGGGCAAATTTCAGTATTCGTGACAAGGTTAAGGATAAGATTGAATACAACCTTAATTATAAGCTTAACAATTCAAATAGTGACAATGTAACCAGGAGAGAGTCTCTTGTGAACACCATTAGGGGTCCATTGTTTAGCCGTACTACAAACAATGCGCTGGCAAATTCTAAAAGCCATGAATTGAAGCTGGAATTTGAAGTAAATCTGGATTCTAATGATTATTTGAAAATTATTCCTACCTTCAAATACACTTCTTCTGATAATAGTGGTAATTCGGAAACCATTCAAAGACTCACGCCCAGGGACAACGTTAATCCGTATGACGGTAGTCAGGATCAGGATCGTAACAGCAGAAATTCAAGTTCAAGGACAGCGCCTGAGTTAGGTATTTCTGCTTTTTATCAGCATACCTTTAAAAAATACAGAAGAAATTTTTCCTCTCAAATAGACCTGAACCGAAATAACCAGGATCAGGACCAGGAACAATACCTGAGAAATTTCACCTACCTGACTACGGGAGGAACCGAAATTATTACCAATAATATTATAACACGTAAAAGCTTACGGAATAATTATAGAGGAAGTTTTACCTACGTGGAACCTTTGGGTGTGAATACGCAGTTTGAAGTAAATGCCCAGGTAAATTACAATGGATACGATAACAATGCCACCACAAGAAATATTATGGCCGATGGTTATTCTGGTGTAATTGATTCATTGAGTAATATTTACAAATATTCGTTTACACAGGGCCGGGTAGCCATGAATTTTAGATACGGCATGTCAAACATGTCTAAAGTTAGGTTCTCTATCGGCGTAACAGGTGTTCCGGCTTTGTTGTCCGGTACAAAAGTAAGTTTAGGTACCAGTACTAATCGTAGTAGTTTTAACCTGATACCAATAGCTAAGTTCGATTATTTATGGTCCAGACAGCAGAAAATTTCCTTTAATTATTCTGGAAGTGCAGTAGAGCCAACATTTGATCAAATTCAGCCGGTAAGAGATGTAACCAACCCCCGGAGTCCGGTTGTAGGTAACCCGGATCTGGCGGCTACCTTTGTTCATACGCTCAAGGCAGATTATAACAATTACATTGCCAATTCAAAACTAAACCTTTCATTTAACGGAACAGGTGCCTACACTAAAAATGCCGTAATCAGGAATTTAGTAGAGGTTAGGGATATTGACGGTGCATCGTTGAATGAAACCCGTTTTGTAAATGTAAACGGCGTTTATCGGTTAACTGGTAACTATAACATTAGTAAACAACTTAGTGATCGTAAATACAATTTGCAGCTTAATGGTACCATAAACTATAACCATAGCCTAAGTATGATCAACGGGCAATTGAATACCGCAAATATTACCTCTATCAATCAGCGATTTGGTCCACGGTTTACACCTACAGATTGGTTTGAGACCAATGCAAATTTTGGCTATCGTTATGATAAAACGGTGAGTTCAATTGCAGGGTTTGGTACAAGTAATCGCACCTTATCTGCCAATTTGGATGGCCGTATTTATTTATGGGATGTGTGGATGCTGAATTATGATGCAAGTAAACAGTTTATTAAAGGTATTTCAGGAAATACAAACAATAGCCCGCTGGTTATTAATGCAAGTGTGGAACGTCAGTTGTTTAACCGCAGAGGGCAAATCACCTTTCAGGCATTTGATTTGTTAAATCAAAATAATGTGGTGAGTTTCGAGGCAACCGATAATGGTGGTTATACCAATACTTTTGTAAACGAGACCAGCCGATATTTTATGCTGAAGTTAAGCATGAAACTGCAGAAATGGTCTGGTGCAAAAGGCCGTAACGGACGTGAAATTAGACGCCGTGGTGATGGTAGCTTTATGTAGCGATAATTCGCATTAAATTATAAAACAATCTGCTGTCTTTTTCCTTTTAATCTTAGTATATAAATAGGAAAAAGATGGACAGATTAATTATAGAATCGATATTAGCAGATGCTAATGATATTTCGTTATCGGATGATGAAAGCAATGAAGTAGGGGGTCCTTTACTTGTCTTGGGGTTCAGTCCCCCACATGCGGAACAGGTTGTTCATGCATTCAATGCCTTAAAGGAATTGATAAAAGATACTGCCGTCGATTTTGTAATCTGCGAGACGCTTGTATCCGGAATGTATGACCTGCAAATTGTTACGGATGCGCTGGATGAGCCCATTAGGATAGTTAACAAAGTGATAGGGAAAGAATTGCTAGCTGAATTGGAAACCTATGTGGCTAAAGAAATTAAGTTTTCCTTAACTACCGATGCTTCTGAGATAGGCGAATCGATCAAATTACACAAGGTTCAGTTAAAAAATTGTGTAGCCAGCGAATAGGCTTTGAATTTCAAATTACTGTCGGTTGATGTAAAATGGTTTTGCATCAACCGACAGTAATTTGTTAGTTTTTAGTATGTTTTTTGATTAGAATGAAAAGTCATCAGTAGATTGTTTCAACTCTGATACTTCCTGATGCTCAGAATACTCGTATCTTTTTTCGGTTACCTCCTGATTGTCTCTGATATACGCAACGGTTTCATTTAATCCCTCAGCAAATTTTTCGAAGTCTTCTTTGTACAAGAAAATCTTGTGTTTCACAAATACACCGTCATCCAATCTTTTTTTGCTCTCTGTAAGCGTCAGATAGTAATCTCCTGAACGTGTTGCTTTTACATCGAAGAAATAAGTTCTTTTACCTGCTCTTACTTTCTTAGAAAAAACCTCTTCTCTCTCTTTGTTGTCAAATTCTCCCATGGTTGGTACTCATCTTTGGTTTGGTTCCGGTAAATATAATGGAATATATATGAAAGTTCAAGAAGAGAGAGAATTATTTAAAATAATTATAAAGATTGATTTTCTTCCTCTAACAGTTGATTTTGGTACATTTCCTCGTAGGTTCCCTGCAATTTAAGGAGTTCGGAATGTGTGCCTTGTTCAATTATTTTTCCATCCTGTAGTACGATGATCTTGTCGGCATTTTTAATCGTGGAAATTCTATGTGCAATTAATACACTTGTTTTTAGCCGCATCACTTTTCCAAGGTTATTCAGGATCTCTTCTTCAGTTTTCGTGTCGACAGCCGACAGGCAATCATCAAAAATCAGCAGCTTTGGCGATTTAATCAAAGCTCTGGCAATTGAAACCCGTTGTTTTTGCCCTCCAGAGAGTGTGATGCCCCGTTCACCAAGCATTGTCTCAAACTTTATTTCAAAGTTAAGGATGTTGTCATATACAGCTGCGTTTTTGGCTGCTTCTTCAATTTCTTCAGTTGTCACTTCATCAAGTCCAAATGCGATATTGTTCTTTATGGTGTCTGAAAAAAGGAATACTTCCTGCGGAACAAAACCAGTCTGGCTTCTGTAATCATTAAGCTTAACATCTTTAAGGGCTTTGTCATCTATATATATACTGCCTTCGGTTGCATCATACATCCGCATGATCAGGTTGGCCAAGGTAGATTTTCCTGAACCTGTTCTTCCAATGATTGCCACAAACTGTCCTTGTTTAATTTCAAAGCTTACCTCTTTTATAGCGGTTATTCCAGTGTCGGGATAGGTGAAACTTACATTTTCAAAACGGATGTTGCCCTTAAAATCAGGTAATGCAATAGCGCCTGAATTGATATCTGGTTGCAATTGCAAAAACTCGTTGATGCGTTTCTGAGAGGCAGCTGCCCGCTGTATCAATGTGGTTACCCAGCCCAGCATGGTTACAGGAAAAGTGAGCTGGTTTACATACACAATAAATTCGGCTATGTTTCCTGCAGTAATTGCTCCATTTATCACTTGCTTGCCACCAATAAAGATGGTTAAAATGGTACTGAGGCCAACAAGCAGCAACATGGTAGGGTAAAAGAAAGCCTGTACTTTTACCAGGCCCATAGAATTCTTTTTGTATCCTTCACTTTCTTTCGCAAATACATCTTTGGTATGCCCTTCCCTTACATAAGATTTGATGACCCTGATTCCTGAAAAACGTTCCTGAACAAAACTAGAGAGGTTAGACAATTGCTCCTGGATCTGTTCGCTTTTTTTATTGATCAGTGTATTTACAAAATAGATAGTTACCACCAGAACAGGTAAGGGGAGCAGGCAAAACGTAGCCAGTGTAGCATTTACATCGTACATGGAGGTGATGATCAATAGAAAAAGTACCGCTGTGTTGATGGTATACATAATGGCTGGCCCTACGTACATTCTAACCCGGTTTACATCTTCAGTTGCCCTGTTCATTAAATCACCAGTATTATTTCTCCTGTAAAAGCCCAGGCTAAGTTCCTGGTAATGCGCGTAGATTTCATTCTTCATGTCAAACTCAATATGCCTGGACATCAGGATGAGGGTTTGACGCATAAAGAAAAGAAACAGGCCGCGCAGCAGGTAGAGCACCAGTACAATAACCCCGAAATAGAAAAGGCTATAGCTAAAAATAGTATAGACAATGGGTTGCTGGTTAAAACCGGCAAACAGGCTGTAAATCTCAATGTTTTCTGTGATAAGGTTAAAGGCGTGGCCGATGACCTGGGCGGGTATTACACCAAATATATTAGAGATGATGACAAAAAATACACCTGGAATGATCCACCATTTATACTTGTAAAAATATTTATTTAAAAAAAGGAGGTGTCTCATGAGGAGGCAAAGTTACTAAACCACCTTATTTTTTTTAAACTCTTTAGTTAAAACTAGGTAAAATAATGTTTTTATGCTAATTTTGCCGACCAAATGATAATAATTAACAATACAGCTTATCACTCGTTCTTACCTATATGTTAAACAGGAGACACCTACGAATTAAAGCGTTGCAAAACATTTTTGCATGGCAGATGACCGATAAAAGAGACCTCGCTTCTTCTAAGAAGGCCTTGATGAAAAGTATCGATGATGTATATGAAATGTACATACGCATGCTCGCCCTCTTATCGGAAATTACAGAGTACACGGCAATTGATGCCATAGAAAGGGCTAATAAACATTTCCCTACTGCTGAGGACCTTAATCCCAACCAGAAACTTTTAAACAACGAATTTATTGTGCTTTTGCAAAAGAACCCTGATTTTCAGGCTGCAGTCAATAAATATCAGGTCAACTGGAACGCTGATCCGGAGTTCATCAAAACCATTTACAACAAATTAAAAGCAACGCCAGAATATACGGCTTATCTAAATGATGGTCTTGAGGGGATTGAAAATTCTAAGGAAATTATCAAGTTCATTTTCAGAAAAATCATTTTAAAGAGCCAAAACATCATTCAGGCTTTTGAAGATAAATTTATCAACTGGTCTGTAGATAAAGAAGTGATGCAGGGTATGGTGGCTAAGACCATTAAAAACTTTGTGAATGAAGATCCTTTTAAAAATAAGCTTACCCCGATCAGTGCAGACTGGGCAGAGGATAGCAAGTTTGTAGAAGATTTGTTTGCCTATACCTTGAAAAACGATGCTAAATATCAGGAAATGATTGCTGATAGGACAAAGAACTGGGAATCTGAGCGTATTGCTTTGATGGATACCATTTTGATGAAAATGGCCATCTGCGAACTGATGAATTTTCCTTCTATCCCGGTTAAGGTAACTATTAATGAATACCTGGATTTGTCAAAAGATTACAGTACTCCGAAAAGTAATTCATTTATAAATGGCATCTTGGACAAAATTTTAGGAGACTTAAAGCGGACTGATACCCTTCATAAAACAGGCCGTGGATTAATTGAAGAATAATATGAAACAAATTTTAGTATTGGCAATTGCAGCGATGACATTCGCTTCTTGTCAGCAAAAAAAATCAGATTCAGCTGCAACTAACACTGCAGATACTACTTTAACTATGACAGGTGCCGCTGCGCCTGCATCAGCAGATGCACCTGTTTTGGTTTTTGATAAGAGCGTTTTTGACTTTGGGACCATCAAACAAGGCGAAAAAGTACATTACGATTTTAAATTTAAAAATACGGGTAAAACACCTTTAATTGTCTCAAACGCTACAGCTAGTTGTGGTTGTACGGTACCAGAATCACCAAAAGAGCCTATTGCGCCTGGTGCAGAGGGTGTTATTAAAGTGGTTTTTGATAGTACAGGTAAGAGTGGTAAACAAGATAAAGTGGTTACAGTGAGCTCAAACGGTAATCCGGCGGTAAACGAAGTTCATTTGATTGGTGAGGTAACAGCACCTTAAATTTTTCAATACAAAACAAAATATATGATAAGTACAGTAATTTTACAAGCCGGCGGTAGTACCTTAAGCACTACCATTATGATGGTTTTAATTATGATCGTGTTTTATTTCTTTATGATAAGACCGCAGGTTAAAAAAGCTAAAGACCATAAAAAACTGGTTGAAGATTTGAAAAAAGGTGATAGGATTGTAACTACTGCTGGAATTCATGGTAAAATTGTAGACATGAACGAAACTACATTTTTAATTGAAGTTGAAGGTGGTACTAAAATCAGGTTTGATAAATCTGCCATCTCCCTGGAAGCTACTAAAGCCGCAGTCCCTAAAACAGTTGAAGCCAAAGTAGATTCAAAAGCTGAGGTTAAAGCCTAATTGCAACGTTTTTTATACAGAAAAGCCGCTACCTAATTTGGAGCGGCTTTTTTGTTTGATTAGATTTGTTTAATTTCAGCCATGCCATTCATTAAACTTACAAACATAGAGCGAAAGCGATTTCTGGTATTTATATCCTGTTTGCTACTTGCTGTTGCTGGCTGGCTGTTCCTTGCCTTAAATAATAAATACGTTTATACGGCTAAAACGGTGCTTGTTTATACCAATTTCCCTCAAAAAAAAGCGTTCCATCCTTTGCAGTCTGATACCGTAGATTTACAGGTAGAAGGTACAGGATGGCAGTTGATCTTTGCTAGGCTGCGTATTAATCCCCAATCAATTTCTGTAAGTTTAAATAAGCTGAATGCAAGTAATTTTGTCCTGCTTTCCGAACAACTGTATAATGTTAACCGTCAGCTGGAGAGTTCTCAAAAAATTATATCGGTTATACCTGATACGCTTTATTTTGATTTCTCAAAACGAAGTGTAAAACGTGTACCCGTAAAATTATCTTCAAGATTTGATTTCGCACATCAATATGGAATTTCCTCTTTGATAGAAATCACCCCGCGGTATGTTACGCTGTCTGGTCCACAAAAAGAACTTGAAAAGATCAAATCCTGGGATACGGATACGTTAACCTTACACAACCTTCAAAACACCACCACCACAAGGCTGGCGATGAAGCAAAATAAGCTCAAAAATGTGAACATCTTTCCAAATAGCGTAGAGGTGAAGATTCCAATAGATGAGTTTACGGAAAAAACAATAGAGGTGCCGCTAAAAGTAATCAACAATACAGAGTATTATGACCTGAAGTTATACCCTAAAAAGGTTAAGGTTACATTTTTAGTGGCATTATCCAGCTATAGCAGAATTAACGACGATTTTATAGAAGCCAGGGTAGATGTGAATGAATGGAAGCAACTTAACCATCATCAACTAACAGTACAGCTTTCCCGCTTTCCTGATTATTGTAAAATGATTAAAATAGTACCTAATAAAATAGATTTTATCATAGAGAAGTGATGTTGAAAATTGGAATCACAGGCGGCATTGGAAGTGGTAAAACTACGGTCTGCAGAATTTTTGAAACCTTGGGTATTCCTGTATTTTATGCAGATACGGTAGCTAAAGAAATTATGACCCAGGATCCGGTTTTGATCTCTGGCGTTAAGGATACGTTTGGCGGGGAAAGCTATTTTGCAGATGGCAGCCTAAATAACAAACACATTGCAGGTATTGTGTTTAATGATCAGGCAGCGCTAGCTAAACTTAATGCACTGGTGCATCCTGCAGTATTCCGTGCGTTTGACAGTTGGTTGGAAACGAATGCTTCTGCTGCACCTTACATCCTGAAAGAAGCCGCTTTGTTATTTGAAAGTGGCTCCTATAAAATGTGTGACCTCAGTATTTTGGTGTCCGCACCCTTATCTGCCAAATTAAGCCGTGTAATGCAACGCGATGGTGTAACCGAAGCACAGGTATTGGCCAGGATGGATAAGCAGTTTACAGATGAGAAAAAGATGGAAATGGCCGATTTCTACATTTCAAATGACGAAACAACTTCTTTGATTGTACAGGTACTGGCCTTGCATGAGCAGTTTTTAAGCCGGATTTAGGATGATACTTGATGATTTTGTCGTTCAAACTAAAACAGGACTCTACTGTGTGTATGGCGATTTTTACCTGGATCCAAAAGTACCTGTAAAAAATGCCGTCATATCTCATGCACATGGTGATCATGCTATTCCTGGTAATTTCAATGTGTATAGTACCCTATCAACTTTTCTGTTTATGAAGTACAGGTACCGTAATGATGCCGCTGTTAATCTATTTACAAAGGCTTATGATGAGCATTTTATGCTGAATGGTGTTCGCATTACATTTATTCCTGCTGGTCATATTTTAGGTTCTGCCCAGGTATTGATGCAGTATGAAAACATTAGATACCTCTATACCGGAGATTACAAGCTTCAGCCTGATGATACTTGCGAAGCAATGAAATTTGTAGCGGCAGATGTACTGATCACAGAAACCACATTTGCCGATAAAAATACCCGTCATCCTGATGCGGAAACAGAAATTCGTAAGCTTAATGATACCAGCATGAATGTGATGCTGGGTGCATATGCCCTGGGTAAATGTCAACGTCTGATCAGTTTAATGACGCAGCACTGTATAGAAAAAAGGATTCTTGTGCATTACAGCATTGTACCTTTTATAAAAATTTATGAATCGCAGGGCGTAACTGTGGGGAAGTATGAACTGTTTGACCGCCGGATTTTAAAAAAGAACAAGAGTGGGATAATTTATCTTGTACCACCCATGGTTTTTAAAAGCAATAGTGGCGCTGCTAATTTGATAAGGGCTTTTGCTACAGGCTGGAAGGATCTTCAGGTTGCTAATGGGATCGCTTTATATATATCAGACCATGCCGACTGGGATGATATTATTTACACCATTGACCGGGTTAAACCTTCCCAGGTTTGGACTACGCATGGTGATGGTTTGCAACTTCAAAAACATTATGAACATAGTTTGGTCGTTAAATTGCTTTCATCATGAAGTCGGAGACCGATTTTTATTTCAATGAAGAAGGATTGATGGTTTTTACTGCAGAATATCATCTAAAAAGAGGATATTGTTGCAAAAATAAGTGTAAGCACTGTCCCTGGAATTATGGAAAGAAAAAAGAGGCGTTAAAAAACGATAAATAAGGGAGCTCAGGTAATGAATTTGCAAAAAGAAACCAAAACGAAGAAATTTGAGAATATATTTCAGCAGTCAATTGTAAATGTGATGTTTACTTACAATTGGTGTAATGAGCGTGTTAAACAAGCCGTTTTACCCTATGATATTACTGCGCAGCAATTTAATGTTTTGCGTATTTTAAGAGGACAGTATCCGAATGCCTCCACCATCAATTTGATTAAAGAACGGATGTTGGATAAGATGAGCGATGCTTCCAGGATTGTAGACCGCCTTAAACAGAAGGAGCTGGTTATAAAAGAAACAAATGGTGCCGACCGCAGGGCGGTAGACATCATGATTAGTGATAAAGGTTTGGCACTTTTGAAAAAAATGGACAAAAGCATCAGTCTGGCCGCTATTGTTGAACCAAATTTAACCAGTGATGAGGCAGAACAGCTAAACGTTTTATTGGATAAACTTAGGGGCGGGGAAGAGCCTACACTTTAATGTGCGTGAGCTGCTGTAAAATAACCAATCAATGCAACAGCTATACCTAGTAGTACCGCAACCATTTTCCTTTTGCTAACTTTATGGTCAACACTCGATTCAAAAAGAATGGTGGTTGAAATGTGTAAGAAGATCCCGATGACAACACCCATCATTTTATTGAAATACGCCTCTACGCCTCCAATACTCCCGTTGCTGATGCCGTAACTTACATAAAAGCCTAAAGGTGCCATTAAAGCAAAAAGGCTGATGTATAACATGATCTGTGGTTTTTTGAAATGGTTTTGTACCAATATACTGGCCAGCGCAAAAGCTGCCGGGATGTGGTGTAAAGCAATTCCGAAAATTAATTCATTGTGCTGATCTTTTGCCAGTGGCATCCCTTCTAAAAAGGCATGCAGGCAAAGGCTAACCATAATTCCGTAAGGAAATGCCTGTCCCTCATGGTGCTTATGAATATGTCCATGCTCAACCCCTTCAGAAAATTGTTCCAGAAATACCTGGAGTAAAAAACCAATTAAAATAAAAATCCCGATTTCTTCTTTATCAGTGCCACTGTAGGCATCCGGAATAAGGTGTAAAACGGTAATTCCAAAAAGATAGGCCCCGCTAAAAGAAAGGATAAGTTTTAACAATTGCGATTTATCGCTTTTAACCATGAAAATAGCCGTACCTCCTAAAAATGCACAGAAGAATAAAACCAGTGTTTTCCAGATTTCCATTAATAACGTGAGATAAATTTTTTATAAAGAAATGAAGTAAAGAGACCAATACAAGTGCCCAAAACAGCGCCAACCATGGTATCAACAGGATAATGGACACCTACATAAATTTGCGCAAAAGAAATCATGAATGCCCAGAAAAGTCCCAAAGGTAAAATTGGTTTCCAACGATCATAAAATAGCACAATTAAAAACACAGCGATGGCGAAATGATTGGTAGCATGAGAGGAAGGAAAACTAAAACCTGTGCCACAAGGTACACGGTGTATGATGTCATGAACCAGTGTAATTTCATTGCAAGGCCTTAATCTGGCTACCAGTGTTTTAATAATTCTCGAAGAAATCAGGTCTCCCAGGGCAAAAGTCAGCAAGATCATGCCGATGATGTATAAACCTTGTTTTTTATATTGTTTATAGCAAAATACAACAATAAACAGATACAGCGGCGACCAGAAAAAACGATTACGGACCAATGGAAGCAGCCAGTCAAAAAAACCGTTAGAAAGCCCTTTATGGATCTTCAAAAATAGTTCAGCATCAAAGGCTTGTATGCTCTCTATCATGCTTTTTTGCAAACTAAAATTAAGCGGTCTGATTTAAGCTCGTCGTATTCATCCAGCTTGTAGTTGCCAAATTTCGCGGTAACCCTAAGGCCGCTTTTGAGCAACATACTGTCAAAATCGGCTAAAGTAAAGGCCTGTACACGCTCTTCAAAGGCAAAAGCTTTGCCTTTGTGTTCAAAATTGATGTGCTTAATGATCTTTCCTTCAGATACAAATTTGTGCAGGTTAAATTCAATTCCCTCTATTGTTTTTGTTTCCTGATGCGTTAAATTGTTCAGGATTTTATTGGTGTTAAAATAATCAAGCACAAATGTTCCGTCATTTTTTAAACTCTTCCTGAAAGATTTTAATGCATTTACATGTTCTTTTTCAGTTTCAAAATAGCCGAAACTAGTAAAAAGGTTTACAGCAACATCGTAGTAATTAATGTATGATAACTTCCGCATGTCATGCACAAAAAAGTGAAGGCGTTTGTTCTCAAACTGCTTCGCGTACTTTATACTTTGTTCAGACAGGTCTATACCGGTAACATCATATCCTTTTTTGTTCAGGTAAACGGCATGTCTTCCTCTGCCACAAGCAATATCTAATACCCGCGCATCGGTTGAAGGGGTTAGGAAACTGAATAAATTGTCGATTAAAAATTCCGCTTCGGCATCATTCCGCTGACCATAAAGTATATGATAATAAGGGGAGTTGAACCAAATTTGAAACCATTTGCGCTGCATAGAGCTGATGTTAGGGTGTGATATAAAATACAAATATAGGATTTTCAAATGCAACCAAGTGTATTATTTGAATTCTGCAGGTAGCCCTTAAATTTTTGCTATGCTAATATCCTACACGACTTTGAGGAAATAATACATTAATACCGATGGAACGATAACTATATTTGAAATTTGTATTTATTCACCAAATATAAAGAGTTGGCTTAATCTGCTGCTTGTATAGAACTTAATGAAAAAACTATTCTTCTTCATCTGCCTGTTATCTATTCCTTCCTTCCTTACTTTTGCCATTTCACCTTTGCAAAAAAAGAGTCAAACCATTGTTATTGCAGCGCAAAGCAATGTTAGGATTAAATATGGCGTAGAAAAACTTTCTAAGGCGCTTAGCCTGGCTGGTTACACTGTAAAAGTGCTTTCGCAGGATAAGGTGCCCGGAGGAAAAGGACTAATTGTAATTGGTGTGGAAGGAGAACGTTTGCTTGCAGATAAAAAACTTTCTGCCACAAAGCCTGTAACACAAGGAGTAAAAGAAGGTTTCGGGATCAGTCATTTTTCCGGTAAAGGGATTGTAGTTAAAGGGACAGATTATTCAGGTGCTTTATATGGCTGCATGGAATTGGCAGATCAAATTAAAGCACAGGGAAAAGTTCCTGAAGATATTTCATTGACAGAGCAGCCGGAAATGGTATTACGCGGTACCTGCATTGGGATGCAAAAGCCAGATTACCTTCGCGGGAGGGATGTATATGAGTATCCTTATACGCCGGAAAGTTTTCCCTGGTTTTATGATAAGGAGTTGTGGGTTAAATACCTGGATATGATGGTAGAAAACCGTTATAACTCACTATACCTGTGGAACGGTCATCCATTTTCTTCTTTGGTGCGCCTTAAAGACTACCCGTATGCGGTAGAAGTTGACGATGCTACCTTCGCAAAAAATGAAGAGATCTTTAAATTTCTTACTGCAGAAGCAGATAAACGCGGCATCTGGGTAATCCAAATGTTTTATAATATTTTAATTCCTAAGCCATTCGCAGAAAAACATGGCTTAAAAACACAGGATAGAAACCGTCCAATCCTGCCCTCAATTGCAGATTATACACAAAAATCTATTGCCGCTTTTGTAGAGAAGTATCCAAACGTAGGTTTAATGGTTGCTCTGGGAGAGGCTATGGAAGGTGTGGGTCAGGATGATATTGACTGGTTTACTAAAACAATTATTCCCGGTGTTAAAGATGGATTAAAGGCTGCAGGGATAACCCATGAACCTCCAATTGTTTTAAGGGCCCATGATACAGATGCACCTGCTGTAATGAAGGCCGCATTGCCATTATATAAAAATTTATACACCGAAAATAAGTTCAATGGCGAGGCCTTAACTACGTATCAGCCGAGGGGTAGCTGGGCTGAACTCCATAGAAAACTGAGTGCTGTTGCTCCGGTACACATTGCTAATGTCCATATTTTGGCCAATCTGGAACCTTTCCGTTATGGCTCTGCAGATTTTATACAGAAGTCTGTACAGGCCATGCACAACATTTACGGCGCAAAAGGCTTACACCTTTACCCACAGTCTGGTTTCTGGGACTGGCCTTATACGGCAGATAAAGTTGTGGGCAGGGAATTACAGGTAGACAGGGATTGGATCTGGTACAAGGAATGGGGCAGGTATGCCTGGAATTCAAGAAGGGACAGGAGCCAGGAAATTACGTATTGGGGCAAAGAATTGGCTGGGAAGTATGGTACAGATACTATCGCTGGTAAGGAAATCCTAAATGCTTATGAAGAAGCGGGAGAAATTTCGCCCAAATTGCTGCGCCGTTATGGCATTACGGATGGCAATCGCCAAACCTTAACCCTGGGTATGCTGATGACCCAGCTGATTAATCCATTTCGCTACGGTTTGTTTACCTTGATGTATGAATCTGAAGCGCCGGAAGGAGAAATGATTATAGAATATGCAGAAAAGGAATGGAAGAAACAGGGCCACATTGGCGAAACACCTGTCCAAATTGCCAAAGAAGTAATTGAGCACGGACGTAAAGCAATTGAGTCTATAGAGAAGGCTGCCCCCGGCGTAACCAAAGACAAGGAAGAATTTGAAAGGTTAAAAAATGACATGTACTGTTACGATGCCATGGCAAATGCCTATGCAGAAAAAGTTAAAGCGGCGTTGTGGATTTTAAGGTTCAAGTATTCTCATGATGTTGCAGATTTGGATAAAGCAGTACCTTTTCTTCAAAAAAGTCTGGAGCAATACACCAAACTTGCCGCGTTCACAGAAGATCATTATCTATATGCTAACAGCATGCAAACCAAGCAACGTAAAATCCCGATGCGTGGTGTAGATAAGACCTTTATTCACTGGAGAGAAATGGTTCCGGTATTTCAAAAAGAATTGAGCCATTTTACTCGGAGCATTGATTCTTTAAAGTCAAGTAACCTGGCGGCAGAAAAAACTGTTCCTTTTAAAAATGCGGAAGTAAAAATACTTTGGGGCACAGAAGGTACGTATACCCTCGCTAAAAATGCAGTGGTTTTTGCTGATACAGCGGCTACCGTTAGTCTTGTTACCCAGAAGCTGAGCGGATTAAAGGCTTTGAAAGTTTCAAAAGCGCAACAAATTGCCTCGGGAACAAAAATCAGGTTTAGTACCTCAAAGCCGGTTAAATTATTGGTTGGCTTTTTTACCGAAAAGAGCCGCACAAACCTGACGCCGCCAATTCTGGAAATTGATGCAAGCGCAAATGATTACGGACAGGCAGAGATTAAAATTTCCAATGCCGTTGTGGTAAAAGATTTTGGCCCTGTAAATGTTCATGCTTATTCCTTTATACCAGGGATACATACGTTAACCCTGGCGAAAGGCGCATGTTTGTTACTTGGATTTATAGACGATAAAGAGGAGATTCGCGTTTTCAATGCAGGTCTTGATGGCAAAGGGAAAGATATTGACTGGTTGTTTGAATAACATGATGGTAAGGAAAAATATAATGGCAATTGCACTATTCCTGATTTTGGGAACCGGTGCTTATGCCCAACAGAAATTAGTTTCGGGAACAGGAAAGCTTAAGCAGTATGTAGATTATTTTAATGCTATAGATACAGAAGCGGTAAAGAATTTTGTTCCGAATTCGGAATCATTTGAATGGCTGTCTCAAAATGTTCCTTTGTTGGAATGTCCTGATGAAGTGATTGAAAAGAATTATTACTATCGCTGGTGGTCATTCCGCAAGCATCTGGTAAAAACTCCTGAAGGATTTATTTTTACGGAATTTATTGAGCCGGTAAAACACGCAGGTAAATACAATTCCATCAGTTGCGCCGCCGGACACCACATCTACGAAGGGCGCTGGTTAAAGAACACCAGTTACCTGCAGCAATATATAGATTTTTGGTTTTACAAGGCTGATGTTGGACAATCTAAACAACGTTTCCACCAGTTTAGCAGCTGGATAGATGATGCCATTTATCAGAACTTCCTGGTTAAGCCTGATCAGGAATTTGTAAAGCGACTTTTGCCTGCAATGGATGCGGATTATACCAAATGGGAAGAGCAGCGTAAGCTACCTAATGGTTTGTTTTGGCAGTTTGACGTTAAAGACGGCATGGAAGAATCTGTTAGTGGTTCTCGTAAAGACCAGAACATGCGGCCAACCATTAGCAGCTATATGTATGGCAATGCTGATGCTTTGGTAAAATTGGCTGCCATCAGCGGAAATGATACTCTTGTAAACAAATACAAACTGAAGGCTGCAAAACTAAAAAAGCTTGTTCAGGATAGCCTTTGGGACGGTAATGAAACTTTTTTTAAAACCAAACTGGCCAAAGGTGGCTTTGCAGGAGCCAGGGAGGCCATTGGTTTTATTCCATGGGCTTTTAACCTGCCGGCTGACCGTGCTGATTATGCGAAAGCATGGAGCCAGGTATTGGATACCGCAGGTTTCAACGCGCCCTGGGGTTTAACTACCGCAGAGCGGAGAGAGCCTACATTCAGAACCAGGGGAACAGGACATAGTTGTGAATGGGATGGTGCATTATGGCCATTTGCAAGTTCTCAAACTTTAAAAGGCATGTCTAACTTACTGAGCAATTATAAAAAACATGGTGAAATGAACACAACTGTTTTTTATAAGGAGCTGCGTAAATATGCTGCATCGCATCAAAAGAATGGCAAGCCATACCTGGGCGAGTACCAGGATGAGAAGAATGGGGAATGGCTTAAAGGTGATAATCCGAGAAGCAGTTTTTACAACCACTCCACTTTTTGTGATCTGGTCATCAATGATCTGATTGGTTTAAAGCCAAGGGCAGACAATGCCATTGGTATTTATCCTTTGTTGCCAAAAAATCAGTGGGATTGGTTTCTGCTGGATCAGGTGTCTTACCATGGCAAGATGCTTACTATACTTTGGGATAAGACAGGGAAAAAATATAACAAAGGAAAAGGATTCCACATTTATGCAGATGGGAAAGAAATCTATACCTCAGGTAGTTTAAAACCCGCTATAATTACATTGTAATCTATTTAACTACACATGAAACTTTATAAAAATACGATAACGAGTACACTTTACAGATTAATGCTAGCTGTTGCTGTGTGTACAATGGCAGTTTTTTCCAGTGAAGCAAGCGCACAGCAGTATTATAATGTACTTAAATACGGTGCAAAAAATGATAGCAGTAAACTGGCTACAACAGCTATTAAAAATGCCATTGAGGCAGCTTCGAAAGCCGGTGGTGGCACTGTTTATTTCCCCGCTGGGAAATACCTGACCGGTGCTATACACCTGAAAAGCAACATTACCATTTTTATTGACGCAGGTGCGGAACTTCATTTTAGTGATAATTTTGACGATTACCTGCCAATGGTAAAAAGTCGTTATGAGGGCGTGGATGTAACCAGTTTTTCTCCCTTATTTTATGCTTATAAAGCTGAGAACATCACGATTATGGGCCGCGGGATAATAGATGGACACGGTAAAAAATGGTGGGATTTTGTAGAAGGGTATAAAGAGGGACAAGCGCGTTCAAAATGGCAGCATACTTTTGATGGTTTAAATAAAGATATTCTGTTGCCCGATGATCCCAGACAAATGAAAAGGGGCTTTTTACGTCCCCCTTTTATCCAGCCTATGTTCTGTAAAAATGTATTGATAGAGGGAATTACCATTAGGAATTCGCCATTCTGGACCGTTAACCCGGAGTTCTGCGAAAATGTAACGGTACATGCTGTAACCATCAATAATCCACATTCACCAAATACAGATGGCATCAATCCAGAGTCCTGCAACAACGTGCACATTTCCAATTGCCACATCAGCGTAGGTGACGACTGTATCACCATCAAATCTGGTAAAGATGCACCGGGAAGGAAAATGGCTACTCCTGCACAAAATTATACCATCACCAATTGTACCATGTTATCAGGACACGGCGGTGTTGTGATTGGCAGTGAGATGTCTGGCGATGTGAAAATGATTACCATTTCCAACTGTGTTTTTGACGGTACAGACCGAGGCATCCGCATTAAAACTGCCAGGGGCAGGGGAGGTGTGGTAGAAGACATCCGTGTGGATAACATCGTCATGAAAAACATCCGCCAGCAGGCCATTGTACTTGACATGCAATATGCCAAATCAGAGGTAGAGCCTGTATCTGAACGTACGCCAAGGTTCAGGAACATTCATTTCAGCAACATTACCGCCCAGGCCAACCAGGCAGGATTTATCAACGGTATTGAAGAAATGCCTATAGAAAATATCACGTTTAATAACATGAATATTGATGCGAAAAGAGGCTTTACCATAAGGGAGGCTAAGAACATCAGGTTTCAGCAGTTTCAAATTACTTCCGAAATAGGTCCTGCAATTGACGCTAAAAACGTAAAGCAGTTTACCATTGACGGCGTTGTTAAGGATTACTAATTAATACTAAATGAGGTGTTCACAGTTTATTGTACTTTCCCTGTTTGCCTGTTTATTGCTCAGCAATGTAGTTTACGGTCAGGATCAAAACACACTTTGGTACACTAAACCTGCAGAAAAGTGGACTGATGCCTTGCCAATTGGCAACGGCAGGATAGGCGCGATGGTTTTTGGTACCATAGCAACCGAGCACCTTCAGTTTAATGAACAGACGCTTTGGACTGGCGGACCTCGCGATCCCAATCATAAGGGAGCGTCAAAGTACCTGCCTCAAATCAGACAACTACTTGCCGATGGAAAGCAGTCTGAGGCAGAGAACCTGGCAGCAGAGCATTTTATGGGTATTAAAACAGCCGCTGGAGATAAAGAGCAGTGGTTTAAGGCCATGCGCGCCTTACAAGGCATGGTCGGCAACCCCGCACTTGAAAAGTATGATGATCGCTCCTGGAAAGAAATAGCTGTACCTAGCTATGAGGGATGGGAACAGGTGGGTTTAACAGATGTAGATGGTGCAGTTTGGTTTAGAACAACCATTGATGTACCTGGAAATTGGTTAGGTAAAAATCTTGTACTCGACTTAAACCGTGTCAGAGATCAGGATTTTACTTATGTAAATGGGGTATTGATTGGCAATACGGACGGAACAGCTGCCAGAAAATATACCATACCGGCAAAGCTGATTAAAAAAGGCATAAATACCATTGCTGTACAAGTGCTTAATTACTTTGATAAGGGTGGAATTGCGGGATACAAGGATACCAAAAGGCATATTGGTGTTTATCCGGAAGGAGAAAATATAAATGAGGGGATCTCGCTGGTTAAATCCTGGAAATATAAAATTCAAGACAATGAACCTCCTGCTGTAGCACAGTTTCAAGCCAGTTACCAGCCCTTTGGTGATTTGTACCTGGACTTTAAGCTGCCAAAGGCTGTGCCGCTTCATTATAAAAGATCATTGGACTTAAGCACTGCCCTGGCCCGGACTTCATTTGAGCTTGCTGGTGTAAATTATGTGAGGGAGTATTTCGCCAGTCAGCCAGATCAGGCCATTGTCATTCGGCTCAATGCCGATAAAAAGGGCAGGATCAGTTTCAATGCAAGATTAATCAGCCCACATCATTATGCTGTACTTAAAAAGATTGATCCTCATACCGTAGCACTTTCCTTTCAGGTTAGCAACGGGGTTTTAAAAGGTGAAAGCAGGTTGCGGGTTCTTGTAAAAAGCGGTACAGTTCAAATTAAAGGAACTGAATTGAGCATTAGCAATGCAGATGAGGCCACACTTTACCTTAGCGCAGGAACCAATTTTGTAAATGATCATAATGTAACAGCGAAGCCTGATGTACAGTGCATTAAAGCACTAGCCGGACTTAAATCTAAATCTTATCAGCAAGTAAAGGCTGCTCATGTAAAAGAGTACCAGCAGTATTACAATCGTTTTGCGATTGATCTAGGAAAAGGGGAACATGAAAACTTACCTACTGATGAAAGGATAGCTTTATTTTCAAAATCTAATGACCCTTCATTTGCTGCCTTATTTATGCAATATGGCCGTTACCTGCTCATTTCCAGCTCAAGACCAGGTTCAGTAGAACCGGCAAATCTTCAGGGCATTTGGAACGATTTGCTAACACCACCCTGGGGTAGTAAATACACCACCAATATAAACCTGCAAATGAATTACTGGCCCTCAGAGGTACTGAACCTTTCAGCGATGAATGGGCCTTTGTTCCATAAAATAAAAGCATTGGCTGTTAAAGGTGCTGTTACTGCTCAAGAACATTATGCGGCTAAAGGATGGGTGCTGCACCATAATACGGATATATGGAATGCTACCGCACCCATTAACGCCTCAAACCATGGTATTTGGGTTTCGGGTGCAGGCTGGTTAAGTCAGCACCTGTGGGAGCATTACTTGTTTACAAAAGATCAAAAGTTTTTGGCTGAAGAGGCTTACCCAGTCATGAAACAGTCGGCAGAATTTTTTCTTGATTTCCTGACTAAAGATGCCAAAACTGGATGGCTGATTAGCAGCCCTTCAAATTCGCCTGAAAACGGAGGTTTAGTGGCGGGTCCCACAATGGATCACCAGATTATCCGTACGCTGTTTAGAAATTGCATTGCCGCGGGTAAGGCCCTGGGCACAGACGCTGCATTTAGTCAAGTACTGGAAGATAAAATTGCGCAGATTGCACCGAACCAGATTGGAAAATACGGACAGTTGCAGGAATGGTTAGAAGACAAAGACGATACCACCAATAAACACAGGCACGTGTCTCACCTTTGGGGTGTACACCCTGGAAATGACATTACCTGGAATACTCCAGAGCTGATGAAAGCAGCCAGGCAATCGCTGATTTATCGGGGAGATGAAGGTACAGGCTGGAGTTTGGCATGGAAAATTAATTTCTGGGCCAGGTTTAAAGAAGGCGATCATGCCATGAAAATGATTAACATGTTGATTAGTCCGGCGGCTACCGGGGGAGGTGCTTACGTCAATCTGTTTGATGCTCATCCTCCCTTTCAAATTGATGGTAATTTTGGTGCGGCGGCGGGTATAGCCGAAATGCTGGTACAAAGTCATACAGGACTGATTGAATTGTTGCCAGCTTTGCCCTCTGCTTTACCTTATGGAGAAGTTAAAGGCTTATGTGCCCGTGGTGCTTTTGTACTCGATTTTGGCTGGAACAATGGAAAGTTGCAGCATTTAAAAGTGACTTCTTTAGCGGGGGGCAGTTGTAAACTTAGTTACGGAAATAAAACAGCAGTTCTGGAAACCACAAAAGGTGCAACGTATACACTTGACGGAGATTTAAAATAATGAATAGGGTATTGAAAGTTTTAATGCTTGGTTTTTTCCTGCTTTTTGCTGGTCAGGACTTTGCTCAGGAGAGAGTAAGAAAAGATATTTTACTAAAATACGATTGGCACAGTGTGGCTGACGATCAAAAAGATGCTTTTACTGGATTTGAAAATCCCTCGTTTGAGGAAAAAAACTGGAAACGTGTTGATGTTCCGCACAATTGGGACCAGTACGAAGGCTACCGCAGAATGTTGCATGGCAACAGACATGGCTATGCCTGGTACAGGCATACTTTTACTACCGTAGAAAAAAAGCCCGGTAAACGTTTCTTTCTTTATTTTGAAGGGGTGGGCTCTTACGCTACCGTCTGGTTAAATGGAAAGAAAGCAGGTTATCATGCGGGCGGACGAACCACTTTTACAATAGATGTAACCGATATCATTAAATTGAACGGGCAGTCCAATGTACTGGCTGTTCGTGCTGATCACCCGGCAAATATCCAGGATCTTCCATGGGTTGATGGAGGTTGTTCTACTGAACGCGGTTTCTCTGAAGGTTCGCAGCCAATGGGGATTTTTAGGCCGGTCCATTTAATTGTGACCAATCCGGTTCGGATTGAGCCTTTTGGCGTGCATATATGGAACGATGAAAAGGTTTCCGAAAAGTCGGCAGTGCTTAACATGACAACCGAGTTCAAAAATTATTCCGGGGTCACAAAAGACATTACTGTAGTCAACCAGTTGTTTGACAGAGCTGGAAAAAAAGTTGAAGAGTTAAAGACGGCTAAGAAGGTCCTTGCGGGTGAAGCAGTAGTGGTTGCACAGCAGACCTCCCTGCTTAAAAATCCAACTTTATGGTCTTTGGAAAATCCCTATCTATATACTTTAAAAACGCTCATTACCGAGAGTGGTAAAGTGGTCGATGTATTACGTACCCCTTATGGAATTCGCTGGGTCAGCTGGCCTATTGGCAGCACCGTTAACAATAAACAGTTTCTGTTAAATGGTAAGCCGGTATTCATTAATGGCATTGCAGAATACGAACACCTGATCGGTCAAAGTCATGCCTTCAATTATGAGCAGATAGAATCAAGGGTAATGCAGATTAAAGCCGCCGGTTTTAACGCTTTTAGGGATGCACACCAGCCACATAACCTGTTGTATCAAGACTATTGGGATAAACTAGGGATTTTATCCTGGACTCAAATGGCCGCCCACATTTGGTATGATACGCCAGAATTCAGAGCCAACTTTAAAAGACTGCTTACGGATTGGGTAAAAGAAAGAAGAAACAGTCCTTCTGTGGTTTTATGGGGACTGGAAAACGAGAGTACGCTGCCAGAAGATTTTGCCAGAGAATGCACAGCACTGATTCGTAAACTTGATCCTACAGCCTCATCGCAGCGAAAAGTAACTACCTGTAATGGTGGAAAAGGGACAGACTGGGATGTGCCTCAAAACTGGACAGGAACATATGGTGGTAACCCGCTGGATTATGCAAAAGATGTAGAACGCCAGGTGCTGATTGGTGAATATGGCGCATGGAGAACGCTTGACTTGCATACCGAAGGGCCTTTTGTACAGAACAGTGCCTACAGTGAAAATAACATGACGCAGCTCATGGAGACTAAAGTTAGGCTTGCTGAGTCGGCGAAAGACAAAACTGCGGGACATTTTTTCTGGTTGTTCAGCTCACATGACAATCCGGGTAGGGTACAGGGCGGAGAAGGGATGCGGGAACTTGACCGTATTGGCCCCGTAAATTATAAAGGTCTTTTTACACCATGGGAAGAGCCATTGGATGTATTCTATATGTTTAGGGCTAACTACGCACCTAAAACTACGGAGCCCATGGTTTACCTGGTTTCTCATACCTGGGCAAACAGATGGATGAAAGCGGGCAAAAAGGACAGCATTACCGTATATTCAAACTGCGATGAAGTAGAGCTTTTTAATGATGTTAACGGAAGCTCACTGGGTAAAAGAACCCGCAATGGTATTGGGACCCATTTTCAGTGGGATGCTGCAGATATACGTTATAACGTACTATATGCCGTTGGTTATATAGCCGGAAAGGCAGTAGCGAAGGATTATATTGTATTGAACAATTTGCCACAGGCACCTGGTTTCAGCAAATTTTATGCAGGTGCTAAAAATGTAACTGCTGGAGAAAAAGGTTACAACTATATTTATCGCCTCAATTGTGGTGGCCCGGAATATAAAGACCACAATGGTCAGGTTTGGTCGGCCGACAGGCAATTACAAGGCGATAATGCTTTTGGTTCTTCTTCATGGACGGCAGATTTCCCCGGCATTCCTGCTTTTTTTGCGAGTCAGCGTAGAACATTTGATCCTATTGCCGGCACAGAAGACTGGAAGCTTTTTCAAACTTTCCGCTACGGACGTGACAAACTAAACTTTAATTTTCCTGTACCGGACGGTGAATATCTAGTAGAATTGTATTTTGCTGAACCCTGGTTGGGTACAGGCGGGGGACTGGACTGTAAAGCTATGCGGCTGTTTGATGTTGCTATCAACGGAGAAACCAAATTGAGAAATGTTGATATCTGGAAAGAAGCGGGGCACGATGCGGCGCTGAAAAAAACAGTTCGTGTAAAGGTTAAAGGGGGGCGTTTGTTAGTTTCTTTTCCTACGGTAAGGTCAGGACAGGCTTTGATTTCGGCCATTGCCATTGCCAGTACAGATCTAACCTTAAAGCCAGCACCAGAAAGTCCTTGCTTAATTGAAGAATTAACCGGTACGGGATTAACTGCAAAAACCTGGATGGATATGGGCGATCAGCAGTATTCAGATCAGGATGTACAGTTCCATTCGTTGCCTTCTAATTTATATGGTGCCGAATGGATCCAGACTGCTGGTACATCGGCTGATGTAAAGTTTAAACTACATGCTGATGCTGATGTTTGTGTAGCCTTGTCTGTTGCCATACCGCAAAAAACTGCTTGGTTAAACGATTATGAAGACACAAATACCTTTATTGAAAATAATAAAGGGAATAAATTCCGGGTGTACCGAAAGCGCTACCTGAAAGGACAGCAGGTTATACTGGCAGAAAATGGCGCATCGGCAGAGATGTATACGATAGCTGTATTGCCTGTTAGTAACCTGCAACCTGCATTCGATTTAAAAACTGTAAGCAGTTATAAGGCCACAAAGGCCAGCTTATCTGGCGCTGCCGTAAAAGAAGTACTCATAGAGAAGGAGCGCGTAACCTTCAAAAAACCAGCTGGAGCTGCCATAGAATGGACCATATCTGTAGGGGTTGCCGATACTTATTCTTTGACCATCAAATACCATAACCCGTTTGAGCATACTTTAAAAGGCAAGCTGGAGTTTTTAACGGCAGATGGGATTGTGATGAGAACTGTAGAGGATATTGAGTTTAGCAGTACCAAAAAAGGGAAGTGGAATTATTTCAATAGCAGTACCGGGAGTATGGTAAATGCGGGAACATATAAAGTACGGTTAACAGCAGTTTCTGCAGAAGGATTGAGCCTTGATGCGCTGGATGTGCAATAGAAGATTTGTAATACGGTAATATCCTACAATAGATAGCCAAAATATTATATTAATATAGGTGTCTACGCCATGATATTTGTTTTAACCAATTTATAATCCATCCGATAACCAAATGAAGGGTCTTCCCATTTTTGATTTAGCTATTATAGTCGTTTACCTTATTGGGATGATTTTGGTTGGGATTTATTTTTCCCGCAAAAACAAGAACTCGGAACAGTTTACTAAAGCATCAGGCCGGATTCCGGGTTGGGCAATCGGGATGTCTATTTACGCCACTTTCCTAAGCAGCAATACCTTTCTGGGCGTTCCTGGTAAAGCTTTTGGCGGAAACTGGAATGCTTTTGTGTTTAGCATCTCTATGCCACTTGCCGCCTGGGTAGCCTCAAAATACTTTGTTCCTTTTTACAGGGGTACAGGTGAAATTTCTGCCTATACTCATTTAGAAAACAGGTTTGGTTCATGGGCCAGAACTTATGCCGTAGTCTGTTTTTTACTGACCCAACTGGCCAGAATGGGCTCTATTTTTTTCGGTATTGCGCTAAGCTTACAGGCACTTACAGGCTATTCTATGTCTATGATTATGATTATAATGGGGATATGTATCATTATATACACGGTGTCGGGCGGAATAGAAGCGGTAATCTGGACAGAAGTAGTGCAGGCAGTAGTAAAAACTTTTGGTGCCGTGCTGATATTGTATCTTATTATCACAAATATGCCCGGAGGCGTACCTAAAATTATGGAGATTGGAAAAGCCGACCACAAGTTTAGTTTAGGTTCTTTCTCTCCTGATTTTGTAGGTTCTTCTTTCTGGGTGGTATTGTTATATGGTTTTTTCATCAACCTTAACAATTTTGGGATGGACCAGAATTATATCCAGCGTTACCATACGGCCTCTTCTTCTAAAGCGGCATCCAAATCCATTTGGTTGTGTGTATGGTTATACGTCCCGGCTTCATTGATGTTTTTTATTATAGGATCATGCCTGTATGCGTATTACGATGTGCATCCTGAACTGGTTGCTGTGATTAAACACCAGGTAGCCCTGGAGCGCTTACCTTTAAATGCCTCGGCAGCACAAGTGCTGAGTATGGAAAACTCGCTGTTGCCTACCGATTACGGCGATAAGATTATGCCTCATTTTATGGTGACCAAAATACCGGTAGGATTGGTTGGCTTAATTGTTTCGGCCATACTTTCGGCAGCAATGAGCACCATTAGTTCTGGAATGAATTCTTCCGCAACTGTTTTTACGGTTGACATTTATAAGAGATACTTTAAACCTGAGATCACTGATAAAGAAAACTTGTTTTTGCTGCACCTCTCTACCGTAGGTTTTGGCTTATTGGGAATGGGAGCGGGGATTGCCATGATTGGGGTAAAGAGTATACTAGATGTATGGTGGGAATTGTCAGGGATTTTTGCAGCAGGAATGCTGGGGCTCTTTTTACTCGGCATTGTAAGCCGGCAAACAAAAAATCACGAAGCCTTGCTGGCCACAATGGTTGGGATTGTGGTGATTTTATGGATGACTTTTTCTCCCCACATTTCAGATACTTATGCATTTTTACGTAGTCCGCTGCATAAAAATATGATCATAGTAGTAGGTACACTCAGTATATTTTTGGTGGGAATCCTTTTAACAAAACTCAAAAACAAAAATTTAAAATCGGCAGATTGAAGCACTGTTGAGGCTTAAGCCAGAAAATTCAAAATATTTAAGAAACTTATAGAAAATTAGAAATGGAAAACTCATCTAAAGGGTTCATCCCGGTAATGCTCACGCCTTTTTCTGCGAACGGAAATATCGACTATGATGCACTAACTCAGCTTACTGAGGTTTATTTACAGGCTGGCGCCTCCGGATTATTTGCCAATTGCTTGTCAAGCGAAATGTTTGAATTGAGCGATGAAGAAAGGCTGCAGGCCATTAGGCATGTCATCAAAATAACCAATGGTACGGTACCCGTGGTTGCTACAGGAACTTTTGGCGGCGCAATAGGAAAACAAGCCGATTTTGTAAAAAGGGTAAATGACCTTGGTACCGAGGCGGTAATTGTAATTACCAGCTTGCTGGCTGCAGAAAATGAAAGTGACGAGGTTTTTGATGGACGCGTATTCGATTTGCTGGATCAGACAGAAAAAATTCCGCTGGGCTTTTATGAATGTCCCGTGCCCTATAAGCGTGTTTTAAATGCCGCGCAGTTAAAGTCATTTGTAGATACAGAGCGGGTAATTTACCACAAAGATACCTGCCTGGACCTTGATGATATTAAAGCGAAGCTAAGTGTTACCCAGGGACATAAATTTGGCCTGTATGATGCCTATATGGGACATGCTGTGGCTTCTTTAAAGGCTGGGTCGGCAGGATTATCTTGCATTCAGGGCAATTATTTTCCGGAGCTCATCACCTGGCTGTGCCAGAACTATAATGACGAGGCACTGGCGGATGAAGTGCAAAGGGTACAACAGTTCCTGATTGACAACATGGATGTGATGCACAATGTGTATCCGGTAGTTTCCAAATACTTTTTGCAGCGAAGGGGATTGAACATCTCCACTTTTACGCGCAGGGATGTGGGTACATTTACCACTTCTATTGTTAAGGAAATAGAGACGCTTTTTGCAGATTATACCTTGCTTAAAGACGATTTAAATATCCGTTTATTCTTGTAATGCATTGCCTGTCATTTTGAAATGAGGGGGCTCGTCATCTCGAAATGAGGCACGATTGAGAGATCTATTATGCGATAGATAGATCTCTCCTCGCTATGCCCGTTCAAGATGGCGGCAAGAAAAATTACTCATTCAGGTATTTTCTTTTGTAGTTTAAAGGCGTCAATCCAGTAACCTTTTTAAAATGGCGGTAGAAATTGGATACGTTGTTGAAGCCACAATCAAAGCAAATCATCTCTGTAGGTAGTTTGTTTTCAATTAAAAAGCGGCAGGCATGACTTACCCTGATTTCAATTAAAAAGTCGTAGTACGTTTTTTTAGTCATTAATTTAAAGTAACGACAGAAAGAGGTAACGCTGAGGTTGCTTAAGGAAGCAATTTCCTCCAGGCTAATGTCTTTTTTGTAATTCGCTGAAGTGTAATTCCAGATTTTGTTTATCCGCAAGGTTTCTGACTCATTAGACTGGTAAAAGGCGTTCTTTCCATTTACGATGGTCTCGTATTCATCAGTCTCAGCCAGTGCCTTTAATATCGACAGCAGGATAATAATGCGGTCAAGATTGGTGGCTTCTACTGCCGATTTCATGAGTTTGGCCAATTTGCTTTTTGCTTTTCCTGTGATGAGCATACCACTTTTTGCTTTTTCAAAAAGTTTGGGCAGGAGGTAGGCTTCGGGAAGATTTAAAAGGTAATCACCAAGACAATCCGGTAAAAAATGGATCACCATAGCCTCGATATTTAAATCAGGATTTCCCTGAAAGTATTCTTCCTTACAGCGCCAGGTATGTGGAACATTTTGGCCCAATAAGATCATTTCATCAGGAACAAAGTTGCTGATGTTGTCTCCTATGAAACGAACACCTTCACCTTTAATGATATAGTGGAGTTCAAGTTCAGGGTGGTAATGCCAGATGTTTCCAAAATCAGGCTTAATGTCATGCCGAATGCTGAAAGAGCTTTGCAGCGTAATAGGTACTTTGTGGAAATGAGGTTTCATGGGTGTGTGTTGCTGTTTTTTCGCTTCAGCTTGGTTTTCAAGTGTTTTACATTTAAAAGTTCGGCAATATGGCGGGCTTCAAAGGTATAGTGATTTATGATAATATCCTATATTAATTTGGTAAAAATTATGATAAAATAGTAATGCCGAATGTGGAGTTTTGTACGTGCCTGAATGGTACCAACCAAGATATAAACCAGCGATGCTTTTCTGGTAGAAAAGTAATTGTATCTGATAAATATGGAAAAAAGGGTAAACAAAGAAATTTTATTGGTCTCCAGCGGTGATTTGCGTTTATCAGCTAATCAAAGTTGCTGGGCTGCACAGGAGCAAATGGAAAGCCAGTTAACTGCTGCATTGGCCAACCTGGGCTGGACTGTAAAACGTGCACATCCTTACGATTCTGTTAAGAAACATGGTTTTATTGATTCCCAGCGAATGGGAATGGATATCTTTAGAAATATAGATCCTGAGCAGCCACTTATCGTGGCAGAAAGTGTTTGGCAATATTCGCATCATGTACTTGCTGGTTTAACCACACATCGTGGCCCAATCTTAACATTAGCAAACTGGAGCGGTCAATGGCCAGGACTGGTAGGTATGCTCAACCTAAACGGTTGTCTTACCAAGGCAAACGTTACCTACAGTACTTTATGGACTGAAAATTTTAACGACGACTTTTTTATTAGAGGATTGGAGCAGTGGCTGGAATCTGGAACCATTGGACATGACCAATCGCATGTAAGGCCTTTTGATCTTTCCCTTATTCCTTCTGCTGATGCAGAAAAAGGAATCAGCTTCGCAAAAGAGCTGCGTGATAAAAAAGTAATCATGGGTGTTTTTGATGAAGGTTGCATGGGAATGTATAATGCCATTGTGCCCGATGAACTTTTACATAAAACAGGTTTCTTTAAAGAACGCCTTAGTCAGTCGGCACTTTATGCTGGTATGACCAGGGTTAAAGATGAAGAAGCAGAAAAAGTGCTGCAATGGATGTTGGATAAAGGCGTTCATTTTAACTGGGGTTCTCAACCGGAAACAGAATTGACCAGGGCACAGACCTTAGATCAATGTAAAATGTACATTGCTGCCGTTCGCATAGCTGCTGAATTTAGCTGTGATACCATCGGGATTCAATATCAGCAAGGCTTAAAAGACCTTACGGTAGCAAGTGACCTTGTAGAAGGACTATTGAATAATCAGGACAGACCACCGGTATTTTCAGAAACAGGAGTAGAGTTGTATGCGCAAGAAGCTTTGCCGCATTTTAACGAAGTTGATGAATGCGCAGGTTTAGATGGATTGGTGACCTATAATCTTTGGAGATCGCTTGGTTTTGCGGGAGAAAACACATTGCACGACATTAGATGGGGTGAACATTATAAAGGTCAAAGTATAGATGACTTTGTATGGTTGCTATTGATATCAGGTGCAGCACCTGCGGCCCACTTTATTGATGGTTATGCAGGAGCAAGCAGTGAAAGGCAGCCGCCGATGTATTTCCGTTTAGGTGGAGGTACACTTAAAGGCATTAGCAAACCAGGTTTCATTGTTTGGAGCAGGGTATATGTTATCTATAATGAATTGCATTGTGATCTTGGCGTTGCTGAAGTTGTAGCATTGCCGGCCGAAGAAACAGAAAGACGTTGGAATGAAACAACGCCTGAATGGCCAATTATGCACGTGGTACTTAAAGGCATTACGCGCGATCAAATGATGGCGAGACATAAAGCCAATCACATACAAGTTGTGTATACAGATACAGAAGCAGGTGCACATGAAGCGTGCCGTATTAAGGCAGCTGCCTTAAATGAACTTGGCCTCAAAGTCCATTTCTGCGGAGAGGTAAACTAATCAAATAAAATACTTAAATTTAACTAACCAAATCATATACCTATGAAAAGATATTGCATCGTATTGTTTTTATGCTGCTGCCAGGCAGTTTCATTTGCACAAAAAAACACAAGCCCAAAAGAAGATCGTGAAGCATACGTAAAGGTAATTACTGAGCGTGCTGGGAAAATAGTAGCCAAAATGGATCTTGCAGATACTGTTAAGGCAGCTAAGGTGACTGTGATCATCAGAGACCAATACAGTAACCTTAATGACATCTATGATGAACGCAATGCCAACATCAAAGAAATTAAATCAAAAAACGAAGGTGATAAAGTAGCCATTGAAAATGCATTGAAAGAGCAGAATGTTGAAGTTGACAAGAAACTGAACAAACTGCACAAAAAGTATTTGGCTAAACTCTCTAAACAATTGAGCGATGAGCAAATTGAGCAAGTAAAAAATGGTATGACTTATAATGTAATGCCTAATACTTATCAAGCTTATCAGGATGAACTTTTGAACTTAACAGAAGCTCAAAAGAAACAAATCTATACCTGGTTAGTTGAGGCCCGTGAGCATGCTATTGATGCTGAATCTTCAGATAAGAAACATGCCTGGTTTGGAAAATACAAAGGTAAAATCAATAACTTTTTATCTGCCGAAGGCTATGACCTAAAAAAAGAAGGTATAGAGTGGGAGAAAAGAAGAAAAGCTTCAGCACAGAATAAATAAATCGGACTTAATAAATTAATTATTAACCAAATAATCAGTATGAATTCAAAACTTTTACGAAAAGTTAAAGGCATCGTCCTTTTATCCATTTTTTGTTGCGCATCGGCGTATGCCCAGCAAAAGAAAATCACAGGAAAGGTTACAGATGGTGGTGATGGTGGCCCAATACCGGGAGTGAATGTCAGCATTAAAGGTAAACCTAGTAATGTCAGTACAAATGCACAAGGGGTTTATGTGATTCAAGCTGACCCTGCAGTTGATGTATTGGTATTTTCCTACATCGGATTTGTTAGACAAACGATTACTTTAGCTGGAAGAGCAACGGTAGATGTAAAACTTGCTTCGGATAACCAGACGCTAACGCAGGTAGACATCGTTTCTGTAGGTTACGGTACGAAAAAGAGATCTGAGATTCTGGGTTCTGTTGCTACGATTACGGGTGCAGAGCTTCAAGATATTCCGGCTACAAATTTGGCTGGAGCGATGAGAAATAAAATTGCTGGTGTGGGAGTTAGTCAGGTTTCTGGCCGACCGGGAGCTCCTATTACATTAAATATAAGGAATTCCACCGCAAGTAGTACGGCTTCTACTCAAGTTGAGACTACAGCCGAACCTCTTTATGTTGTTGATGGTATCACTGTTACTCGAGAAGCATTTGACAATATTGATGCGTCAATGATTGAAAATCTAACATTTTTGAAGGATGCTTCAGCCGCAATCTATGGGGCTTCAGGTGCTAAAGGTGTAGTCTTGGTAACTACAAAAAAAGGTAAGCTTGGCAAACCTAGTATTACTTATAATGGTTATTTGGGTGTTTCAGACGCAGCTAAAACACCTGATATGTTAAGTGGTTATGACCATGCCGTTCTTTTAAATGAGACTTACCGAGCTCAAAGTGCTCCATTTTCTAGCTTATTCCTACCAGCGGATTTGGATTATATCAAAAATCTGAATTATAAAAGTTGGTACGACGAGGTGTGGCAATCTGCGACGACGCAAAGACACAATCTTGGGATATCAGGTGGTACAGAAAAAATTACTTTTTTTGCTGGAGGAAGCTATCAAAGTGAAAATGCTAATTATGCGGGATTGAAATTTGATAAGTATGCTTTTAGAAGTGGCGTTGTTGCGAATATTGCCAATGGTTTGACTGCAGACGTAAATTTCAATGTGGATTGGAATATCAGGAATGCCCAGCATAACCAGACTGATAATGATGCAGCTTTTTTTGAACAAATTGTAAGTGTTCCAAGATGGGTTCCAATTTCGATTGACGGTAAAAATGTGAATTTTAACAATGGGGCTGCCGTAAACCCACAAGCGATTTTAGAGTCAGGATACTATGACAGACGGCAATCTAAAGGTTATCGAGTAAATGGAAGTTTGAGTTATCAACCGACATTTTTAAAAGGTTTTACAGCTAAGCTGCAAGTATCTCAAAGTAGTGGTTCAACTAATAGCCGACTATATCAACCTCCATATTCAACATATAATTTCTTAAGGACAGGAAGTAATGGTCAGTTATATTCAGAACAGTTACAACTTAATCCTACAACGGGAGCTCCGGTTATGTTTGATGCAAGAACCGCACAAAATGCAAGTGTCACTCCTAGCTTGTCTGATAATAACAGCTATCAAGGGTTCTTAACACTTCAGTACGCTAAACAAATTGATAAGCACTCTTTCGGTTTACTAGCGGGTGCTGAGCAGAGTGAATCAAATGGTGAAACCGTTGCCGTTCGTTATACAAATCAATTAATTCCGGGTGGTGAGGAATATTGGGCTTTCGATGCAACATCATTGGCTCGTCAAGAATTTAGTAAAGTTGCAACGTCAAAAAGATCCTTTTTTGGTCGTATAAATTATGATTTCGATAAAAAATATCTATTAGAGGTAATCACTCGTGTCGATGCATCATCTAATTTTGCGTCAGGTAATAGGTGGGGAGTGGCGCCAAGCGTTGGTTTAGGTTGGGTAGCCAGCCAGGAGAAATTTTTCAAAGAAACTAATTGGTTGAGTTTTGTAAACTTTTTAAAATTAAAAGTAAATGTTGGTGTAACGGGAGACGATAGAGTTAGCCAAAGATTATGGCAAGATAGGTTTCTAATTGATGTTACAAATGGATATCTTTACGGTAGTTCTAATCAAAATAGCTTAAACCGATCGCGCTTAGCCAACCCAGACATTACTTGGGAAAAAAAGAGGACAATCAATGTTGGCTTAGAGTCGTCAATGTTTAATAGTAAATTAGATTTTAGCGTAGAGGTTTTCCAAAATTATACTTATAACCAATTTGATTTGGGTGCCAATCAATTATATCCTTTATATGCAGGTTTTGCGGCACCAGTTGTCAATTATAGACAGCTTTACAATTGGGGATCTGAATTTAGTATTGGTTATAAAGCAAAACTTGCGACCGACCTGAATCTGAGTACAAGTATTAACTTTGCTTACGGCAGTTCAATTGTGGATAGAACTATATATGCGCCTGGTAGTTTAATCAACAACGTTGCTCCAGATTGGCTAACGTCATTTGGAACGGATCCAAACTACTATAACTCAAATAACATCGGATTGAGAACAATCGGTATGTTTAGAACACAAGGGGAGGTAGATCAGTGGTTGGCAAAATATCCTAATTATAGAGTGTATGATCGTGTTCCACAACCGGGATGGTTATATTACGAAGATACAAATGAAGATGGAATCATAAATGATTATGATATGAAACCATTATATAATACGACCAATTCTTTCTTTTCTTCCGGTATTTCTTTGAATTTAACATATAAGGCCTTTGCTCTAAATACAAATATCAATGCTAGATTTGGTGGTAAAGTATTTTATGATAGCAGAGCTAGAATAGCACCTTCTGCTACAAGAAATATTCTGTCTATTTGGAATGATCGTTGGACTCCTGAAAATCCAATGGATGGTAAATTTCCTAGGTTTGATGATCCATCATTGACTAGAAATTCAGACTTCTGGGCTGTGGATGGAACTACAATACGTATCAATTCAATGACTTTGAGCTATAAGGCACCTACTTTCCTGACTACAAAACTTGGATTAGGAGGAGCTAGAATAATGCTTACAGGAAATAATCTTTGGACATTGGTGAATCCTCTTAAATATAAGGATCCGTATACATCAAGTGCATATGATTATCCCATCTTAAGAACTATCTCATTAGGTTTAAATGTTAATCTATAATTCTAAAGTAATGATAACACAAAATAAAAGAGCCTTAGGCAAGTATTTAATGCTTTTGGTTGCGACTATCGCTTTGCTTTCATGCAAAGTTAATGATGATAAATTTTTTGAACTACCTGACACTGGTGGTATTGATGCAGCAATTTGGAATTCTGAAGGGTCTGTTCAATTACATTTAAATAGAGTCTATGATGTAGTTATTCCAGCCTTTCCGTTACAATTAGCTCCGGATAGATATGGAGTACATGCAGCTAGTGATGAAAATTATTTTCCCAGTGCAGATGCGAATGCAAGGGCTGCTTTGGGCATGCAGGGGTCACTAGGAAATGATGATGTGAGGTATACAGGTAATACCTATAATGGTAATGCAGGAAGTAATAAATACTGGGATATTGCTAGATGTAACGATGCTATAACCAATATTCCCTTGGGAACAATGCCTCAAGCAACGCAACGTACCTTATTAGGGCAATATTATGCTTTGAGAGCAATGGTTTATTTCGAAATGGTTAAAGTATATGGCGGTGTTCCATTAATATTGGTACCTCAAACACCAGAGTCAATTTACACAGATGGTAGAAAAAGCGCAAGAGAGTGCATTAATTCGATTATTAGCGATTTAGATAACGCTATAGCAATGCTTGATGGATTTACTCCGACAGATGATAGTGGAAGGGGTAAAATGACCAAACTTATTGCGACTTGTTTAAAAGCAAAAGTATTGTTTTATTATGCAAGCCCACAATTTAACCCACGAAATGATCCGAGACATCCTTATGATCCAGAAAGATGGAATACTGCTTTAGCTGCGAATAAACTTGCCTATGACATGTGTATTGCGGCAGGAAAACGATTGATGACTAATTATGCAGATATTTTTCGCACTGAAGGAACAGCAAACACAGAAGCAATTTTGGTAAGAACTTACTCTAACAGCATTAGTTCTAGAGGACATGATGGGGAATATCGCGTGAGACCGGCTTCGGAGGGTGGAAGTGCTAACCCTTATTATTTAGCTACTACGAAATTGCTTAATGCCTATACAACAAGAGATGGTAATAAAATCACAAACGCAACTGCTCAATATCCATATGATGCAGTAATGTTTTGGCAAAATAGAGATCCTAGATTTGAGGCTACCATAGCTTATAATGGAAGTAGCTGGCCTTTAAGCGGTAATACAACTAGAAAGCAATGGACTTATAATGCTGCTTTAGCAGAGACAACCGGCAATGGTGTATACTGTAAACGTTTCAGTACTCCTGGTTTGGCTTCTGGTAATGTTAGGTATAGTAATAATCTGGGCGGAAGCGGTATGGATTGGATTGAGTTAAGACTTGCCGAAATAATGTTAAATTATGCGGACTGCGAAAATGAGGCTCCACTAGGAAATATATCAATTGCGAAAGATATGGTTAGACAAATCAGAGTAAGGGCAGGCATAGTTCAGGGAGTTGGTACTAATGACTATGGACTAGGTGTTGCAGGAGATGTTGCTACGATGAGAGATCTAATTCTGAATGAAAGAATGGTAGAATTTGCTTTTGAAGGTAAACGTAATTCTGATTTGAGAAGATCTCGTCTAATGTATACTTTAAATGAGCCTATGACTAAATTGGAAATTAGATTAGTGCGTCCTTTTGTTAGTACTTCTAATCAAGGAGATAAGGCTGTTCTAGAAGCAGTTACAAACGGTGTTATGTTTAGAGAGACTCTTAATATAAACGATAAGACAACCTACCAAAGGTATTTTATCAACTTCGAATATACCGATCCAAACTATTTACCATATAACGTGCCTACATTTCATAATTTTTATACTTTTCATAATGATTTCGTAAACAATGGGATCAATATAGCTCCAACAATAGGTTGGGCTGGCGGTACTTTTGACCCACTTGATTAAAATAGAAATAATTGAAATTATATCATTTAAAATATTAAGAAATGAAAAATAAAAATTTTCAAAAATTGCTCTTTGGCGCAATATGCATATTATCTTTTTCCTCTTGCAAAAAGGATACGGAAAATATTTTTACGATGTTTGACGACGTCACCGTGACATATAATAATAGTGATCCAAGATGTGTTACCGATTATAAATTGGTAAATGATGGCGAAGAAGTATGGATCGATTACACAATAAATTCAGCTTCTGAAGATATGTATTCTATTATTGTTGAAAAGTCTGCTGGAGCAGCGCAGAATGGTACTTATGAACGTACCACTGTTGTAATCTCAGACAATAACAGGCGTAGAAGTTACTCTGATATTATAAAATTTACTATGAGTCGAGATGGAAAAACGAGCTATCGTATTTGTGCATTGAACAAGAAAGGAACTTTTATTGGTGATGGATACAAGAAAGTGACAATCGAACAAAATCCGAGTTATACTATTATTGCAAATAAAAATATTTATTTGCCAGATACAGTTGCGAAGGTATTACCCTCATTCTTCTCCCTTAGAGATGGAACTACCTACAGCTATACAAATGGTGCAGCAAATGCTTCTAACATAGATTTTGGTATCTGGAGACGACCAAATACAAATTCAGATGCTATAACTAATCCTTATATTTACAATCTTTATTCAATTAGTACACCTACTAGTCCTTTCGCCAACATTTATGATATAAGTGCATGGATTCCGAAAAGGGCGACACTATTCAGCACCCCAGTAACGTCCCAATCTAATATTTTTGTTTATACTGCAGTTTCCAGTTCAACAATCGGTACGCTGGCAAGGGCACGGACAATTAATCTTACAGCAACTGCCTCAACTACTTTTGCTGCCGGATTGGCGGCTGGTAATGCTATCTTTTTCCTTACCCCAGAAGGAAAGTATGGAATGATGCTGATAAATGCGGTAACAACAGATTATGATAGAAAACCTTACATTAACGTAAGTGTTAAGGTACAGAATTAGGTGTTAGGATTTAAATGACAAGGTTTTAGTGCCGATTATTATATTCCAATCCCGTTGCCAAATTCATCGATATCTATGGCAACGGGATTTTTTAAACCACTAAATAATATCGAAAACTTAAATTCAAGCTCATCAATTCTTTTGCAGTCATAAGTCAAATCTATTTGACATTATTGTACTGTCCGTAACTCGCTATCTCAACAATAACAACCAAATAAACAAGTATGAATTCTAAACTTTTACGAACGATAAAAGGCATTTTCCTTTTATCCCTAATTTTCTGTGCATCATCATATGCCCAGATTAAAAAAATCACAGGTAAAGTTACCGATGGTCCGTATGGGGGACCGATTCCCGGTGTTAATGTGAGTATTAAAGGTAAGCCAAGTAATGTAAGTACTAATGCGGAGGGTATTTATGTTATTCAGGCAGATCCTGCCGTTGATATTTTGGTATTCTCTTACATAGGCTTTACGAGGAGAATGATCAATATTGAAGGTAAGGCTACACTAAACGTTGCTCTAGTTGCGGAAGATAAATCGCTTGATGAAGTTGTTGTAATTGGTTATGGCAGTGTTAAAAAGCGTGACTTAACAGGATCGGTGACTAGCGTAAAGGCTGATGACATTGTCAGAAGTCCTGTAAGTAATGCTATGGAAGCCTTGCAAGGAAGAGTTGCTGGTTTAGATATCCAAAGAGGCAGCGGACAGGCCGGATCAAATCCTGCAGTTTTGTTGCGTGGAAACAGATCATTTCTAGCAAGCCAGTCACCATTGTATGTAATTGATGGCGTGCCTGCTGGAAGCATTGATAACATCAATCCAAATGACATCGAAAGTATTGATGTGCTTAAAGATGCTTCTTCCACTGCAATTTATGGGGCCGCTGGAGGCAATGGAGTGATTATGATCACCACTAAAAAAGGCATTGCGGGTAAAGTGACCATTGACGTGAATAGTTATTATGGCGTAAATGGATTTGCTACCTTTCCCAAACCTCTTATGAGTGATCAGTGGATTTCTTACTTGAACGATCGGTTCGCAGCAGATAATAATGGAAAGCTTCCTAATAGTCTTCTTGATCTTGGTCTAAGTGCCCAGGTAAGGGATGCTATTGATGCAGGGCATTGGGTGGATTGGGTAGACGAAAGTCTAAGCACCGGTACACAAGAAAACCATCATTTATCTTTACGAGGTGGTTCGGATAAGGTTCAGGCATTTTTGTCTTTCGGTTATATAGGTGAGAAAGGCATTTATAAATTTGATAAAAATCAGGCCTATAATGGCAGAGCGGGAGTTGATATTCGCTTTAACAAATTTCTTAAAGCGGGTGTCCAAACTAATATAAACTTATCAAATAGTGATGCAACAAATAGTAGAATCAATCAGGCTTATAGTTTAGCTCCTGTAGGCCTTCCTTATTTGGAAGATGGCTCAATTAACCTTTATCCTGTAGCAGGAACTTCCACTGTAAGTCCCTTGGCAAATTTAGCCCCCGGTGTTTTTGTTAACAACAGTAAAAACTTTTATTTGACAGCTAACCCTTACGTGGAACTTAACCCAATTAAAGACCTGTCCATACGCTCTAACTTTGGTGCAGTTTTCAGTTCTTCAAGAAATGGAAAATTTGCGAACGAGCGCTCTTTTAACATCGCTACGGCAACAGGAACTACACCGTTTAAAGAAGCAACATATACCACCGGTTTAAACCAGTCGCTAGTATGGGAAAATATTATTAACTACAATTTCACAGTAAACCAAGATCATAAGTTTACGCTAACAGGGATTACCTCTATGGCGAAAAATAAAGCTGAAACTTCTTTTGTAAGTGGAAATGGTATCGATTATGATGAATATCTCTACTACAATATGGGTGGTGCAAAAACTATAACGGGCGTTGGGTCAACCTACGAAGATGGATCAAGGTTATCATTCGCCGGCCGTCTGAATTACAACTATAAAAGTAAATATTTATTAACTGGATCCGTAAGGCGTGACGGTGTTTCCCAACTGGTAAAAAAATGGTCTACATTTCCGTCTTTTGCAGCCGCATGGGTAATAAGCGAAGAGGATTTTATGAAGGAAACCAAATCCTGGTTAGGCAATTTAAAATTGAGGGCTGGATGGGGTATTGCAGGTACAGCGGGCATACCGGCTAATGCCCGTACAACAGAAGTAGTGACAAAAACGGGGACACAAATCACACTTGGTGGGGCAGGTATCCTTCCAAATTATGTGTTGAAGCAGACTTTGGCTAATCCTGAATTGACCTGGGAAAAGGCTCACACAACTAATATTGGTATAGATGCATCGTTTTTTACTAATAGGATTGAACTGAATGCAGACTGGTATCATACCCAAACAAAAGGGGTATTGTACAGTAGAAAGTTACCTTTTACATCCGGTGGATACGATGCTAAAAATCCATACCTCATTTATTCTAATATTGCTTCTACAGATAACAAAGGATTAGAATTATCAATAAATACAAAAAACATTGAAAATTCTAATTTTCAATGGAATTCTGCCTTTACATATACAAAATACAAGGAGAAATTGGTAAATATTAATTTAGGCAATTCATTAACGCCAACTGAGCTCATCTCCGAAGGATTATTTTTGGGACAACCGTTATTTAACATTTATGGTTATAAAAAACTTGGTATATGGCAGTTAGGAGAAGAAGTTGAGGCTGCTAAATATGGAGCAAGACCTGGTGACATTAGGATAGCAACCGTACCTAGGGATGTAAATGGGGTATCTGACAATGGTGTACACACCTATTCTGCAAATGACAGAATGTTAGTAGGACAAAAAAATCCAGTTTGGACTATGGGCCTACAAAATACATTTGTGTATAAAAATATAGACCTTACTATTTATGCGCTGGCAAGGTATGGACAAATGATTGATGCCCCTATTTTGGGCTATTACAATAGGGTAGCACAGCCATCATCGTACAATTATTGGACCCCTAATAATCCAACCAATGATTTTCCCCAACCACACCAAACGGCACCAGGTATTAATACTACGGTAATGTCGGCATTATCAATTGTTGATGGGTCGTATTTTAAGATAAAAAATATAACATTAGGTTATAGCATACCAAAAGCATTTGGTCAAAAAATAGGCTTATCAAGGTTTAGAGTATATGGAACGGCGTATAATCCTTTTATTTTTGCTAAAAGTAAAATGCTTAGAAATGTGGATCCGGAAACTGGTGGTACAGACTCATTTCCGCTTTATAAACAAATCGTATTCGGTTTAAATGCTTCATTTTAATTACGTTAAAAAAATAAATTATACGGATGAAAAACTTATATATAAAATCTGGCACCTTTTTTCTTATGTTAGGAATGTTGGCCAGTGGTTGCGAATTGAAAGAATATAATCCCAGTACACAATCTGTAGAAACTGCTTATGGTAACAAAGTTGGTTATGAAGGTTTGATTAATTCTTGCTATGCTGATCTTTACTTTTTACATGGTAAGTCGGATATTATCGGCCCAACGGAGGCTGGAACAGATAGCTGGGTTAATACAGGTAGTAATGAAATTGGATTGTCATTGTATGATAACAGCCTAAATACTTCCACGGGAACCGTAAGGGTTTTGTGGAACGCTTTGTACGCAATTTCAAATTATTGTAATACCGCAATTGAAGCTGCTAAAACTGTTAAGGGATACAATTCTGCTGCAGAAGTAAATGCTAAGGTTGCTGAGGCATATTTTATTCGTGCGTATGCAAATTTTAATTTGGTTGAGCAATTTGGCGGGGTAACTTTACAAACGAATTCACCAGTTGAATCCGGACCGAATACAGCTCCAACGCGAAGTACAGAAAAGGAATTCTATGACTTGATATTTTCTGATCTGAAGTTCGCATGTGACAATTTACCAGTAACCCAGACTTTAAGAGGCAGGGTTACTAAAAAGGCGGCTTACGCATTAATAGCGAAAGCTTATTTGCAGCGGACGAGGTTGGGTGAAAAGGAGCAGTATGCTAAACTTGCTCTGGACGCTGCTGAAGAATTGATTAATAGGCAAGCATTTTACAATTGCTCGCTATATTTAAGTGATGCGCAAAAATCGGGCTTTACTAAATTATGGGAAGGTGCAAATAATAAGAATAATACAGAATCATTGTTTTTACAAGCGGTAGATATTACAGGATTGAACCCTGAGGGCTATAATAGAGGACGTATGCGTCAGTATTATTTGCCAGATCTAGGGAGTCGAGGTGCTGAATGGGGTACCCGTGAAACAAGTATTCTGTATGGAAGAAGTAATTCCAGATGGTTTAAGCCAAGCAAATATCTTTTAACCAGTGTGTTTGAGCCAAGTGCAACTACGTCTGATACAAGGTTTGCACAAACATTTACTTATAAGTTTTATGCTAACACAGATAAATTGATTACTCAGGCATTAGCGACTACTTTTAAAAAGGATGCTTCTGTAGTAGGAAAGACAATTTTAGGAACCACGGCAGCCTACACTGGTCTTTTTGGAACCCAACAGCTCGAAGAAGAAAAAAACATGGCAAATGATGCTGGTTTAGCAGTCTTTACACCAAATTGGACAATTGATGAAGTCACCAAATCAAAGATGCCGATGTTAGTGGCTGATCCAAGTGATATTTTTGATCCTGTAACCGGCGACTATAAAGTTGTGGCTACCATTCCTGCCACAGATATTAACTATACGAATATGTATCCGGCAATGAAAAAATACTCAAGTAAAATGTACGATCAATCTAATCAATATTGGTTAGGTGATATTCCCATTATAAGATTAGGAGATATTTATTTAGTGGCCGCTGAAGCCGCATTACTATACAACAATGACCAGACTAAAGCAGCAGGATATGTGAATACTATTAGAAAAAGAGCGGCCTTATCTACCAATGAGGGTGCCATGGTTGTTTTACCTGGTGCAATGAATATAGATTTTATTTTGAAGGAAAGGGCCAGAGAATTGACAGGTGAACATTGGCGCTGGTATGATTTAAAGCGAACTAATAACCTAACCAAAGCTTATTTGTCTGTCACCAATCCAATTGTAGGTGCAAACTTCATTGACAGCAAACATAAAGTTCGTCCTGTACCGCAATCTCAACTGGATGCAATTACCAACGCTGCTGAGTACGGCACCAATGGTTATTAATTTTAGTTAGAAAAATACTAAGTTTAAGTCCTTATCAATTGCAGTTGATAAGGACTTTTTTTAAATAATCCCAACTGTTACGGATCCGGGTTGTTTAGTAGTAGTTACACCTCATCTTTGGCTATCCATTTACCCACAACAGGTGCTTCATAATTCGCCATTTGATCTAACAAATCATTAATATCATTATTAATTAGCAACATACTTTGATTAACTGGCTTCAGAAAGCCTTTTTTTACCATCGTTTCTATCATGGCAATCAGCTCATCATAAAAACCGTAGATATTTAAAATGGCAATTGGTTTTTTGTGCAGGCCAAGCTGTGCCCAGGTCAGCATTTCAAAAAACTCTTCTAAAGTTCCAAATCCACCAGGCAGTGCAATCACACCATCGCTAAGGTCATTCATTTTTGTCTTGCGTTCATGCATAGTTTCTACGAGAACCAGTTCTGTTAACCCTGTATGGGCAATTTCTTTGTTTTGAAGAAAATGAGGTAGTACACCAATTACTTCGCCACGGTTTTCAATCGCTCCATTTGCCACGGCACCCATTAAGCCAACATTGGCTCCACCATATACCAATCCGATATTTCTTTCGGCTAAGGTTTTACCTAATAAATACGCCTGTTCTTCATATTCTATTTCTGTTCCAAAACTAGAGCCGCAAAACACTGTGATCTTTTTCATCTGTATCGTATATCTAAAGTATTATTCAATCTCCCGCAAATTTAGAAAAAATGGCTTTACCGAATAGATTGGCCCCTTTAAAACATAGACAACTGTCCTCGCTGCTTACTTAATGTTGTACTTTTTTTTGTAAATGTTATAACTTTATAGAATGATAGTAAAAAGAAAGATAACTATTGAAGCTGTAGTGGAGCCTCGCAAGGACTGGGAACAACAATTTATTTGCCACAGTTCGATCATCGTTCGATCACAGGTTATGAATAATACTACTTACATATGGGTATGGTAGGACTTTCCTAGGTGTCGGCTACCTTTAGAAGCATATAATAGGAGTAGAAGAACGAAGTTCTGCGGGAGGCTAAAAAGGCGTGTGGAAGAAGGTGGATATAGGCTTGATTGAAGAAAGATTAATTCAGCCACTGTAACATCCTTAACACCAAAATGCGCTTTACGTGTGATTATGACACTTAAGGTAATATCCTATAATACCATGTGAAAATTATACATTAAACACAGTTTAATACGTTGCATATTTGAAATTACATACATTCTAACCAGATTACTCACCTACAATGCCAAAGATTATCAGCAGCCCATTAGTAAACAACCACTATTTTTTAACGGCGATTTAAAACTCAATGCAAATTTTTGGAAACTAACTTATTCAACATGAACATGAAACCCTCATTGATTTTGTCTATCATTACTGATGTCAACATTAAGAAGGTTCTCCACAATTAAAAAACATTTATAAAAAAGATGAAACATAGATTCTTGCAAATTGCTCTCTTAGCCTCCATGCTTACCGCAGGCAACCACGCATTTGCCCAATACCCTAAAATTCCTGCAGATGTAAAAAAAGCATCTGATGACATGATGGCTGAGGCATACAAACAGTCTGATGTGGCTTGGTTAAAAGCCTTGCCTACTATTCAAAAAGAGGAGAAAGAAGGAAAACCATACATTCCATGGGCAGGTCGCCCGACAGATCTTCCACAAGCTGAAATTTTGGCTTTCCCTGGTGCAGAAGGTGGTGGTGCCTATAGCTTCGGTGGTCGTGGCGGTCGCGTAATCGTAGTAAAAAACTTAAATGACAGTGGTCCCGGATCACTACGTGATGCTTGCGAACAAGGTGGCGCAAGGATCGTTGTTTTTAACGTATCCGGAATCATCCGCATTAAAACGCCATTGATTATCCGTGCCCCTTACATTACCATAGAAGGGCAAACAGCTCCTGGTGATGGTGTTTGCGTGGCAGGTGAGTCTGTATGGCTAAATACCCATGACGTAATTGTACGTTACATGAGATTTAGAAGGGGGGAGACTTTTGTTGGTCGCAGAGATGATGCCATTGGTGGAAATCCGGTGGGTAACATCATGATCGACCACGTTTCGGCGAGCTGGGGACTGGATGAAAACATGTCGATGTACCGTCACATGTTTAATGACAGTACAGGTAAAGCGGAAATTAAGCTGGCGACTGTTAACATCACCATCCAAAACTCCATCTTTTCTGAAGCTTTAGATACCTGGAACCATGCTTTTGGTAGTACTTTAGGTGGTGAAAACTGCTCATTTGTACGTAACCTTTGGGCAGATAACGGTGCGCGTAACCCATCTATTGGATGGAACGGAATTTTCAACTTTGCCAATAACGTAATCTTCAACTGGAACAACAGGTCTACAGACGGTGGTGATTATACTGCATTGTATAACATCATCAACAACTATTACAAACCAGGACCAGTAACCAATTTAAAAGATCCAATCAGTTACAGGATTTTAAAACCAGAATCTGGCAGGAGCAAACTTGCTTATGTTGTGTTTGGAAGAGCCCATGTATCAGGGAATATCATTGAAGGCAATGAGCAGGTAACTAAAGACAACTGGAACGGAGGAGTACAGTTGGAAGATAAAAAAGGTGAGTTGATGACTTTTGAGCAGGCTAAACCTTATTTTGCGGCAATGCGTGTAGATAAACCGTTTCCTATGGCGCCGATGACCATTTTACCAACGATGGATGCGCATAAATATGTATTGGCAAATGCTGGTGCAACCTTACCTAAAAGAGATCCTGTAGATACTCGTGTAATTGAACAAGTTAAAACTGGTATCATAGTAACCCCTAAAAACGTTAAATTATCTGATAAACCGGATTTTGAGCACCGTCGTTTACCCAAAGATTCATACAAAATGGGCATCATTACAGATGTTTCTCAAGTTGGTGGTTACCCTGTTTACAAAGGAACACCTTACAAAGATTCAGATGATGATGGTATGCCAGATGATTATGAAAGCAAAAATGGCTTGAACCCTAAAGATGCATCTGATGCAGCTATAATCACAAAAAGTGGTTATTCAAATATCGAAGTTTATTTAAACAGCATAGTTCCAGTTAAAAACGTAAAACCATAAAATAATGCGTGCATTACCATTTTTAGCCTTACCCCTTATCGTTTTAGGTATCAATAAGCCTGCCCATGCCCAGTATCCCGTGATACCCGAGGCCATGGAAAAAAAGGCAGACTCCTTACTTGAAAGCATTAAGCAACGTTCAGACCTTCAATTTTTAAAGGTCAAAGATGTTATAGATAGGGATGCTAAAAATGGTAAGCCTTTTATTCCATGGGCTGCAAAGCCTGAAGATTTACCGCAATCCAAACTCCTGGCTTTTCCAGGTGCTGAAGGTGGTGGTGCATACAGTTACGGCGGTCGTGGTGGAAAAGTATTTGTGGTAACCAGCCTGGAAGATGAAGGTAAAGGTACCTTGCGTGAAGCATGTGAGCAGGGCGGTGCCCGCATCATAGTATTTAATGTCGCCGGAATTATCCGCTTAAAATCCCCTTTGATTATCAGGGCTCCATACATTACCATTGCCGGACAAACCGCTCCGGGTGATGGCGTTTGTGTTGCCGGAGAATCTGTATGGATCAATACCCATGATGTAGTGATCCGCTACATGCGTTTTCGCAGGGGCGCCACCGATGTAACCAGACGTGACGATGCCATTGGCGGTAATCCGGTTGGTAACATCATTATCGACCACGTTTCTGCAAGCTGGGGATTGGATGAAAACATGTCTATTTACAGGCATGTGTATGATCCAAAAGATGGCTCGAAACCGGTAAAACTGCCTACTGTAAATGTAACCATTCAGAATTCTATTTTCTCTGAGGCTTTGGATACCTACAATCACGCTTTCGGAAGTACCATTGGAGGTTTAAACAGTACGTTTATGCGTAATTTATGGGCGTCCAACATCAGTCGTAATCCTTCTGTGGGTATGTACGGTGACTTTGGTTTTGTAAATAACGTGATTTTTAACTGGTGGAACCGAAGCGCTGATGGTGGTGATAATGCCTCCTTTTATAGTTTCATCAATAACTATTACAAACCAGGTCCTATTACGCCTGCAGGTGAACCAATCTCTTATCGTATTTTAAAACCAGAATCGGGTAGAGACAAACGTTTTACGAACGAATTTGGTAAGGCATATATCACCGGAAACATTGTAGAAGGAAATGAAAAGGTAACTAAAAACAATTGGGATGGAGGTGTTCAGCCTGAAAGTAAACGCGATAAACAAAAACTGCTGGATTCTATTCGTGTAAATAAGCCTTTGCCAATGGCAAAAGTTTCTGTTATGGATACAAAAAAGGCTTACGATTACGTACTTGCCAATGCCGGAGCTTGCTTGCCTTTAAGAGATGCGGTTGATAAGCGTATTGTAAACCAGGTGAAAACCGGGAAAATTGAACACGTTGAGGATGGTAAACTGCCTGCAAAACAGAATTATGTAAAACGCCGTTTGCCAGATGATTCCTATAAAAAAGGCATTATTTCGGATATTGCACAAGTGGGCGGCTACCCGGAATACAATGGAAAACCTTATGTAGATTCAGACAACGACGGTATTCCTGATGCATGGGAAATTAAGAATGGCCTGAATCCCAAAGATGCAAGTGATGCGGCAAAAATCACCAAAAGTGGCTATGCCAATATAGAAGTCTATTTAAATAGCATCGTACCTTCAAAAATTTAAGCCTGAAATTTAATGGTGGTAAATAAAATCAAAATACTGCTTTTGTGGCTTGGCGTTTTACTTTGTATAAACGCCATACCTGTTTTTGCCCAAAAGAAAAAGGTGGTAGAACCGCCAAAACCAATTTTTAAAGCTAAGGATGGCAAACTTGCCTACACACCTGATGAGAAAGGTAACCGGATTCCGGATTTTTCCTATTGCGGATACAAAGGTGGTGACGAGGCTATTCCGGCAGCTGTAGTAAAAGTAGTTGTTCCGCTAAAAACAGGGGATGCCACTTACAGGATTCAGGCCGCTTTAAATTATGTAGCCACTTTGCCTAAAGGAAAAGACGGTTTAAGGGGAGCAGTCCTGCTTGAAAAAGGAAGCTATCAGGTTTCAGGCTCTTTAAAAATGAATGCTTCCGGTGTAGTATTGAGAGGTAGTGGTGCAGGGAAAGATGGCACCGTACTCTTTGCTGATGGCCTCGATAGGATGGGTGTCATCATCATTTCAGGGAAGGCTGATCAGTTGAAAGCTGAAGCCGTTGCCATTAAAGATACTTATGTTCCTGTCAATGCGTCAAAACTTACTGTAGCTAATGCAAATGGCTTTAAAGTTGGAGACCAGATCAGTATTCACCGTCCCTCTACCGTAAACTGGATTGCCGACCTTAAAAATGAACATTTTGGCGGAGGCATTACTTCTCTGGGCTGGAAAGCCGGACAGCGTGAAATTTACTGGGACAGGAAAGTCCTCAGTGTAAATGGTTCTGTACTCACGTTGGATGCGCCGTTAACTACGGCTTTAGATACCACCTATGGCGGAGGAACCGTTCAAAAATATACCTGGAATGGCCGCATTCAGCAGTCCGGTGTAGAGAATATGAGCATCAAGTCTGACTTTGATGCTAAAAACCCTAAAGACGAATACCACCGCTGGACTGGCATATCTTTACAAAATGTGCAGGATGCCTGGGTACGCCAGGTTGTATTTGAGCACTTTGCAGGTTCTGTAGTCAATGTTCAGGAGAGTGCCAGCAGGATTACCGTAGAAGATTGTAAATCTTTAAATCCGGTTTCCGAAATTGGTGGCGAGCGTAGGTACACTTTTTTTACCGCTGGTCAGCAAACACTTTTTCAGCGTTTATATTCAGAATATGGTTACCACGATTTCGCAGTTGGCTTTTGTGCTCCAGGCCCTAATGCCTTTGTGCAATGTCAGGCTTACCTGCCTTACAGTTTTAGCGGCGCAACAGACAGTTGGGCGTCAGGTGTACTTTTTGACATTGTAAATGTAGACGGACAGGCATTACGCTTTTCTAACCGTGCACAGGATGGTCAGGGTGCCGGATGGGCTGCTGCAAACAGTGTGTTTTGGCAATGTACCGCTGCTATCATAGAATGTGACCGTCCGCCAACTGCTCAAAACTGGGCCTTCGGCAGCTGGGCGCAATTTGCTGGTGAAGGGTACTGGGACATGTCTAATGAGCAAATTCAGCCCCGAAGTTTATATTATGCACAATTAAAAGACCGTCTGGGTGAGCAGGTAGATGCAAGGGCGATTTTGCTACCTGTAGAAACTGAAGCTTCCAGCAGCCCACCCGTAGATGTTGCTCAAAAATTAACGCTGCTCTCTGTTAAACCTGCTATACAGCTGAGCGATTTCATTGACGAAGCAGCAACACGTAATCCACTTCCTTTGGCTGCAAATGGTATTAAAACCATAGACCAGGTTGGGGTTCCAAAAGTTAAACCCCTAACATTGGCGGGCACGATGTCCATTAAAGATGGTTTACTTTTAAGGGGAAATACCTTAATCACTGGAGACCGTCAAGAAGTGCCCTGGTGGAACGGTACGGCCAGGCCATATGGTGCAGGTAAAGCAAAGTCGCACATTACGCGTTTTGTACCCGGTAAAACTGGTGCCGGACTAACTGATGATCTTGAGGATATTACCGATTCCATGCAAATGGGGACAGTAAAAATATTAGACCATAATTATGGTTTATGGTACGACCGTCGCCGTGATGACCACGAACGCATCCGGAGAATGGATGGCGAAGTATGGCCACCATTTTACGAATTGCCATTTGCACGCAGCGGACAGGATAGAGCCTGGGATGGATTGAGTAAATATGACCTTTCTAAATATAACCTCTGGTACTGGGACCGCCTTAAACAATTTGCAAACCTTGCAGATCAAAAAGGATTGGTACTCATTCACCAAAATTATTTTCAGCACAACATCATAGAAGCCGGGGCACATTACGCCGACTTCCCATGGCGTTCTGCCAACAATATTAATACAACTGGTTTTCCGGAACCTGTTCCCTATGCAGGTGATAAACGGATCTTCATGGCAGAGCAGTTTTACGATGTTAGCAACCCTGCACGCCGTGCCCTGCACCGCGCTTATATCCGTAAATGCCTGGACAATTTTTCAAACAACAATGGTGTCATCCAATTAATTGGTGCCGAATTTACCGGCCCGCTTCATTTTGTTCAGTTTTGGATAGATGTGATTAAAGAATGGGAAAATGAAACAGGTAAACATCCGGTTATTGGATTGAGCGTAACGAAAGATGTACAGGATCAAATCCTCGCAGATAAAGAGAGGGCCTCTGTAATTGACCTCATTGACATCCGATATTGGCATTACCAGGCAGATGGCTCTGCTTACGCGCCAAAAGGCGGTCAAAATCTTGCGCCACGCCAACATGCACGTTTACTAAAACCTAAAAAGACTTCTTTTGAGCAGGTGTACCGTGCCGTGTCAGAATATAGAAGCCGGTTTCCTGAAAAAGCCGTGTTGTATAATGGCGACAATTACGATGCCTATGGTTGGGCGGTATTTATGGCTGGAGGTTCTTTGCCTGATATTTCAACTTTTAACAGCGCATTGGCAAAAGTAGCGTCCGCATTAAAATCTTTTGAACTAAAAGGCAAACCTGCAGGGCAATACGCAAGGGCAGAAGAAGGCAAAACCTATGTCATTTACAATACAACTGACGTAGCCGTTAGTTTAGACCTCACAAAAGTCTCCGGCAATTTTAAAGTACAAAGGTTAAATACTCGTACCGGAGCCTTTAGCAATGAAGAACGAATCAAAGGTGGTTCAGAATCGAAATTTAAAAAATTATCTTCAGGTGATGAAATGATCTTCATCCATAAAATTTAAAAACAATGTACAACAGGATTCTTTTATTTGTAATCATCTCCATGGCCATACTTAGCTGTACGGCCAAAAAAGAAGTATCGGGTCTGCAAGACTTAAAAGTTTCTGCAAATGGCAGGTATTTGATGACGGCTGATGGCGAACCTTTTTTCTGGTTAGGCGATACTGGCTGGTTATTGTTCAATAAAACCACTCGGGAAGAAGCCAATCAATATTTAGAAGACCGAAAAAATAAAGGCTTCAATGTGATACAGGTTATGGTACTGCATACCGTACCATCTGTAAATGTATATGGTGATTCATCCATCAGGAATAGCGATGTGTCCATGCCCGATACGACTAAAGGAAGCCTGTACTCGGACTCTGTGCAATATGATTTTTGGGATCATGTAGATTACATCGTAGATAAAGCTGCGGAAAAAGGATTGTACATGGCTATGGTGCCTGTTTGGGGTACAAACGTTAAAGATGGAAAAGTAAGCCCTGCACAAGCAGAAAAGTATGCTGTTTTTCTTGCCGAAAGGTATAAAAATCGTAAGAACATCATTTGGCTAAATGGTGGCGACATTAGAGGTACAGAAGGGATGGAAGTTTGGAATACGATCGGAAGCACCATTAAGAAAAATGATCCCGGTCACCTGATGACATTCCACCCAAGGGGGAGGACAAGTTCTACAGACTGGTTTCACAACAGCAGCTGGTTGGATTTTAACATGGCCCAGTCTGGTCACCGTCGTTACGATCAGGACACTACCGCTAAAGAAAAGTGGCACCATGGCGAAGACAACTGGAAGTTCATCGAAGCAGATTATAAATTAACGCCTGTTAAACCCGCAATTGACGGCGAACCATCTTACGAAGGGATTCCACAAGGATTACACGATACCACAGAGGTACGCTGGAATGACAACGATGTGAGAAGATATGGCTATTGGTCAGTATTTGCAGGCGGATTTGGTTACACCTATGGAGACAATGCGGTGATGCAAATGTACCACAAAGGTGATAAAAAGAGCTCATACGGGCCCAAAGAGACCTGGGATGTTGCGTTAAATGCAAAAGGTGCGGGACAAATGATTCATTTAAAAACCCTGATGCTGTCGCGCCCGTATTTTGAGCGTGTGCCAGACCAGTCGATAATTGCGGGTACCAATGGCGAAAAATACAACAGGTTAATCGCCACAAGAGGCAAAGACTACCTCTTCATCTATACTTATACAGGCAGGAATATCAGTCTGAACATGGGTAAAATTGAAGGAGAAAAAGTTAAAGCATCCTGGTTTAATCCAAGAGACGGCAAAATTACAGCAGCTGGAGAAATAGACAACAAAGGAACACACGATTTCGATCCTCCGGGAACAGAACAAAATGGTAACGACTGGGTGTTGATCCTGGATAAAATATAGGCTACAGCTATGAACTTAAAAAGATCACGTTCTGTAATTTACCTCGGCTGTTTGGTATTGCTGTTTTTTAGCTCATGTGCTAAAAAGGGCTATGTATTTACCTCATTTCACGAACCTGCCAATGAAGGTTTGCGTTTGATGTACAGTAACGATGCCTATAAATGGACAGATCTGGGAAAAACCTTTTTAAAGCCGGAGATCGGTCAGCAGAAAGTGATGCGCGATCCATCTATGGTTCAGGGGCCAGATGGTGTTTTTCATTTGGTATGGACCTGTAGCTGGAAAGGCGACAAAGGTTTTGGCTATGCGAGTTCTAAAGACCTGATCCATTGGTCGCCACAGCAATTTATACCCGTAATGGAGCATGAGCCTACCACGGTAAATGTTTGGGCCCCAGAACTATTTTACGATGCGGACCTGAAACAATACATCATCATCTGGGCCTCTACAGTGCCCTTCCGTTTTGAAAAAGGTGTAGAAGAGGAAGACAATAACCACAGGATGTATGCGGTAACTACCAAGGATTTTAAAACCTTTAGCAAGGCACAGCTTTTTCTTGATCCCGGGTTTAGCGTCATCGATGCTGTAATCCTAAAAAAAGCGAAGGACGATTATGTACTGGTGTTGAAAGACAATACCCGTCCAAACAGGAATATAAAGGTTGCTTTCGGCAACAAGGCGTTAGGCCCATATACTGGAGTTTCTGCACCATTTTCGGGTAAACTTACCGAAGGCCCAACTGTAGTTAAAGCTGGAAAAGATTGGCTGATTTATTATGATGCCTATGGTGAAAAGCGTTATGCCGCCATGAAAACAAGAGATTTTAAAACTTTTACCGACGTTTCTTCAGAGACGGTTATACCCGAAGGGCATAAACATGGTACCATAGTAAAAGTTAAAAGAAGTGTGATTAAAGAGCTTATTAAATGAAGATACTAAAGATTTGTATAGTACCTCTGCTGGCCGTATGGGTACAAACTACACAAGCACAGGATACCGTACGTTACACTGGTACTACCATTGTAAATGCCGACTACCATCACGGTCAGCTTGCCCCGGCGGTGGGTGTTCACAACATTCAGGTATTTCGTGCCAACAGGGAGCATCCTGAATTGGCCGATGGATTGAATTGGACATATAACCATGCGCCTATGCTGGCCTATTGGAACAATACTTTCTACCTGGAGTACTTAAGTGATCCTGTTGGTGAACATATTCCGCCAAGCAGAACTTTACTTCAGACATCTAAAGACGGTTACAACTGGTCTAAACCAGCCATCATTTTTCCGCCCTATAAAATTCCTGACGGATGGAAAAAGGAAGGTGTAGAAGGAGTTGCTAAAGATTTATATGCTACGATGCACCAGCGCGTAGGATTTTTTGTTTCCAAAGCAGGCCGTTTATTCGCACTGGCTTATTACGGAATAGCCATGGATAAAACCGACGATCCTAACGATGGAAAGGGAATAGGACGTGTGATCAGAGAGCTAAAAAAAGATGGCACTTACGGAGCTATCTATTTTTTAAGGCCCAATTCAAGCTGGGACATGAAGCATGCCGAATACCCATTTTATACGAAAAGTAAAGACAAGGGATTTGTGGCTGCTTGTAATGAAATTTTGGCCAGTCCGCTGATGATGCAGCAAATGGTGGAAGAATCTGACCGCAATGATCCTTTAATTCCATTAAACAGACCCGTAAAAGCATTTAGCTATTACCATTTAAACGATGGCAGGGTGGTTGGTTTATGGAAACACGCCCTAACCTCTATTAGTAAAGATGGTGGTAAAAATTGGGACTACAGTCCATTAAGGGCTCCTGGATTTGTGAACAGCAATGCTAAAATCTGGGGTCAGAAAACCTCGGATGGACGTTTTGCAACGGTATACAATCCTTCGGAGTTTCGCTGGCCATTAGCTGTTTCTACCAGTGATGATGGCCTGAATTATAAAGACCTTTTACTGGTTAACGGAGAAATTTCGCAAATGCGTTACGGTGGTAATTACAAATCTTACGGTCCGCAATACATCAGGGGTATTCCTGAAACAGATGGTAAACCTGCAGATGGAAACATGTGGCTTACCTACAGCATGAACAAAGAGGACATTTGGGTAGCTAAAGTACCGGTGCCAGTTACCGTTAAAATTGCGGGGCAGGCAAATGAGGTATTCAATAGCCTCCCTGCAGGGGAAGAACTAAAATTATGGAATACTTTTAGTCCGCTTTGGGCCTCTGTAAAAATAGAACAGGCAGCAGACGGTACAAAAGCATTGACTTTACGTGATAAAGACCCTTATGATTTTGCCAAAGCAGAAAGGGTGGTTCCGGCAGCAAGAAAACTAATCGCTGAGTTTATCGTAATTCCTGCTCAAAACAATACAGGCTCATTGCAGGTAGAATTTCAGGACGCCAAGGGAACAGCTGCCGCAAGGTTGATTTTTGGTGCCGATGGAGAGCTGAGGGCGAAGGTAGGCTACCGAGATTCTGGAATCATGAAATATGAAGCTGGAAAAACCTATAACATTAAGGTTGAACTAGACATGAACAAAAGAATGTACAACCTTAATATAAATGGTGAAGACAAAGGACCAAGATTGATGTTTGTTCCAGTTTCTGCTTTTGAAAGGGTGGTATTCAGAACGGGAGATTTGCGTCGTTTTCCTGACGTAGATACGCCTACAGATCAAAACTTTGATTTAAAAGATCCGGGAACGCCAGTTAAAGAGGCCATTTATTATATCAAATCGCTCAAAACACGGACCTTTTAATTTGTATTGGAATGAACTTTAAAAGATATTTTTTCCTGGTTTTAATTTTGGCCCTTGCGGTAAAAGTTGATGCCAGGATTTTATTGCCTCAGGTCTTGTCAAGCAATATGGTACTGCAACGCGATAAGCCAGTGACCATCTGGGGATTTGGTGCAGCAGGTGAGCCTGTTAGTGTAAGTTTTGCTGGTCAGATGAAACAAACCGTTACAAATGCTTCAGGTAAATGGAAGGTACTGCTGGATCCCCTAAAAACCAATGCTGTCCCCGCAACCATGACCATTAAAGGAAGCAATGAAATTTTGCTGTCTAACATCCTTGTAGGTGAGGTTTGGCTTTGCTCCGGACAATCCAACATGGAATATCAAATGCGCAAGCTGGTTAAAGTAAAAAAACCTTTAAATCCCAAGCTTGGGGCACCTATAGACGAAGTTGAAAAAGCACATAACCCTTTGATCAGGATTTTCCTGGTAAACAGGAAAGAATTGGCCAAGCCAGATTCCATCCATAAAAGCTGGAGCATAGCAGAAGACTCTGCTTTGCGGGCTTTTTCTGCTGCTGGTTACTTCTTTGCAAAAGAGCTGCAGGCACAGTTGGGCGTACCGATCGGCATGATCTCCTCAGCGGTAAGCGGCAGCGCCATTGAGCCCTGGATCCCTAAAGAGCGATTAGCAGCCGGTTACTTTCAGGACAAAAAGACAGGTAACGATCCCGGAAAGTTTTATACCCCAATGATTGAACCCTTAACACCACTGGCCATCCGTGGATTTTTATGGTATCAGGGAGAAACCAATTGCTTTTTAAAAGAAAACATCAGTTATACTTATAAAATGGATGCACTGATCAACAGTTGGAGAACAGCATGGAAAGATCAGGAGATGCCTTTTTACTATGTGCAGATAGCACCGTTTAACTATTCGGCCACTAAAAATAAGGTGGTTTTAGATGAAAATACCGAACCTGAATTTTGGGAAGCACAGGCACAAATTATGCGTTTGCCCAATACAGGAATGATTGTAACTACAGATCTGAACGATTACAATGACGACCTGCATCCTAATTACAAATGGGTAATAGGCCGCAGGCTGGCCAATTGGGCGTTGGCAAAAACATACCAGAAACCTATAGTGTATTCCGGGCCAATGTATAAAAGTGTAAAATTTAAAAATGGAACTGCCGAAATTACCTTTGACCATGTAGGCGAGGGACTCGTAGCAGAAGATGGTAAAGCCTTATCGGGTTTTGAACTTGCGGCTGCAAATGGTAAATTTATGCCTGCTAAGGCTGTAACCAAAGGACAGAAAATCCTCGTGTCGTCTAAAGGCCTTAAAAAAGCAGTTAACCTGCGTTTTGGATGGTCTGAATCTAAGACATCTAATTTATACAATACAACAGGCTTGCCTGCAATGCCTTTTAGAACCAATAATCCGCTAATCAACCAGTATAAACCGTATAACCTTAATTAATGAAGCTTAGACCGATCCTTATCTTTTTTATTCAACTGCTGATCCTTGCTTCCGCAAACGCGCAGCAAACCCGTAAAATGTATTTGTCGGGCACCGGAAATGACCATACCGTTAACTGGGATTTTTTCTGTACGGCAGGCATGAATTCAGGAAAATGGTCTACCATTCCAGTTCCGTCAAACTGGGAATTACAGCGTTTTGGCAAATATGATTATGGATTTTCAAAGGACAGTGTAAGGGGTAAAGAGCTGGGCTTGTACAAACACAATTTCCAGGTTCCAGCCGAATGGAAAGAGCAAAAGATCAATATCGTTTTTGAAGGATCCATGACTGATACCGAAGTGAAAATCAACGGTAAATTGGCAGGTGCAATTCATCAGGGTGCATTTTATGTATTCCGATACGACATCAGTAAGTTATTAAAATACGGTTCGGCTAACCTGCTGGAAGTAAAAGTGGCCAAACATTCGGCCAATAAATCTGTCAATGAAGCAGAGCGTAAAGCTGATTTCTGGTTGTTTGGTGGTATTTTCAGACCGGTTTACCTGGAGGCTTTACCTGCATCAAATATAGAAAGGCTTTCCCTTGACGCAAAAGCAGATGGACAGTTCACAGCAGAAGCCTACCTTGCTGGAAATGCAGATCGTTTAACGGTACAGTTATATACTGCCGATGGCAAAAAGTATGGCGCAGCGCTCAGCAATTCGATTAAAAAAGGGGCAAGGGTAGCCAATGTTTCCGGTTCATTTGAAGCGCCACAGTTGTGGTCTTCAGAATTTCCGAACCTCTATACCGCAACCTTTACCCTTTATCAAAAAAATAAAGCTCTGCATACCTTATCCAGGAAAATAGGTTTTAGGACCATAGTAGTTAAACCACGAGATGGCGTGTATGTAAATGGCGTTAAAATTAAATTTAAGGGTGTAAACAGGCATTCATTCCGTCCGGCATCCGGCAGGACACTCAGTAAAACCAATAGCATAGAAGATGTAGAGCTGATCAAGGAAATGAACATGAATGCCGTTCGCATGTCACATTACCCACCTGATGGTCATTTCCTTGAGGTCTGTGATTCCCTGGGTTTATATGTCATGGACGAACTTGCGGGCTGGCACGGAAATTACGACACCCCAACCGGTACCAAACTGGTTCAAGAGATGATGAGAAACGACCAGAACCACCCTTCTATTATTTTTTGGGCTAACGGGAATGAAGGTGGACACAATCGCGAACTGGATCATTTATTTGCAGAAGAAGATTTGCAAAAACGCCCTTTGATTCACCCATGGGAAGATTTTAATGGCTTTGATACCCAGCACTACCGTGAGTACAATTATGGGATAGCCAATTACAGACATGGCCACAGCATTGTGATGCCAACGGAGTTTTTGCATGGGATGTTTGATGGTGGGCATGGTGCCGGTCTGGAAGACTATTGGAACGACATGTTGTCGAACCCGCTTTCTGCCGGTGGTTTTCTTTGGGATTTTGCAGATCAGGGTGTAGTACGTACAGATAAAAACAATATCATTGATGCCGATGGAAACCGGGGTGCAGATGGTATTGTAGGTCCGTACCATGAAAAGGAGGGCAGCTTTTTTGCCATCAAAGAAATTTGGAGCCCTGTGTTTTTTGAGCATACAGAAATGACAACAGCGTTTGATGGCGTCTTTAACATAGAAAACCGTTACCATTTTGCTAACCTGAGCACTTGTCGCTTTGACTGGAAATTGCTAAACCTTCATAATAAAGAAGAGATCAGAGGAACAGCCAGTTCGCCAGATGTAAAACCACTTGAAAAGGGTAAATTGAAGGTGTCGCTTCCTGCAAACTGGAGCGCTTACGATGTATTGTATGTAACTGCTACAGACCTGCGTGGCAAAGAATTGTTTACCTGGAGCTTTCCGATTACGCTTCCAAAAACAGAAGCATTGCTTAAGGTCAAAAAAGAAGGGAGCACTGTAGTAAAGATTCAGGAAAAAGATTCCCTTTATACAGCAATTTCAAACGGCATTTCCGTAAGCTTTAGTAAAAAAACGGGCATCCTTCGCGAAGTTCGAAATGAAAAAGGTGTTATTCCTTTTACCAATGGTCCGATCGTTCAGGAAGGAGCAACGAATTTCAGGAACATCAAACACCGTATGGCAGGCAGCAACCTGATCATTGAATCTGCATTTGATAGAAAGGAAGCTTATAATACTTTACAGTGGACAATCTATCCATCAGGAATGGTAAAGCTGAATGTGAAATATTTTCCTGCAGAATACCTGACAAATTTTGCGGGACTGAACTTCTCCTTTCCGGAAGATCAGATGAAAGGGGTAGAATATATGGGTAATGGCCCTCAGCGGGTTTGGAAAAACCGTTTAAAGGGCAACCAGTTTGGCGTATGGAAAAAAGACTATAATGCAACAGAGACAGGGGAGGCATGGGTTTACCCGGAATTTAAAGGTTATCATTCCAATCTGTACTGGTGTAAGTTCATTACAAAAGACCAGCCTTTTACCGTAATCACAGAAAATGAAGATCTGTTTTTGAGGCTTTTTACCCCGGCCTATAAAACCGACCAGTGGCACAATTACGAACCTCTTTTTCCTTCTGGCGACATATCGTTTATGCAGGGGATTTCGGCAATAGGGACCAAAACACAGCGTGCCGACAGGACAGGGCCAATGTCTATGAAGAATATTTTTTATGATTATGAGAAGGAACCGGCAAGGGCATTAGACATTACACTCTATTTTGATTTCTCAGTAAGTAAATAATTCGTAAATTGAAGGATAATTCTAGCCAGATGAAGTTTAAACAGTACCTCTTAACAGCGATTTTAATGCTCAGCCTTAACGGTGTTTTTGCACAGGTATCGCTGCAAAACCTGCGCTGTGAACTGCTGCAAAATCCTTTGGGAATTGATGTCCTTCAGCCGCGTTTAAGCTGGGAAATTACTTCAGGACAACGGGACCTGAAACAAACCGCTTACCAGGTTCTGGTTGCTTCATGTATGGATAAGCTGAACGAAAAAGATGCCGATGTTTGGAACTCTGGAAAGGTAAAATCAGCTGAATCTATTTATAACACCTATACTGGTCCGGGATTAAAAAGTAAAAATAAATATTACTGGAAGGTAAAAGTTTATACTAGCCAGGGCGATAGCGAATGGAGCGCTGCTGCTTTTTGGTCCATGGGCTTACTGCATTACAAAGACTGGGAAGGCAGATGGATTGGTTTTGACCGCTTTTTCCCTTCCGACAATGAGGCTGAAGGTCGTTTATCTGCACGTTATTTTAGAAAGGAGTTTTCAACCGATAAAACTGTAGCATCGGCCACTGCTTACATTATGGGCATGGGTTTGTATGAACTTTACATCGATGGAGAAAAAATAGGAGATCAGGTTTTAGCACCTGCACCCACAGATTACACCAAAAATATCAAATACAATACACTGGACGTTACAGCACAGCTTAAACAGGGCAAGCATGCTATAGGTATAGTGTTGGGAAATGGACGTTTTTTTGCCATGCGACAAGCCAAGCCTTATAAGATTAAAACATTTGGCTTCCCAAAATTACTGGTGCAGCTGGTGATTAAATACACCGATGGCTCTACCGCATCTATAAAAACAGATGAAAGCTGGAAATGTACGGCAGAGGGCCCAATTTTAGCCAACAATGAATATGATGGCGAAAAATACGATGCCCGAAAAGAATTTAAAGGATGGGACCAGCCTGATTTTAAGGACAAGGAATGGTTAAAAGCAGAATATGTGCAGGAGCCGGGTGGAACTTATGAAGCGCAGATGAACCAGGGCATGAAAGTGATGAAAAACATTAGCCCCGTGGCCATCACCAAAAGACCAAACGGAAACTACATCCTGGATTTTGGGCAAAACTTTGCCGGCTGGGTAAAATTTAATGTTAAGGGAGCTAAAGGAACTACAGTTTCTTTACAGTTTGCAGAATCGTTGGAAAAAAGTGGCGACTTGTTTAGGACAAACCTTCGGGATGCAAAAGCTACGGATACCTACACGCTGCGTGGAGCTGGAACCGAAACCTGGGCACCAAGATTTACCTACCATGGTTTCCGTTACGTAGAACTGATTGGCTATCCCGGAATTCCTCAAAAAAGCGATTTTACCGGATGCCTGGTGTACGACGACCTGAAAACAGCAGGAACATTTGAATCTTCCAATGCCTTACTTAACCAGATCTTTAAAAATTCCTGGTGGGGCATTGCTTCTAACTATAAAGGAATGCCTGTGGATTGTCCACAACGGAATGAGCGTCAGCCTTGGTTGGGCGACAGAACCGTTAGTGCTTATGGGGAAAGCTTTCTGTTTGACAATACTGCGTTGTACAAAAAATGGTTGAGCGACATCCGTTATGCTCAAAAAGAAGATGGGGCGATCCCCGATGTGGCACCTGCCTTCTGGAAATATTATAGCGATAACGTAACCTGGCCGGCTACCTTGCTGTTTGTGGCGGATATGCTGTACCAGCAAACCGGCGATATCACTGTGATACAAGAAAACTATCCTGCTGTAAAAAAATGGATGGCTTACATGAAAGATAGATACATGAACAATGAAGGCATCATGACTAAAGACAGTTATGGTGACTGGTGCGAGCCCCCGGTAACAGCTGAGGATGGCAAGGGCGTAAATGCAGACCAAAAACATCCAAGTGCTTTAATTGCTACTGCGTATTACCATCATCTTGCCACCATGATGATCCGTTATAGTACGCTTACAGGCAATGAAGCGGATGGTACTGCTTACACCGCATTGGCTTCGGCACTCAAAAAGTCTTTTAACCTTAAATTTTATAATGAAAAGGGATTTTACGGAGAGAATAAATTAACGGATAACCTATTGCCCCTTTATTTTGAAATGGTTGATGAGGCCAATAAGGCAAAAGTAGTACAGCAAATCTGCAGTATTATTGAAGAGAAAAATAATGGGCACCTGAGTACGGGGATCATTGGTACAAATTTTCTGATGCGTACTCTAACCGAAAATGGCCGGGCAGACCTGGCTTACCGGATTGCTACCCAAAAAACATATCCTTCATGGGGTTATATGATTGAAAACGGAGCTACAGCCATATGGGAATTGTGGAACGGAAATACTGCAGCCCCTAAAATGAACTCACAGAACCATGTGATGATGCTGGGCGATTTGCTGGTTTGGTATTATGAAAACCTGGCTGGAATTAAAGCCGCAACTCCGGGTTTTAAAAAAATAGAAATGAAACCCGAACTGATTAAAGGACTGGATGCAGTAAATGCAAGCTATAACTCCGTTCATGGCGTGATAAAAAGCAACTGGACAAAATCTGCCACTGCTTTTAAATGGAACATGAGTATCCCTGCAAACACCAGTGCTACAATCCGTATTCCGGCTAAATCGGTTTTAAAAGTAAAGGAAAGCGGGAAAAAAGCGATGGAGGTAAAAGGTATAAAATTTATAAAAATGGAAAGTAACCGTGCTGTTTTTGAACTGGCATCGGGAACCTATTCATTTGTAGCAGAACAGTAATACAAATTATGAAGAAGATAAAATTAAGTATACTAGCATTAATGCTTGTTTTTACTGCAAGCGGATTAAAAGCCCAATCCCAAAAATGGCGTTCGGGAATTGTGGTAGATGAATTTTTATATGAAAAGGCAGCTTTTCCTTCCTGTCATTCTGCAACCATTGCAGAAACCCCAACAGGTTTGGTGGCGGCTTATTTTGGCGGTACAAAAGAACGCCATCCTGATGTGGAGATTTACGTGAGCCGACAGGTGGACGGCAAATGGCTGGCACCAGTATCTGTTGCCAACGGCATACAAAATGACAGCTTAAGGTTACCAACATGGAATCCGGTATTGTACCAGGTACCCGGTGGCGATTTGATCTTGTTTTATAAAATTGGGCCTAAACCTTCTGAATGGTGGGGCATGAAACGTACCTCAAAAGACGGCGGCATCAGCTGGTCGGCTGCAGAAAAACTGCCCGATGGTTATATTGGCCCTGTAAAAAATAAACCAGTATTGCTGAGCAACGGCAACCTGTTTGCTCCTTCAAGTAAGGAAGGGAAAGGCTGGACGCTACATTTTGAGGTGACAAAAGACAATGCTAAAACATGGAGAACAGTAGGACCCGTTCCTGGAAATGGATTAGATGCCATTCAGCCAAGTATATTAGATCATGGAAAAGGCAAACTTCAGTTGCTTGCCCGAAGTAAAAACCGTGCTTTGCTTACTTCATGGTCGACAGATAACGGCGAAACATGGTCGCCATTGGAAAAAACAAACCTGCCCAATAACAATTCCGGTACGGATGCCGTAACCATGAAAGATGGGCGTCATGTATTGGTTTACAATCATGTATTGCCTCCCGGTGAACTGGCAAAAGGACCAAGGACCCCATTAAATGTTTCGGTTTCTAAAGACGGCATCAACTGGTCGGCCGCTTTAATTCTGGAAGATTCTCCAATCAGTCAGTATTCTTACCCTGCGGTAATTCAGACCTCAGACGGAATGCTCCATTTTATCTATACCTGGAGAAGGTTAAAGATCAAACATGTGGTGGTAGACCCCTCAAAATTAAAACTTAAAAAGATCAAGAACGGCATTTGGCCAAAAATGAAAGGCTATACAGCACCTGTAATTAAGGATGCTAAAGATGAGGAGCAATAAGATGAAGAAAATAACCGCCCATCTGGTTTTTACGTTTCTGATGGTTTTGCAGGGCATGTCTGTTTTCGCTCAGCAGGATACAGATCATCAATACAGGCAGCCATTAAAAGACGTGATTGCTGAAGTAGAAAAACGGTTTAACGTCAAGATTAAATATTCAGAACCCCAGGTAAAAGATCGTTGGGTAAACTATGCTGGTTGGCGTTTTAGGCCAAGTCTGGATGAAACCCTGACCAATATTCTGATGCCCCTGGACATGAAAGTGAACAAGGAAAAAGACAAAGTTTATAAGCTGAAGGAATACGAGTACCACCGCTGGGCGGTACAGGATGGCTGGGATACTTTGGATAGTCTTGCCAGTTTATACCATGACCAGGCCAGTTGGGAAAAAAGAAAAGCACTCATTAAGCCTTGTTTGTATGAGGCCTTACAATTATCGCCATTGCCGGCTAAACCAGTTTCAAAACCAATCATTACCGCCAGAAGGACGATGGACGGCTATACCATTGAAAATATTGCACTGGAAATATTGCCCGGTCTATACATCAATGGTTCGCTTTACCGGCCTTTAAAATTTAAAGGAAAGATACCTGTAGTACTTAGTCCTGATGGACATTGGGGGCAGCAACGTTACCGTGCCGATTGCCAGATCCGTTGTGCCATGATTGCACGGATGGGAGGAATGGCTTTTAGCTATGATCTTTTTGCCTGGGGCGAGTCCTTATTGCAATTTAAAAGTGAAGACCACAGAAGAAGTTTGTCACAAACCATTCAAACGCTTGGAGGGATCAGAATCTTAGACTACGTGCTGACATTGAAAGAAACCGACCCGCAAAGGGTAGGTATTAGTGGTGGATCAGGCGGTGGAAGTCATACGGTGTTAATGGCTGCGATGGATAGCCGGATTAAGTTAAGCGCACCGGTAGTTTCCCTATCTTCCTGGTTTTACGGTGGCTGTCCTTGCGAAAGTGGGATGCCCATTCATTTCTGTGCCGGTACAACAGACAATGTAGAACTGGCGGCTATGGCCGCGCCAAACCCGCAACTTGTGGTTTCTGATGGTAAAGACTGGACTGCAAACATGCCGGAGCATGATTTCCCTTATCTTCAAAAAATGTATGGATATTATGGCAAAACAGCCCTGGTAGAAAATGTACACCTGCCGGAAGAAGGACATGATTTTGGTACCAACAAGCGCATTGCTTTGTATGATTTTTTAATTAAAAATTTTAAACTCGCTGCGGCAGCTGTAAAAGGTGCCGATGGAAAATACGATGAAAGTAAAGTAACGATTGAAAAAGAACCAGCGATGTATGTTTTTGGAGAAAAAGGTGAAAAACTCCCTGCAAATGCAATACATGGTTTTGAACAATTGGAGCAGGTATTTAAAACAAGAAAATTCTAATGGAACAGATAGAAAACCGTCGCCAGTTTCTGGGCAAACTTGCCTTATTTACAGGAGGCCTTGTGCTGGCAAATCAGGCCTCATGGGCTTTGACAGTTGTACAGGAACGTTATAAGGTAGGTGTAATTGATCTGATGCTGCTGAAACGGCAAAAGTTGAGTGCATTGGCTTTGAGTAAAGAAATTGGTGCCAATGGTATTGAACTGGATATGGGTGGATTGGGAAATCGGGATACATTTGAGAACAAACTCGCAGATCCTGCCATCAGGCAGCAATACCTGGAGCAGATCAAGTCTCTTAACATAGAGATTTGTGCCCTGGCCATGACTGGTTTTTACGCACAATCTTTTGCTACACGGCCTACCTATCAACAGATGGTGGGCGACTGTATTGATACCATGAAAGCCATGAATGTGAAGGTTGCATTTTTACCTTTGGGCGTACAAGGGGATTTGGTTAAAAACCCGGAATTGCGCCCTGCCATTGTGGAACGCATGAAAGTGATCGGTAAAATGGCCAAAAAGGCGGGTGTGGTTATCGGCATCGAAACAGCCCTTGACGCCAAAGCCGAATTGAAATTGTTGCAGGATATCGGTTCAAAAAATATTAAGAGTTATTTTAACTTTTCCAATGCCATTAAAAATGGACGTGACCTATGTGAGGAATTAAGGATTTTAGGAAAGAAATACATTGTTCAGATCCACTGTACAAATGACGATGGGGTATGGCTGCAGAATGATCCTAAGATTGACATGGCAAAGGTGAAAAATACGCTGGATGACATGGGCTGGAAAGGTTGGCTGGTGATAGAACGTTCAAGAGATGCTACAGACGCAAGAAATGTAAAACGAAATTATTCGGCCAATACTGCTTATGTAAAATCCATTTTTCAACCTGTAAATCCATTTTAATGAAACTACTTAGGTTCTTTTTGTTCCTGCTGATCTTTGTACCAGGCATCACTGACATAAAAGCTGCCGATCTATTTGTATCGCTAAAAGGTTCTGACCGCAATGCCGGTACTAAAGAACAGCCTTTCGCAAGCCTTGGTCCTGCAATACGTAAAGCACGTGAATTGCGCCGCCTAAATGACCCTTCTATAAAAGGGGGCATAAATATTTATGTGGAGGCAGGAGTTTATAAACTGGAAGAACCCATAGTACTGCGGCCTGAAGATTCTGGTACTGCAGAAAGTCCTACCCAAATTATCAACATCTCAGGCCAGCAAGCAATTTTAAGTGGCGGTGTGAGGATAGGGAACTGGCAAAAAGTAAAAGGTAGCATCAAAGGGCTGCCAAAATCGGCCGTAGGCAAGGTTTGGGTTTCAGATGTACCCACAGCAGCAGGAAGCGTATTGGAATTTAGGCAGCTTTGGGTAAACGGAAAAAAGGCCACTCGTGCCAGAGACTGGAATGAGGGGAAAATGGATAGAATCCTTTCCTGGGATGCCGTAGCACAGACTTGTCGCATTCCTTTGCCAAAAGACAAAGACCTGAAAAATGTAGAAGGAATGGAAATGCTGATCCACCAGATGTGGGCAATAGCAAACCTAAGGATTAAAGCTGTGGAAGTAAAAGGACAAGAGGCCGAATTGCATTTTATGCAGCCAGAAAGCCGCATACAATCAGAGCATCCCTGGCCGGCGCCTTTCATCTCCAAAAAGGCTGGCAACTCTGCATTTTACTTGAGTAATGCCATACAGTTTTTAGATCAACCCGGTGAATGGTATGAAGACCTTAAGAGCAGAAAAATCTATTATTGGCCAAGAAAAGAAGAAGTGCTTGCGGCGGCAAATGTGGTTGTCCCTGTTTTAGAAACCCTGGTTAAAATTGAAGGTACCATAGACCATCCGGTTTCTTACGTATTCTTTAAGGGAATTTCCTTTCAGCATTCCAGCTGGTTGCGTCCGGCAAGGCAGGGGCATGTTCCGCATCAGGCAGGCATGTATATGCTGGATGCCTATAAATTAAAAATCCCAGGAACTCCTGATAAAAAAACACTCGAAAACCAAGCTTGGGTTGGTAGGCCTGCTGCTGCGGTAGAGGTATCCTATGCCCAGCATACTGGCTTTGAAGCTTGTCGTTTTGAACACCATGCTTCTACGGGATTGGATTACAAAATTGGTACTCAGCACAATGAGATCAAAGGAAACCTGTTTAAAGATATTGGTGGAACAGGTATTTTGGTAGGTACATTCTCTGATGAAGCGACCGAGGTTCACTTACCTTATCATCCTTCAGATTCCAGAGAGATTTGTACGAACGAAAGTATTGTTGGCAACCTGGTTACCGATGTGACCAATGAAGATTGGGGGGCAGTTGGTATTGGAGCAGGTTATGTGAAGGGCATCAAAATACTCCATAACGAGGTGACTGAGGTTTCCTACTCGGGCATCAGTATGGGCTGGGGTTGGACAAAAACCAACAATGCGATGAGCAACAACACTATAAATGGCAATAAAATCCACCATTACGGCAAACACATGTATGATGTGGCCGGGATTTATACGCTTTCTGCACAGCCTGGCTCTGTGATCAGTAACAACGTTGTGGACAGTATTTACAAAGCACCTTATCCGCACGATCCAGTGCATTGGTTTTACCTGTATACAGATGAAGGCTCTTCTTATTTCACCGTTAAAAATAACTGGACACCAGAAGAGAAAAATTTGCAGAATGCAAACGGGCCAGGAAATGTATGGTTAAATAACGGGCCTATGGTAGCTGATAGCATTAAAAATGCTGCAGGATTACCTTCAGTTTATGCCGGTTTATCTAAATACCGCTCGAATAAAAATGACGGGCAGTCTATTAACCATCTTGTAGTAGAAAAACCAAAGGTATTTGAACTGGTACTGAAGAACAAAAAGGCTACCGACCGGGCATCACTGGAAAAGATTTGCCTGGCAAATGGCATTCCGGCATCGGCAATCTACCAGTGGGAAAATCATTGGTTGATTTTTAATGAAGTGAAAGACCCCAAGCTTTTGCAGCAGCAATTGGCAGCTGCTTTTAATGAGGCTGTGCTGAAAGTTTATGACAAGCCATTTTATGAATTCAACAGGCAGAAGAACTGTCGTCTCGAGCCAGCTAAAGAATGGGACCATGTGATTTTAAGTGCTAATCTTGTTAAAGATGAAAAAATGCAAAAGGAATACCTGGATTACCATGCCACGCAGTTTGAGAAGTGGCCGGAGTTATCTCAGGGATTTTGCAATGCCAGTTTTCAGCGTTTGCTGATCTTTAAAAATGGCAGGCAGCTAGTGCTGGTGATCAGTATTCCAAAAGGTGCAAACCTGGATGAATTAAATCCGCGCACCACTTTGAATAATCCAAGAGTGGATGAATGGAATGCCTTGATGAAGAAATATCAGGAAGGAATTGAAGGTACTAAAGCCGGTGAAGTGTGGGTGTTTTTTAATAAGAATTAAGGAGCAGGGATTAACGAATAAAGAACAAGGATTAAAGATATAATATGTTAAAATTAGGAATTTTAGGCCTTGGCGAAGGTCGAAGCACCATGTCGGCCGCATTGGCAAGCAACAAAATTGAACTGGTAAAAATCTGCGATGCAAGTTTGGAAGTGTGTGAGCAGCGCGCAAAAGAATTTGATTTCCCACATTATACTACCAGTTATCAGGAAATGCTGGACGATGTCAATATAGACATGATTGCGATTTATACGCCAGATCATTTGCATGCAAATCATGTAAAACAAGCCCTTCTACATGGTAAACATGTGGTGTGTACCAAGCCATTTATTGATAACTTGCATGATGCCAATGAATTGATCGCTCTTTCTGCATCAAGCGGTAAAAATGTATTTATTGGCCAAAGCTCCAGGTTTTTTGAACCAGCTAAGCGCCAGCGTAAAGATTTTGAAGCTGGACTTATTGGCGATCTGATTACGATTGAAGCACAATACCATGCAGATCACCGCTGGTTTCTGGAAAAACCATGGGCCTTAGAGCAAGCTTTTAAATGGCTGTATGGCGGCTTAAGTCACCCGGTCGATTTTATTCGCTGGTACTTGCCAAATATTGATGAGGTGATGGGTTATGGTATGATTAGCAGTAATGGTAAAACGGCTGGCTTGAAAAACGAAGATACCATGCATTTTATATTTAAGGCGACTGATGGACGTATTGCACGTGTAAGTGGCTGTTATACCGGTCCAACACAACCTGCGCAACGTGACAGCGGCATGAGTACCATCCTGCGTGGCACAGTAGGGGCTTCACAAGCTGATTACCATGAACTGCGTTATGCGGTAACTGATAAAACCGGCGAAGAAAAAATTGTAGTTTGGGGCGATTCTACCTTGAAATATTACTTCCGTTTTGAGGGACAAAGTCACCATGCTGGCGAGTACCAAAACTACCTTGAATATGTATCTGATTGTCTGGAAAGCGGGCAAACTGCCTATCCTGATATTAAGGAAGGCGTTGGTACTGTGGCCCTTTTGCAAGCTATGGACCGCTCGCTGCAGACTGGTAAGCCTGTAAAGATTAATGATATTCTTGCCGAGTTTGGTATCTCAACAGCTACACTTCAGGCCTGATGAACACCATGGGAAATATTGTAGCACATTTAACTGTACTTGATTATGCCATTGTAGCTGCCTACTTAGGGGTGCTGATGTTTTTAGGGATCCAGGCCAGTAGGAATAACCGTAAGCGTGGCGACGATGAAACTTTGTTTTTGGGTGACAGGTCGCTGGGTTGGCAAAGTATCGGCTTTAACATGTGGGGCACCAACGTTGGCCCTTCTATGCTGGTTGCATTTGCCGGGGTTGGCTTTAGCACAGGGATAGTGGCCGTTAATTTTGACTGGTATGCCTTTGTATTCCTGATGCTGCTGGCACTGGTATTTGCACCGCGTTATCTTGCGGCTAAAGTAAGCACCATGCCCGAATTTATGGGGAATCGCTATGGTGATTCAACACGTACTATCCTGGCCTGGTATGCGCTCATTAAAATTCAAATCTCCTGGTTGTCTTTAGGCTTGTATGCCGGCGGTACTTTAGTAAGGCAGATTTTAGGCATTCCGATGTGGGAATCTGTGATTGTGCTGGTTGCATTTGCGGGTTTGTTTACCTACATGGGTGGTTTAGCGGCCATTGCCAAAGTAAATGTTTTCCAGATGCTGCTATTGATTGCCGTGTCTATCCTCCTTACTGTCCTTGGATTGCAACGTGCCGGTGGCTTATCTAATGTGGTTGCGCATGTGCCAGGTAATTTCTGGAACCTTTTCCATCCGGCTAGTGATCCTGCTTACCCCTGGTATGCCATTATACTGGGTTATCCTGTGGCTGCGGTTGCCTTCTTTTGTACAGATCAGTCTATGGTACAATCGGTTTTAGGCGCTAAAAATCTTGAGCAGGGGCAATTGGGCGTAAATTTTATAGGCTGGTTAAAAATACTTTCCCTGCCATTGTTCATCTTTACCGGAATTCTGTGCCGTGTAATTTTTCCCGACCTGAAAGATGAAAACCTGGCCTATATGACAATGGTGACTAACTTGTTTCCTCCGGGTTTAAACGGTTTGGTGATCGTGGTGCTGATAGCCGTGTTGGTGGGTACCATAGGCTCCTCACTCAACTCCTTAAGTACTGTTTTTACCATGGATATTTATGCAGAACGCATCAATAAACAGGCAAGTAATAAACAGCTGATTAGCGTTGGTCGTATGTCCATCATTGTAGGTTGTATTTTATCGGTTGGTGTTGCTATCGCCTTGGATAGTATTAAGGGGCTTAAATTTTTCGATGTATTTCAGTCCATACTTGGCTTTATCGCACCGCCTTTGTCGGTCGTTTTTCTGCTCACCGTATTCTGGAAACGTACCACTATGCTTGCCGTTAATACTGTGTTGTCGGCGGGCTCAGCATTTAGCCTCTTGATTGGTGTGCTCTATCTTTGGGTATTTCCAAAAGATATTTACACTTTTTGGCCACATTACCTGATGCTTTCCTTCTACACTTTTGCTTTCTTACTTGTAGTGGCCGTCATTGTATCCCTATTAGACCGGAACCCTAAAGTTTACCTCGGCAGTGCCAACGAACAACGCGATATGCCGAAAACATCGAACAAGGTAAAAATAGCATGGGGCCTGCTGGCGCTGGTAATGGTTGCTTTATATATTTTTTTTAACGGACATTAAATTAGTTTTTTATGAAATATTTCTATGTATTTGCCCTTTGCCTGGTGTTTGGCTTAAAGCCAGATCTTGTCCAGGCTCAAAAAGCATCCTGGATTTGGTATCCTGGCGATTTCGACATTTGGATGTCGAACAAAATGCAAAACAGAAGGACGGAGCGGGGCTCTTTTCTTCCTCCTTTCTGGAAAATGGACAGTCATTACGTACTGGTAGACTTCCACAAGGAATTTGATCTTGACAAGGCGGAAGAAGTAAAGCTATATGTAGAAGGACAATACAATGTAAAAATTGATGGACAGGCCCTTACAGGTTACCCTAAAACCATCAGCATTCCTGCCGGACACCATAAACTGAGCTTAAAAGTTTATGCTCAGGATAGGGTTCCTTCTATATTGGTTAAGGGAACCAAAGTGGTATCAGACGATACCTGGCTGGCCACATTTGAAGATAAAGAATGGATTGATGCGAGTGGTAAAGTCTCTGATAAATCAGGAACCATATTTGTTTCTGCTGGTTCCTGGAACATGACAGATCCGTTGATGCCACCTTCCAAATTTCAATTGCCTGTAGTTCCTGCTTTTGCAGTTAACAAAACTAAGCAGGATAAAGGTTTGATTTCAGACTTTGGTAAAGAGACCTTCGGCTTTATTAAGCTGCATGGGCTTAAAGGCAAAGGAAAGCTGAACATTTACTATGGAGAATCTAAAGAAGAAGCTTTGTCGAAAGATCACTGTGAAACCCTGGATCTTTTGGAACTTGACATCTCTGGCGTTAAAGATTCTGTGATGGCGCTTTCTAAAGCATTCCGCTATGTGAACTGTCAGCCAGAGGGTAATGTATCCCTTGATTCTGTGAGCATGTTATACGAATATGCACCTGTTACAGAGAAGGGGAGTTTTGCCTGTTCAGACCCACAGATCAACAAAATCTATGATGTAGCCAAGTATACCTTCCACTTAAATACCCGTGAGTTTTTTATCGATGGCATTAAGCGCGATAGGTGGGTATGGTCTGGCGATGCGTACCAAAGTTACCTGATGAACTATTACTCTTTCTTTGACTCGCCTACGGTAAAGAGAACTTTATTGGCACAAAGGGGTAAAGATCCGGTAACGGCGCACATCAATACCATTATGGACTATTCTTTTTACTGGTTTCTTGGGATTAATGATTATTATCAATTTACAGGCGACAAGAAGTTTATTGTAGATGTGTATCCAAGGATGAAAGCCCTGATGGACTATGTATTGGGACGTAGAAATAAAGATGGCTTATTGGAATGGATGCCGGGAGACTGGATTTTTATTGATTGGGCCGATGGCTTGAGCAAGGATGGTGCAGTGAGTTTTGAGCAATTGCTTTTTTGCCGCAGTTTAGAAAGCATGGCCCTTTGTGCTGATATGGCTGGTGATAAAGATGGGGCAGCAAACTACGGTCAGCTTGCAACAGAATTGAAAGCCAAGATATTTAAATTGTACTGGAACGAAAATAAACATGCGCTGGTACACAGTCGCATTGACGGAAAAGCTACAGATAATGTAACCCGTTATGCTAATATGTTCGGCATCTTCTTTAATTATTTCAATCCTGCTCAAAAACTGGAAGTGAAACAACATGTATTGCTAAATGATAAGGTAAATAAGATTACTACGCCGTATATGCGCTTTTATGAATTGGAGGCTTTATGCGCCATGGGCGAGCAAGATTATGTCCTTAAAGAAATGAAAGACTATTGGGGCGGTATGCTGAACCTGGGTGCTACAAGTTTCTGGGAGGAGTACAATCCTGCTAAAAAGGGTACAGAGCATTTGGCGATGTATGCCCGTCCGTTTGGAAAAAGCCTTTGTCATGCCTGGGGTGCGAGTCCAATCTACTTACTGGGCAAGTACTATTTGGGTGTAAAACCACTTTCGCCGGGGTATGAAACTTATGAGATTGAACCTGCTCTGGGCGGTTTGCAATGGATGGAAGGTAAAGTTCCGGTTCCTGGCGGCGAGATTGCGGTATATTGCAGCAAAAAAGAAATTAAGGTTAAATCTGCCAGTGGAAAAGGTTTGCTTAAATTTAAAAGCAATTCAAAACCATCTGTAAAAGGCGGGGTTATCGTGGCCAAAGGAAATGGTAGCTATGAATTAAGCGTAGAAAAAGGAAAAGATTATACGGTTAAGTACAGTATATAATTTATTCTAACATTGTAAAAAGGGGTTGGAGGACTAGATGGTTTTTCAGCCCTTTTTTGTTGTAAGCCGGATTTATTGTGGTTCTGCGAACATATTTTGTTTTTTTAACTTCTGTAGGCAGTGCAGAACGTTATCAGACTATTAATCTGGAAGACTTAAAAGATGCTTTAAACAAGCTTCATCCATTAAAATAAGCCGCCAAAATAATATTTATATATCTACTATGCGTGAAACGAATACTGTATCCATACCTGATGAAGTGGTTATGAGTAAGATCTATGTCATCCGAAATCAGAAAATAATGCTGGATGAAGATCTGGCTGAATTGTATGGAGTGGAAACAAGGCGCTTGAATGAGCAGGTGAGAAGGAATCCTGACCGACTTCCTGAAGACTTTTTCTTCACTTTAAATGTGCAGGAGTTTGCAGACTTGAAGTCGCAAAATGCGACATCAAGTTGGGGCGGACAACGTAAGTTGCCAAATGCTTTTACTGAACATGGGGTATCGATGCTTTCCCAGTGTGCTGAACAGTAAACAAGCTATTCAGGTCAATATACAGATTATGCGCATCTACACCCGTATACGTGAAATGCTATTAGCACATAAAGATGTGTTTATACGAGTTGAGCAGGTTGAGAAACATCTTATGAAACATGATCAAAAGATAGAGTTGTTGTTTACCTATTTGAGTAAATTCATTGAAAAAGAAGATAAACCAAGGGAAGAAATAGGCTTTAAGAGAAAAGGTAAATAACTTTCCAAGTCTCCCCAACAGCTCAAAGCCAGTCAGTTCGCTGAGCTTATACCATGAATATTTTAGCGAATCACTAAAGAGAAGAGACGGTTAGTTATTTCCTAATCATTGGCAGGTACTTTTCCTTATTTTCAATCATTACCCAGATTACAATGGCAATCAGTACAAATACAATAGGCAAGCCAGATGGAGCCATGCTGATATTAGCAAGAAGTATACCTGTTAAAAGTGGAACCAGAACTATAGCACCAAGAGCTCTTGTTCTGCCAAAAATCAATAATACACCACCTAGAACTTCTGTTACACCTACGAGAGGCATAAGCCAGCCTATTTCTGTAAATGCAGTAAATGCTTTCATCATTTTTTCAGGCATTTCCTTTGGCATTGGCATGTAATGAAAAAACTTATCCAAGCCGGCATTAATAAACATTAGGCCAGTTAGCAGGCATAAAACAAAGAGGATTTTACTTTTCATAATTTTTTAAATTGTGGTGTATATAATTTGTTTGATAAGTTAACTCAAATATAGAGGTCAACAGTTAATTACACAAATTTAAATTCTTTAGCCTACTCATTTTTAGTCTCTTGTGAATATTAGTTCTGCGTTTAATGTTCTGTACGACCGGTATTAAAGTATTACTAAAGTATCCGATTCGTTCAGGAGGGGATAGTAGTTTGTGCTCGCTTTGCACTAACAGTATATGGTTATAACAGCAGCGGCATAGCAAAGGTCCCGTATGGCATGGTTTCCTTATATCTGGTTCGTAGTTGCTGCATAGTTGTTTCGTTTGCAAGCGAAGCAAATACGAATCAGATAGGAATGAAACAGGACTTAAATATGTCAAGGATGAAGGTTGCTGAGCTGTTGGTGCGCTTTTGCTTTACTTTTCACTACGATGTGTGGCGCTAATGGTGAAAGCAGTGCCAACAGTGCTTATTTTGGAAGCGTGGTATTCTAATGAATAAGATATAGCATCTAAACTAACTAAGCGGTTTGGATGCCAATTCTTTCTTCAATTTTTTTGACACATTTTCTTGCTTCCGAAAGCGCAACTTCGTTGCCGATATTCTTATTGATGTTTATGGTCGTTAGGCGGGAGACGGTAACACAAGCAATGATGCCTGAATTTACGTTGCCAACCGGTACGGCAATGTCAACTACACCCTCTGCAAGATCACTTGATCTAATGTATGCACCTTCTTTGCGGATTTGCGGTAATGATTCCAGAAAATGATCCTGCTCTGCTTTTGTGAAATTTTCATAAAATTCATTTGCAGTCAATGAATTACGCTGTTCCTTTTCTTCCATATAGGCCAGTAATACCTTACCAGAGGCAGTTAATGGCAATGGAAATAAATTCCCTTCCTCGATAGACAAAGCAATAGGTTCCGGACTTTTTGCATGCACAACCACCATAACCTGATTTAAATATAAAATACTCAAATGGCAGGATTCCCGGATGGTGTTGGCCAATTCCTCCAAAGGAGATTTGGCAGCCTTTATCAATTCATCTATAGGCGAATGCCTGTGCGAAAGATAAAACAGCTTTAAAGACAATCTGTATTTACCAGATACATCATCCCTTAAGATATAGCCCCTGCTCTCAAGACTCATCAGCATTCTATAAATCTCATTCGGATTTCTATCTATGCCAATCCCGATCTCTGTTTGAGATTGAGGTATGGACTGAGCGGAGAGGTATTCAAGGATATCTAATCCTTTATCTAAAGCGGGCGCCTGGTATTTATTTTCGGTCTTCATTGACATAGCGTATATACAAACATAACGAATAATGGTAAACGGCAATTGGTATAACGATAACATAAATGATACATTCAAATATGAAAACTCTATTTATATTTGAATATACCAAATGTAAATATGGGAGGTAATCTACACTCCTGAAAATTTATTTAATAGAGATAATGAACAGAGTTTTCAACTTAATCCAATTAAATTAGAACAGCTTTAGCAAAAGCAAATGAACAGGAATTATTTCCTATTGATGACCATATAATAGACAGGTCATTTCCAATTAATCTAACCAAATTAAAAATTTCATGTATGAACTCAGTTAGACTCAAAAGCTTTAATAAGCCGGGCAGCGCTTTACTATCTAAAATCTTTACCTTTTTGCTAATGTTTTATACTTTGCAAGGGGTAGCTCAACAACCCGCTACATTTACTGTAAGTGGGGTCATCAGTACCAATTCTGGAGAAACATTACCAGGCGTTAGTGTAAAAGTTAAAGGAACAACAGTCGGCGCGGTAACAGATGTAAGTGGAAAGTTTACATTATCGGCTCCTTCCTCCACTTCAATCCTCCAGGTTTCTTACGTAGGATTTCAGATCCAGGAGATCTCCATCAACGGAAGAAATGTGATCAATGTTAAATTACAGGAAGACCAGACCTCATTAGATGAAGTATTGGTAGTGGGATATGGTACGCAGAAAAAGGCAAATCTTACAGGTGCCGTAGCTACGGTTTCAGGATCTACCCTAACGCAAAGGGCATCACCAAATGCCGCTAACTTAATTCAGGGCAGGATTACAGGTGTTCAGGTAACGCAGCCTTCTGGTGAGCCAGGAAGAGACAATCCTAACTTTTTAATTAGAGGACGCTCTACTTATGGAGGTAGTACAACTCCTTTAATTTTAATTGATGGAGTTGCAGGCTCATTTAATAATCTCTCTCCTGACGACATTGAGAATGTTACAGTGCTCAAAGATGCTTCTTCTGCAGCTATTTATGGTGCACGGGCAGCCAATGGGGTGATATTGGTAACAACAAAAAAAGGTAAAAAGGGTGAAACTGTAATTAGTTACAGGGCAAATATAGCAAGGCACGTAGCTACTGCGCTACCTGATCTGATTACGAACTCAGCAGAGTATATGGAAATGTACAATACGGCTGCTACAAGATCTGGAATTGCTTACAAATATCCAGCAACAGAGATTGAAAAGTATAGAAATTCAAATGGTGATCCACAATATCCGAGTTTTGACAATATAGACTACTATGTTAATCCTGCAACTGTGATGAATCATAGTTTATCTATTTCAGGAGGATCGGAAAAAAGCACTTTTAATATTTCTGGAGGTTATCTTGATCAGGATGCGGTATTTAAAGGATACAAGTTTAAGCGCTACAACGCTTTATTGAACTATAGTAGTCAGCTCAGTAAAGCCATTACTGTAGGAACTATTATGAATATGACTTATAAGGACCGTAAAGAACCACCTTTCACCGGTGAAAATATGGCCTTATTGGTTTATGCTGCAGGACCATTATATGGACCGTTTTTACCTGATGGCAGTGGTCGAGTTGTCTCAAGAGCTTACGAGTTGGAGGGAAGAAATAGAAATCCGCAGGAAGCATATGCGATGGGAGAGCAGACAACTAAAGAATATAACCTTAATGCTCAGGCATATATTGATATTAAACCTTTTAAAGGGCTGACCTGGAGCTCAAAAATAGCCATCAACTATACGGATGAATACTATAAAATGTATCAGCATCCTTATGATGCCTACTTGTTACAGAAGCCAGCAGGCGGGAATAGTTACGTAACAAACTCTTTTGGTCCGGATATTCTTGGTGTTACGGATCAATATGCCAAAACCTTAAATCCGACAATATACTCTACTTTAACTTATGAAAAGACAATTGCTCAGGATCATAACTTTAAGGCATTAGCTGGATATGAACAACTGTTTAATAAATATCAAAGCTTAAGGGGTAGGAGAACAAATTCTGTAGCTCCAATTCTTGAAGATCTTACTGGATATTCTGCTTCAGGCGAATCACTATATTTTAGTCATCCAAGACTTCCTTCTTTGGCTGGCCCATCAGAATGGGGTATGCGTTCTTTCTTTGGTCGTATCAATTACGACTATAAAGGAAGGTATTTAGTAGAAGGTAATCTTCGGTATGATGGTACCTCAAAAGTATCTCCCGAATATCGCTGGGGAGTTTTTCCTTCTTTTTCATTGGGCTGGTTGCTAACAGAAGAAGATTTTATGAAAGAAAAATTTAAATGGCTAAGTAGTTTTAAAGTGCGGGGGTCTTACGGTACTTTAGGGAACCAGGACATTGGTACCTATCTTTACCAGAACAACATTATTCTTACTGGTGGATATCCTTTTGGAAACGCGGGATTTTTGCAGGGAGGTACGATTAATGATTTCAAAGATCAAAGTCTCCGTTGGGAATCTACAACTAGTATAGATCTTGGTTTCGATATGAGCGTTAAAAATGGTCTTTTGGGACTTACTTTTGATTGGTTTAGAAGGTCTACTTACAACATTTTGGCTGCGCCTCCTGTACCGCTTAGTATGGGACTTAATGCGCCAACCATCAATAACGGAAAAATGCAGAGTCAGGGCTTTGAGTTGGCATTAACACATCAAAATAAAATCGGAGAAGTAAGTTATGGACTGAATTTCCTGATTTCAACTGCAAAAAATAAAGTAATAGAGTTGCTTGTACCAAGTAAGGGTACTACGATTAACCAGGTTGGTTTACCTTACGGATCGCATTATCTTTATCAATGGGATGGAGTTTTTCAAGTGGAGGATATTGGTAACCCAAGCGTTCCAAAACACGCCCTTAATGCAAATCCAAAAGCTGGCGACTTAAAAATGAAAGATATCAATGGGGACGGAGTTGTTAATCCTGATGACCGAGTAGTAGTAGATGGTGCTTACCCTGATTTTAATTATTCCTTTGGCTTTAATGTGGGTTATAAAAGATTCAGTATGAATGCCTTCTTTCAAGGTGTGTCAGGAATTAAGAACCGTGTAAATAACTGGGGAATAGATCCGTTTATGCAAGGTACAGCGCCAACAACGAAATGGAGAGACGCCTGGACACCTGAGAATAGAAGCAATACTTTGCCTGGAATTTATGTAGCTGGTTATAGCCCCACTGCTAATTACGCTGGATCAACATTTTTTCTTCAGAATGCTTCATACCTAAGATTAAAGAATATCATCTTAAATTATGATGTACCTGTTGGCATATTATCTAAAATTGGTATTAAAAACCTGGGAGTATACGTTTCTGCCGATAACCTGTTTACAATTACCGATTATGAAGGTGGTGATCCTGAACGATCTAGTGTAACAGGAAATTTTGCTCAATACCCTCAAACCCGTATTTACAATTTAGGTTTCAACGTTAAATTTTAATCCTATCCACATGAAAATTAAATATATCATCCTATGTGCAGTAATGCCATTGCTTACTGTCACTTCCTGTAAAAAGGATTTTTTGGATAGAAATCCTTTAAATAGTGTTTCTGATGCTGCCTTTTGGAAATCTGAAACAGATGTTAAAACCGCGCTGGCTGGTGTATACTCACGGCTTCAGCAAAATTTTCTGGGTTATGAAAGGGTTTACCTGGATGCGCTTAGTGATAATGCTTTTGCATTTCAAAATACCAATCAACCTTTCTTATTGGATTTAACAACAGGTAGTATTTCTCCAGGTCTTACTGGTGCACTCCCAAATATGATGTCGTCGCCTTACAGGGCAATTACTTCTTGTAATTATTTTTTGGATAACATCGATAAGGCGCCTATCAGCGATACTCAAAAAAATGGTTACGTTGCACAGGTAAGGTTTATACGTGCCCTCGCATATTTTGATCTTGTACAAACTTTTGGAGGTGTTCCACTCAACAAACATTACCCGAAAACAGTTGATGAAGTTAAGATTCCCCAAAGTACAAAGGCTGAAGTTTATGCATTTATAAACGAGGATTTAGATTTTGCCATAGCTAATTTGCCTGATGTAAAATATACAGGATATGCTGTTAAGGGTAGTGCACAAGGAATTAAAGCTAGAGTGTTGATTACACAGCAGCGATGGGGAGATGCAGTCGTTGTACTTAAACAAATTATGACGGATAATAGGTATGCACTTTCTAATAATTATGCAGCATTGTTCAAAACAAGTGGACAGGCTACTGCATCAGTAAATACTGAGATCATGTTCTCTACTCAATACCAGGCACCCACTAACCCGCAACGTACCAGTCCGGGCGCAGCAGGCATGGATATCGAATTAGGTTGGTTTTCTTTGATTCAACCTTACAAGGATTTGATTGATGATTATGAGATGACGGATGGGAAAATGCCTTCTGAGTCTGCCTTGTACAATCCATTGACTCCTTATATTAACCGCGACCCAAGGTTAGATTTAACAGTTAAATTGCCAAATGAAGTGTGGAGTAATTCTTTAAATGTAGTATGGAATGGTTATACTCAGTCTTCTACTGGATTTTTGATGGAAAAGTATGTAGATCTTTCCAGGGCTCCATTTACATCAAACACGGCAGCTTCTACAGATCAGGATTATATCCACTTACGTTATGCAGACATTTTGTTAATGTATGCCGAAGCACAAAATGAAGTCGGAGGTCCTGATGCTACCGTTTATAAAGCTATAGATGATGTGAGGGGAAGGGTTGGTATTGGAATGCCGCCAGTAGACAGGGTGAAATATGACCTAAAAGATGAATTGCGTGATTATATCCGTCATGAAAGGCGTATTGAATTTGCACTGGAAGGGCAAAGATATAATGATTTAAAACGTTGGAATATCGCGCACATCAAACTCCCTACTTTGAAAAGTCCGGCGGGAACACCTCTTGTATTTTCAACAAAAAACTACTTGCTTCCATTTCCTTCTTCAGAATTGGATAACAACCCACAACTGAAACAAAACGATTATTAGTGTATTGTCCAAAGCTGATGTACTCAGGTCATCAGCTTTGGACAATCATTGTTGTTACAAAGATAATATCTTACAATATGAAGTCAACTTTATATAAAAATGGCTGTCGTATCTCCTGTATTTTTGTAGCTTAGGTATACTTTAAAAACCAAATATTTTATCTAAATCACCTGTTTTGATTAAAAATTTGAAATGTTATTTTAGTTCTGGGTTATATCAGGTTATAATCGTCTTTTTAGTAGCATATTACCCTATGGGGGTTTTTTCTCAAAACCTGAAAGTCGTAAACCTGCGTACTGAATATAAAATCAATCCCCTTGGTATTACCAATTCAAATCCTTCGCTAAGTTGGGAATTACAATCTCCTTCAAGAAATGTTTTGCAATCTGCCTACCGCATTTTGGTTTCTGACAATGAAAATAAACTGCAAAAAAATGAGGGGAACATTTGGGACTCTGGTAAAGTAAAATCATCCTCCTCCATTCAGCTGCGATACCAGGGGAAACTCTTGTTAGCTGCAAAAACTTATTATTGGAAAGTAATGGTTTGGGACAATAAAGGTCAGGTTTCTCCATGGAGTGCTTTACAGCAATGGCAAATGGGGCTTCTGGGCCTGTCTGACTGGAAAAATGCAAAATGGATTGCCTATGAGAAACTGGCGGACTCCAGTATAGATGTATTGCCTAAAGACAATAAAAAAGATACATATTTTGGCAGCAATGTACTACCGCTTTTAAGAAAAGATTTTGTGGTAAAGAAACCTGTGGCCAAAGCAAGTATGTTCATTAGCGGCCTTGGGCACTTTGATATGAGCCTGAATGGTAAAAAACAGGGAGATCATTTTCTGGATGCTGGTTGGGTAAAATACGACAAGGAAGCATTGTACGTAAGCTTTGATGTTACCAAAGCCCTGCTTAAAGGCAGTAATACCATTGGTGTTATGCTGGGGAATGGTTTTTATTATGTACCTCCCGTAAAAGGCAGGTTCAGGAAATCAAAGCCTGCATTTGGTCTTCCAAAAATGATTTGCAGGTTGCTGGTTGAGTATAAAGACGGTACCACGGAAAATATCGTCAGTGATCAAAGCTGGAAAACTTCTCCGGGTCCAATCACTTTTTCCAGCATTTACGGGGGTGAAGATTATGATGCCCGTCTGATCCAAAAAGGATGGGATATGCCGTCGTTTAAAGATAAGCATTGGAAAAATGTATTGATTGTAGATGGGCCGCCAGCCATCAAAGCACAGCAAGCAGAACCACTTAAAATATTTGAAAATTTCAGCGCAAAGTCGGTTACCGAAATTTCAGGCAATAATTGGGTGTACGATTTGGGTCAGAATGCATCCGGCATCATTAGCCTGAAGGTAAAAGGAAATAAAGGTGACACCATACGCGTATATCCTGGAGAACTGCTCAAAGATGGTAAAGTAACCCAAAAATCTACCGGAGGGCCTTTCTATTTTGAATATGTACTAAATGGAGCAGGGATAGAAACCTGGCAACCACAATTTACTTATTATGGATTTCGGTATCTTGAGCTTAGAGGTGGCAGGCCATCGGGTAAACAAGGTACTGGCAGGCTGCCAGAAATTCTGGAATTAAAAGGCCTGCACACCAGAAATGCAGCGGCTAGGGCAGGGGAGTTTAGCTCTTCAAACCAGTTGTTTAACAAAACTGATCAATTGATAGATTGGGCCATTAAAAGTAATATGGCGAGTACGTTTACGGACTGTCCGCACCGTGAAAAACTAGGCTGGCTGGAACAATCTCATTTAATGATCTCTTCTGTGATGTATAGTTACGATGTAGCCACGCTAGCCAATAAAGTAGTAGGTGATGTGATGACCTCCCAGCTTGACAATGGGTTGATTCCGGAGATTGCACCTGAATACATTCATTTTACCTGGGGCGGCGATATGTTCCGCGATTCGCCTGAATGGGGAAGTACAGGGATTATCCTGCCATGGTACCTGTATCGATGGTATGGGGATACGGGAGTTTTAAAAAATGCGTATCCAACCATGCAGCGTTATATTGCATATTTGCAGAAAAAGGCAGAAAATAACATTTTAAAGCAAGGGTTAGGCGACTGGTATGATATAGGGCCTGAGCGGCCTGGTGTTTCTCAGCAAACGCCAATGGGTGTAACCGGCACCGCCACTTATTATTACAACCTTTGTATTTTAGAGAAAATTGCCAACGTACTAGGTAAAAAAGCCGATGCTGAGCAATGGGCTAAGCTTGCATCCTCGGTAAAGCAATCTTTTAACAATACGTTTTTTAACAGGGAGACTGCACAATATGCTACCGGAAGTCAGACTGCGAATGCTATGGCAATTTACATGCAATTGGTGGAACCTGAATATAAGGACCGTGTGTTTGCAAATCTCATCAAAGACATCCGCGATCGAAAAAATGCTTTAACGGCTGGCGACATTGGTTACCGTTATGTACTGCGGGTGTTAGAAGCGGAACACCGCTCAGATATTATTTTTGACATGAACAGCAGGAGCGATGTGCCCGGCTATGGTTATCAATTGGCACACGGGGCTACAGCTTTAACTGAATCATGGGCGGCTATATCAGAAGTATCTAACAATCATTTCATGCTTGGCCATATTATGGAATGGTTTTATAGTGGAATCGGCGGCATCAGGCAGGAGGATAATTCCGTGGCGTTTAATAAAATTCGGATCTATCCGGAAGCTGTTGGAGATCTCATTACAGCAACCACCAGTTATCATTCCTCATATGGTCTTATTAAGACGTCATGGAGGAAAACAGCAGCAACTTTCGAGCTTGATGTAACCATACCTGCAAATACCACAGCAATGATCTACCTTCCCGCCCTTTCTGGCAAGAGAATCAGCGAGGCGAATAAAGAATTAGATAACGTACCGGAAGTTAAAATGATGGGTTTTGAAAAAGGAAGAGCAATACTTAAAGTAGGTTCCGGAGTGTATAAATTTAAAGTCCAGGATTATTTATAATGAGAAGATTTGCATTTTTTTCCCTCTTGCTTTGCTTGAATTTGTCTGCCTCCGCACAGCAGGAAATTTCTGCCGCTAAAATGCAGGAGATTTATGAAGAAGTAAAAACGCCATACAAATATGGCTTAGTAATGGTGCCTGAAGACGAGCAGCATAAAATGGACTGCCCCACGGTGTTTCGCGAAGGCAAGTTTTGGTACATGACTTACCTGATCTATAGTGGACGCGGTTACGAAACCTGGCTTTCTAAGAGCAAAGATTTGCTGCATTGGGAAAATATGGGCCGTTTGCTTTCTTTTGGTGATGCTGGGAACTGGGACGACAACCAAAAGGCAGGGTACAACGCTTTAACAGATACCAAATGGGGAGGAGCTTACAAGCTAAGCAAATTCAATGGCAAATATTGGATGTCATACTTTGGTGGAAAAGAAAAAGGGTATGAAACGGAGCCTTTGTCTATAGGCATGGCCTACACTGAAAAGAGCCCGGCACAGGTTCAGGAGTGGACCAGAATGCCGGAACCCGTATTGAGTGCGCTGGATAAGGATGTAAGGTGGTGGGAAAACAGGCATAAGCTTTTTAAAAGCACGGTGATTGAGGATAAAAAACGTTTAACGGGGCACCCTTTTGTCATGTATTATAACGCAGTAGGGGATTCGCTGGAAAATAATAAAAAAACCAGGTGGTACGAGCGGATTGGTATGGCCGTATCTGATGACATGGAGCATTGGCAAAGATTTGGCAGGAACCCGGTTGTTCATCATCCGGTTGGAATTACCGGCGATGGTGTGATCCAGAAAATAAAAGGTGCCTGGGTGATGTTTTACTTTGGTGCCTTTTGGCAGGATAGAAAAGGCTCATTTAACAGATTCGCAGTTTCTAATGACCTTGTGAACTGGACCGATTGGAACGGCGATAACCTGATTGAATCTTCTGAAAAATATGATGACCTGTATGCCCATAAATCTTTTGTGTTAAAGCATAAAGGTGTTGTTTATCATTTCTATTGTGCTGTAAATAAAAATGACAAGCGGGGAATTGCAGTGGCAACTTCCAAAGCGCTCGGCAAAAGTTCTGTTAATTTTATCAAATCTACTAAATAACGATCCTTATGAAGCTGAATAGGATAAGCGCGATATGTAAAATTTTAATGCTGATGTTATTCATCGGTCAGACTGCTTTTGCACAATCACGCAAAATAAGTTTTAACGAGGGTTGGAAATTTTATTTGGGCGACGTAGCAAATGCCAAACTGGTTGCATATAATGATTTGAAATGGCGGAAATTAGATCTTCCGCATGATTGGAGCATTGAAGGTGAATTTGATGAGAAAAATCCGGCTAAACCAGAGGGAGGAGGCTTACCCACAGGGATTGGATGGTATAGGAAAACTTTTATACTTCCCGCTACGGCGAAACTGAAAAACACCAGTATAGAATTTGATGGCGTTTATAAAAACAGTGAAGTCTGGATCAATGGAAAATACCTTGGTAAACGTCCTTACGGATATATTTCTTTTAAATATGAGCTCAGTGCTTATTTAAAGCCGGGCAAAAATGTTATTGCTGTTCGGGTAGACAACTCCGCCCAACCTGATTCACGCTGGTATTCTGGCTCGGGGATTTATAGGAACGTATGGCTGCTAACCACGGATAAGATTGCGGTTGACCATTGGGGTACTTTTGTTAGCACGCCAAAAGTATCGGCAGCGGCAGCAACCGTTCAGTTAAATGTACAGATCAAAACCAGTACCCTGAAAACGAAAGTTGATGTAAATTCTGTAATTTACGATCAGCAGGGAAATGAAGTAAGTTCTGCAAAGCGTACTGGGATTGTGCTGGATAAGTCGCAGTATAGCTTTACTCAGTTGTTTGACTTAAAAAATCCTCATTTATGGTCTGTAACAAACCCTCATTTGTATAAAGTAGTCACCAAAATATATAGTGGGAAGGTATTACGGGATACGTACGAGACGCCACTAGGGATCCGTTATTTTAAGTTTGACGCAAAAACCGGCTTTTCTTTGAATGGTCAGGCGATGAAAATATTAGGGGTGTGTATGCACCATGACCTGGGTGCATTGGGTGCTGCCGTTTATACGCGTGCAATTGAAAGACAGCTGCAGATTTTAAAGAAAATGGGCTGTAATGCCATCAGGACATCACATAATCCTCCGGCACCTGAAATGCTGGACCTTTGTGATAAAATGGGCTTTCTGGTAATGGACGAGGCTTTTGACATGTGGAAGAAGAAGAAAACCTCCAAGGATTATCATTTGAATTTTCCGGAATGGCACCGTGCTGATTTGGAGGCCATGATTAAGAGAGACCGGAACCATCCTTCTATTATCATGTGGAGCATTGGCAACGAGATCCGCGAACAGTTTGACAGTACTGGAATAGCCATTACCAAGGAGCTGGTCGGTATTGTAAAAAATTTAGATACCACCCGTATGGTTGTATCTGCCTTAACGGAAACAGTTGCAGAAAAAAACTTTATTTATCAGGCTAAAGCGCTGGATTTATATGGGTTAAACTATAACCATAAATTATACAAAGATTTTCCGAAGAATTATCCCGGGGAGATTTTTCTCGCTACAGAAACCACCTCGGCTCTAGAGACCCGTGGTTTTTATGACATGCCAACAGAAATGCCATCAGACAGCATCCGCAGGTGGCCAAAAGACGGGAAGACTAAATTTATAGAGGGTAATATGGAGTGGGCTGTCTCTTCTTATGATAATGTTTCTGCCTATTGGGGATCAACGCATGAAGAAACCTGGAAAGAAGTTAAAAAATACGATCATGTTTCAGGATTGTTTGTTTGGACAGGTTTTGATTACCTGGGTGAGCCACTTCCTTATCCATGGCCTGCAAGAAGTTCGTATTTCGGAATCGTTGACCTTGCCGGTTTTCCAAAGGATGCTTACTACCTGTATCAGAGTGAATGGACCAATACACCAGTATTGCATTTGTTCCCACACTGGAATTGGGCTGCGGGCAAAACAATAGATGTTTGGGCCTATTACAACCAGGCTGATGAGGTAGAGTTATTTCTCAATGGTAAGTCATTGGGCGTCAAATCTAAAAAAGGCGAGGATTTGCACGTGTCCTGGCCGGTGAAATATGAAGCAGGTACATTAAAAGCTGTATCCCGTAAAAAAGGTAAGGTTATACTGACCAGAGAAATTAATACAGCAGATAAAGCCACCAAAATTGAGTTGCAGGCAGACCGTAAACAGATTAGTGCGGACGGTAAAGACCTTTCTTTTGTAACCGTAAAGATTCTGGATGCCAATGGCAATCTCGTTCCCGCTGCAGAAGATCTTGTGCAATTCAAAGTAGAAGGACCAGGTTTTATCGCCGGAGTAGACAATGGCTTCCAGGGTAGCGTAGAATCTTTTAAAGACAACAAAAGGAAAGCTTACCGTGGGCTTTGCCTGGCCATTATACAATCAAATGGAAAGCCGGGAACGATCACCTTAACTGCTACAGCAAAAGGATTAACCTCACAAAGTATCCAAATTCAGACCATTAAATAATGAAACCATCCATCAATAAAATAAGCTTGAGTCTTTTATTCGGTCTGATCAGTGCGGCAGGCTTTGCCCAGTTGGTAGATAAAACACCAACGGCAATTCCGCATGTGCCAACAGTGTATAACAGGGAGCCATGGGAAGATCCATTGGTGAGTGGCATTAATCGTGAGCCCTCAAGGGCAACGGGTTATTCTTTTCTGAATTTAGCTGATGCCATTGCTGGCGACCGGAGCAAAACCTCCCGCATGATTTCTTTGAACGGGGAATGGGATTTTTCTTTTGCGATTAAACCAGCAGATGCACCGAAGGATTTTTATAAAAGCAGGGTTAGTGGCTGGAAAAAGATTTCTGTGCCCTCCAACTGGGAAATGAAAGGTTACGATAAACCCATTTACAAAGGTGCTGTTTATCCCTTCCGTCCGGTAAATCCTCCTTTTGTGCCTCAGGATTACAACGGAATGGGCAGTTATCAGCGAACTTTTACGTTGCCTGATGACTGGAAAGACATGAATGTAACCCTGCATTTTGGTGGCGTAAGTTCAGCTTATAAAGTATGGTTAAATGGTCAGTTCTTGGGATACGCGGAAGACAGCTTCCTTTCTTCGGAATATAACATTAGCCCTTATTTAAAAACTGGCGAAAATATTGTTTCTGTGCAGGTGATCCGCTGGAGTGATGGTAGTTTTCTGGAAGACCAGGACCATTGGCGTTTGAGTGGCATCCACAGAGAAGTGATGTTACTGGCTGAACCTAAAATACGGATTGCAGATTTTCACTGGCAGGCTAAACTGGATAAGGACTACAAGGATGCGGTACTGAGTATCCGTCCACGGATAGAAAACCTAACTGGAAAGGCTATAAAAGGCTATAAGGTAAAAGCTGAGCTGTTTGATAAAAATGGCAAAAAGGTAACCGCGCAGCCTATGGAGCGTGATGCGGAAAGCATCATCAACGAGATTTACCCAAGGTTAGACAATGTGAAATTTGGCTTGCTGGAAAGTAAAATCAGCAATCCGGAAAAATGGAGCGATGAGGTTCCAAACCTGTATACACTAGCGATTTCATTGGAAGATAGTGTCGGTCATGTACTGGAGGTAAAAAGCTGTAAGGTAGGTTTTAGAAGTATTGAGTTTTCCAAAACTAATGGCAAATTGCTGATCAATGGAAAAGAAACTTATTTATATGGTGTGAACCGTCCGGATCACCATCCTGTAAAGGGAAAGGCTTTAGGACGCGAAGATATATTTGAAGATGTAAGGACCATTAAACGTTTTAATTTCAATTGCATTCGTGCCAGTCATTATCCAATGGATCCTTACTTATATGATTTATGTGATGAATTTGGAATTTTGGTGATTGATGAAGCCAACCTGGAAACCCATGGTCTTGGTGGTAAATTGAGCAACGATCCGCAATGGACAGGCGCTTATCTGGAAAGGAGCAGCCGCATGGTGATGCGGGATAAAAACCATCCAAGTATCATCATCTGGAGCCTGGGTAACGAATCTGGCCGGGGGCCTAACCATGCAGCGATGGCGGGCTGGATCCACGATTTTGACATTACCCGCCCGGTTCATTACGAGCCGGCAATGGGTAACCCGAGATTAGAAGGTTATATGGATCCTTCAGATCCAAGATATCTGAAATCCAACGACCATTCGCATCGTTTACAAAATCCTCAGGATGCTACCTATATTGATATGGTGAGCAGGATGTACCCTGGGATTTATACGCCGGCACTATTAGCTGGACAGGACAATGGCGATCAGCGTCCGATATTTTTTGTAGAATATGCTCACGCCATGGGTAACTCTGTAGGCAACATGAAGGAATTTTGGGATGTTTTCCGTACTACGCCACGCGTGATTGGAGGCTGTATCTGGGAGTTTAAAGATCAGGGAATTTTGCAAAAGGACAGTGCGGGTGTAGAATATTACGCTTACGGTGGTGATTTTGGCGAAAGATATTTTGATAACTTTACCATTAAAGGCGCAGTAAATTCTGACGGTACCCCTAAATCTGCTATGTACGAATGCAAACGTGTTTATCAGGGCGCAGAAACGGTGTGGGCAGATGCTAAAAAAGGCATTTTAAAAATCACCAACCGCCATTCGGTTAAAAACCTGAATGTATACCTTGTAAACCTTATTGTTCGTAAAGATGGGGTAGTTATAGCCCAAAAAAACCTGCCTCGCATCAACTTACAGGCTGGAAAAGATAGCTTGATTAATATTTCAGCTTACTTGCCTAAAATGGAAGCAGGTGCAGAGTATTTGGTTGATATTCATTTTAGCCTGGACAAAGATGAGCTTTGGGCGCCTAAGGGTTTTGAATTGGCTTCTAACCAGTTGCCCTTAACAGGTTTGGCAGTAAGCAAATCTGTAACGAAAATTTCCCCTCCAAAATATGCGCCAAATGCTAATCAGGAGCTATTTTCAGGTGGGGATTTTGAAATTGCCATCAGCAAAGTAAATGGTGCTTTAACTTCTTACAAATGGAAAGGCCAGGAGCAGGTTTTTGCACCGCTGTTGCCTCATTTTACCCGTCCTTTGACAGATAATGACAAACGTGGCTGGAAATCCAATAAGAAATTGAAACAATGGTATCAAAATGATTTGAAGTACCTGGGCTCAAACTTGGGTAAATTTGATGGTGCTGCGGGATCAGGAATGGTGGTAACGAGCACTTACAGTCTGATCAATGATAGCGCAACTGTAAAGATAAGTTACTGCGTAGCCAATACAGGCACTGTGAAAGTTGAATTTAAACTGGATGTTAAACCAGGTTTGCCTAACCTGCCAAAGGTGGGGATGCAAATGGGTACTGTTCGTGGTTACGACAATATTACCTGGTACGGAAAAGGACCTATGGAAAATTATATAGACAAACGGTATGGTTTTGATGCTGCGGTTTATACCCAGGGTATCAAAGACTTTATGGAGAACTATGCTGTTCCGCAGGAGAATGGAAACCGTACAGATGTGCGCTGGATGTATCTTGCAGACAAGCAAAAAAACGAAGGCTTACTGGTAGCAGCTGATAGTCTGTTGAGTATGAGCGCTTGGCCTTATACAGATGAAAACATCCAAAATGCAAAACACACCAATAAGTTAAAAGATGCGGGATATTTAACCCTAAATATAGATTTGATTCAAATGGGCGTAGGTGGAAATGACAGTTGGAGCGATGTAGCTGCACCTTTGGCACAATACCAAATTCCTTCAAAATCTTACCAATATAGTTTTTACCTTGTTCCGGTAAAAGCCGCAAAAGAAGCAGTACCTGCATTAGTAAAAAAGATAAAATTTTAGCAAGATATAGTCATGACTGACAAAATAATTTTAAAGGGAATAACCTGGAACCACAGTCGTGGTTTGGTACCTATGGTTGCTACAGCGCAACGTTTTTCAGAACTCCATCCTTCTGTAGAAATTACCTGGGAAAAGAGAAGTTTGCAGCAATTCGCTGATTTTTCTATACAGCAGCTTGCAGAGCGTTTTGATTTGCTGGTAATAGACCATCCATGGGCGGGTTTTGCAGCGAAAACACAATCCATTTTTCCTTTAGATACTTTCCTTTCTGCAGATTACCTCAAAGATCAGGAATTGAATACCGTAGGACAGTCTTTTGAAAGTTACAGTTACGACGGACACCAATGGGCATTGCCTATTGATGCCGCCACACCGGTGGCAGCCAGCCGACCAGATCTTTTAAAAGCGAAAGGACTGGAACTGCCAAAATCTTTTGAGGATCTTTTGGCTTTGGCAGACCAGGGTTTAGTTGCCTTTGCAGGGATTCCAATTGATGTGCTCATGAATTTTTATACGCTTTGCTGTTCATTGGGTGAAGATCCTTGTCAGCAGGAAGACCTGGTGATTTCTGAAGTCATTGGAATCCAGGCCCTGCAAATGTACCGTGAACTGGCTACAAAGATCCATCCGGATAACTTTAAGAGAAATCCAATTCAGGTATATGAGGCGATGACTTTAACGGATGACCTGGCTTATTGTCCATTTGCTTATGGGTATTCAAATTATTCGAGAAGAGGATATTCGCGCAAGTCGCTTCATTTTCACGACATGATTTCAGTGGACGGGAAAACAAACCTGCGCAGTACCCTTGGTGGAACTGGATTGGCAGTGTCTTCTGGCTCTGCACACAAAGAGATGGCGGTAAAGTATGCGGCCTATGTGTGTTCTCCGGAATGCCAGCAGACTGTTTTCTATGAAAACGGTGGTCAGCCAGGACATTTAAGCGCATGGACGGACGAAGAAGTAAACAGACAGAGTCAGCAATATTTTTTAAATACTTTGCCCGCTTTACAGCGTGCTTTCCTGCGTCCGCGTTACCATGGAAGTATGTTTTTTCAGGATCATGCAGGCGATGTAGTTAGGGATTACCTGATGCAGGGCGGAAATGAAAAGGAAGTTTTAGCAGCTTTGAATAAATTATATGTGGAATCAAGAAAGTTGCAAGTATCATGACAAGACCATTAGAGGGACTTTTAGTACTGGAATTTTGCCAGTTCCTTGCAGGACCTTCGGCAGGGTTAAAACTGGCCGACCTGGGAGCAAGGGTAATTAAAATTGAGCGTCCTGTAAAAGGAGATGCCTGCAGACAGCTGGCCATTAAAAATCTTTTTGAAGGCGATGATAGTTTGCTCTTTCACACCATTAACCGCAATAAGGAATCTTATGCTGCCGATCTTAAGAATCCTGAAGATTTGAAACGGGTGAAACAATTGATTGCCAAAGCGGATGTAATGACCCATAACTTCAGGCCAGGGGTGATGGAGAAGATTGGTTTGGATTATGTGAATGTGCAAGCCCTCAACCCTAATATTATTTATGGTGTGGTAACGGGTTACGGTAATGAAGGTCCCTGGGCCAATAAGCCGGGACAAGATTTATTGGTGCAATCTATGTCTGGCCTTACCTACCTTTCTGGCAGTGATCAGGATGGACCTGTTCCTTTTGGACTTTCAGTATCTGATATCATGTGCGGAAATCATTTGGTTCAGGGTATTTTAGCCGCACTGATTAAACGTGCCAAAACGGGTAAAAGCGTGTTGGTGGAAGTGAGTTTGTTAGAGTCAACTTTAGATTTACAGTTTGAAGTATTGACCACTTATCTTAATGATGGCGGTCAGCTGCCTAAACGCAGTAGCGTGAGCGGTAGTGCGCATGCCTATTTAAGTGCTCCGTATGCCATTTATCAAACAGCAGATGCTTATCTGGCTTTAGCAATGGGCAACTTGCCAAAGATCAGTAACATCATTGGTTGCGACATTTCTTCTGTATATATTAATGCAGACTCTTCATTTGATCAGCGAGACGAATTGCTGAACTTATTAGGAGAGACCTTTAAAACGCAAAGCAATGCCTTTTGGTTGAGTTTAATGGAGCCTGAAGATATTTGGTGCGCCGCAGTTTTAAATTACAAGGAAGCAACTGAACTGTCTGCATTTAAGGATCTTGAAATTAGACAGACTTTAAATCTTGGTAACGGACAAACATTGGATACCACAAGACTGCCTATCCAGATTAATGGAAATAAGCTTTGCAGTGACAAAGCCGCGCCAGCAATTGGTGCAAATAATGGAATAATCAATAGCGAATTTGAGTTAGTATAAATATGAAACCACTTGAAGATTATTTGGTCATTGATTTTAGTCAGTTTCTATCCGGCCCTTCTGCAAGTTTAAAGCTGGCAGATATGGGGGCCAGGGTGATAAAAATTGAGAAACCTGAAACGGGTGACATTTGCAGGACCCTTTACATTTCAAATTTGGTGATGAATGGAGAGTCTTCCGTATTTCATGCCATCAATAGAAATAAAGAAAGCTTTGCAGGAGATTTAAAGATTAAAGAAGATTACCACACTATTCTGGAACTTGTGCGTAAGGCAGATGTGATGATTCATAATTTTCGTCCCGGAGTCATCAACCGCCTTGGTTTAGATTATGAAACGGTAAAAAAACTCAATCCTTCTATTATATATGGTGAGATTTCAGGCTACGGTAACGAGGGAGACTGGAAATCTAAGCCGGGTCAGGATTTGTTGCTGCAGTCGGTTACCGGTTTAACCACATTAACCGGAAATGGCGACAGAGGGCCATTGGCTATGGGACTTTCTATAGTTGATATGTTGGCCGGTGCACATCTTGCACAGGGAATTTTGGCTTGTTTATACAAAAAGGCCATTTCTGGTGTGGGTGCCAGTGTACAGGTGAGTATGATGGAATCGGCTTATGATTTTCAGTTTGAAACCATTACTACTTTTATGAATGATGGCGGTGAACTTCCAAAGCGATCCTTAAAAAATAATGCCAATGCCTACCTTGGGGCTCCTTACGGGATTTACAAAACAAGCGATGGGTATATGGCCCTGGCCATGGGGTCCATTCCGGTATTGGCAACTTTGTTAAATTGTCCGGAATTAATCCCTTTTGAATCTCCTGCGCAAGCTTTTAATGAAAGAGATCAAATTAAGGCGATTCTGGCTGCGCATCTTTCCGGTGATACGACAAAAAAATGGCTTTCTGTTCTTGAACCTGCAGACATCTGGTGTGCGGATGTATTAAATTGGGATACTTTGGTTGCACATGAAGGCTTTAAAGTGCTGAATATGGTTCAGGAAGTAGAAATGAAAGATGGTTATAAATATAAAACCACAAGGTGCCCAATACGGATTGATGGTGAACTGCTGACTTCGTCAGTTGGGTCGCCTAAATTAGGGCAGGACAATGAAAAGATCCTAAAGGAGTTTATGATAGCAAATGGAGAAGATTAATCATCAGCATATTTTAAGGATTGCAGTACGCAAATTTGCCCCATTTGAATCTACTATGGACAAATTGTGGGCGAGTTATTGTGCAGTATCGGGATGTGAACTGAAGGCCGAATTTATTGCGATGGACCTTCATGAACTCCATGAAACTACGCTACTCGATAAAGGACTGGCTGATGGGTCTTGGGATATTGCACATTTAAATACTGACTGGTTACTTGAAGGCTATGAGGATAAAGCGATAGAAGACCTTAAGCCTTACCTGGATGAAAATCCTCCTGAAGGTTTTCCTGGAGCCTGGAGTAGTTCTTTGCTCAGTTTACAGCAATTTGATAAACAAGTGCTTGGTTTGCCTTTTCACGACGGGCCGGAGTGTTTGATCTATAGAAAGGATTTGTTTGAAAACCCTGAAGAGCAGGAGGCTTACTTTAAACTATATGGTGAAAAGCTGGCACCGCCTACAAGTTGGGCGGGTTTTCTTCAACTCTCACATTTCTTTCACCGTCCTGAACAAGATTTGTATGGTTCTGTTTTTGCAGGTTATCCGGACGGCCACAATACTGTTTTTGATTTCTGTTTACAGCTATGGAGCCGTGGCGGCCAGCTGACCAATGAACAGGGTAAAATCAATATTGACAGCCCTGAGGCTGTTGCAGCTGTAGCGTTTTACAGGCAGTTGTTAAATGATGATAAAGCTGTTCATCCTGGCTCTGCTGACTTTGATTCGGTAAAGGCAGGCGCAGCATTTTCAAGAGGAGAAGCGGCATTGATGATCAACTGGTTCGGTTTTGCTTCAGTTTGTGAAGTAGACGCAGCATCAAATGTGAAAGGAAAAGTTGGCATTACCACATTGCCGGTGGCAGAAGGTCATGTACCGGCATCACTAAATGTGTATTGGCTGTACACCATTGGATCTGGTAGTAGAAATAAAGCTATTGCTTACGATTTTATACGGCATGCGGTGAATAAGGAAAGTGATAAACTGTTGACGCTGGAAGGTGGCATTGGTTGTCGGATTTCTACCTGGAAAGATGAAGAAATCAATCAAATTATTCCTTATTACCACCAGCTGGAGCAACTGCATGTAGGTGCAAAATCGCTTCCTCAAAAAAGAAACTGGGCTGCTATTGCAAGCATTGTAGATCAAATGGTACTTAAGGCTATGGGTTCGGCTGTAAGTACTGAAAGTTTGCTGAAAGAGGCACAAGCTCAAATTGATTCAATTGACAATTAAGTTATGGATATAAATTATAAACCGGAATTACCGGAAACCAATCAACCTATTATTATCATCGGCGCAGGCGGAATTGTTGCAGATGCGCATCTTCCTGCCTACGTAAAAGCGGGTTTTACTGTTCATGGCATTGTAAATCGTACCCGGGAACGTGCAGCGAAACTTGCTGAGCGGTTCGGTATTCCGAATGTATACGCCAACGTGGCTGAAGCAGTGGCTCAAGCTCCTGAGCATGCGGTATACGACCTGACCATTATGCCTGAGCAATACCTGGAAACATTGGAGCAATTGCCGGATGGAGCAGCGGTGCTGATCCAGAAACCTATGGGCGATGATTTTAACCAGGCGAAGGAAATTCTGGAATTGTGCAGACGAAAAAAACTGGTTGCCGCAATTAATTTTCAGTTGCGTTATGCTCCCTTTGTAAGTGCTGCCAGAGACCTTATAAATAAAGGTTTGATTGGGGAACTGTACGATATGGAAGTACGGGTGACGATAAAAACACCATGGGAAATCTTTCCGCATGTGATTGTTCACCCAAGGCTTGAAATTCAATACCATAGCATCCACTATGTAGATATGATCCGTTCCTTTCTGGGCGACCCAAAAAGCATTCTGGCTAAAACGTTGAAACATCCGGCCAAAACCCTGTCTTCGTCCCGTTCTACTATTTTGTTTGATTATGGAGATACCATGCATGCAGTGATCAATACCAATCATGACCATGATTTTGGGCCTGATCATCAAGAAAGTTTCATTAAATGGGAAGGTACTAAGGGCGCTATTAAAGCCAAGATGGGATTATTGATGGATTACCCGCATGGTGTACCTGATGTATTTCAGTATTGCATACCTGAAGAAGGAAAAGCGCCGGAATGGAAAACCGTTGAATTGGAAGGTAGCTGGTTCCCTGATGCATTTGTAGGCACTATGGCGGCTTTGATGCGTTTTAAAGAAGGTTCTTCTGAGGTATTGCCTACCAGTGTAGAAGATGTAATTAAAACGATGGCGACTGTAGAAGCCGCTTATACTTCCAGTGATAACGGAGGCATTTCATTAACCAATATTGAACAATAAAAAATAAGCAGATGTATTTTAAATCTATATTTTTCGAAGACTATCAATTAGAAGATAAACGTGTTACCCTTGGACGCACCATTACAGAGACTGATTTTGTAGTGCATGCCGGGCATACAGGTGATTTTTTTCCGCACCATATGGATGCAGAATGGTGTAAAACACAACCCTTTAAACAGCGTATTGCCCACGGCACGATGATTTTTAGCATAGGCATCGGACTAACCGCTTCGGAGATCAATCCTGAAGCCATGTCAAAAGGTTACGATCGCCTCCGCTTTATAAAACCAGTTTTTATTGGCGATACCATTCATTCGGAAATCACCATATCAGAAAAAATGGAAGCTAAAAAGCCAGAATACGGAACGGTAACGGAACACGTAGAGATCGTTAACCAGCATGGTGAAGTAGTAGTGGTATGCGATCACCTGTTACTGGTAAAAAAGAAATAATTATTATTTAATAAAATCAAGATATGAACCCTACATCAGCACCCGAAGTAATTGCAAGCGGAGATCCGGCAGCGGGTAAAAAATATTTAGTACCTTTTATCCTGGTCGTGAGCTTATTCTTCCTTTGGGGAATGGCACATAATCTGGATTCCATTTTAATACCACATCTTAAAAAGGCATGTAACCTGAACAACAGACAATCTACCTTAATAGATACCTCTGTTTTCCTCGCCTACTTTTTAATGGCCATTCCAGCAGGGGTGATCTTAAAGAAATGGGGTTACAAATCGACCATGATCACTGGCTTATTAGCATTTGCTTTTGGTGCATTTCTTTTTGTACCGGCAGCAAATAACCTTTCTTACATTACCTTTCTTGTTGCGCTCTTTATCATCGGATGTGGCTTAACCCTTCTTGAAACATCTGCAAATCCTTATGCCACAATTTTGGGAAGTCCGGATAAAGCAGCATGGAGGCTAAACCTTGCAGCTACCTTTAATGGTTTGGCAGCACCTTTGGCTACAGTAGTTGGAAGATTTATCTTGTCCGGAAAATCTCATACGCAAGAGGAATTAGCGGCAATGACTGATGCAGTAAGGAACAATTATTTCCTGACAGAAGCGTCTACAGTTAAAGTCCCTTACATTATTCTGGGCACAGTATTGGTTTCTGTTGCTGTATTGTTTTATTTTATGAAGTTACCTGAAATAAAAACCACCAGCAAGGATGGAATTTCAAAAGGGAGTTTCTTAGGTGCCTTAAAACACAAACATCTAAGGTGGGCTGTGGTTGCGCAGTTCTTTTATGTTGGTGCTCAGGTATGTGTAACAAGTTTTTTCATTAGAGCCGCTCAACAAGCAGGTGGCTTTGATGAGTATACTGCGTTATATTATCTTGGATTGTATGGTACTTTGTTTTTAGTCGGACGTTTTGTCGGAACCATTTTACTACGATACATTGCCTCAAACAGTCTCTTAGCCATTTACGCTGTAATTTCGGTTTTACTAAGTATTGTTGCAATTTTTGGAGACGGTGCTTATGTTGTTTACGCATTAGGTGGTTTGGGATTTTTTATGTCTATCATGTTTCCAACCATCTTTGCATTGGGAATTGATGGCATAGGCGATGATACTAAACCTGGATCTTCCTGGTTAATTATGTCGATTGTTGGCGGTGCCATTCTTCCATACGCAATGGGGACTTTAATTGACATGAACCATGATAATATACAAATTGGCTATAGTATTCCCTTGGTTTGTTATTTAATCATTATGCTCTTTGGGTTAAAAGGATATAAAATAGTTGCTAGATAATTATGAACTTTAAGTCAGGTAAATTCCTTTTTTTCTTGTTGCTGCTTAATTTTTATTTTGCTAATGCTACACAGGCGCAGCACACTGAAACCACTAAACCCTGGGTTTTCTGGTATTGGATGCAGGCTGGTGTTTCTAAAGCTGGCATTACAGCAGATTTAACGGCAATGAAAGAAAATGGAATTTCGGGTGCCTACCTGATGCCGATTAAAGGTGAAACCACACCACCGCTTTATACGCCCTCGGCACGGCAGCTGAGTCCGCAGTGGTGGAGTATGGTAGAATTTGCCATGCAGGAAGCGAAACGCCTGGATTTGAAACTAGGAATGCATGTCAGCGATGGTTTTGCCCTTGCAGGTGGACCATGGATTACACCTGAGCTCTCTATGCAAAAGGTAGTGTATAGTCAGTTAAATGTTCAGGGAAATACCAAAGCCAAATTGTCATTACCTCAGCCGGAAACTGTAGAAGGTTATTTTAAGGATATCGCAGTGTATGCTTATCCTTCTCCCGAGGGTACTGGCATATCTACAACAACTGTTGTCCCTAAGGTAAGCAGCAGTAATGGTATTGATGCCAGCGGATTGACTATTCCTGGAAATAAAAAGAATTTCACCAGTAATGAACCTTGCTGGATCCAATATGAATTTGCGCAACCTTTTACTGCCCGTACGGTTACTGTTAGGACAACGGGAAATAATTATCAGGCAGAGCGTTTAGCGATTGAAGTAAGTGACGATGGGCAGCATTTTCGCTCAATTGGTCGCCTGCAGGCACCACGTCATGGATGGCAGGATATTGATGCCGATGTTACACATTCAATTGCTCCTGTTACCGCAAAATTTTACAGGTTTGTTTACGATAAAAATGGTTCTGAACCGGGAGCGGAAGATTTAGATGCCGCCAAATGGAAACCGACATTAAAGCTTGTGAACCTGGAACTATCTGCCGAGCCACGTATCAATCAGTTTGAAGGCAAAACCGGGGTAGTATGGCGGGTAAGTAAATATAGCAATCAGCAACAGCTGCCGGCGCAGTTTTGTATCCCTTTAAATAAGATCATCAATATTACCTCTCAAATGAATGCTGATGGGACGCTAAACTGGAAAGCACCTAAAGGAAACTGGACCATTTTGAGAATGGGACATACCTCAACAGGACATAAAAATGATACCGGTGGCGGTGGGATAGGACTGGAATGCGATAAGTTTAATCCGGCGGCGATCAAATTACAATTTGACAGCTGGTACGGAGAAGCTTTAAGGCATGGAGGACCGGACATTGCAGGGAAAGTACTCAATACTTTTCATGTAGATAGCTGGGAATGTGGAAGTCAAAACTGGTCGACCGAATTTAGTGCTGAATTTAGAAAACGCAGGGGATATGATCCAATGCCTTACCTTCCGGTAATGGCAGGCATTCCTGTTCAAACTGCTGAAATTTCAGAGGGGTTTTTGTACGACCTAAGGAAAACAATCTCGGAACTTGTAGTGGACAAATTTTACCTTACGCTTGCTGCATTAGCTAAAGAGAAAGGCGTAATATTTACTGCAGAAAGCATTGCCCCTACGATGCTGAGCGATGGATTGGCGCATTATAAAACTGTGGATGTACCAATGGGTGAATTTTGGATGAACAGCCCTACGCACGATAAACCAAATGATATGCTGGATGCCATTTCTGGTGCCCATATTTACGGTAAAAACATTATACAGGCCGAAGCTTTTACCACAGTCCGTATGGATTGGAGCGAGCAGCCTGGAAATATGAAGACCTTACAAGATAGAAACTATGCATTGGGCATTAACAAACTGGTATACCATGTATTTACCCACAATCCATGGATGGACAGAAAGCCCGGGATGACACTTGATGGAGTAGGGTTGTATTTTCAACGTGACCAAACCTGGTGGAAGCCGGGAAAAGCCTGGATCACTTATGCAGAACGCGCACAGGAATGGTTACAAAAGGGTGTTCCGGTAACTGATATCGCTGTTTTTATAGGTGACGAAATTCCGAGGCGATCTGTATTACCAGATAGGTTGGTGAATGTGCTTCCAGGTATTTTTGGTAAAGAGGTAGTGACGGCAGAAGCTGCCCGAATGCTGAATACAGGAGAGCCGCTTAGGCAAAAGCCTGCTGGTGTTACCCATTCTGCAAACATGGCCGATCCGGAAAATTGGGTGAATCCATTGCGAGGATATGCTTATGATTCTTTTAATCCGGATGTTTTGGCGCAGGCTGAGGTTAAAGACAAAAACGTTGTTTTTCCTGGAGGCGCCCGTTACGGCATTCTAGTAATTCCTGGCAAGCAGGCTTTAAACCCGAATTATGAATACATGAGTTTTGGGACAGTGAAAAAGTTGCTTGAACTTGTTAAAGCGGGAGCAACGGTTTTACTTAATGAAAAACCGCTTCAGCAAACTGGCTTGCAGCGCGGAAATGAAGCCAGTTTTTACAAGATGGTAGATGAATTATGGGCCGGTGGCCAAATAGGTTTGGGAAAAGTAATTTTAGGGCCTTACCAGGCAGATACCTTTAATGAACTTGGACTTGAACGGGATTTGTACATTGCTGAAGAGGCTGAAGCTGCCTATGCTAAACATGTTGCTTATACCCATCGTAAAACTAAGACAGAGGATATTTATTTTATCGCTAATCAACTGGACAAATCACGTATCTTAAACTTTTCGTTTCGTGTTGCCGGTATAAACGCGGCACCAAAATTATACGATGCTGTTTCTGGCGAAACAACTGTAGCGAAAAACTGGTCTGCTGTAGAGGGCAGAATAGAGCTAAGGTTAAAACTGGAAGCTAATGCTTCTGTATTTGTTATTTTTGACCAAACAGCTCCATCTTCAACTGTTAAAGCCAACTCAGAGAACTGGAAAGAATTTAATACTGTTGAGGTCTTGAAAAACCAATGGGAAGTAAGCTTTGATCCGGCATATGGCGGCCCTGATCAACCAAAGGTGTTTAAAACATTAACTGACTGGAGCAAGCATGACGATTCTGGAATTAAATATTATTCTGGTACAGCTACCTACAAAACCAGTTTTAAAAATACCATTACAACAGGTAAACAGGTATGGCTAGACCTTGGAGAAGTTGCGGATATAGCTGTTGTAAAAGTTAACAATATAGACTGCGGTACGGTATGGACTGCTCCTTACCGGGTAGACATTAGCAAAGCCTTAAAAAAGGGCAGCAACCAAATTAGCATTGAGGTTACCAATACCTGGGCAAACAGGCTAATTGGCGACCAGAAATTGCCAGAAGCTAAACGCGTTACTAAAACTACAGCCCCCTTCCGGTTGGAAGGTAAACCTTTGTTAAAAGCAGGTCTTTTGGGGCCGTTGCAGCTACAAGTAGCAAAAGAAAACTGAACCATAATACAACCTAAAATATAAACTATGATAAGGATTAAAAAACAAGCAGGCGGCATTTTTAGGTATGGCCTGTTGGCGGCTTTACTTTTTGAGGCATCCCCAGGGCAGGCACAAGACAAGAGTTTGGTGAATACCAAACAAAGTCTGCATGCCAAACTGCACAGTCCGGATATGAAAGATGTAACCTGGACAAAAGGTTTTTGGGCGGACCGTTTTAAGGTTGCCAAAGAAACCATAGTACCCAATATGTGGGACATTTACAATGATGCCAAGATCAGCCATGCATTCAAAAACTTTGAAATTGCTGCCGGACTAGATACAGGTTCGCATTCCGGACCTTCTTTTCATGACGGTGATTATTATAAAACACTGGAAGCTGTTGCCAGCATGTATGCTTCTACGGGAGATCCAAAATTAAATGTAATGATGGACAAGGCTATTGCGGTCATAGCAAAATCTCAGCGGGCCGATGGCTACATCTACACCAAGGCGATGATAGAGCAGCGTAAAACCGGCTCAAATAATCAGTTTCAGGACCGGTTAAGTTTTGAAGCTTATAACATTGGCCATTTGATGACTGCTGCTTGTGTACACTATAGGGCTACAGGTAAAACCAATTTGCTTGAAGTAGCGAAAAGGGCAACAGATTACCTGTACAATTTTTACCAGAAAGCCTCACCAGCATTAGCCAGGAATGCCATTTGTCCTTCGCATTATATGGGGGTCATTGAAATGTACCGTACTACTAAAGATCCGAGGTACCTTGAGCTTGCTAAACACCTTATTGCCATTAAAGGGAAAATTGAGGATGGTACAGATGATAACCAGGACAGGATTCCCTTTCTAAAACAAACCAAGGCTATGGGACATGCCGTAAGGGCAAATTATTTATACGCGGGTGTTGCCGATCTTTATGCAGAGACAGGAAATGATTCGCTGATGCATTCCCTTGATTTAATGTGGGATGATGTGAACCAGCATAAGATGTACATTACCGGTGGCTGCGGTTCTTTGTATGACGGTACTTCTCCTGACGGAACCTCTTACAACCCTACTGAAGTTCAAAAAATACACCAGGCTTTTGGTCGTGATTACCAATTGCCAAATTTTACGGCGCACAACGAAACCTGTGCCAATATTGGCAATGTGCTTTGGAACTGGCGTATGCTGCAAATTACCGGAGACGCCAAATATGCTGATGTGATGGAGCTGGCATTACACAATAGCGTGCTATCGGGCATTAGCCTTGATGGCAAGAAATTCTTATATACCAACCCTTTAAGTTATTCAGACGACCTTCCTTTTCAGCAACGCTGGTCTAAAGATAGGGTTCCATACATTGGATTGTCTAACTGCTGTCCCCCAAATGTAGTGCGCACCATTGCTGAAGTAGGAGATTATGCTTACAGCATCTCTGACAAAGGTTTGTGGTTTAATTTGTATGGCGGCAATAAGATTAACACCAAATTGAATGATGGTTCGAAGGTTAGTCTGAGCCAGGAAACCAATTATCCATGGGATGGCAACATTAAAATTCAGGTTAAAGAAACCGGGAATAAAGCCTATTCTATGTTTTTCCGGATTCCGGGATGGACAGCAAATGCGCAATTAAAGGTGAACGGAAAAACAGAAAGCATAAACCTGACTCCTGGTACCTATGCGGAACTGAACCGTAAATGGAAAAAAGGCGACCAGGTAGAACTGGTATTGCCTATGGAAGCACAACTGGTAGAGTCTAACCCGCTGGTAGAAGAAAACCGTAACCAGGTAGCGGTTAAACGCGGGCCGATTGTATACTGCTTGGAATCACCTGATCTTCCCGGTAAGCGAATCTTTAATGTATTTATTCCCTCTGGCATCAATTTAAAAGCTACTCCAATTAACATTGATGGAGCAAACATGATGAGCCTGGAAGGCAACGCACAATTGATTGAAAATAAAGACTGGAAAAATGTACTATACCGTCCGCTGAACCAAAGCAATATCACTACGCCGATAAAGCTGGTTCCTTATTTTGCCTGGGGCAACAGAGGACATTCTGAAATGTCTGTTTGGTTACCTGTAAGCAGATAAAATATCTTAAGATGGAAAGAATAACTGCAAAATATTATATAGAGACCCCGCTGGATTTAGAAAAATCAGCGCAGGTTTTGGCCGGCGAGCAATCTTCAGGAACTTTTATTGCCGTTCCGGGAGAGACAGCAGAATTGAAACAAAGATTTGCGGCCAGGGTTGAATCTATTACCCCCCTGGATGTGGTTGCTGAACCTTCTATTCCTGGTGTAAAAGCCGGAGCTGGAAAGTACCAAAGGGCAATGATTGAAGTATCCTGGTCTGTAGAAAACTTTGGCTATAATTTGCCTGTGCTGGTCTCTACACTACAGGGTAATTTGTATGAGCTTACCCAGTTTACAGGCTTAAAATTGATGGATATTGAGTTGCCTGATTGTTATGCCAGTGCTTTTAGCGGGCCTAAATTTGGTGTTGAGGGCTGCAGAAAACTGACAAATGTTTACGGTAGGCCTTTGATTGGTACCATTATAAAACCAAGTATTGGAATGAGTCCTGAACAAACTGCTGAACTTGTTAAAACTCTCATTACGGCGGGAATTGACTTTATCAAAGATGATGAATTACTTGGCTCTTCTGCGAATTCACCATTTGACAAGCGTGTTGATGCGGTAATGGAAGTGATTAATGCACACGCGGATAAAACAGGCAAAAAGGTGATGTATGCCTTTAACATCAGTGATGATATAGACCAGATGCAGCGCAACTATGAAAAGGTAGTAGCCGCTGGTGGTACTTCTGCAATGATAAGCCTAAATAGCGTTGGTCTGGCTGGCGTTAAAAAGATCTGCGATATTGGGACACTCGCTATTCATGGTCACCGGAATGGTTGGGGAATGTTAAACCGTCATCCTTTATTAGGGATAGAATTTCCAGCCTATCAAAAGTTATGGAGACTTGCCGGAGTAGATCAGATCCATGTTAATGGTATACAAAACAAGTTCTGGGAATCTGATGATTCTGTAGTGCGTTCTATAGAAGCCTGTTTAAAGCCAATGCTTGGCGGATATTCGGTATTGCCGGTTGTATCATCTGGTCAGTGGGGTGGCCAAGCGCCTGAAACTTACAGGCGCACCCAAACAATTGATTTATTGTATATGGCCGGTGGAGGCATTATGGCCCATCCAGATGGACCGGCCGGAGGTGTGGTTGCTTTACAACAAGCCTGGCAGGCTGCGGTAGATGGCTTATCTGTAGAACAGGCCGCGGTAAAATATACTGAATTTAAGAAATCTGTTGCAGTTTTTGGAAATGTAAAGTAGGGCTTATGGAAACGATGCAAAATGGCCGCTTGTTAATGGCTTTTTATGGTGATGATTTTACTGGTTCTACTGATGCTTTAGAGTTTCTGAGCAGGGCGGGTGCAAAAACTGTACTTTTTATAGAACCGCCTAAGCCGGAGCAATTGGCCAGATATGAAGGTCTGCAAGCTTTAGGCGTGGCCGGAATGAGCCGTACCATGACACCTGCAGAAATGGAAAAGGAATTGCGGCCTGCTTTTGAAGCTTTGGCAAGACTAAATCCTGCACATGTACATTATAAAGTTTGTTCTACTTTCGACTCTTCCGCAGAAACCGGAAGTATAGGTAAAGCAATTGATATTGGTGCTGAGGTGTTTAAATCTTCTTACGTACCTTTATTAGTGGCTGTTCCTATTTTTGGCAGATACTGTTTATTTGGGAATTTGTTTGCCAGAATGGGCATCGGATCTGAGGGTGTAATTCATAGACTGGACAGGCATCCATCAATGAGCAAACATCCGGTTACACCTGCAGACGAAAGTGATCTCCGTTTACATTTGGCTAAACAAACAGACAAGCGCATTGGTCTTTTCGATATACTTGAGGTGCATAAATTTCAGGATCAGCAACAAAATGCTGCTGAAAACCCAAAGGGAGTTCCTTCGCCCAGACTTTCAAGTTTAATTAAGGACGGGCATAAAATTATACTTTTTGATGCTGTAAAAGAGGATGACCTTGGTAGCATAGGTTCCATAATTGATGCCAATGCTACTACCGAAAATATCATCTTTTCTGCCGGTTCTTCTGCTATTGAAATGGCATTGGGTGTAAACTGGCAGGAGGAGGGCAGCATTGTTGCAAGGGAAGAATGGGCTGCTTCTGAATTTGAAGGGCCGATATTAATAGGCTCGGGTAGCTGCTCTCCAGTTACTTCTGGGCAAATTAAGTACGCGCTAAAAAACGGCTTTGCTGAAATTGCCATTGAAACTGAAATTCTGGCCAATTTAATTTCCTCGACTGAGATTACTGAATTTTCTGCGGTTCTTGAAGCTTCGGTGGAACAATATGCCTTTAAGGCGGCTGCATTTATAGCGCAAGGAAAAAATGTGCTCATACATACGAGTGTAGGCAATGATGACGTAAGGGTTTCCAGAACAGACGAAATTTTAAAGCAAAAAGGCTTTGGAAAGTCAACCACGGCATTGATGTACGGTGTACTACTTGGTAAAGTGGCCAGAACCGTGGCGGAAAGAACATCCTTGCAGAGGATTATTATTGCCGGTGGTGATACTTCGAGTTATGCCGCAAGGGCAATGGGGATTGAGGCTGTTGAAATGATTGCTCCTTTGGCCCCTGGTGCGCCTTTGTGCAGAGCGTATGCGCCGGGCTCGGCAATAGACCAGTTACAAGTTGCCTTTAAGGGCGGACAGGTAGGTAAGGAAGATTTCTTTGTTACCTCCACAAAATAAAATGATAACCTAATATAACCAATAATATGAAAGCTAAAACTCTTGGACTTATCCATACTTCAGCCACGCTGGTGCCTGTTTTCCAAAACCTTTGTACGCAATACCTTCCTGATGTGAAGGTGTTTAATATTGTTGACGATAGCCTGATTAAGGATGTTATTGCCCGGAACGAGCTGACAAAACTGACTTCCAGACGTGTCGTAGATTACGTAGGTTCTGCGGAAGCTGCCGGTGCAGATTTTATCCTGGTTACCTGCTCCTCTATTGGTGCTGCTATAGAAGCTGCAGCGGAATTGACTGGCGTACCAGTATTACGCGTAGACCAACCGATGGCTGATCTAGCTGTAAAAACGGGAAAAAGGATTGGCGTAATTGCAACCCTGCCTACTACGTTAGGACCAACGAGCGATCTGGTAAAACGCCGTGCAATATTGGCAGGAAAAGAAATTGAATTGACTTCAAAGCTTTGTGATGGTGCCTTTGAGGCTTTAATGAGCGGTAATGCAGCGCAACATGATGAAATGGTAGCTAAAGCATTGATAGAACTATCTGCTGTAGTAGACGTAATCGTGTTGGCACAGGCTTCCATGTCGCGCGTGGTAGATGGTCTTTCGGAAGAGCAGAAAAGAATTCCTATTCTTGCCAGTCCGGCACTTGCCATTCAACATATTGCTGATTTACTTAAATAGCTAAGTGATGAACAGTTTCCGCAGACTTTGTCTGCTGATCAGTGTGCTGGCTTTGCTGGCGCTGGTTATAGGATTATTTCGTTCAAACATGGCCTTATGGCAACCCTCGGCGGTTATTTTAGCGGTAAGTTTTGCCATTGGGATCGGCGTGCTTGAATCTTTAAAAAACTACCAGTACACCGCCTGGATTATTACAGCGGTGGTAGTGGGAATGCTATATCCTGCTGCCTTTTTAAAATGGGGAGAGGTAGACCTTCGTAATAAATGGTTAATCCTTGTGGTGGTGCAAATGGTGATGTTTGGGATGGGGATCCAGATGAGTTTAAAAGACTTTTCTGGATTGGCAAGTACTGGAAAAGGGATTTTAATTGGCTTGTTATGTCACTTTTCTATTATGCCCCTGATGGGGTTTTTACTTACCCGCATCTTTCATTTTGAAACTGAAATTGCGGCAGGGATCATTTTGATTGGCTCCTGCTCCAGTGGATTGGCTTCTAATGTAATGGTGTACATTGCAAGGGCAAATTTGGTGCTCTCGGTAGCAGTAACCGCAATGGCTACGTTGATTGCACCTTTTATGACACCTTTACTCATGAAATTGCTGGCTGGTACGTTGATAGACATCAAGTTCTTTAACATGATGATGGAAATTATTAAAATTGTAATTGTACCTATAGGGGCAGCATTGGTGCATGATTATTTAAAAACCGCATCTCCAAAAGGCTGGAAAAAGATACAGTTGATATCGGTGATTTGTGCTATTTGGCTTGTTGCATTGCCTTTTGGTTTGTGGAGTGCATTGCAAAGCCGGTTATCTGAAGATGCCATGTCATCTATAGAGATATTGAGTTTCTTTGCCGGAGCACTACTTACAGGTTTATTTTATCATGTGTGTACCCGTAAATTTCATCAGCTGGATGGTATCATGCCTTATTTATCTATGTTTGGAATTGTATATTTTACCACAGTTACAACGGCCGCGGGGAGGGACAATTTATTAAAAGTTGGCTTTCTGCTGTTTCTGGCATCGGTAATCCATAATGGTGCTGGATATTTGTTTGGGTATTTACTAAGCCGTATTTTTGGTCTTGACAAAAAATCTTCACGTACCGTGGCTTTTGAGGTTGGATTGCAAAATGGAGGGATGGCTTCTGGTTTGGCAGGTTCAATGGGTAAATTGGGGACTGTGGGACTTGCCTCAGCTGTATTCAGTCCCTGGATGAACATCTCTGGGTCTATATTGGCCAACTATTGGAGGAGAAAAGCTTTAAAAGAAGAAGAGGAAGAATTACAAAAATCTTTACAACATACAAATGAAACCATTTAGACGTGCTTTGCTGACATCGGTAATTGCTACTTTACTCCTTAACTTTCAGTTTGCAACTGTGCTTGCAGAAGTAAAACCAGCAGCTATTTTTACAGATCATATGGTGCTTCAGCAAAATAGCAATGTGGCCATATGGGGTTGGGCGAAAGCCAATACAGCTATAAAATTGGTGACTTCCTGGAACAATAAAAAATATGCTGTAAAGTCTGATGAAGCCGGAAAGTGGAAGCTCAAAGTAAGTACCCCTGCCGCAGGTGGTCCGTATGAGATTAGCATTAGCGATGGTGAAGTCCTTAAATTAAAGGATATTCTGATTGGGGAGGTTTGGTTTTGCGGAGGACAATCAAATATGGAAATGCCCATGAAAGGATTTAAGGGGCAGCCAATAATCGGTTCAAATGAAGATGTATTAAAGTCATCAAATGATAAGATCCGGTTGTACACTGTTCCACGCTCTTCCATAACCGCACGACAAGAAAATAGTAAGTCATCTGTATGGAAGGCTGCCGGTCCGGAATCTGTAGTTAATTTTAGTGCAACAGCATATTATTTTGGCCAGCTATTGACAGAGCTATTGCATGTACCAGTAGGATTAATCAACGACAGCTACGGAGGATCGTCAATAGAAGCCTGGATGTCTCCCGAGGCGTTGAAAAAATATCCGGAGATTAAAATACCTGCTAAGGCCGATACGATAAAAGAAGTTAGCCGCACACCTACCACTTTATATAATGGCATGTTATACCCTGTAGTTGGATACGGCATCAAAGGAGCCATTTGGTACCAGGGAGAGTCTAATTATGAGCGTCCTTTTCAATATGAAAGTTTATTCCCTGATTTGGTAAGCGAATGGCGTGCTCATTGGGGATTAGGAGATTTTCCGTTTTACTTTGCCCAGATTGCGCCGTATAACTATAAACAACTTCCCGCTGCTGCAGATAAATTAAATGCTGCTTTTTTAAGAGATGCTCAGCGAAAATCAGTTGCCAGAATCTCTAATTCGGGAATGGCTGTTTTGATGGATGTTGGTGAAGAAAATTGTATTCATCCGTCAAATAAAAAGCAGGGTGGGCATAGGTTGGCTTATCAGGCATTGGCGCTTACTTATGGAATAAAAGGTTTTGGATATACAAGTCCCGAATTTGATACTTTAACAATTGATGGATCAACGGCCATAGTCAAATTCAAGATGGCTGCAAATGGAATGACATCATTTGGGAAAACGTTGAAATTGTTTGAGCTGGCCGGTGCTGACAAGAAGTTTTATCCGGCAAGTGCAAAGTTATCTGGCAGTAGTGTTACCCTTACCTGTGATCAGGTGAAAAATCCGGTTGCGGTGCGCTATGCATTTAAAGATTTTGTGGTTGGCGATTTGTTTAGCAATGAAGGTTTACCAGTATCTTCTTTTCGTACAGACAATTGGGAAAATTAATTAAAATGTGGAGATATAGCTTTGTCATTTGGAGTGTTTTATTATCGGGATTACTGGCTGGACATTCTAAAGCTCAGGATAAGGAATGGAATGGTAACAACGTAGTTTGGAACAGCCAAAGTAAAAACAGCGGGGCATCTATGCCATGTGGTGCTGGAGATATCGGCTTGAACGTATGGGTAGAAAAAGGTGAATTACTTTTTTATATGTCCAGAAGTGGTACGTTTGATGCAAATAATACACTATTGAAACTGGGTAGGATGAGGGTTAAATTAAGTCCGAATCCGTTTGAAGGCAATACCTTTAGGCAAGAACTGGTTTTAAAAGATGGATATGTAAAAATTACCGGGTCTAAAGGTAAATTGTCTGCCGGGGTACAGGTTTGGGTAGATGTATTTAATCCTGTAATTCACGTGGACGTGACTTCTAATGCCAATATGCATGTGGAAGCTGGATATGAAAGCTGGCGGTTTGCAGACAGAATAACGAAAGGCAAAGAAAACAATCAGAACAGTTATAAATGGGCTCCGCAGGGACTGGTAAAGACAGCGAAAGACAGTATTGCATTTAGCAATAACAGCATAGTATTTTATCACCAGGTAAAGGGGACCACGGCCTTTGATATTACGGTTAAGCAGCAGGGATTGGAGAATTATAAGGCAAAATTGTTTAATCCGCTCAATGAACTTGTTTTTGGTGGCGCTGTTCAAGGAAAAGGTATGATTCCGGGAGGATATTACGATGGAGTGTATGAAGGGACACCATTTAAAGGATGGAAAATAAAAACTTCGACAGCATCTCGTAGTCATTCATTTACCGTTGCTTTGCAAACTAAAAATTCCAGTTTGCCTGTGTGGAAAAGCGGACTGGAAAAAGACATCAAAAAATCTGCTCAGTCTAATAAAGCGAGTAGAGCATGGTGGAATGCCTATTGGGAAAGAAGTTATATTTTTATCCACTCTGAACAAGAGAAAGATAGTCTGGTAGCTCAGGCCAGCAAGAACTATCAATTGTTTAGGTATATGCTGGGCTGTAATGCTTTTGGGAAATATCCAACAAAATTTAACGGGGGATTATTTACTACCGATCCGGCATTGACGGATAGTACCTTGAATTATACACCTGATTTTAGAAATTGGGGCGGAGGAACGCATACGGCACAAAACCAGCGTTTGGTTTACTGGCCGATGTTAAAGAGCGGTGATGTAGATATGATGCGTCCGCAGTTTGATTTTTACGAACATTTGTTAAAAAATGCTGAATTAAGAACATCAGTCTACTGGGGGCATAATGGAGCCAGTTTTACAGAACAACTAGAGAACTTTGGCTTGCCAAATCCTGCCGAATATGGATGGAAAAGACCTGTTGGTTACGATATGGGGATGGAGTACAATGCCTGGCTGGAATACGAATGGGATACAGTACTGGAGTTTTGTATGATGATGCTGGAAACAGAAAGTTATGCTGGTAAAGACCTCCAACCACACCTGCCATTTATAGAGAGCTGTCTTACTTTTTTTGATGAGCATTATACATACCTGGCTAAAAAAAGAGGGAGCAAAGGTTTAGATGCAAATGGACACCTTGTTCTTTATCCCGGTTCTGCCGCTGAAACGTATAAAATGACCTACAATTCTACTTCTACCATAGCGGCCTTAAAAACTGTTTTAAATCGTTTATTAGAATGGTCTGGCTCATCCGAATTGCAGAAGAAAACATGGCAACAAATGCTGCAACGGATTCCGCCAATTAATTTTAGAGAATTTAACGGGCATCCAACCATTTCGCCTGCAAAATCATGGGAGCGGGTAAATAATACCGAAAGTCCGCAATTGTATCCTGTGTTTCCATGGGGAATTTATGGCTTGGGTAAACCTGGACTGGATACTGCTATAAATACGTTTAAATATGATCCGGATGTATTGAAATTTAAAAGCCACATTGGTTGGAAACAGGATGCTGTTTTTGCTGCGAGGCTGGGGCTTACTTCAGAGGCATCGATACTTACCCTGCAAAAGTTAAAAGATTCTGGGAGGCGTTTTCCTGCATTTTGGGGGCCTGGTTTTGATTGGGTACCTGATCATAATTGGGGAGGATCTGGAATGATTGCCCTGCAGGAAATGCTGCTCCAAAGCAACGGTAGGAAGATTTATCTTTTTCCTTCCTGGCCAAAAGAATGGAATGTGCATTTTAAATTGCATGCCCCATACCAAACTACCATTGAAGGAGTTTTAAAGGATGGGACAGTTAAAGAATTGAAGGTAATTCCTGAATCCCGGAGAAAAGACATAGAATTATGGATCAAATAAGCCCGGCAACGATTGCGCATTATTTGATCTTTTAGCTTCTATAAATGTGATGAACTGATTAGCATTGTAACAAATAAAAATATGAAGAAATCCATTATTATACTTGCCAGAACTGGCTTGTTTATGCTCTTGCTGAATGCAGGAAATGTATTCGGCCAGCAAAGACTATCTGAGCAAATGGCCGCGACCGCCATGGAAATCTGGCAGGAAGGTCCGCCAAGATGGTCATACGACCAAGGTGTTGTTTTAGATGGTATTGAAGGACTTTGGAGAAGGACTGGATATGAAAACTATTTCCTCTTTATTCAAAAAAGTATGGATAAATTTATATCTGCTGATGGCGAAATTGCGACCTATCAGCAGGACCACTTCAATATTGATAACGTTAAAAACGGACGTTCACTACTTACTTTATATAAGACAACTGGTCAGCAAAAATATTTAACCGCAGCAACGCTGTTATGGAAACAACTGCACATTCAGCCCCGTACTAAATCCGGGGGCTTTTGGCACAAAAAGATTTACCCTAACCAAATGTGGCTTGATGGCTTGTATATGGGGCAACCGTTTTACGCAGAGTATGCTGCTATGGTAAAAGATACCGCAGCATTTAATGATATTGCCAATCAATTTATTTTGATGGAAAGCCGTTCAAGAGATAAGAAAACCGGTTTAATGTATCATGGATGGGACGAATCTAAAACTCAAAAATGGGCAGATAGCGTTACGGGACTTTCACCGCATGTGTGGGCAAGGGCAATGGGCTGGTACGGTATGGCACTTGTAGAGGTATTGGATAACTTTCCGGCAAACCATCCCAAAAGAAAGGAACTACTGGCTATTTTAAACCGTTTTGCAAAAGCTGTGAAAAAGGTTCAGGACAAAAAAACAGGAGTATGGTTTGACATCCTGGATCGCCCAAAAGATAAAGGCAATTATTTTGAATCATCAGCCTCAAGCATGTTTGTTTATGCATTTGCAAAAGGAGCCAGGCAAGGTTACTTACCTGCTGCTTACCTCAAAGCTGCAAACAAAGGCTACAAAGGGATTAAAAAAGAATTTATAGCGCAACGTGCTGCAGGTAAGGTGAACTTGAAGGGCACAGTAAGTGTATCTGGATTGGGTGGCAAGCCTTACCGCGATGGCAGCTATGCGTATTACATGAGCGAAAAGGTAATTACCAATGACCCTAAAGGTGTTGGTGCATTTATCCTTGCCGCTAACCAAATTGAAGAGGCTGCGCAGGCCGTAAAATAAGATAAGCATTAAAATACATATGGACTTACAATTAAAAGAAAAAGTAATCATCATAACTGGCGGTGCCAAAGGAATAGGTAAAGGATTAGCAGAAGTTTTTGCTGCAGAAGGAGCGATCTCTGTGATTGTGGGCAGGAAAGCCGCAGATAATTTAAAAGCGGTTAGCGCCATTACAGAAAAAGGTGGACAAGCCTTTCAGGTTGAGGCTGAATTGAGTGATCCGGAAGCTTGTGAGCGCGCAGTAAATGCTATTGTTGCCCAGTTTGGAAGAATTGATGCACTGGTAAACAACGCTGGTGTAAATGATGGTGTAGGACTGGAAAGCGGTAATTACAAAGACTTTATGTCTTCTTTGCATAAAAATGTAGTACATTATTATATGATGGCTCATTTTGCTTTGCCAGAATTGAAGAAAAGCAAAGGTTCAATTTTAAATATTACCTCTAAAACTGCCGAAACAGGTCAGGGAAATACTTCTGCTTATGCAGCAGCAAACGGGGGAAGAAATGCGCTGACCAGGGAATGGGCTGTTGAATTGCTTAAATATGGTATTAGGGTAAATGCAATAGTGGTAGCGGAATGCTGGACACCGGCTTATGAAACCTGGATTGAAACCCTACCTGAAGCAGCGAGCAAGCTGGAAGAGATTACCAATAAAATCCCCTTGGAAAATAGAATGACTACCGCTGAGGAAATTGCCAATATGGGCGCCTTTTTGGTATCGGCAAAATCAAGCCATACTACGGGACAAATTATCCATGTAGATGGAGGTTACGTGCATTTGGACAGGGCATTGGTAAATGCATAGCCGTAATTTTAACTAACGCATTAAAAGAAATGAATACTAGCGAAGAGATGAAAACTTTAGTCTGCACTACACCCGGAACGTTTGAGTATAGTAAAGGAATAAAACCGGTGTTGACAAAAGGCAACGCCATTATAAAAATAAAAAGGATAGGGATTTGCGGAACGGACTTACATGCCTTTGAAGGTACACAGCCTTTTTTTAATTATCCAAGAATATTGGGGCATGAACTTTCCGGAGAGCTTGTAGAAGCCGATGGTGCTGAAGGCTTTGAGCCTGGTGAAAAAGTAACATTTATACCTTATTTTAATTGCGGCCATTGCATTGCCTGCCGTTCTGGTAAGCCCAACTGCTGTACAGATATTAAAGTATGTGGCGTACATGTAGATGGTGGAATGGTAGAATACCTATCTGTACCCTCCAGGACGCTGCTACATGGAGAAGGTTTGAGCTTTGACGAGCTGGCATTGGTAGAGCCATTAGCGATAGGTGCACATGGTGTTCGTCGCGCTGGTGTACAAAAAGACGAATTTGTATTGGTAATTGGTGCAGGTCCGATAGGCTTGGGTACGATGGAGTTTGCAAGAATTGCAGGTGCCAAAGTAATTGCACTGGACATCAATGAGGGACGTTTGCAGTTTTGCAAAGACAGGTTGAAAATTCCTTATGTAGTGAATGCACTGGCAGCTGATGTGATGGAACAGTTAAAAGAAATTACCGGAGGTGATATGCCAACAGTTGTGATTGATGCTACCGGAAGCCTTAAGGCTATACAGAATGCTTTTCAATACATGGCACATGGCGCCCGGTTTGTGTTGATTGGGCTTCAAAAGGAAAATATAACTTTTAGTCATACAGAATTCCATAAAAGAGAAGCTACATTGATGAGTAGCCGCAACGCAACAACACAAGATTTTGAGCATGTGATCAAGTCAATGAAAAGTGGCCTGGTAGAGCCTACCAATTACATTACGCATAAGGTTCAGTTTGAAGAAGTAGCAGATGAATTTGAAAGCTGGCTTAACCCTGCTACAGGGGTTATTAAAGCAATGGTAGAGCTGAATTAAATTAACCTTCTTTCCTGAAATTTTGCTATTTTTGCAGTATAAATAACTCGAGTAAATTGACATTAATAAAATCTATTTCAGGAATAAGGGGAACAATTGGAGGTGTAGCTGGTAATGGCTTAACTCCAATTGATATTGTAAAATTTACGGCTGCTTATGGCGCCTGGGTAATTGAGAAAACAGGTATTAAGAAAATTGTACTTGGGCGTGATGCGCGCATTTCGGGAGAAATGGTGAATAACCTGGTGACAGGGACGCTTCAGGGACTTGGTATTGAAGTGATTGACCTGGGTCTTTCTACCACACCTACAGTGGAAATAGCTGTTCCTCTAGAGCAGGCTGGAGGTGGAATCATTTTAACGGCCAGCCATAATCCAAAACAATGGAATGCGCTGAAGTTGTTGAATGAGAAAGGTGAATTTATCAGTGATGCAGATGGTAAGGACGTTCTTGAACTTGCGGAGCGGGCTGATTTCAATTTTGCGGAGGTTAACGACCTTGGTAAGGTAATTCATAACGATACTTATCTTCAAAAACACATTGATGTTATCCTTGAATTGCCCTTGGTAGACATAGCGGCAATTAAAAACGCCAATTTTAAAGTTGCGATTGACTGTGTTAATTCTACCGGAGGTATTTTTGTCCCTGCACTGTTAAAGGCATTAGGCGTTCAAACTGTTTATGAACTTTATTGCACACCAGATGGAGATTTTCCACATAATCCGGAACCGCTACCTGAGAATCTGACAGAGATTGCGAAGGTAGTGCAAAATAAAAACGCGGATTTAGGTATTGTTGTAGACCCGGATGTAGACCGTTTGTGCTTTGTGTGCGAAGATGGTAGCATGTTCGGTGAAGAGTATACGCTGGTTGCAGTAGCTGACTATATTTTAAAAAACACGCCGGGAAATTCGGTGTCAAATTTGTCTTCCACCCGCGCACTTCGTGATGTTACAGAAAAATCTGGCGGCCAGTATAACGCTTCTGCGGTAGGCGAAGTCAATGTGGTTAACAAAATGAAAGAGACCAATGCCATCATTGGTGGTGAAGGTAATGGTGGAATTATTTATCCTGAATTGCATTATGGCCGGGATGCCCTTGTTGGAATTGCTTTGTTTCTGACACATTTGGCGAAATTTGGAAAGTCTGTATCTTTGTTAAAGAGCAGCTATCCAACTTACCACATCTCAAAAAATAAAATCACACTGACACCCGAAATGGATATTGATGCCCTATTGCTGAAGGTGCAGGAGAAATATAAAAATCAGCCCAATTCTACTATAGACGGGTTGAAAATAGAGTTTGACAACGAATGGGTGCATTTACGTCGTTCTAATACTGAGCCGATCATAAGAATTTACAGCGAGGCACAAAATGAGACTATCGCAGAAAATCTTGCCGCTAAGATCATCTCTGATATCAAAGAAATATTAAAACTGAACTAACTATTGCGGATCACTCCTAACTAAAGTGATTCTTTTAAGTAATATTAAAACTGAACTAACAAGAATGAACAGAATTTATTTAGACAATGCAGCTACAACGCCGCTTGATAAGACGGTAATTGCAGAAATGGTTGGCGTAATGGAAAACGCTTACGGCAACCCATCCTCGATACATGCCCAGGGTAGGGAAGTACGCACTTTGGTTGAAAAGGCACGTAAAACTGTAGCTGGTCTACTTAATGCTGTTCCGGCTGAGATTTTCTTTACTTCTGGCGGTACAGAAGCAGATAATACGGCAATTAGATGCGGAATTGCTGCATATGGTATTAAACATGCCATCACTTCAAAAATTGAGCATCATGCTGTAGAACACACTTTAAATACATTATTGAAGCAAGGTGTAATAGATAAATTGAGTTTTGTAAATGTAGATTCAAAAGGAAATATAGATTACGCCCATCTTGAAGAGCTTTTACAAAATAATAATGAGCGTTCTTTTGTTTCATTGATGCATGCCAATAATGAGTTGGGCACCCTAACCAGTATGGAACGGGTAGGAGACATTTGCGAGCAGTACAATGCCATATATCATTGCGATACGGTGCAAACTATGGGGCATTATGCTCATGATGTTAAAAAACTTAAAGCTCATTTTATTGTATGTGCTGCACATAAATTACACGGACCAAAAGGCGTAGGTTTTTTATATGTGAACCACAGCATTAAGATCAGTCCGATGATTTATGGTGGTGCGCAGGAACGCAATATGCGTGGAGGTACTGAAAATGTTTATGGCATTGTTGGTTTGGCTAAAGCACTGGAAATTGCATATGCAGAGATGGACGAGCATCAGCAATACATTCAGAGTTTAAAAACTTATTTAAAAGATAGGTTGGTTTCGGAAGTGCCCGGGATTGATTTTAATGGAGAAACTGATCCTGAAAAAAGTCTTTATACGGTACTGAATGTGTCATTTCCAGAAATGGATATGGCAGATATGTTACTCTTTAACCTGGATATTAATGGTATTTCCGCTTCCGGAGGTAGTGCTTGCTCTTCTGGTTCAAATATAGGCTCTCATGTACTTACAGGTATTGGAGCAGAGCCCTCAAGGCCATCAGTAAGATTCTCTTTCAGTAAATATAACACTAAAGAGGAAATGGATTTTGTAGTAGATAAGATTAAGCAGGTTCTGGAGCAGAACGTAACTGCATAAGTTATTTGTTAATAGTATTAAATAATAGAGGGGGCTTATGGCCCCCTTTATTATTTTAGTTCTTCATCATCTTCAGGAAACTGGCCAATTTAGCCTTCATTGCCCTGCGATCTACGATGAAGTCAAGAAAGCCATGTTCAAGTACAAATTCAGCAGTCTGGAATCCTTTAGGTAAATCTTTTTTGATGGTTTCTTTAATAACCCTCGGACCAGCGAAGCCAATTAAAGCGCCCGGCTCAGCGATATTGATGTCGCCCAGCATAGCATAAGAAGCGGTAACTCCACCTGTAGTTGGATCTGTTAATAAAGAAATATATGGGATTTTTGCCTGGCTCAATAATGCAAGTTTAGCAGAGGTTTTTGCCATCTGCATTAATGAAAAAGCAGCTTCCATCATTCTGGCTCCTCCAGATTTGGAGATCATCAAGAACGGGATTTTGTGTTTTATACTGTAATCAATAGATCTGGCAATCTTTTCACCCACAACCGAGCCCATAGAGCCACCGATAAAATTGAAATCCATACAGGCAATTACCAGTTCTTCTCCATCTATCTTGCCTACGCCCGATCTGATGGCATCTTTTAAGCCCGTTTTAACCATACTATCTACCAAACGCTCAGTATAAGGTTTGCTGTCAGTAAAGTTGAGCGGATCACCAGAAGTCAGGTTCTCAAAAAGTTCTGTAAACTCATTATTGTCAAATAATACCTGAAAGTATTCTTTCGAACCAACCCTTAGGTGGTAGTCGCAATAATGGCAAACATATTTATTTTCTATAAGGTCAGCGCTGTGCAATGCTTTCTTGCAATTTGGACACTTGTTCCATAAACCATCCGGCGCTTCTTTTTTTTCTTCAGTTAGGGTACTTATTCCTTTTTTCTCTCTCTTAAACCAAGCCATGTTATTAGTTGAAAAATGCGAGTACAAAGAAACGAAAAAAAATCAGAACAGTTTAGGGTAGTTTGTGGTTAAAATAAAAGAGCATAAGCTTGGCCTATTTGATATTTTTCATAACTTCGGCATATATAAATTAATAAAAGAATGAGTTTAAAAGGCTACAAAGGCGTTATTTACGGAGATGCCCTTCAAGAATTGTTTGAGCAAGCTAAAAAACATCAGTTTGCATTACCTGCGGTAAATGTTACCGGCACCAATACTGTAAATGCAGTTATGGAGACTGCTAAGGCAGTAAATTCACCAGTGATGATTCAATTGTCAAATGGCGGTGCACAGTTTTATGCAGGTAAAACACTAAATAATGACAACTTAAATGCATGTGTATTGGGTGCAGTATCGGCAGCTAAACATGTACATTTACTAGCCGAGCACTATGGCGTTGCAGTTGTTCTGCATACAGATCATGCTGCAAAAAAACTACTGCCATGGATCGACGGATTGCTTGATCACGGTGAAAAATTCTTTGCCGAAACAGGTAAACCCTTGTTTTCATCACACATGCTTGATCTTTCGGAGGAGTCTATTGAAGAAAACATGGAAATCTCTGCTAAATATTTAGCCCGTATGGCTAAAATGGGTATGACCATTGAAATTGAACTTGGCGTTACAGGTGGAGAGGAAGATGGTGTAGACAATAGTGATGTAGACAGTTCAAAATTATATACACAGCCTTCTGAGGTAGCTTATGCTTATGAAGAATTAAGTAAAGTAAGTGACAAGTTTACTATTGCAGCTGCATTTGGTAATGTTCATGGCGTTTATAAGCCAGGTAATGTGAAATTACAGCCTGTAATCTTGCACAATTCTCAGGAGTTTTTGAAAGAGAAATACAACATAGCAGCAGAAAAACCTATTAATTTTGTATTCCACGGTGGTTCAGGTTCTTCTCAGGAGGAAATTAGAGAAGCAATTTCTTATGGTGCCATTAAAATGAACATTGATACAGACATGCAGTGGGCATTTTGGGAAGGTATACTAGACTATTACAAAGCAAATGAAGCTTATTTGCAAGGTCAAATTGGAAACCCAGACGGAGAAGATAAACCCAATAAAAAGCATTATGACCCGCGTGTATGGTTACGTAAAGGTGAAGAGGCATTTGTAAAACGCTTAACACAAGCCTTTGAAGATTTAAATTGCAGAAACGCAAGCGATAAATTATAATTCAATTTTAATTGCCACAGGATATCCTGTGGCAAATTTTTTAAATATGGAACCACTTCAGATCATCAAAATCAGCAGGCAGGAAGAATTAGAAATGGCTTTCGCTGTTCGTAAAATTGTATTTGTTGAAGAGCAAAACTGTCCACCTGAACTGGAATGGGAAAATGAAGAGGTGTCTACCCATTTCCTTGCCTTGTCCAATCACCAACCCTGTGGCACTTGTCGCTGGCGTAAAACTGATCTGGGATATAAATTGGAGCGGTTTGCTGTCTTAAAAGAGCATAGAGGTAAAAGGATAGGACAGGCGTTGGTTGCAGCGGTATTGAATGATCTGCCTTCTGATGCAGAATACATTTACCTAAATGCCCAAACTGCCGCCTTAAGTTTGTATGCTAAGTTCGGATTTACAGCGGTAGGCGATGAATTTGATGAAGCAGGGATCAAACATTTTAAAATGGTTAAGAAATAAACAGGTTATCTGTTAAATCCATAGCTTCTTTCCATTTATTCTTATTAAGATGTAATTGAACACCTTTAGCTTCTAGAAAATTAACCATTTCTTCCGTGGCCATATTGCCGGTAAGTTCATCAGCAGCCATCGGACAGCCTCCATATCCTTTTAAAGCGCTATCAAAACGTTGGCATCCCGCTGCATATGCTGCAGCTATCTTTTCTATTCTGGTGCCAGGCGTACTGTGTAAATGTACACCAACTTCGATCCCGGAAAATTGAGTAATCAGTGCGGGTAATACTTTATTTATTTTTTCTGGAGTGGAAACACCGGTTGTATCGGCAAGAGATACGATTGTTACACCCCTCTTCACAAGTTGACTTGCCCAATGAAGTACAATGCCTTCATTCCATTCATCGCCATAAGGATTTCCGAAACCCATACTTAGGTATACAACAGCAGTTTTATTGGTTTGACTGCAAATTTCCAGCATTTGTTCTACTGTATCTAATGACTTTAAAATGGTAGAATTGGTATTGCGTAGCTGAAAAGTCTCTGAGATTGAAAAAGGGAAACCAAGATAGTTGATCTCTGGATGTACTGAGGCCTCTTCTGCACCCCTTAAATTGGCTACAATTGCAAGTAATTTGGTCCTGGTGGCATTCAAATCAAGCTGTTCCAGAACCTCTCTGGTATCACGAAGCTGCGGAATGGCCTTCGCAGATACAAAGCTTCCAAAATCTAATGTATCAAAGCCTACTTGTAATAAGGTATTTAAATATTTTGCTTTAAGTGCTGTCGGTATAAAATGATGAATGCCTTGCATGGCATCACGCGGGCATTCTACAAGTTTCATTTCCTGTTCCATAATGCATCTGTTTTAGCAAATATAAAAAAAGAGGATACCTTTTGGGTATCCTCTCTAGCTTATAATTAGTTTGGTCTTATTTATTTTTACCTAAGTCAATTACAATAGGGGTAGAGATACATAATGATGAGTATGTACCAATTACACGTCCAATAAGTAAAGCAAAAATAAATCCGCGGATACTATCACCTCCAAAGATGAAGATTACAAGTAAAACGAAGAATACAGTTAACGAAGTCAAAATGGTTCTGCTCAACGTACTGTTCAAGGCGAAGTTAATTAGCTTATTACGCTCTTCACCATGCAGGTCTTCTTTGCCACTTTCAGCAAGTTTCTCACGAATCCTATCGAATACAACAACAGTTTCTGTCATGGTGTAAGACATTACGGTTAAGATTGCCGCAATGAAATCCTGACCAATCTCTAAAGAGAATGGAAGTACGCCATCAAGAATAGTATAGAATGACAATACCAGTAACACGTCATGGAATAGGGCAATTACAGCACCTAAACCGTAGTTTAGCTTTTTAAACCTAACAACGATGTAGATAAACATCAGTAAACAAGAGAAAAGGATGGCACCGTAAGCACTGTAAAGCAACGAGCTTGCAATGATTGGTCCTACTTTTTGGCTACTTTCAATAGTGTACTTCTCAGATGTTTTAGCTAATCCTGATCTTAATGCATCTTCAACAACTTTATCTGCCTGAAGATCTGAATCTGTAATGTGGTAAGTAGTTGTGATTTTTAATTCATTGTTAGCACCAGCGGTTTTCACTTCAGGAGCCTCATTGTCAAACACAGGAGTAAGTTGTTCTCTAACCTGTTGAATGTCCATTCCTTTATCAAAATGAACAATATAAGTACGTCCACCTTTAAAGTCGATACCTAATCTTAAGCCATCGTTTTTAACGTAGAAAATGATACCCAATACAATGATCACAGAAGAAATAATATAATAGATCTTTCTGCGGCCTACAAAATCGAATGCGATGTTTTTGAATGCATGTAAGGTAAGGCTGTTACCAAAAGTGATGTTGGAATTTTTGTTCAGCAAACCTTCAAAAACCAAGCGGGAAATCAATACGGCACAGAATAAAGAAGAAAGAATACCAATACATAGTGTAGTTGCAAAACCTTGAACTGGTCCGCTACCAAAAATATACAAGATAACTCCTAAAATTAATACCGTAACGTTAGAGTCAATGATGGATGGCATTGCATGTTTGAAACCTTCTTTAATAGAAGCTGCGGTGCTTTTTCCGTGTAACAACTCCTCACGTACCCTTTCAAAAATAAGGATGTTTGAATCTACAGATAAACCAATTACGAGAATGATACCTGCAATACCTGGTAATGTTAATACCGCACCAAGCGATACCAAAATACCCATGATGAAGAATAAGTTGATGACAAGAGCAAAGTTAGCTACCCAACCTGCTTTGTTATAATACAGTGCCATAAAGACAAGGATTACGATAAATGCAAGCACGAACGATAATAAACCATTGTCAATGGCTGCTTGTCCTAAAGATGGGCCTACAACGAATTCTCCAACAATACGTGCCGGAGCAGGTAATTTACCAGCTTTTAAAATGTTAGCCAAATCCTGAGTATCGCTTACCTGGAAGCTACCAGTAATTGATGAGATACCATTAGGAATTTCATTTTGTACCGTAGGAGCAGAGTATACTGCGTTATCAAGTACAATAGCTATAGATTTTTTGTTGTTTGGATCGGCAGAAGCTTCAGCAGTGATTTTTTTCCATTTAGCTGCACCTTCACTGGTCATATACATGGTAACCTCAGGCTTGCCTTTAGGATCAAAGTCGTGGCGGGCATCACTAATTGCTTCACCACCCAAATCAGGAGTTCCGTCTGCAGAAGTAACTTTAATAGCGTACAATTCAAAAACCTTGCTGCCTTCCATTGGTTTTACTCCCCACATCAATTTCATGCTTGATGGAATGATAGAAGCAATCTCAGATTTTCTGAAGTATGAATTTACTTTAGCTGTATCTTTTTGAGCCACCCAGCCAACAACAGCACCCGGACGTAATGCTGGCTGTCCGTTTTGTCCCTGGTATGTCGGGATGTTTAAAACAGCAAATAAAGGGTTGCTTTTTGTAAGCTCTAATTTTTTTGCAGTTGAATCTGTAGAACCAGAATCAGTTTTTTTAGCAAGACCAGCCAAAGCGCTGGTGCTTTTTTTAGCAGTATCAGCTTTTACAGCTGCAGTAGTATCTTTTAATGTTGCTGCAAGAGTTTTGTTAATGTTCTCCATAATAGAGTACACTTCTTCATTTTGATATACTTGCCAAAATTGAAGTTCAGCAGAACCTTGTAATAATTTATGGATTCTTTCTTTGTCCTGTACACCTGGCATCTCAATTAGGATACGGTTTGTACCTTCTTGCTTTTGCATGTTTGGACTTACCACGCCAAAACCATCAATACGGCTACGGATGATGATAAAAGAGCGGTCAATGGCGCTGTTTGCTTCTTTTGATAAGTAAGTTTTTACATCACTATTAGAAGCATTGGCTTTTAACGTAGTTGCATTGTCCTGATTTGCGAAGAAATCAGCCAATTTAGCATTAGGACTTAATTTTTCAAATTCATTTACAAACAAACTAACGAAGTCTTTACCACCAGCATTCAACTGAGTTTGTGCAGTTGATAATGCCTGGTTAAAGTTAGCATCAGTAGGATTGCCAGCCAGGGATTTTACCAATTCAGCTAAAGAGATCTCCATGGTAACATTCATACCGCCTTTTAAATCCAGACCCAGGTTAATTTCCTTGGTTTTGCAGAATTGGTAATCGAAACCCAGTATTGGATAAACTGGTACAGTGGACATGGAATCGAGAAAAGCCTTTTCTTTAACTGGATCGCCTTGAGCGTACGCTTTAGCTTTTTTTTCTACGCTCGACGTAACTAAGTTGAACGAGAGAGAATACACACAGACAATACCCAGAAGTATTGCCATAAATTTAATAAAACCTTTACCTTGCATTTTTTGTTTGTAATTATCGTCTATATGCTATATATTTTTAACAAGTCGGCAAATCTAATTATTTTTTTAATAATAGGCGACCTTAAAAACTTTTATTATTCAGATGGTTGTTAAACGCTTTTTTTGCTCAAAAGCGTTGAAAAAGTGTAGGGTACTGCATGTTTTTCATCCACTTCATGCTCTTCTTCTTCCGTTACTAGCCAAGCCCCGGGATCAATTGCAGGGAAGAAAGTATCTGCATCGTAAGTATGATGTACGCGGGTCAAATAAATCCGATCAGTTTTCGGAAGTGCCTGTCTGTATATTTCTGCACCACCCACTATCATTACTTCTTCATTAGGATCACACAATTGTAGTGCCTCATCCATGCTATTTACCACTTCAGCCCCGTTAATTTGCAATTGTGTATCTCTTGTAATGACTATGTTTCTACGGTGGGGTAGCGGCTTGCCTACAGAGTCGAAGGTTTTTCGACCCATTATAATGGTATGACTACTGGTAATATCTTTAAAATGTTTCAGATCTTTAGGTAAGCGCCACAACAATTGATTGTCTTTGCCAATGGCATTATTTTCTGAAATAGCCACAACTATGGAAATGATCATACGGCAACGGCTCCTTTAATGTGCGGGTGAGGCTCGTAGTTTTTTAAGGTGAAATCTTCAAACTTAAAATCGAAGATGTCTTTAACTTCCGGGTTTATTTCCATTACTGGCAGTGATTTGGTGTCGCGGCTGAGCTGAAGTTTAGCTTGCTCAATGTGATTATTGTAAAGATGGGCGTCGCCAAGGGTATGGATAAAGTCGCCGTAAGCAAGTCCGCATACCTGCGCAACCATCATAGTCAGCAAAGCATAAGAAGCGATGTTAAAAGGTACACCCAGAAATATGTCTGCACTCCGTTGGTAAAGCTGACAACTTAATTTGCCATCTGCAACGTAGAACTGAAAAAATGAATGACAGGGAGGTAAGGCCATGTTTTCTATCTCTGCAACATTCCATGCAGATACAATGATCCTTCGCGAATCAGGGTTAGTTTTTATAGTATTGATAATTTGGGTAATCTGATCAATATGCCTGCCATCAGGAGTTGGCCAGGATCGCCATTGCGAACCATAAACTGGTCCCAGGTTTCCGTCTGCATCAGCCCATTCGTCCCAAATTTTTACACCATTGTCCTTTAAATATTTGATATTGGTATCACCACTCAAAAACCAAATTAATTCATGTATGATAGATTTGAGGTGTATTTTTTTTGTGGTAACAATTGGAAAGCCTTCCTGAAGGTTAAATCTCATTTGGTAGCCAAAAACACTCACTGTACCAGTCCCAGTCCTGTCATGCTTTTGCGCCCCGTTATCCAGCACATGCTGCATTAAATCTAAATATTGTTTCATTGGCTTATGTAGATGTAGCTAATATAAATATAGATTACAAAACTAAAACATTATTCCCACATTTGGTTTGTGTTATTCTTCTCTTTTGGTTAGCGTTATCAGCAATCAATTTGTAAGTTTGCAAAAATCAAATAAACATGCTTGCCTTTGCAAATGCCAAGATAAATTTAGGTTTAAACATTACAGAAAAAAGGCCAGATAATTATCACAATCTGGAAACCGTCTTTTATCCTGTTAAAATATATGATGTGCTCGAGTTATTGGATGCTGAGGAAACCAGTTGTGCTATAAAAGGTATTGATGTACCTGGAGCGGTTTCGGACAACATCTGTTTAAAGGCTTACAGGTTATTGCAGGAAGATTTTTCATTACCAGCTCAGCAGATTGTTTTGCTTAAAAATATACCTGTTGGCGCAGGCCTGGGTGGTGGTTCTTCTGATGCGGCATTTTTGATTAAACTAGCCAATGATAAGTTTAAATTAGGTCTCAGCGTTTCACAGATGGAAGACTATGCCAGGAAATTAGGTGCTGACTGTGCTTTTTTTATTCAAAATAAGCCTTTATATGCATTTGAGAAAGGCGATCAATTTAAAGAATTAAATATAGACCTTTCCAAATATTATCTGGTATTGGTTAAGCCGTCAGTTCATGTTTCTACAGCTGATGCTTATGCATTGTTAAAACCCGCTTTGCCAGTTGAGGGATTAAAAGAATTGATACATTTGCCATTGAAGGACTGGAAAAATCATGTCAAGAACGATTTTGAGGAGGCTATGTTTATTAAATATCCTGAAATTGCAATTGTAAAAGAGCAGCTTTATCAAGCAGGTGCAACATTTGCATTGATGAGCGGTAGCGGCTCGAGTGTTTTTGCGATATTTGAACATGAGGTGGCCCTGCCGGAATTGGAAATTAAGAATAGGGTGTTTTATAATATTTAACTATAAGATGGAAATTAACCTGGTACGCAAAAACGATAAATTTAACTTTGAAGCTAAAAACGAAGTGGGACAATTGGTTGAGCTTGATGCAAATCCTGCAATAGGCGGAGAAGGCAAAGGTTTTAGGCCAATGGAGATGCTGCTTGTTGGTCTTGGAGGCTGCAGCGGAATTGATATGGTAAATGTATTGACCAAGCAGAAAGAGCCATTGCAAGACATCAAAATCAATATTAAGGCAACCAGGAAAGATGATGAAACTCCAGCTATTTTTGATGTAATAGATATTCATTTTGATTTAACTGGAGAATTAAATACGCAAAAAGTAGAGCGTGCATTGGCACTCACTTTTGATAAATACTGTTCTGTATCCAATATTTTAGGTCGCACTGCGACTATAAACTTTACATATAAAATTCAAAATACATAATGCAAGAAGATAATTTTGAGACCATCGCTATCCGTTTGCAGGCAGAAAGAAGCCAGCATAAAGAACATTCTGTTCCACTTTATTTAACCTCCAGCTATAAATTTGATGACGCTGAGGAAATGCGTGCGCTGTTTGCCAATGAGAAAGAAGGCAATGTGTACAGTCGTTATGCAAATCCAAATACTTCAGAGTTGATTGAGAAAATGGCAGCTTTAGAAGGAGCAGAAGATGGTTGGGCTACGGCAACAGGGATGGCGGCAATCTTTACAACTTTTGCAGCATTTTTAGGTAATGGCGATCATGTGTTGTCTAGCCGTTCTGTATTTGGCTCTACACATCAGTTGTTGAGCGCAGTTTTTCCAAAATGGGGCATTACTTATTCTTATGCTGATCTGGATAAACAGGAGCAATGGATTGAAGGCATAAAGCCAAATACTAAAATGATCTTTGTTGAAACTCCTTCCAATCCTGGTATTGATATTATTGATCTGGAATGGTTGGCAAAGCTGGCTAAGCAGCATAATTTGCTACTGGTTGTTGATAATTGTTTTGCAACACCGTATTTGCAGCAGCCTATTAAATTAGGCGCGGATATTTCAATTCATTCTGCTACTAAATTTATAGATGGTCAGGGTCGTACACTGGGTGGTATCATTTTAGGTACTAACAAGCTAATGCGGATTATTGAAGGGTTTGCAAGGCACAGCGGACCAGCAATGTCTCCATTTAACGCCTGGCTGATGTCAAAAAGTTTAGAAACACTAGCGGTTCGTATGGACAGGCATTGTGACAATGCCTTGAAAGTTGCTGAATTTTTAGAAAGTCACGCTAAAATTAAGAAAGTGATGTATCCGTTTTTACCTTCTCATCCACAATATGCCATCGCCAAAAAGCAAATGAAGCAAGGAGGTGGAATTGTTACGCTGGTTATTGATGGAGGTGTTGCCGCGGCGGGAGCATTTATGAATAAATTAAAAATGTTTTCAATTTCTGCTAATTTGGGTGATACTCGTTCTATAGCTACACACCCGGCTACAAGTACGCATTCCAAATTGACAGAAGAAGAACGACTGCAAGTAGGTATTGAACAAGGTACAATTCGTCTGTCTATCGGCTTGGAGCATATTGATGATATATTGCGCGACATTAGTCAGGCTTTAGATTAGTATACATATCATTAGATAAATGAAAGACACCAGCATGGTGTCTTTTTTTTTGCATGCTTAGGACTACGCCTGGCCTTGACCTGATCAAAGGCAGAATGAAGGCAAAGTAAAGGCATAGAAAATCCACAGCAACCGCATACGCTGTGTGGGCTTTCTGTGCGTTTGCTGTGGGCTTGTTGTGGGGTTTCTGTACTATTGCCTGGGTCGTTATATGTACGTTACTACTAGAAATCTACCAGATGTCCATAAGGAGTCTATTTTTTGCCTAAAATATGGTGTTTTACTGCTTAGATTTATTTACTGGGCGCTGAATGGTTCAATTAGGTAATTGCCTATTATTTATCAAAAGTAGTTCCTTTGAAAGGCATCTAGTAGTATTTAAATTTAAAAAGGCTATCTTCAAAGCATTATTGACTTTAACCTATTTTATTGAATCTACTAGTTGTAGAATATGTCGGTGGCTGCACAAAGGGAGTTGGATTTATTAGAACGTCTTGTAAAACAAGATGCTAAGGCATTTTCTGAATTGTATAACTTATACATCAGGAAGATGTACGTCTATGCTTTAAGTATTGTGAAGTCTCCTATGCTTGCAGAAGATATTAGTCACGATACCTTTGTGAAGTTATGGGAAAACGCAGCAGGTGTTCAAACTGACCGTTCCTTGCAATCGTATTTATACACGTTAACTAAAAACCTTGCTCTAAATACTATTAGACGAGCTTCTCGCGAAACATGGATCTCAGACGAAATCATCTCCAGTGCACTTGCTACTTCAGAAGACGGTCTGCAGTTTACAGAGCGTAGGGAAACCAGCGACATTATCAAAACTGCAATAGCGCAACTTCCCGCACAACGCAGAATTATATATGATTTGTGCCGCAACCACGGATATTCCTATAAACAGGCTGCTGAAAAGCTTGGTATAAAAGATACTACTGTAAACAGCCAAATGGTAAAGGCATTGCGTACCATTCGTGAATTTATGGTGCGTAATGGTGCTCTAGTTTTAATGATTTTTTATAAAATCTAATTTTTTTCAAAATCGGGTACATGTATTTGCCAGTTTGTGTGTATTACATAAAACAGCAGAGCAAATTGGAAAAAAATATTAAACAGTTATTTATTGATTTTATAGAAAACCGTTGCACGCCATCTGAGATTGAAAGAGTTCAGAAACTGATGCGTGAAGATTTTTATGAACAGCAATGGAAAGAAGCTATTGATGAGACCGGAAATCGGCTTTCTGATGAAGCAGTTGTTGATCCCGGTATAAATGAAGTACAGCTTTTTAATAGAATCAGCATATCGGCAGGCATTGTATCTAAAGCTCCAAAACTTTATAATTGGATTTCTTACGCGGCAGGGTTAATCGTTTGTGTCGGAATTGGCTTTTGGTTTTTAAAAGCTCCTCAAATCAAAAATCCACAGCCAGTAGTGAAAGTCGCTTTGCCTGTCCCTTCAGTAGTAAAAAGTGCTGAACACAAATGGATCAAATTACCAGATGGCAGTTCTGTTCAACTAAATGCAAATAGCCATCTAGATTATCCGGAAAGTTTTGCCGGAAGTGCTAATAGAGAGGTCACTTTGGAAGGTGAAGGATATTTTGACATTAAGCATGATGCTAAACATCCTTTCATTATCCATACAGGCAAAATTAAGACTACTGTTTTAGGAACAGCATTTAATATAAGTGCCTACCACGCTGAAGCTGGAGTAACCGTAACGGTAACAAGAGGTAAAGTGATGGTGCAAGATGAGCAGAAAACCCTTGCTATACTTACTCCAGATCAACAATTAGTTTGGAATAAGCAAGCTCCACCTATAAAAAGTAACGTAAAAGTGGAGTCGATATTAGCCTGGAAAAAGTCTGATTTGATTATGGACGATATTACACTGGCTGATGCTGCTAAAATGATTACTGAACGTTATGGAATTAGTGTCCGCTTTAAAAATGATAAAGTTAAGGACTGCCGTTTTACAGCCACTTTTTTAAATAGAAATGAGATTAGTCAGGTATTGACAGTTCTCGGTGACATTACAGGTGCCAGCCTCACGCTAAATTCTGGAGTGGTAACTATCGATGGATCAGGCTGCTAATCTGTTAAAATAAAAGAATATGAATTCACCACCTTAATAATACCCCACAGACCTTAAAAAAGCAAACCCCGGCTGCAACCGGGGCTTGTAAAATTGGTCTTAAATTTTCAAGTGTTCAACCTAAAACCAATGCAATGTATTACAATTTTACCCCTTATGCAAGCCGGTATCTTCCGGCTATGAATTTTACGTTTAATTTTAAAAAAGTCAGTTTTTTTATGAAGATTAACGCAGTCCTGTTGATAACAATTCTTACAAGCGTAAGCGGACTGATGGCTTCCAGTACCAAAGCGCAGTCGCTTGATGAAGTAACCGTATCGTTTGGCTTAAACAAAGCCCCGCTAAAAAATGCCTTATCGCAAATTGAAAACCAGACTGACTTTAGGTTTGCCTATAAAAAGGAACTACTGGGCGCATTTAACCAGGTGAGTTTGCTGGCGCAAACTCGTACAGTTAAAAGTGCACTGGACCAGTTGTTATTTGGTACAGGAATTTTGTACCGGCAGCTAAATAACAGTATTATATTGTATAAGACAACTGAAACTAACACTTTAGAGGTTTTAGCCTCAGGTCAGCAAAAGCAAATTACCGGAACAGTACGGGATGAAAATGGACAGCCCATGCCAGGTGTTTCTGTTAGGGTTAAAGGCCAACCTAATGTGGTAAGTACAACTTCTAGCGGGAAGTATGCTATTGATGTCACAGGTAATACTGCTTATCTTGTATTTCGTTACATCGGTTATGCAGCCCAGGAATATAAAGCAGAAGCTGGACAAGTCGTGAACATCAACCTTAAGCCTGAAGCGGGTACGCTGGATGCAGTTGTTGTAATTGGTTACGGTACCACTACCAAAAGGGTAAGTACAGGTTCTGTAACTTCTATTACAGCAAAGGATATAGCAAGCCAACCTGTTTCGGATCCATTAGCTGCCTTGCAGGGCAGAGTCGCTGGTTTAGACATTACAGCTACCACAGGATATTCTGGTTCTGCTTATACCGTACGGTTACGTGGTATCAATTCAATTTTGGGAGGGAATGATCCATTTTACATTATTGATGGAATGCCCTTTATTTCTGAGCCACTAAACCAATTCAGTGGTGCTAATGGTCAGACAAGTCCTTTAAACAGCATTAACCCATCAGACATCGAACGTATTGATATCTTGAAAGATGCCGATGCTACAGCGATTTACGGATCAAGAGGCGCTAATGGTGTGATTTTGATTACGACGAAAAAAGGAAAAAGCGGAAAGACTTCTGTTGATGCAAAAGTGTACAGCGGCGCCGCCTTTGTAAACCATAAAATTAAAATGCTGGATGCTCAACAGTACCTCTTGCTACGTAAGGAAGCATTTGCGAATGACGGCACAACTCCAGATGTAGACAATGCCCCTGATTTGCTGAGTTGGGACCAAAATTTGGACAACAACTGGCAAGAAAAATTAACAGGCAATACGGCAAGATTTAATGAAGCGCAGCTTTCTGTTTCTGGTGGTTCTGAATTGACTAATTTTTTATTGAGCGGAACCTACAGAAAAGAAGGAAACGTGACTCCTGGAAATCAGGATTACAAACGTGGTGCCCTTAATTTTAATGTGAACCATAAATCGTTGGATAATAAATTTACGCTGAATACTTCTGTGAAATATGTGGGTGACTGGAACAATTCATTTGTTACAGATATGACCCAGTACTACAATCTTTCGCCAAACATGCCCGTTTATCAGCCTGATGGTAAGTATTTTTGGGTAGGTAACACGCAAAATCCCTTTGCCTTATTTGAACGGGAATATGAGTCCAGAAATAACAACTTGTTTGGTAATGTGCTGGCAAAGTATGCTATTTTGCCAAGTTTAAATGCTCAGGTTAGCTTAGGTTATAACCGCATAACTATGAACCAGACGCAGACAGTACCTGAAATATCTTCCAATCCTACACAGTATGTTGCCAGTACAGGAGCCTATGGAAATAATGAAGTGAACTCTTACATTGTTGAACCTCAATTAGATTATGTTCGTAATATTGGCAAGGGCAAACTAAATTTGCTAGCTGGTGGTACCTTCCAATCTAATCTAAGAGAAGGTCAGAATCTATTGGGTAGCGGATTCGCCAGTGATGAGCAGTTAAAGAATCCTTATGCTGCGGTTGCCCTAACTTCAAGAGGATATAATTATACAGATTATAAATATACTTCGATATTTGGACGGGCAACGTATAATTGGGATGAGAAATATATTATAAATGGAACCTTCCGTCGTGACGGTTCTTCGCGCTTCGGTCCGGATAAAAAATTCGGGAATTTCGGAGCAGTAGGTGCAGCATGGTTATTTGGCAACGAATCGTTAGTGAAGGATAACCTCCATTTCTTAAGTTTTGGTAAATTAAGAGGAAGTTACGGTACGTCAGGTAATGACCAAATTGGTGATTATCAATATTATGATAGTTGGAGTTCGGCAAGTTTTCCATACGCTGGTTCAGGGACCTTGTTCCCGACACGCTTTGCCAATCCTGTTTATCAATGGGAGGTAAGCCGTAAACTTGAGTTTGCTATGGAATTGGGATTTTTTAAAAGCAGAGTACTGTTAACTGCTGCTTATTACCGGAATAGGTCAGGGAACATGCTTATCGATTATCCATTGTCTCCTCAATCTGGTTTTCCTTCCTATCTTGCCAACCTTCCAGCAAAATTGGAAAACAGAGGTTTTGAGCTGGAGCTAAATTCCATCAATGTCAACAATGATGATTTTAAATGGAATACATCATTTAACGTTACTAGTGCCAGCAACAAATTGTTAGAATATCCTGGTTTGGAAAGTTCTTCTTTGTCCGACAGATATTTCATTGGACAGCCTATCAATGTAACTACCGGCTACCAGTCTACTGGAATTGATTCGCAAACTGGCCTGCCTACTTTTGTAGATAGAAATGGTGACGAAGAAATTTCGGAAGAAGAAGACTTAGCCATTTTGGGTACTATAACTCCTCAATATTACGGTGGTATGTCAAATAACTTTAGTTATAAAAACTGGAGTCTGGATTTCTTTTTTCAATTTGTAAAACAGGAAGGGCCATCATTAAATTCAGGATATTTATCTGGCCCATATGGTTCATTAGGAAATAAAGACATTAGCGCATTAAACAGATGGACTACACCTGGTCAGATTACCGATATTCCGGTTGCTACCGCTAGTGGAAGTTCTGATGCGGCCCAGGCTTATGGTTTTTGGCGTACCTCCAGTGCAAACTGGAAAGATGCTTCTTTTATTCGATTAAAAAATGTGGCTCTGCGTTACAATTTAACTTCTGTAGTGAAAAACTTAAAAATCAGCAATCTTACACTTTTTGTGCAGGGACAGAACCTTTTCACAATTACCAAATATGATGGATTTGATCCTGAAACTAAAGGATTGGTTTTGCCTCCTTTAAGTGTATATACCGCTGGTTTGCAAGTTTCATTTTAACTCCTAAAATTTAAGACAATGAAAACGAACATATATTTGACCTTAGCTATTTTACTTACGCTAACGGTTTCCTGCAAAAAATTTGTGGAGGTAGAGCCACCTAGAACAGAACTTGCTTCGCAGAGTGTTTTTGTGAATGATAAAACGGCCACTGCGGCAATGGTTGGCGTTTATTCTGATATGAACGCTTACAATTATTTTTACGCCAATTTAGTGACCATGTTTATGGGTGGGATGAATGCAGATGAATTTACCTATGCACTTACATCTACGGCAGAATGGGAAGAGTTTAAAAACAATAAAGTATTACCATCTAACCGTTTTGTGGGACAGCTTTGGTCTGAGCCTTATGATTATATTTATCGCACCAATGCAATTGTTGAGGGCTTAACCGCTTCTACAACTTTAAGTGCAGCTGTTAAAGACCAGCTAATGGGAGAAGCAAAGTTTATGCGGGCCTTTTTGTATTTTTATCTGGTAAATACTTTTGGCGATGTACCATTGATTTTAAATACAGATGTGCGTACAAATACTGATCTGCCGAGAACACCCGTAGCACAGGTGTACAATTCTATATTGGCAGATCTCGTTGCTGCAAAATCTCTGCTAAATATTAACTATCCCACTGGAGGTGCGCGCACGCGACCAACAAGAGGAGCTGCTGGATTATTGCTTGCACGGGCTTACCTATATACAGGTAATAATGCGCAAGCAGAAATTGAAGCCACTGAAGTCATAAATAACCAGAACTATAAATTATTGCAGGGTGCAGATATGAATAAAACATTCCTGAAAAATAGTGAGGAGGCCGTTTGGCAGTTACAAGTTGTAAACGAAGGTGGCGGAAGAAATACCTGGGAAGGTTTTACTTTTGTTCCGGCAAACTTAGCCGCTCCGGTTGCTTATTATAGGTTAACAAAAGGTACCGGTGGGTTAGTGGATGCTTTTGAAGCAAATGATTTAAGAAAGGCAAATTGGACTGGTGTTTACACGACTTCTGCAGTTCCACCTTTAACACATACCTATCCATACAAATACAAGATTCGCACAAGTACCGCAGGCGTTAATGAGTATTCTATGGTATTGCGCTTTGCCGAAGCATACCTGATTCGCGCGGAAGCCCGTACACAGCAGAATAAATTGCAGTTAGGTAAGGAAGACCTGGATGTGATCCGTTTGCGTGCTGGCCTTGGACCTGTTGCCTTACCAACATCAATAGCTGCTGGTATGCTACTGGTAGAACAGGAGCGCCGGGTAGAGTTATTCACAGAATGGGGCCACCGCTGGTATGATCTAAAAAGATGGAAAAGCGTAACTGGCGACGCAACTAAAACACGTGCTGATGACGTGCTACCATTAACCAAGCCCAATTGGAAATCTACAGCGATATTAATGCCTGTTCCTTCTGATGCCAGGAAAACAAATAATGCCTTAACACAAAACCTGGGATACTTTTAACGACTTTTCTTATGATCAAAAATATATTGATGATGATCTGTCTTGTAGTTGCTGCGCAGCAACTACAGGCACAGGTTGTTGAAATACAACCGGAAAAGCCACAGCGTGGTGATAAAATAACCATTACTTATCACACAGGTGCAGCAGGCGCCAAAATTGGAAGGGAAGCATCTTCAGTAACCCTGAATTTTACTTTTACAAGGTTTTTTGAATTGCCCTTGAAAACTCTTCCTCTAGAACGGCGGGGAAATGACTGGGTAACTTCTTTTGTATTGCCAAGATATGCAGCCTTTGCCTCTTTTACTTTTCAAAGCGGAGATCTGGTAGATCAGCCATCTGCCGATCGCCACTATAACCTGAAAGTTTACAACGGCAATAAAAGAGAAAAATCAAGTTACTTGTATGAGTGTTATAGCCTGGCTTTTGAAATGCCAAAGTCGCCCGGTCTGAGGCCTATGCAGCTTGGTCTATTAAAAAAAGAGTTAGAACTGTATCCTGATAATTTTGAAGCTAAAGTTTTTGTTCCTGTAGTACAAATGAATGCTGCTAAAACTCCCGAGGAGAAACAGAGGTTTCGTGAGGAAGCTAGAAGGCTAATTGCTGCCAGACTGGATGAAATTCCGGCCTCGGGTGCTAATTTGAATAGCGTTACTGCCAGCTATTTTACTATAGGTGAGAACCGTTCAGATTCAGTTTATAAAGTATTTGCCCAGCGTTATCCTAATTCAGCCTTGGCCAGAGATCGTAAAATCTCTGTCATAGCAAAAGAAAAAGATGAAGCCAAAAGAATTTCACAACTGGAAGATTTGCTAAAAGCTGTAGGGCAAAAAGAAGAGGAAAACTTTACTCAAATACACGGCATTTTATTTAAACACTATCTTAAAGCGGGAAATGCAGCTAAAGCAACTTATCATGCCAGAAGAAGTATAGGAAAAAAGAGCCCTCATACTCCAGAAGAATTGAAGGATATTGCAGCCTTGCTAACCAAAAACAAGTTGGCGCCTGATACTGCAGTTGCATATGCAGAACAATCACTTAAGATGGCGGATCAATGGCCGGTTGGTTTGATTAGGTACTTTCCTGAATTTGGTTACATTTTGCCTTATGTGCCCGATAGTGTTCGTGTTTTAGCAGTGGCGGAAGCAAAATCAGGTTTGCTTTCTATTATTGCGCTAAATAAATTGTACCTGAAAGACAAAACTGCTGCGATAATGTATGCTGGCAAATCTGAGAATGCTGGAGAAAGTAATGAAGGCTTAATGAACGTAGCGGTTATATATGAGCACACAGGAAATCCTAAGAAAGCATATGAAGCACTTTGGAAGGTTCTGTTAAAAGATCCTTCCGATACTGTTGTTATTCGATCTGCGAAAATAAATTTTCTGAAGTTTCATCCTTCAGTAACAGATTTCAATGTCAAACTGAAAACATTAGCGGAATTAAAAACAGCTCAGTTGAAAGCATTGCTTAGAAAGCAGCTGATGAATAAACCCCAACCAGAATTAAAAGGTATTACTGATCTAGAAGGCAAAGTTGTCAGTATTGAAGCCTTAAAAGGAAAGGTAATTGTGATGGATTTTTGGGCAACATGGTGCGTTCCGTGTATGCAAGAGCTGCCTTACGTTCAAAAAGTTTATGATAACTACAAAAACAATCCAGATGTGGTTTTCATGATCACCAATAGCGGAGCCAGAAACAGCATTGACGATGCCAGGGGTTGGGTTAAAAAGAATAATCAATATACATTTCCTGTCTATTTTAATAACGATAAGGACATTAGCGAAAAAGTTGGTTTCACAGTCATTCCAGCTGTTGCTCTTTTAGATAAAGCCGGAAAGCTACAGTTTAAAACCGTTGGTTTTGAAGGTGCAGAAATTGAAGCTAAACTTACACAGCAAATTGAAATTTTACTAAATCCATAAACACCAATTTGGCTTTATGAAATGTAATCCCGGTCTTCATCACTCAAAGAGGGGGCTGTATCATTTTTGATACAGCCCCCTCTTTTTTTGTATGCTATTTTTTTGCTGTTTCGAGCCGAAACCGGCTCGAACAATCAAACTTTATCATGATTTTTAACGTGTGCTAATAATGAATTGATTTATAGGTTTTTATGGGGGTGTATTTTTGTTTAAAATTAATATTATTTTTATTTATAATAAAAAACATACTATTGCGATTTTATATTAATTTTGTGTTTGTTTTATGAGTTTGAATTTGGGTTATTAGTTGTGGTTATTTGTGATATTTATTAAAATTAGATTTTTATGCACTTAAAGTTAGATGAAGCCGATATCAATATTTTAAATCACCTGCAAATTAATGCTCGGATTAGCACTGCAGAGTTATCTCTTCTGGTTAAAATACCCAATTACGTTGTTAAGTCCAAAATTAAAAGACTCGAGAATTTAGGTTACATACAAGGTTATGTTGCTGTACTTAATCCCAATATGGTGGATAAAAAATTCGAAGCGCTGTTGTTTTTGAAATTATCAACAAATTCAAATGAATTTTTTGAAACTTTTCGTGCGCTTATTGAAGAAATTCCCGAAATAGTCCAATGTGATCTTATGGCCTCTCCCGGAGATGTTTTACTGAGGATTGTAACAAAAGATATAAAGGAATTTGGAGAGGTTACATTGCAAAAAATATACAGATATGGTGGTATTGAGAGTAATACTACACATGTTGTTTTTAAAAAAATGAAGGGGACTTATAAAATTGACTTATCAAGATTGTTAAGCCAGTGTATAGATAGGTTCTATCCTAAAAAGAATTGATGGGTGCTTGATGGTTTTCTGAAGTCTTTTGACAGGTAGATTACGAAATGTAATCCCTGTCTTCATCACTTAAAACTCCTTTTGTTTCCGCTTGAGTCTTTTCATTTTCAAACTTATCATCATAGGTGCTAATCACTGTTCTGGGTCGTCCTACCCAATAACCAAGAATAAAACCTATAAAAGTGCAAATTCCAATTACCAGAAGTTTTGAAACTTCTGCTTTACCGAAGATAAAATTAAACTCCACTGCATCGGTATTGATCATTAAAAAAACGGTGATGATCACAGTAAAAAGAATTGTGAAAATAGTTTTCGCCCTCATAGCTTAAAAGTTGTAGTTTAAAATTAATTCGAATATAGGGTTTTGGTTGTAGGTTTTGTTAACAAAAACAAATCTTGTGCCTACTTCCAGGATAGGGTCATAACGGAGCGCATTCATTTTGCTTCGAAATTCAAAACCATAGGTTTTAGGCTGGCTGAGGTTGGTTTCTTTGCCGATGTTTTCGTAATGGCAAAATAAGCCCGCTCTTACAGTTCTAATGTAAGCAAGAGGACCAACCTCAAAATCTGGAAAAGCAATTGGGAAGCTGTAGCCAAACAGAAGTGTATTTTTTAAAGTGGATTTTGCTGCAACGTTGTTGTAGCCTGCAACGGTATTGATATCTGTGTTGTATCTTCTAACGCCCGTTGCGTTTTGATAATTAAAGTTTGCCAGAAAGTTGTGGTTATTGGCTAATCCGGGAAAGTAAAGAAAACCTGCTGCAGAAAATAACTCGCCTGGTAAGCTTTTGTCAAATGGCTGATAAAGGTAACGCAGTCTCAAAATCTGCCCCCACTTTGGGGCAACATCACGTTCTGCCTGTCTAACGGTGTGCGAAAACGAAAAGCTGTAGCTTATCGGAAATTGAAGTTCAGTAATGAAATTTGAAGGTAGGTTTTGCGGCATGTACCTTTTGGTGTAGCTTGTGCCTGTGCTAACTGAAATGCTGTAATTGTGATTTAGTGCATTTAAGTTCACCGGAACCTGTACGCTGAATGCATAGTAGTTTTCCCGCCAGTCTCCCTGACGTATGCCTTGTGCAGAACTGTAAAAATTTCTCACAGGTCTGTTTTGATAGCTTAGGTTCAAAATCGGGTAAAAACTTTTTAGGCTCAAGCCTGCAACATAAGCAAACCTGCCGAGATCCCGGTGGTAGTCTGCTCCGGCGTAAAAATCAATTGTATTGAGCAGGTTGTTGGATTTTAATCTTAAGCCTGCTATGTAGTCGCTTTCTACTTGAGGACTTATGCTGTGAAAATTGAAGAAGTGACTGAACCTGCCGTAAGGAGTCGAAGTGTAAACGCTGTCTGGGATAGCTTTAAAAACATTGCCTGTGTGCTCTTGTTTTTCTGCTGACGATCCAAAGTATATAAAATTGTTTTTAGTTGTGTCCTGGGGCTTAAAACTAGCTTCAGCGATTTCATAGCCCTGAAGATTATAGTTGTTGAAAAGGATGTCATTGCTGGCACTATTTTTTGATGGATTAAAAGCGCCGTATTTAGAGGCGCTCAGAGCGCTGATTTTCTTTGATGCGGTGTCTATGCTGTAGATGTTGTCGATTCCGCTGTAGTGGGCGTTAAATGCGATATTTGAGGAAATAAAAATTGGCCTGCTAAGCTGCTGTGCTGAGTTGACAATTAGGTTCTTGATTTTTCCTTGTTGATTAATGGTTTTGATGGATTTTCCTTTTTCGGTCACACTCACAAAAGCTATGGTAGTTCCGCTTTCATCAAAAGAGGGGGTCTGGAGGATGGCATTTTCCGGATTTTGATAGCTGCGGATAATTTTTCCTGTTTCTGTTTCCAGTTCAATGAGGCGACTGTTGTTGCTGAGGTCCACCTGGACGGCAACAATTTTTTTTCCATCAGCAGAAAGCGATGGCGAGAAGATTCTGGATTTGGTGCTTAATTTTCTGAAACTGCGATTGTCAAAATTGTAAGAACAGATGACACTGTAGCTCCTCTGTCTAAATCTTGGATCGTAGCGAATCTCGTCCCAAACCAAAATTCCATTTGCGTAACTAAACCAGGGTTGTTCCTGATAACTGATGCCAAAAAGATTTCGTTCCTTTTTTGTGGAGTCAATTAGTACGAAGTGGGCGGTTTCGGCTTTACTCTGCTTGAGCGCAAGAATTTCGCCGGAAGGTAGTCTTACCGGTAAGAAATAATCTGTAGCGTATGTTGCAGGTTTGTGAAGTTTGGTGTAGTTGATTGAAAAGTTTTCTTCGTCCTGCTGTTGCCATGCTTTTTTGATTTCTGCAGTAGTGTGCAGGTACCACGCTCTGCTGCCTCTGCCTGTAAATTTTTTAAGGCTGTTGGAAAATGGGTAAAGCCTGACCGGCCTGTCCCTGATGTCGGAAAGCAAGCTGTCTGCAATACCTTTTCCAAATTCATTTCTTAAGGCAGATACCATCAGGTAGCCGAGTTGATAGTAGCCGGGGGTTACATCTTTTTGAGAGCCAAACTGGGCTTTGGTATAAGAGATATTTTTGTTGTTTAGTAACGTTGTTCGATAAGGCATAATCCATGACGGTTGTTTTCCGCGGCCAGCATTTGTAAGTGATGTTTCCGTGCTCACTGCATCTCCTTCAAAAAACCAAAGTGGTATGCTTGCGCCCATCACTGCATAATAGATTTCCTCGGGAAAAGGGTAGGGGCGGCCCCGGGTCAATTTATCAAATTGAGCGGCATGTCGAAGCTCATGAACTGCAAGATTATTGAGCCAGTCCTGACTGTCGAATTGTTGCGGTGGAGTAGTAAAGAATTCTGACTTTTTTGGTGCAAGTTGAACGAAGCCATTTGCAACCACGCCGCGATTTTGAAATACGATGGGGATAGTGGTTTTTTGAACACCTAAGCTGGCTCCGTCTTTCGGGAAAATAAAAGGGATTGTGTTTGCCATTCTTTGGGCTTCTTTTTCCAGCTCAACTGGGTAGATGAGTTTAAATCCAGCACTCTTAATTTGTCTCCATTTTACACTAAGTGGGTTCTGTTCTCCAAGGTAAATTTGTCCATAAACACAATGTGAAATTAAACTTAATGTAATATATGCTAATATCTTGATATAGTGATATTTGTTTATGTTTTTAGGAGGCATATAGTGTGATTGCTAAAATTGTTAGTTTTTTGAATATTGTATTTGGGGTTTTATATAATGTTATTTTTTATATAAACTATTTAAGTGATTCATATTTAATGTGATATTTGTAAATTATATGATCCATTTTTCTGGTTTAAATCAGATTTTTTATTTCATTTAAAAGCTGGTTTAAGCAAAAATTAGCGTCTTCCTAATTACTTTTAATTCCGTGCTTAAGGTACACTATTTATGCGGGAATTTAAACTTAAATTTTCATTGTAAAATGAATTCTGTATACAAAATCTGCTGCATCTCAAGATGGCTATGGGAAGTTTTTTGAATTTTTTGACCAGTGTTTTTTTGGAATAACCAATTAAAAATGCGAGTTTGAAGAGCGGGTTTTAGCCGAAATTTATCGGTTTCAATAAGGTCAATTAATGCAGAATTTGTAGTGTTTAATTTGCTGTTTTACTCGCTAAATAGGATTGAATTTTTCGGCTTTGATCGAAGCCTCGGCAGGTATAAAACTTAAAGTGGATACGCTTTTTAGCGGGAGAGATTGAGGGAAATTAGTTTTTGTTTTTACGCTTTTTGTAGATAGGGTATAAGAAAATAGAACCCAGAATTAATCCGGCACCGAGGTAAAAACCAGTACTCATTGTCTCCTTGTTTCCGAAAAAAAAGAAGGCCAATATGATTCCGTAAACTGGTTCGAGATTGGTGATTAAGGCAACTCTGAAAGCAGACAAAGTTCGCATTACAGATACGCCGGCAACGTAAGCTAAAGCGGTGCAAATCGTACCCAAAAGAAAGAGGTAAATCCAGTCCGCGCCACTTAAATTAAAGCGCTCATTAACCAAACTTCCATCTGCTATACGGTACAACGTAATCCATAAAAAGGCGCCTGCTATCTCATAAAATCCGATGGTGATGGCATCATTTTTTTGAATAAGTGTGGAGTTAAATATGGAAAAAAGGCTGGATGCAACAGCAGATGAGAGGCCTAAAACTATCCCTAAAGTGTACTGGCTTTCAAATTTAAAGATCAGATAAATGCCTAAAATGATAATAAAGCCAACAGTAATGTCGCCAATTTCAATCGCTTTTTTCTTAATAAGGGGCTCTAAAATGGCTGTAAATAAAGTGAAAGAAGACAAACAAACAAGGCCAACAGAGACTGTTGAAACCTTGATGGCATGGAAAAATAGAATCCAATGCAAGGCTACTAAACCACCAGTAAGAAAGTATTGCAGGAGGTTTTTTTGAGTAATTTTAAGGCTCTTCTTGCTAAAAAAGAAGTACAAAAGTAGCGTTATGGTTGCAATTAAGACTCTATGCCAAACCATTTGTACAGCATTAACGGAGATTAATCCACCTAAAACACCTGTAAAACCCCATATAATTACGGTGAGGTGAAGGATAATCAGGTTTTTTTTAGAGCTTTCGGCGCTACTATCAGCCATGTTGAGGAATTATTTTGGTGCTTTTTTAAGTAAGTACAATCCTAAAATGCCAAAGAAAATGGTGGGGATAAGTACAGAAATGAGTGGTGGAATACCACCTTTTAGCGTAAACATTTTTGCAAACTGGTTCACTACAATATAAGCGAAACTAAGAAATATACCTATTCCAAGCGGCAGGCCAACGCCTCCACGAACCTTTCTGGATGATAAGGCAACGCCGATAAGTGTAAGTACAAATGCCGAAAGTGGCTGTAGCCAACGTTTATATTGCTCATAAAGTAAGTCGTTCATAATGCCAGATCCCCTAAATCTCTCCTTTTTTATTTTGGTTGACAGGTCTCTGTTGCTTAAATTCTCATAGATGTTGTCAAATACAGAGAAGTCATCAGGCCGCATATCTAACACCGTATCTTTAGTTAAACTTGCTCCGCTAACAAAGGTTTCTTTTAGCCCGTTCACATTCCTTATAGAGTAATTTGTAAGCTTCCAGGAACGTTTAACAGAGTCCCATTTAATGTTGTCGGCCACTAACTTTTTCCTGAGTATATCACCGTCAAAATTGTCCAAAGAAAACCTATAGCCTGATTTTGAACGGTTGTCAAAGCTCTCCATATAGATATAGGTATGATCGTCAAGCTTCATGTGGATGTTCTGTTTGCTTGCCGGATCATCTTTCTTCATATAGGTATTTTCAAAGTTGTTTTTGATTTGATTAGTATAAGGAAGGATATAGAGATTGGAAGCAAGATTAAAAGAGAATATGATAAAAGCTGACATAAAATAAGGTGCCAGGAAACGATTAAAACTTACCCCGCCACTCAATATCGGTACAATTTCAGTCTGGTCGGCCATCTTTGCAGTAAAGAAAATAACTGCTATAAAATTGATGAGCGGAGAGAGCATATTTACGTAAAATGGAATGGATCCGGCGTAGTATAAGGTAATTACCTGCCAAAAGCTCAGGTTATTGCCAAGGAAATCGTCCAGTTTCTCCGACAGGTCAAAAATGACAATGATCACTACAAATACAGATAGGGTATAAATAAATGTACCCAGGTATTTGCTGATGATGTACCAGTCAATAATTTTGATTCTGTTTTTGATGATGTTCATTTATAGTTTGTTGCCTAAAACCCCAACCATTTTGTTTTTCCAGGCGTAAAACTCACCGCTAATAATTTTCTCTCGAGCTTCTTTAACCAGCCAAAGATAAAAATGGAGGTTATGTAAAGTAGCAATTTGTGCGCCAAGCATTTCTTTGCTGTGCATAAGATGCCTCAAATAAGCCTTAGAATAAACCTGATCTGCATATAAGTCACTTTCAGCATCAAGCGGTGAAAAATCATCCGCCCACTTTTTATTACCAATATTTATGATTCCATTTCTTGTAAAAAGCATCCCGTTTCGTGCATTTCTGGTTGGCATTACGCAATCAAACATATCTATTCCAAGTGCTATGTTTTCCAATATGTTAATTGGCGTGCCAACACCCATTAGGTAGCGGGGCTTATCTGCCGGCAATACATTACATACTACTTCCGTCATACCATACATTTCTTCTGCGGGTTCCCCTACAGATAACCCTCCAATTGCATTGCCTTCTCTATTCATAGCGGCAATAAATTCTGCAGATTTAACCCTTAGGTCTTTGTAAACAGAACCTTGAACAATAGGGAATAGGGTTTGATCAAATCCGTATTTAGGTTGGGTAGCGTCAAAACGTGCACAGCAACGCTTCAACCAGCGATGTGTCATGTTAATGGAATTGGCTGCATATTTATAATCGCAGGGGTAAGGTGTACATTCATCAAAGGCCATTATAATGTCTGCCCCAATAGTTCGTTGAATGTCCATTGCATTTTCTGGAGTAAACAGGTGTTTAGAACCATCAATATGCGACCTGAAGGTTACACCTTCCTCTTTAATTTTGTTGACTTTGCTGAGTGAATATACCTGATATCCTCCGCTGTCTGTTAAGATCGGGCGTTCCCAACCTATAAATTTATGCAGGCCACCGGCTTTTTCTATAATATCCAGCCCGGGTCTTAAATACAAATGATAGGTATTCCCAAGAATAATCTGAGCTTTAATGTCATCTCTTAACTCGCGTTGGTGTACTGCTTTAACAGTCCCAGCGGTGCCTACAGGCATAAAAATGGGTGTTTGTATCTCGCCGTGTGCAGTAGTTACTGTTCCTGCACGGGCTTTGGAATGTGGGTCGTTTGCCTCCAGGGTAAAATTCATCGCCCAAAAATAGCAAAAAAGGAGCGATTAAGTGGTTAAATTTTTTATCAACATAACCCCGCATTACAGATTAAAAATCAGAAATTTGCCTTCTTTGTATATATCGTGAATTTGACCTTATTAGAAACCTGCCTCCTTGGCATATTTATATTTTGTTTTCTTGTACAGCTGTATTTTAGTTTGTTTGTGCATTCAAAACTATTAAATGTAGAAGTAGAACCTGTACTTCAAACGGCATTTAAACCCATAAGTGTAGTTATAAGCGCTAGAAATGAGGTAGAGAATTTAAAACAATATCTGCCCTCGGTGATGGAGCAGGATTATCCTGATTTTGAAGTGGTTGTAGTTAACGACCGCTCCTGGGATGGTACACAGGAGCTTTTGGAAGCATTTGCTTTAACCTACCCGAGACTGAAGATCGTCACTGTCTCAGAGGGGGATAAATTTATTGCAGGCAAGAAATTTGCCATTACCATGGGCATAAAAGCTGCCTCAAACGATTGGCTGGTGTTCACAGATGCAGATTGTATGCCGGCGTCTTCTCAATGGCTGATGGGGATGCAACCACCAGCAAATGAAAATACAGAGATTTTACTTGGTTATTCTCCCTACTTTAAAAAAGCCGGACTCATCAACAGTTTAATCAGATTTGAAACATTTTTTACTGCTGTAAACTATTTGTCTTACGCTTTAAAAGGAATGCCATATATGGGCGTTGGGCGGAACCTTGCTTATAAAAAAACACTATTTTTCAAAAATAAAGGCTTTGCGGCACACATGCATGTTACTTCCGGGGACGATGATTTATTTGTAAATGCAAATGCAAATGCGCAAAATATAGAAATTAGAATTAATCAGTTAGCACAGGTATGGTCTGTACCAAAAACCACTTTAAAATCATATCTGGTACAAAAGAAGCGTCACTTCGGGGCAGGTAAATTATATAAAGACAAACATAAATTCATCTTAACCTCGCAAATTCTGTTTCAATTCCTGTTTTATGCAGTACTCGTTGTTCTTCTTTGCTTTAAATCAACGTTGTACCTGGCCTTAGGCATTTTTGCCTTGAGTATTCTGCTGCGTTCTTTTATTTATCCCAGGTTGTTAACCCGCCTAAATTATCCTGGATTACGTTGGTGGTTTCCCATACTTGATCCGCTCTTATTCATTTTTTTAGTCATTAACGGCATTCTGTCTATATTTGTCAAAAAAGCACAGTGGAAATAAAATCAGCATTAGTTCAGAAGTATTTTACAGCGCTCACAGCAACTCAAATTGCTCAGTTTGATCAATTATTTGATTTATACAGCTTTTGGAATGCACAGATCAATGTCATTTCCAGAAAAGATATCGATGAGCTGTATGAACGCCATATTTTACATTCTCTTGGAATAGCTAAATTTTGCAGCTTTAAACCCGGAGAAAAGGTACTTGATGTAGGTACCGGTGGTGGATTTCCAGGAATCCCATTGGCGATATTATTTCCGGAAACGCAATTTCATTTGGTAGATTCCATAGGTAAAAAAATAAAAGTAGTAACGGAGGTTGCTGCAGCGCTAGGTTTAACCAATGTAAAAGCAAGTCACTCGCGTGCCGAGCAAATTACAGATAAGTATAATTTTGTAGTGTCACGAGCGGTAACACGACTAATTGACTTTTATCCCTGGATAAAAGATAAATTCAGTAAAGAGCATAAAAACGCTATTCCTAATGGTATTTTATACTTAAAAGGTGGAGATTTAAGAGAAGAAATTGAAGAGTCAAGATTAAAAGCTGAACTCTATCCACTCTCAAATTATTTTGAAGAGGATTTTTTTGAAACCAAATACGTTGTTTATATCCCCCAGTAATTAGTGTTTTTTTATTACCTATTGCAATGCTCAATTTTAGGCGTTATGTTTCCCTATAGTTTTTATTTTTTTCTTTTCTAATTTTAGTAAATATTTTGTTGTAATTAGAATCTTGTAGACTTGGTTATTTTGTTAATTTAGCTTATGAGTATAATTCACAAAGTCGCACTAAGCTTTATAGAGGGCATTGGTCATGTCCATGCAGGTAATCTATTAACGTATTTTGGCTCTGCAGAGGCTGTTTTTAAAGCTTCCAAAAAAGAGCTTCTGGCCATAGATGGTATTGGAGCAGCAAGAGTTCAGCATATTTTGAACACAAATGCACTAAAATTGGCAGAACAACAGTTGAAAATCATTGAGCGTCAAAAGATAGAAATACTGTTTTACAGTGATGATAATTATCCGCGGAGGTTAAGGCAATGCGCGGATGCTCCTATTGTTTTATATTATAAAGGTACTGCCGATCTCAATCACCCAAGAATGGTAAGCGTAGTAGGTACCAGGAAGGCTACCGACTATGGCAGACGGCTTTGTGAGCAATTGGCAGCAGAACTGATGCGTTACGACGTAGTATTGGTAAGTGGTCTTGCTTTTGGCATCGATGTAGCTGCGCATCAGGAGTGTTTGAAACGGGGAGTTTCTACCATAGGCGTTTTAGGGCATGGTTTAGATCGGATCTATCCCAGTTTGCATACTAATATTGCACAACAAATGGCTCAGAATGGAGGGTTGCTCACTGAATTTCCTTTTGGCACCAATCCGGACAAAGAGAATTTTCCTAAAAGAAACCGGATTATAGCAGGGATGACTGATGCCACGATAGTTGTAGAAGCCACAGCTAAAGGAGGGGCATTGATTACCGCAGATATTGCCAACTCTTACTCAAGAGATGTATATGCTTTTCCAGGAAGAACAACAGATCAATATTCTGAGGGCTGTAACCATCTCATTAAAAACAATAGTGCTGCATTAATCAACCATAGCAAAGACCTTATTCATTATATGGGCTGGAATGATGTAAAGCTGCCACAGTTTGCCGTGCAGCGGAATCTGGATGTCAATCTGATTGACGAAGAAAAGCAAATTATTGATTTACTCAGGCGATCTCCAGCGCTGATAGATGAGATTTCAGCAGCTACATCTATTCCTCAAAGTAAGCTGGCAATTCACCTTTTAAATCTCGAAATTCAAGGATTACTAACTGTTTTGCCAGGTAAAATCTACAATTTAATTTGAGATGCATTTTACGATGACCTATAAAATTGAAAGTTTATAAGTCTATATACTTAGTAGGATAAAATATAATTCTATTATTTATTTAGTATCAGAATTATATTTTTAATATGTAATTGTTTGTAGAATTAACATCCTCAAATGGTATTTTTGTAGCATGTGGTACAATAATATTTTAGAAACAATTGGCAATACGCCATTGGTGAAATTGAATAACATTACTAAAGATGTTAAGGCCACTGTGCTGGCTAAAATTGAGACAACCAATCCTGGTAACTCTATTAAAGACCGTATGGCCGTAAAGATGATTGACGATGCAGAGAAAAGCGGTGCATTAAAACCAGGAGGTACTATTATTGAAGGTACATCCGGAAATACAGGAATGGGACTAGCTATGGCCGCCATTATTAAAGGCTATAAGTGTATTTTTACCACTACAGACAAGCAGTCTAAAGAAAAAGTGGATGCGCTCAGGGCCTTTGGAGCAGAAGTAATTGTATGTCCCACAAATGTTGATCCTGAAGATCCAAGGTCTTATTATTCTGTATCCTCACGTCTAGAGCGTGAAGTTCCCAATTCCTGGAAGCCCAATCAATATGATAATTTATCCAATACCCAAGCTCATTATGAGCAAACAGGGCCTGAAATATGGGCGCAAACCGAAGGCAAAATTACACATTTGGTTGTCGGTGTAGGTACTGGTGGAACCATTTCCGGAACAGGGAAATATTTAAAGGAGCAAAATCCTGATATCAAAGTTTGGGGAATTGATACCTATGGTTCTGTGTTCAAAAAATACAAAGAAACAGGAATAATGGATAAGAACGAGATCTATCCATATATCACTGAAGGAATAGGAGAAGATTTCCTTCCACAGAATGTAAATTTTGACATCATAGACCTGTTTGAAAAAGTAACCGATAAGGACGCGGCGCTGATGACGCGTGATATTGCACGTAAAGAAGGGATATTTGCCGGTAACTCTGCTGGTTCTGCTATCGCGGGGCTGCTACAATTAAAAGATAAACTTAAACCAGAAGATGTGGTTGTGGTAATTTTCCATGATCATGGAAGCAGGTATATGGGCAAAATGTATAATGAGGACTGGTTGAGGGAGCGAGGTTTCTTAAAAGATGAAAAGTTAACGGCCAAATCCATTATTGCTAAAAAGGAGCATACAGAATTGTTAACCATTGATTGTGAGAAGACAATTTTAGAAGCAATCAATACCATGAATACTTTGAATATATCTCAGATACCTGTAATACAGCAAGGTATGGTAGTAGGGAAGCTTGCAGAAGGAGATATTCTGAAAGCATTGCTTGAAAATCCTTCGCTAAAATCTGCTCCTGTTAAAGAGATCATGACAGCTACTTTTCCTTTTGTGGATTTAAATACCTCCATCGACCGTATTTCTGGCCTGATCAACAAAGAAAATAGTGCAGTATTGGTAGAGGATGAGCAAGGAAAGATTGAGATCATTACTCAATATGATATCATTAACGCAATTTCAGGGTAGTTCAAAATAGATTTAAAAAGTAAAGGTGATTTTTGGACTGCCTGTATTAAGCTGCGCAAAATACAGAGGGTCTAAAATCACTTTTACTGAAGACCGTTAGCTGAAATAATAACATCTTTTTCCAGCGGCCTCATAATTTCAATTTAGTGGCTTGGACCAGATCCTTCTACACGCTTAATTTGAGCACCTAATGCGCGTAAGCGTATGTCTATATCCTGGTAGCCACGCTCTATTTGTTCAATATTATAGATCGTAGATTTTCCTTCAGCAGATAATGCTGCAATTAGTAAGGACACACCTGCACGAATATCGGGCGAGGTCATGCTGATCCCCCTTAATTTATATTTTTTATCTATTCCGTTAACTGTTGCTCTATGTGGGTCGCATAAAATAATCTGTGCACCCATATCAATTAGTTTATCAACAAAAAATAGACGGCTCTCAAACATTTTTTGGTGAATTAGTACAGAGCCTCTGGCTTGTGTGGCTACAACAAGTACAATGCTCAATAGGTCAGGGGTAAAGCCTGGCCATGGGGAATCGGCAATTGTTAAGATAGAACCATCAATAAAAGTGTCAATTACATAATGTTTTTGAGATGGAATGTAAATGTCGTCGCCTTTTAGTTCAAACTGTATTCCCAGTTTCCTGAAAACTTCAGGAATAACACCCAATTCTGAATAGCACACATTTTTAATGGTAATTTCAGATTCAGTCATTGCAGCCAGGCCAATAAAAGAGCCAATTTCAATCATATCTGGCAGCATTCTGTGTTCTGTACCACCTAATTTACTTACGCCTTCTATGGTCAATAAATTAGAACCAATGCCTGATATTTTTGCACCCATTCTATTCAGCATTTTACACAATTGCTGTAAATAAGGCTCGCATGCTGCATTGTAAATGGTTGTAATACCTTTAGCCAATACTGCTGCCATTACAATATTCGCAGTTCCGGTTACGGATGCTTCGTCAAGTAGAATATAAGCGCCCTGTAAGTTAGTGGCATCTACATTAAAAAACTCCTTTTTACTGTCATAGACGAATTTAGCACCTAGCTTTTCAAAACCTAAAAAGTGCGTGTCTAATCTTCTACGGCCAATTTTATCACCTCCTGGTTTAGGAATTGCTGCTTTACCGAAGCGCGCTAATAGCGGTCCAACGATCATAATAGATCCTCTAAGTCCTCCTCCCTTAGCTTTAAACACGTCAGACTGGAAAAAATCCAGGTTGATGTTTTTGGCTTCAAAGGTATAGGTATCCTTATTCAGGCGTTCTACAATTACACCTAGATCAGCCAGAAGTTCAATTAATTTATTAACATCCTTAATGTCAGGGATGTTGCTGATGGTTATTTTTTGATCGGTTAATAAAACTGCAGATAAAATCTGTAATGCTTCATTTTTTGCGCCCTGGGGATGAATTTCGCCCTTTAGTTTTACACCACCGATGATTTCAAATGCGTTCATGAATAAGCTGTATATTATAGTAAAAGGCTACCTAGTGTCTGGATTTTGAATTGTTGTTACGAGAAGGGCGGTTGTTGTTATTGTTGTTCTGCCTTCCTTTATTATTGTTGTTACGCCCACGGTTATTATTTGAGGCACTTCTTCCGGTAGGTTGTGGTTTAAATTCTACCTTGGCAAGATTTACATTTTCATCCAGTTGTAATTGTCCTGACGACAATTCTCCCAGGTTTTTGATGATGGTCTCATCAGCAACATTGTCTTTATTCCATTGAACGTAAGCCATTTTCATGAAATTTGCAATTCCCTGAACCATTTCGGCCCTGCGTACAGGCTCATCAACAGCTTTAGCTTTTTCAATCAAAACCTCTACGGTTCTTCCGTAATGTTTATACCTTATTTTTTGTTGCGGATAGCCAATATGCTTCGGTTTAACGGCTGCCTGCTCTGGCGTTGGTTTAGGATATGGAGCATCTACATCAATCTTGTAATCAGAAATGATGTGTAAATGATCCCACAACTTATGTTTAAAGTCGGCTACATCCCTTAAATGTGGATTTAAAAAACCCATTAGCTCAATAACCGCCTGGGCATATCTGTTTCGCTCATCTCTATCCTCAAGCTCGCAAATGTATTTTACCATATTTTGTACATTGCGGCCGTATTCAGCCAAAATCAGGTGATTTCTTGTGGTATTGTAATCGAATTTCATTTGTTATAATCAGTTAGAATTTCCCATTAAAGGGAAATTGATCTATTTAACGATTCGCAATTTAGCAAATTTTAACAACAACTGCTTATTTCCCAGTCCCTGAAAAAAAACGGTAGCTTTTACATCTGGTAAACTGCCTTCTAAATTTACTATTTTTCCAAAGCCAAATTTTTCGTGTTCTACCTCCATGCCATTCTGGAAAGCACTTGCAGCATCAGGTGCAAAACCTGGCGTAGGTATGTGCGCCTTAGGAAGAATACTCGTTGTTTTTGGTCTTTGCGCCGGTATACTATTGCCCATATTGCCACCCGAGGTAGGTTTCGGACTCAATTCCCTTTGCTGTGTCCAGGTTCTACGCTCATTTTCAAAGCCAGCTTCTGTGCTTACCTTTGATGGTTTTACTGTTTCAAGTTCCAGATAACGGGCATTTATTTCATTAATAAATCTGCTGGGTTCACAATTTGTTAGTGTTCCCCACCTGTATCTGGAGGTAGCATAAGTTAAAGTAAGTTTCAACTCGGCACGGGTTATGGCAACATAAAATAACCGGCGTTCCTCTTCGAGGTCTGTACGCGAATTTAATGACATTTGTGATGGAAAAAGGTTCTCTTCCAACCCCACAACATATACATTTTTAAATTCCAGACCTTTTGCAGAGTGGATGGTCATCAGAGACACAGTGTCTTTATCTTTATCATCCTGTCTGTCGTCGTTTGTAAGCAGGGCAATGTCCTGCATAAAAATAGCCAAACTACGGTCTTCTATATCTTCGCGCTCAGCAAATTCCTTTATCCCATTCAATAACTCCTGGATATTTTCGTACCTGCTTCTTCCTTCAATACTGTCATCTGTATGCAGTTCTTTTAAAATACCAGAATGTTGAGCAATATATAGGGCCGTTTCGTAAGCATCCAGTTTTTTAGCTTCTGCCTGAAAGCTTTGAATCATCATTGCAAAATCGTTCAGCTGATTGGCTGTACGGCCAGCAATATATTTTTGAGGTTCACAGATTACCTGCCACATGGTAAGGTCATGCTGGTCTGCCGCAACTATAATTTTATCTACTGTTGTATCGCCCAGGCCACGTCTAGGATAGTTAATTACCCTTTTAATGGCTTCCTCATCACTTGGATTAAAAGTAAGGCGGAAATATGCAATAAGGTCTTTAATTTCCTTGCGCTGGTAAAAAGACAATCCGCCATAAATTTTATAGGGGACATTTAATTTTCTTAAAGCTTCCTCCATAGCCCTGGATTGGGCATTGGTACGGTACAAGATGGCAAAATCATTGTATTTGTAGCCTTTAGAACTGCGGTCCTGAACAATGGATTCAGCAACCACTTTACCTTCTTCGTTATCTGTAAATGCACGCTGAACTTTGATCCGGTCACCGGCCTCATTTTCAGAGAAAACATTTTTCTCCAGCTGGTTTTTGTTATTGGCAATGATGCTATTGGCAACTTCAACAATGTTTTGGGTGGAGCGGTAATTTTGTTCCAGTTTATAGACCTGCAAATCCGGGTAATCTTTTTCAAAATTCAGGATGTTCTGGATGTTGGCACCACGGAATCCATAGATACTTTGCGCATCATCACCCACTACGCAAATGTTTTGATAAGCTGCAGCCAGTTTTTTTACAATTGTATACTGAGAAAAGTTGGTATCCTGATACTCATCTACCATCAGGTATTTGAATTTTTGCTGGTATTTATTCAATACATCAGGATGGTTTTTCAATAAAACGTTGGTTTTAAATAATAAATCATCAAAATCCATTGCGCCAGCTTTAAAGCAACGCTTGGTATACGTTTCATAAATCTGTCCCATTAAAGGGCGCTTATTGCTGTTGTCTTCTGCTTGAATCTCTGGGTTTTCCAGGTATTCGCTGTAAGAAACGAGGTTGTTTTTTGCTGATGAAATGCGGTTGTATACAAAGTTTGCATTGTACAATTTGTCGTCCAGCTGCATTTCTTTTAAAATGGCACGTATCAGGCTTTTGCTGTCATCCGTATCATATATAGTAAAATTAGAAGGGTACCCAATCTTTTCAGCTTCCACCCGGAGTATTTTCGCAAATACAGAGTGAAATGTACCCATCCATAGGTTTTTAGCCTCTGCACCAACAACCTTAGAGATACGCTCCCGCATATCTTTTGAGGCCTTATTGGTAAACGTCAATACCAGGATATTGAATGGATCTACCCCCTTTTCAATCAAATGAGCTACCCTGTATGTAATCACCCTCGTTTTACCCGAACCTGCACCTGCAACAATCATTGCTGGTCCCTGGGTATTTTCTACTGCTGCACGTTGTTGTGGGTTTAACCCTGCTAAATAATCCAAATCAGAATAAGTATTTTAATGCTGCGAAGTTATAAAATGACGACGAAAATATAAGTTTTGTTTAAAACTAATGTACAACAATGAACTTTTTGCTGCTGGAATAATTGCCGGAATCTGTAATTACTCTATAAATATAAATGCCGGGGGTCAATAAACTGGTGTTAATTTCCACTACGTGCTTACCAGTATTCATGTACTCATTAAGAACGGTTTTGATCAAAGCTCCCCGCATATTATACAATTTCATTTCTACCTTTTCAGCTTCCGGTAACACAATGTCAACTTTAGTAATTTCAGCAGCAGGGTTCGGATAGTTCTGGGTAACTGTAAAGGCCAGGAAACGTTCTGCAATGATTTTATTTATCGTATCAAAAAGTACAAAAGCAATTAAACGGTATCCCCTTGCGTTAGGATGTACAGTATCCTGATACAGGGTAAAATCCCGTTTTATAAAGTTATTAATATCAGCAAGGTTTATTTTATATTCCTTAGCCATACTGATGTAAATGGAATTCAGTTGCTTAATAATCTCATTGGTTCGCCTCAGCCTACCGTCTCTGCGGTCGTCCAGAAACTGTAGGGTACAAAGTATTGGAACTAGCCCTGCATCTAGGGAACGTTGTATAATTTGGCGCATATTAGCTTCAGTTTCCTTTGCCGTTAGCTTTCTGTCATTGATGGCCAGCGCATCATTAACCCCCATGCTGATGATGATAAAACCAGTTTTACCTACTATTGCCTGGTCCAGTCTGGCAAGCCCCTGGCCTGTAGTTTCCCCGCCAATTCCATAATTGGTTATATCAACGGTTTTGCCACTGTAACACCGTACAAAATTACCTGTTAGGTAAGTTTGAAAATTTAGCCCATTAACTCCCTGTACAGTACTTGCACCAAAAGTAACCACATTAATGCTGTCTTTTGCATAATACTGCGCAGATTCAGGACAGCTTGCGGGTGTCATCTGAGCTTTTGAATCCAGAAAAAAAAATAGTGCAATGCCTAGTGCAAATGCTTTGAAACCCATTATGATGTTCGTTATCTCCCTGCTTTAAAGCAATTATTATACAAATATAAGTGGATGAGCGGCTTCAAACAAGTATAATCTATTTATATCAACGACCTGCCCCAAAAATTCTATCTTTGCTCCAAAATCATTTGTCATGCAAGAGATCAAAAAATATGTTGAAGATAACAAAGAACGCTTTTTAGAAGAGTTGTTTGAATTGTTGCGTTTTCCATCTGTAAGTGCAGATCCTAAGTATAAATCTGATGTGCTTAAAACAGCAGATTTTGTTGCTCAAAAGCTAAAAGATGCGGGTGCAGATAAAGTAGAGATCTGCGAAACAGCAGGTTATCCTATTGTTTATGGTGAGAAAATTGTAGATGAAAGTTTACCTACAGTATTAATATATGGACATTATGATGTGCAACCTGCAGATCCTTTGGAGCTTTGGGAAACTCCTCCTTTTGAGCCTACTGTTCGTGATGGTAAAATCTATGCCCGTGGTGCCTGCGATGATAAAGGACAGTTTTATATGCATGTAAAAGCATTTGAGCTGATGATGAAAACCAATACCCTTGCCTGTAACGTCAAGTTTATGATAGAAGGGGAAGAAGAAGTAGGTTCTGCTAACCTTGGTATTTTCGTAAATGCAAATGCCGAACGGTTAAAGGCAGATGTAGTCTTAATTTCTGATACTTCTATGATCAGCATGGAGAATCCTTCTATTGAGACTGGTTTACGCGGACTCGCTTATATGGAAGTAGAGGTTGTAGGTCCAAACCGAGATTTACACTCTGGTGTTTATGGTGGCGCTGTAGCAAATCCCGCAACCATTTTATGTAAGATGATTGCTTCTTTGCATGATGAAAATAACCACATTACCATTCCCGAGTTTTATACTAAAGTAGTTGAACTGACTGATGAAGAAAAGACAGCATTAAATGCCGCTCCTTTTGATTTAGACGAGTATAAAAAAGACCTGGATATTAAGGCCAACTGGGGCGAAAAAGGATATTCTACTTTAGAGCGCACGGGTACAAGACCTACTTTAGAAGTTAACGGTATCTGGAGTGGATACATCGGTGAAGGTGCTAAAACGGTGTTGCCGTCTAAGGCTAATGCTAAAATTTCTATGCGTTTGGTGCCCAATCAAAGCTCTGACGAGATTTCTGCCATTTTTACCAAGCATTTTGAAAGCATTGCGCCAGACTACGTAAAAGTAAAGGTTACTGCACATCATGGAGGCGAACCTGTAGTTACGCCAACCAACAGCATAGCGTATAAAGCAGCAGAAAAAGCCATTTCAGATAGCTTTGGTAAGGCCCCAATTCCAACCAGAGGTGGCGGTAGTATTCCAATTGTAGCTTTATTTGAAGATGTATTGGGTATAAAATCTGTATTGTTTGGCTTTGGTTTGGACAGCGATGCACTGCACTCTCCAAATGAGAAATACGATATCTACAATTATTATAAAGGCATTGAGACTTTGCCGCTGTTCCACAAGTACTTTGCAGAGCTTAGTAAATAATTGCAGCTAATAGTTTTAAAAAGGGCGGTCTTTTTGACTGCCCTTTTGTATTTTTGAAGGTGCCGCCAATAAAAAAAACAGCAAGCCCGCGTAAAGTAAATCCTGTAGCTAAAAAAGCTCCGGTTCGTAAAAAAGCAGCTAAAAAGCCCCAAACCTTTCCATTGGTGTATAAATTTATCGCGCTGATAGTTTTGTTGATATTGTGCTCTCCTTTATATTATGGTTATGTGCTAAAACTCTTTAGTTCTGCAACCAGATGGGTACTGGATATTGGGCAAGACCCAAATTACCGCACTTATACAAGTTACGATATACGGATTCCTAAAAAATATAGTGTTCATGGTATTGATGTTTCTTACTATCAGGGAAAAATTGACTGGAAAAAAGTCAGGTCCATGAAAGAGGACGACGTTAAAATCAGCTTTGCAATTATTAAGGCCTCAGAAGGCATCATGAGTGTAGATCCTTATTTTCAGCGTAACTGGCGGGAAGCAGCCAAAGCAGGAATTATATGTGGGGCTTACCACTTTTTCAGACCACAGAAGTCGGGTGACTGGCAGGCTAGATTTTTTCTGCAGACCGTGAAATTTGAGCAGGGAGATTTGCCTCCTGTAGTTGATATTGAACAATTAAATGGTGTTTCCCCAAAACAAATGCGAAAAGCCTTAGCCGACTTTTTAGAACATGTAGAAAATAAAACCGGCGTAAAACCCATTATATATACGGGGCTTTCCTTTTATAAAGATTACCTGCGTGGTCATTTTGATGAATATCCACTTTGGATTGCCCATTATTATCAGTCTGCCTTAAATTTAGATGCCACTACCAATTGGATTCTATGGCAACATTCTGATAAGGCTCGTATCAATGGCATTAATCACGTAGTAGACTTTAATGCTTTCAGGGGCGACAGTCTGGCTTTTCAGCAAATACTCATTAAATAGTTTTATCATATCGTCCATTTTTCACAGCTTTCAAGAAAGACAGGGTCGGCATCTGCACCTATCCCGGCAATATCAGGTACATCCAGAAAATATCCGTCAAAGCTCAATCCTCCTACAACAGGATCAACCAGATGTCCCAACAGGCAGGTGTCAAGGTCAAAATAAACAATGTTAGGGCAAGAAAGCGCAAAGTGTAATTTGGCTGTCAAGGCAATCCGGCTTTCCAGCATTGCACCCATCATGCACTTAACACCTTTTTGTATCGCAACTTCATGAATTTTCTGAGCTTCTAAAATACCACCAGATTTAGAAAATTTTATATTGATGTAATCGCAGGATTGACTATTGATGAGCTTACGCGCATCATGATGGTTGTAACAACTTTCATCCGCCATAATTTTAACAGGGCTGTTTAAACACAATTCAGGCAATCTGTCATCGTACCAGGTTCGCATAGGCTGTTCGCAAAATTCAATGTTGTATTTTTCTAATGCCCCTAAAATAAAAAGTGCTTCATCAAAAGACCAACCTTGATTGGCATCCAGTCTAATCAGCATTTCTTCTCCAACGGCAGCCCTAATCAATGCCACCCGCTCCAGGTCATCCTTTACATTTTTCCCCAGTTTAACTTTTAGTATGCTGCAGCCTTCTTCCTTGTATTTTAGGGCAGCAATGGCCATTTTTTCCGGACAACCAATTCCAATGGTCATATCTGTCTCAATGGTTTTTTTATGTCCACCTAAAAATTTGTAGAGGGGTAGGTTTGCATTTTTCGCCGCTATGTCAAACAAAGCCATGTCAAATGCACTTTTAATGGTGCTGTTATGTGCAGTAAAAGCCAGTAAATCTTCCATACGCTCAGGTATTTCCAACGGATCCTTTCCTTTAATTAGGGCTGCAAATTCCTTTGCCATAATCAGGCAGGTGTCCTGGGTCTCACCAACTATCATAGGGAAGGCCGAGCACTCGCCCAGACCATAAATGCCTGTATCTGTATGAATCCTGATCAGTACATTTTGAGCAAAGTGCATGGTTCCGGTTGCAATTACAAAGGGCTCCATCGGTATACTGAAGCGGTATATATCGGTATGGCTGATCTTCATTGAGGATGGCTTTCTGTAAAAGTAACAATTATCTTTTTATCTTTATAAAATGAATTTGGAGCCCAATAGTTTAATAAATGCCTCGTCACCATACCTGTTACAACATGCTTACAATCCCGTACAATGGTACGAATGGGGAGCGGAAGCTTTAAAAAAAGCCAAAGCAGAAAACAAGCTGATTTTGGTGAGTATTGGCTATTCAGCCTGTCATTGGTGCCATGTTATGGAACGAGAGAGTTTTGAAAATCATGAGGTGGCAGACGTTATGAATACCCATTTTGTCTGTATAAAGGTTGATCGGGAAGAACGCCCGGATATTGACCAGATTTATATGATGGCCATCCAGCTGATGACAGGAAGCGGGGGCTGGCCATTAAACTGCATCTGTTTGCCAGACCAGCGTCCGGTTTATGGAGGCACATACTTTAAAAAAGACGATTGGATCAATGTGTTGTTGAGTGTAGCAAAGCTTTGGAGCACCGAGCCAGAAAAAGCACTACAGTATGCCGACAGGCTAACAAGTGGTATTAAAGATGCAGAACGGATTTTGCCTGTATATCAAGTGCAAGCCTATACAGAGGATGATTTAAAAGCCATTACAGAACCCTGGAAAAGAAACTTTGACCTTTCAGAAGGGGGATATAACCGCGCACCTAAGTTTCCTTTGCCTAATAACTGGCTGTTCCTTTTACGCTACAGTCAACTGATGGATGATGACGCTACCTTTGTATCTACTATGCTTACGCTCGAAAAAATGGCTTTTGGTGGTATCTACGACCAAATAGGCGGAGGCTTTGCCAGGTATTCCGTAGATGGAGAATGGCATGCGCCTCATTTTGAAAAGATGCTTTATGATAATGCACAGTTGATTTCTTTATATGCAGAAGCCTACCAGTATACCAAAACACCCTTGTTTAAAGAAGTGGCAGAAGAAAGTATCAATTGGCTGGAAAGAGAAATGACCTCTGCTGAGGGCTTATTTTATTCTGCCCTGGATGCAGATAGCGAAGGTGTAGAGGGGAAATTTTATGTTTGGGATAAGTCAGCGTTTGACAGCGTCCTTACCGAAGATGCTCATTTGCTTTCCGATTATTTTGATGTTACCGCCAGCGGTAACTGGGAAGAAGAGGAGACCAATATTCTGCGCAGAAAGTTTAATGTAGAAGAGTATGCAGAGGTAAAAGGGATTACTATTTTGGAGCTGGAAAGAAAGCTTAAAAAAGCTAAAGATAAACTTCTAGTGGCCAGGGCCAATCGTGTACGTCCGGGATTGGATGATAAATGTCTTACGGCCTGGAACGCGATGACTATACGGGCATTGGCCGAGAGTTCAATGATCTTTGATAATGAAAAATACTACCTTACAGCAAAGAAAGCTGCAGATTTTCTTTTAAGTAACCTCATTAAAGAAGACGGATCTCTGCAGCGCAATTACAAAAGCGGCAAAGCTTCCATACCAGGTTTTCTTGATGACTACGCATTTTTGATAGAGGCATTAATTTCTCTTTACCAATGCGATTTCAACGAAAAATGGCTAACTGAAGCTGAGAAGCTGACTAACCAGGTTCTTGTCAATTTTAATGATCCTAATGGGCCAATGTTTTTTTATACTTCATCCGCAGGGGAAGAACTCATCGCACGTAAACACGAGATTATGGATAATGTTATCCCGGCATCCAATTCCGTTATGGCGCAAAATTTACATACCATGGGCTTACTTTTAGATCTGCAAGCATATACAGATAAAGCTGCAGCTATGCTTGCCGCAGTGCATGGTCAGATCAAATCCTATGGATCGGCCTATTCCAACTGGAGCATTCAATTGCTCAATGAGGTATTCGGAATCAATGAAATCGCCATTGCCGGAGAAGACACCATTGCAGTACAAAAGGAATTCAATACGCACTACATCCCCAATAAAATCATACTTGCAGGAACAAATTCTACACTTCCATTGTTAAAAGATAAGCAAAGCATTGAAACAAAAATCTATATTTGCCGAAATAAGGCCTGTCAGCTGCCAGTTGGTACTGTTGATGAAGCCATAAATAACTTGAACTAATAAAAACAATATAATGAGTATTAAACCCAATACAGTAGTATCATTAACGTATGAATTGCATACAACTAATGAAGAAGGACAACAAGTTTTTGTAGAAAAGGCCGATGAGCAAAATGCTTTGGTTTTTTTATATGGTACAGGAATGATGCTGCCAAAGTTTGAGGAGCATCTAGCAGGTTTAAATGTAGGTGATGAATATAGTTTTGAGTTAACTGCAGCAGATGGATACGGTGAACAAGATCCTGGTGCTTTTGCAGATTTACCTAAAGATATGTTTGCTGAAGTTGATCTTCCAGCTGTAGGAGATGTGATCCCTTTGCAAGATAACCAGGGAAACCACTTCAGAGCAGGTGTAACAGCCATTCATGAAGATACCGTTTCTGTAGATTTAAATCACCCGATGGCAGGTAAAAACCTGATTTTTGCTGGTACTATCCTTGCAGTTCGTGAAGCGACTGCTGATGAATTGAGCCATGGTCATGCACATGGTGCAGACGGACATTCAGGTCACTAAATAAATAACTTAATGCTGTTGAAGAACAGCAGATATAAAATAGGTTGCAATGATTAATTGCAGCCTATTTTTAGTTGTTCTCCAGAAATACTACCCCGGCATCTGTAATTGTTGCAGAAGGGTGGGCATCATCCGCATGGATAACAATATATCCCAATCTTTCCAATTCTTCATAAGATTCTTCCATTCCACCAAGGATCACAGAACTCACTTCCTGTTCAATTGAGCTGAGTAATGTTTTAATTTCTTCTCGTTCCATTGTTTTAGATTTATAGTATAACAAAAATGGGCAGGATATGTTTACCCTGCCCATTTATTCTTCACGCTAATTTAAATGCGCAATTATTTGTACATCTCTGCTCTCAAGGCAGCAACTTCATCACTGTTAATGTAGTCATCATACGTCATCATCTTATCAATGGTGCCTTTTGGCGTAATTTCAATAATGCGGGTGGCAACAGATTCAGTCAAGGCATGATCTCGGGAGGTAAACAAAATAGTTCCTCTAAAATCTTTCATACCGTTGTTTAGCGCTGTAATCGACTCCAGATCCAGGTGATTGGTTGGCTCATCAAAAAGCAATAAGTTGGCATGTTTAAGCATCATTTGAGAGAACATGCAACGCATTTTTTCCCCTCCGGATAGTACCTTCACATTTTTTAAAACCTCTTCTCCTGAGAACAACATCCTGCCCAGAAAACTTCTTACAAACTGCTCGTCCTGGTCTGTGCCCGAGTACTCACGCAGCCAGTCCACCAGGTTTTCATCCTTACCTTCAAAATATGGCTCATTATCGTTCGGAATGTCAGCAACGCTGATGGTAATTCCAAATTTATATTCACCTGTATAATCCTTATCTCTGCCAGTTAGTACATCATAAAAAGCAGCAGTTGCCAAACTGTTCTGAGAAAGGACAGCTATTTTGTCGCCTTTGTTCACCATAAAGTTAATGTTCTTGAACATCACTTCACCATTTACAGTTTTCGAAAGGTTCTCTACCTGTAAAATCTGGTCACCAGCTTCTCTACCCAGGTTATTGAATAAAATTGCAGGGTATTTGCGACTGGAAGCTTTAATTTCTGAAATGTCAATTTTATCTAAAGCCTTTTTACGGGAAGTAGCTTGTTTTGATTTAGAAGCATTGGCACTAAAGCGTTGGATAAATTCCTGAAGTTCCTTAACTTTTTCTTCCAGTTTTTTATTCTGGTCGCTGCGTTGTTTCAGCGCCAATTGACTAGATTCATACCAGAAGCTGTAGTTACCAGAATAGATGTTCATTTTACTGAAATCTATATCTACAATATGCGTACATACAGCATCAAGAAAGTGTCTGTCGTGAGATACCACAAGTACAATATTCTGATAGTCTGCCAGGAAATTCTCCAACCAGGCAATGGTTTCAATATCCAAGTCGTTGGTTGGCTCATCCAGTAATAAAATGTCCGGGTTACCAAAAAGTGCCTGAGCCAATAACACACGTACTTTTTGCTTACCATCTAATTCTTTCACCATTTTATAATGATGCTCTTCCTTGATACCAAGGTTGCTCAGCATGGTTGCTGCATTGCTTTCCATGTTCCACCCATCCATCTCTGCAAACCTGTTTTCCAGTTCTCCGGCACGCTCTCCATCTTTGTCAGAAAAATCTTCTTTCAAATAAATGGCATCTTTCTCTTTCATGATGTCATACAATTCCTTGTGGCCCATCATCACCGTTTCAATTACGCTAAAATCATCGAACTCGTGGTGGTTTTGTTTTAAAACGGCCATGCGTTCGCCAGGTGTAAAGGCTACACTTCCGGAAGTCTGGCTCACTTCGCCCGATAAAATTTTAAGAAAAGTAGATTTACCTGCGCCGTTAGCTCCAATTACCCCATAGCAATTGCCCTGGTTAAATTTTAAGTTTACATCTTCAAATAAAGTACGTTTTCCGTAACGCAGTGATAAATTAGAAACTGAAATCATATTGCTGAAAAATAAGCCGCAAAAGTACGCATAATTTATAAACTGAACCTTGAAGTCAAGCTGCCTTTTAAATTTTTGTATAATTTAGCTGTATATAAATAGTCTTAAAATGTCAAAAGAACAGTTAATTGCACAATTGTAAGAGCAGCCGCAATCGCAAATGGTTGCTATATTGAGAGCGTGTCGCTTTTTTGCAAGGGCCAAAATGGTTAAAAAGACATTGGATAAACACTTAGACGATCTCTAAATTCTATTTTTGTATCAATGGATTCACAAATCGAAATATTAAGCAACATCATAAAACGGAGAAGGAGCATTTTTCCCGTAAGTTATACTTCGCAGGAAATCCCTGTTGAAGTCATTGAAAAGATTCTTGAAAGCGCCAACTATGCGCCAACACATAAAATGACCCAACCCTGGAGGTTTATTGTCTATAGAAAAGAGGGGAAAACTAAACTGGGATTAGAATTGGCGCGGATTTATAAGGAAGCAACGGCACCAGAAAAGTTTCTTCAGAAAAAATACGACAGCATTGCGGAGAAATTTGATCAGTCCAGCTGTGTTTTAGCCATCAACGCTCAATTGCATCCTGAAAAATTACCCGCCTGGGAAGAGGTTGCCGCCCTGGCTTGTGCAGTACAAAATATGTCTTTAACTGCCGAGGCTTTAAATGTAGGTGCGTATTGGAGTTCTCCGGATACCATTAGTGAATTGGGTGCATTTATGGAACTGAAGGAAAATGAGCAGTGCTTTGGTTTATTTTATATGGGATATCATGAAGAAGAGGAAAGGACTGCAGTGCGAACACCAATGTCTGAAAAAGTGAAATGGGTAGAAGAATAAGGGTATGGAAAATTTAAAAGCAGGCGTTTATCAACTTTGTCTGGCCTTTATCCGGCAAAGGATTGAAACTGCAGAAACGGCATTGGCCCAGGCGCAGGAAGCCAGTAACGACGACACCAAAAGTAGTGCTGGAGATAAGTTTGAAACCACAAGGGAGATGATGCAGCAAGACATTAGCAGGAACAAAGGGTTATTGGCAGATGCAAAGCAAAATCTGCAATTATTGAATTCTCTGGAAGATGCGCCATTAGGTGTCTCAGTTAGAAACGGAAGCCTTGTTTATACCTCAGCTGGCATTTTTTATATCAGTATTCCCGCCGGGCAGTTGACTTATAAGGATCAGCAGGTCTTTGCCATTTCGGCTTCATCACCTATAGGGCAGTTGTTCTTCGGGAAAAAAGCTGGTGATTTGGTGAGTTTTAATAAAAAAGATTACACTATAAAAGAGGTGTTGTAAAAAATGCATTTAAACAAGAAAGCCATTCTGATCTTTTAGAATGGCTTTCTTGTTTAAACTTATAGTGGTATTAGAAACTGTTTCTAATGGCATTACTTAAAGTTTTTGGACTCCAGTATCCACTTGCAATAATCCTTCTTACTGTATATAACGGATAGTTTTGATCACGTTTATCAGCTAATGAGAAAGCCATTCTAAAGCCACGTTTCTTCAGTTCAGGAAAACCTTCAGCATTCCACAATCCAAAAGGATAAGCAAACTCTGTCATCTTTTTTCCTGTAATCTCCTCCAGTTTTTTTGTCGGCTTGTCCAATTGCTCTTCCCAATCTTTACCCTGGTATTTCTTAAAGTTTTTGTGATCGTAAGTGTGGCTTCCAATAACATTTCCTTCATCAGATAATTGTTTGATTTGTTCCTTGGTCATATAGTCTACAAATTTTCCTTTGCGGCCAATAGAAACCGTCATGATAAAATACATTGCCTTATAGCCGTACTTTTTAAGTGTAGGGGCAGCAATAGTAAACTGGTCCATGTCTGTATCATCAAAAGTCAGCATAATAGGTTTAGATGGCAGTGCTGCACCTGTGTTTAAATACGCATACAACTGATCAGGAGAGATGGTGTGGTAGCCACTATCCGACAGCATTTTGATCTGGTCTTTAAAATTTTGAATCTCTACAATATAGTCTTTACCTACTTTTCCATCTTTCGGTGTCCAGTTTCGCACCTGATGGTAGCATAAAATAGGAACTTGTTTGCGTGCCAGTATGGTTTTAGCATCTGCAACTTTAATTTTGCTTACATCAATGGATTGAGCCGTTTCTGCACTGTTTTCTGTAGCGTTAGTGGTACTATTTGTTGAGGTGCTGTCTTTGCTATCGGCGGCAGAAGTTTGAGATTTAGATTGGCAGCCGGCAGTTAAAATTAGCGCGGCCAGGGCAAGGTTTAATAAATGGTGTTTCATATTGTAGATTTGCTGCAAAACTATAGCTAATTTATTACACAGCAAAACAAGCAAGGATTTTATTTATTCGATAGTTTTGAACTTTCACAATTAGATGCTTATGAAACAATACTACGTTATTTTATTAGGTGCGGTCATGATGTGGACCACTGCTTTTTCGCAAGGCCAGGCAGAAAAGCCTGGAGCAGTTTCCCGCGCTAACTATCAGCTGGCTTCCCGGTTTTCGCCAAACAAACTAAAAAAGATGATTTATTCTACTACCGTAGATCCACATTGGCTTAAATTGAGTAACAGATTTTGGTATTTGTATGAAACACCTGCAGGTAAAGAATGGAAGATTGTTGATGTGACCACCCGTACTAAGAAACCGTTATTTAATACCGCTAAACTTGCTGCAGAGATTACAGTCATAGTTAGAGATCCGTTTGATGCACAGCATTTGCCAATTGATAACTTTAAATTTTCAAAAGATGAGAAGAGCGTTACATTTGAGATAAAAAGCACTGTAGATCAGCTAAAAAAGGATAGAAAAGACAAAAAGGCTGCAGATTCAATGGAAAAAAAGATCTATTGTTTCAATTACGACCTTGCAAATTCTAAACTAACAGAAGTGGCTAATTTTACCAAGCCAAAGCCAAAACCTGCCTGGGGTTCTGTAGCACCAGATTCTTCTGCAATAGTATTTAGCAGGAATTATAACCTGTACTGGATGGATAAATTAAATTACCAGAAGGCAGTAAAAAATGAAGATGACAGTACCATTGTAGAACACCAGCTAACAAAAGATGGCCTTAAGTTTTATGCTTATGGCAGTGATGGCGATGGGGAGAACAATGAAGAGAATATCAAAAACGATAAAAAAAGGAGAAATGCGTATGTGCTCTGGTCTCCAAATTCAAAATATTTTGTATTAAACAGGTCCGACTCCCGGAAGGTAAAAGACATGTGGGTTATCAATAGCATTGCTGCGGCAAGGCCAACCCTTGAGACTTATAAGTATCAGTTGCCTGGAGAAAAGGAATCTCCTGTTTATGAATTGTGGTTGTTTAACTTTGAGCTTAAAACCGGAAAAAAACTAAATGTGGCTGCTTTTAAAGATCAAACGTTATCAGCATGGTCTGCACCGGTACTAAACAAAGACCGCGATAATGAATTTAGGCCTTCAGTTTGGTTGGGTAACAATAGTAAAATTTATTTTTCACGTACCAGCCGCGATTTAAAAAGAATAGATGTTTGTACGGTAGACATCAGTTCTGGTAAAGTTGATCAGGTAATTGAAGAGCGTTTTAATACTTATGTGGAGGTTAATCGCCCTGGCCTGGTTAATGATGGAAAAGAGCTTATTCATTGGTCTGAGCGTGATGGATGGGGACATTTCTATTTGTTTGATGGCGCAGGAAAGCTGAAAAACCAAATTACAAAAGGCGCATTTCATTGTGAAAATATTGAGAAAATAGACGAAAAAAACAGGGTGCTTTATTTTACGGCCAATGGAAGGGAGGGTAAAGAAGATCCATACTACCTGCATCTTTACCGCATCAATTTTGACGGTTCCGGAATTAAATTGCTCAATGCAGGCGATTTTGACCATGGTGTAAGTCTTAATGACGAGGGACAGTATTTCGTTGATAACTTTTCCAGGGTAAATACGGTTCCAAAATCTGTACTTATAGACCATAACGGAACCAAGGTAATGGATTTGGAAACTACAGATCTTTCTCTGTTGATGGCTGCAGGCTATCAATTTCCTGAGCCTTTTAAGGTGAAAGCAGATGATGGTATCACAGATTTATATGGGGTAATGTATAAGCCCTTTGATTTTGATCCGGCCAAAAAATATCCCATTATTGAATATGTATACCCAGGCCCGCAAACAGAAGCGGTAAATAAATCTTTCAGCAGAAGTATGGACCGTACAGAGCGCCTCGCCCAGTTTGGATACATTGTAATTACTGTTGGAAACAGAGGGGGCAATCCTTCAAGATCTAAATGGTATCACACTTATGGTTATGGAAATTTGCGCGACTACGGTTTAGCAGATAAAAAAGCTGCGGTTGAACAGCTATCCTACAAGTACAATTACATAGACGCCAGTAAGGTAGGCATTACCGGCCACTCGGGCGGTGGATTTATGTCTACTGCCGCAATGCTGGTTTATCCGGATTTCTTTAAAGTGGCCGTGTCTAATGCAGGAAATCATGACAATAGTATTTACAATCGTTGGTGGAGCGAGAAACATCATGGGGTAAAGGAGATGGTGACGGCAAAAGGAGATACAACTTTTACCTATGCCATTGATAAAAATCCTGACTTAGCTAAAAATCTGAAAGGGCAGTTGATGATTATGACTGGTGATGTAGATAATAATGTAAATCCCGCAAATACCATTCGTTTAGCCAATGCTTTAATTAAAGCGGGTAAAAGATTTGAGTTTGTGATCTTGCCTGGACAGCGCCATGCTTTTGGCGACTATACGGAGTATGCTTTTTGGAAACTTGCTGATCATTTCAATAAATACCTCATGGGAGATTTCAGCAATGCAGGGCAGGTAGATATTCTGGAGATTGACCGGGAAATAGAGATGAACGGAAAATCCGGAAGATAAAAAAAGGGCGGCCTTCATGTCATGAAGGCCGCCCTTTTTTACGAGTATCTATTTTTAGAAATAGAACTGAACACCAATTTTTGGTGCAAAGAAGTCCGCGCCGATGTTAAAATCTTTGCTTCCGCTGATTTTGTCACCATTTGCATTTTCTAACTTATTGTCGTTATAGCTAATGCCTTGAACAGCAAACTCAATACCGAAACTTTTAGTTGGAAAGAAAGCAAAACCTGGAGATAAAGCAATACCTATAGTGTTGTTTTTGCCAGTCTTGGTCATGTTGTCACCATTAACATCGCCAACTTTATTATTGCCAAATGACATTGGTACTGACAACTGGCCAAAGAATTTAAACTGATCACTCACACCTTTGTAGGCACGTGCAAAAGGACTTACTACAAAAGCGCTGGTTTGAACAGATGCAACAGTTGTATAATCTTTTGCATATTGGTATCCAATTCCGGTACCCACAGCAATATTGTTAGCCACAAAATAACCTACACTAGGAACAATTTGAAAAGTTTTGTCTGCTTTATTTGCTCCATCTACTTTTTCTGATTGGTACTGAACGGTTCCACCAACAACAAAATTTCCTTTTTCAGTTTGTGCCTGAGTAGTAAATGCAATTGCAGAAACTGCAAGTAATGATAATACTAATTTTTTCATTTTTTTATGATTTAATTTAAATCTGGTCAATGCTCTTTTGGTTTTATTTTCTGACCATTGTTGTCATATAGTCAATGTCAGTGCCAAAGTGTATCTGGGTCAGCGTGCCAAAAAACACACTTTTTCTTAACTTGCTAATTGATAGTAAAATGAGTTTTTGAAAAAATCAGCTTATTATTTTGAGCTGACAATAGCATTAAATTCTTATTAAATTAACTTTTTGATAACACAGACACTTTGACTTTTTTTGCGAATTTGTCAGTATTGTGGATGCGTTTTTTGTCAGTACAGGTGTAAATTGCCGAAATCATCGAGGAGAAGATTTCTTTAACATAATTAAAAAAATATCCTTATTTTCATAAATCAATATATGTCTTTAGTTGTTATAACCTTATGAGATTATCAATAGAGCGAAAACCAGTAAAAGTATATCCAGATCCCAAACGCGTTATTGCCAGATTTTTCTTTAATGGAGAAGAGCGCGCCAAAGAGGTGATTAAAAAGGTATTGGAGTTGTCTGATCAGGAAGTTTTTAGTATCATATCTCCGCTTTTGCAGGAGTATTCTAAAAGACACCGAAATATCACCAAAATCCTTGCGCGCAACTGCAAGCGGATAAAGCCTTGTATGGATCAGATAGAGGTTGATTATGAATCCCTCGACAAATATCAAAGACTGCTGATAGGATCTTATTTTACACATGAATACTCAATTGAATCTGCTGCCTTTTTTAATCCCTCTATTGTGGATGATCCGGATCAGTCGGATTTGGTAGAAGGTGAAAAACGCGTTATTATAAGCTTTAGGGCAGTCGGTGAAGGTCATATTTCTTCAGTGGTTTTCCGTCGTGCACTAATAGACCGGTTCAATAACATTACGGTTATGCCTGCAGGTAATTATATTGATGAGGCAGAAATCATTAAGAATGCTGTATACAACAAGAAGCTTTTTTTAAAGAAAGCCATTGAATCTAATATTGATACCAGGATCGTAAATGAGGTAGGGGATAAGCTGCAGGATAAGTTTGATTATACTGTATTAAGGCGATTGATCCTTGATTCTAAGAACCTTCAGGAAGATGATATTATGAAACTGGAGTACGATAAGGTACTTTGGTTATCAGATACTTATCATGAAATCAGTTTTTCAAGAGATACCGATATTTCAGATCGTGTAATTTTCCCGATTTCGGAATTTGAAAGAAAAGGAATAGAGGATGCCAGGTTTGTAAAATTTGTAAAGGATGATGGTTCTATTATCTATTACGCAACCTATACTGCTTTTGACGGGGCTATGATTATGCCTAAGCTTTTACAAACTACAGATTTTTACGATTTTAAAATCAGTCCTTTGCATGGTACAGGTGCCCAGAACAAGAACCTGGCCTTGTTTCCCCGAAAAATTAAGGGTAGATATGCAATGATGTCCCGGATTGATGGCTGGAACAACTACCTGATGTATTCAGATAAGATTACCGTTTGGGATAAGCCCGTTAAATTACAGCAACCTCAGTTTTCATGGGAGTTTATACAAATTGGTAATTGTGGATCGCCTATCGAGACCAAAGATGGCTGGTTAATTATTACGCATGGGGTTGGTCCTATGCGCAGGTATTGCCTTGGTGCTAGCTTGCTGGATCTTGAAGATCCTTCAATAGAAATAGGTCGTTTAAGTGAGCCTTTGCTCATTCCAAATACAGATGAGCGTGAAGGCTATGTGCCCAACGTATTGTATTCATGCGGTTCAATCATTCATAACAATACCCTTATTATTCCTTATGGACTATCAGATTATTGTTCTTCATTTGCTACGGTAGACCTGCAATTGTTGCTGGATAAGCTTAAGAACTCCAATGCACCCATTCCTATTGTAAACGAATAGGCACTTAAAAGTTTAAAATTTTATGGTAGAGGGCTACATAGTCATCTGCCATTTTTTTTGCTGAAAATTTACCAATCGCCCAGTCAGAACAGTATTGTCTGTTGATATTGGGTAATTCCTTTACCGCTTCAACAGCCTCATGGGTATCCTGAACAAGGAAACCCGTTTTGCCAGATTGAATGAGCTCTGGCATTGAGCCTCTGTTAAACGCAATTACAGGCGTTCCGCAAATCATGGCCTCCGCAACGCTCAGGCCAAATGGCTCGTCAAAATTGATGGGATGTAACAACGCAGAAGCATTTGATAAGAGCTTGTTTCTCTCTTCCGGACCTGCAGAACCTGTAAAAACAATATTTTCATCCAGCTGCGGTTGTATTCGTTCTCTATAGTAGGCCTCATCTTGTATAATTCCTGCAATGATTAGTTTACGACCACATTGCCGGGCAATTTCAATGGCTTCCGCGGTGCCTTTATCAGGGTGGATTCTGCCAAAAAAAAGTAGGTAATCTGCGGGTGTATGGTTAAACTGAAACTCATCTGTCTCTATGCCATTGTACACTGTTGCCAGGTAGTTAAGGTTTGGATGTCGGTTGGCATCACTAATAGATACATAACTGCTGCTCTTATTGTATTTTTGATAAACAGGAATAATTTTTTCGGAAGAGAAGCCGTGGATGGTGGTAATTACGGGTGTTTTAATGAGAGCTGAAAAGCTTAAAGGCAAAAAATCAAAATGATTGTGTATGATATCAAACTGATTTGACTTTTCCATCAGGTTGCTGATGTGCAAACATTCTATCACCTTTGCATCCTGATTTCGGTTTTCTTCGTAACCACTTTCTATTACCGAGTCAAGTTTGGCCTTCGTTAACGAGTCGCCGGTTGCAAAAAGCGTTACCTCATGCCCCGCTTTTACCAATCTCTCTGTTAGGTTTGAAGCCATTTGCTCCCAGGGACCGTAGTGGCGCGGAGGGGTTCTCCACGCCACGGTAGACAATACAGCTATTTTTAAACTCATAAATGAATTAAATAGCTTCTTTTTGCATAGCTGTCAATTCGCTGCTTTGAATGTATTGATATTCCGATTCCAATGCCTGTAATACCATCAGGTGCGAAATCCAATAAGCCAATGTGCTTTCTGCACCCTGGTTGCGGTTTACGCCGTATTCTTGTAGCCCATCTCCACAGCCTTTGGTTTCATGATCGTATAATGGTACCCGTAGACTGTTTTCTCCTAAAAACCACTGATAGCTTAGGTTCATTTGTTTAATGTAAACCAGGTCCTTTGTAATCAGATAAGCTTTAAAGTACATCAGTACCATGGCCATAGTCTCTATCGCTTGCTGATCGTATAAGGCCATGTCTCCACCGTCGCGGTACAACCAGCCATCATTGCCTACAGGATTTAAGTAGCCATGTATCAATGTTTTTTGGGTAAGGAATTCCATGCTTTCTAATGCAATATCCAGTGCTTCCTTGTCCTGGCTCACCTCGTAGTAAGAGAATAATGCCAAAGGCAATATTCCGTTATCATAGGTCATTTTCTCTTCAAACCAATGCCATGAACCAATTTTATTGGTTTTATAAGCATCTTTTAATGGGATAACAAGCATGTCCATTTGCGCCCTGATGTGCTCATCATAAGGGTGTGCTTCCATATATTTAGAAAGCCCGATCATTGTGTTTCCAATTCCCCTCAAGTGTTTCAGGGCTCTAAAGTGTGGTACTGACTTAAGGAAAAGATCGGTGCCAAACTCACGGTAAGAATTGTTGGGCGCATTGCTAATGAGGTAACCTAATGACCAAATGGTGCGGCCAAATGAATCTTCTGAGCCTACTTCATCCAGGTAGTTCCGGTTAAAACTAAGGAAGTTGCGGAAATTACCGTTGTCTAGCTGCATATATTGAATATAGCTGAGGTAAATCGGTAAAAGATCCAGTGCAACCTTGCTTTTATTTTGCTGGTAAGCTAAAATTGCCAGTATTAAAGCTCTCGCATTGTCATCAAGGCAATAGCCTTCTTTAAGGTTGGGGATGCCGTATTTAGCATGCTGTACAATTCCGGTATCATCTGTTAGCCTTTGAATATGTGCCAGGCTAAATGCAGGCATCATATCCGGGTCTATAATCTGCTTTCCGGCTTTTTCCATCTCTATTAGGTATTTAGAAATGGCTTCTTCCAATACATCAATAAAAACCTGCCCGGTCATAGGCCAGCGTAAATGCAAACCATATTCATAGGCATTGGCTTTTAGTTCTTTTAATTTACCGTTGTCGTCCAGCAGTTCATTAATGTTTTCGGCCAGGGCATTAGCATCCCTAAAGTCAAATAAGCGGCCGCGGTTGTCTGCAAGTAGCTCCTGCGCATGCCAATAAGGGGTAGATACCACCGCTGCACCCGCACCAACCGCATAAGATAATGTGCCACTTGTAATTTGCGCTTCATTTAAATAGGGGGTAACGTAAACATCACAAGCTGTCAGGTAATCGAAAAGTTCTTCTTCCGAAACAAATTTATTGATAAAAGTGAGGTTTCTTTCTACATCAAGTTTTTGGGCCAGACGTTTTAAGCTGTCGCGGTATTCCTCTCCCGAATTCCGGATTACGCCGGGGTGTGTAGTACCCAGGATAACGTACATTACGTCAGGATGATTTTTTACAATGGCGGGTAAAGCCTCAATCATTGTTTCCAACCCTTTATTTCGTCCAATTAGTCCAAAAGTGAACAGTACTCTTCTGTTTTTAAAAGGCAAAGACTGTTTTACAGGATTGTTTCTTTTGGCTTCCAAATCTGGTACACCATGTTCTATCAGCTGTATTTTGGAGTAATCTATTCCATAAATACTGGTTAAAAAGCCAACAGCTCTATGGCTCATCACTATAATTCTTGAAGAATGTTTGGCAATCTCACGGATAATGGTGAGCTGCATGTAGCTGGGGTCTTTTAATATGGTATGGAAAATGGTAATGAGCGGTTTTTTTAGTCTCGCCAGTAAAGGCAGGATGTATACCCCGCATTCACCTCCAAAAATTCCGAACTCATGTTCAAGTATACATGCATCTGCAAGACTGGTGTTAATGTAGTCGGCGCCCCTGATGTAATCTTTCTGATTCTCCTGTCGTATAATGTATTCTACTTCTTTAGGGTACTCATACGTGTTAATACTGTCCGAGTCGTTCATTGCCACTACAAAACTATCTTCGGATACAGTAGCTTTATCATGACCAATAGCCCGGAGTAAGTTGTTGTTGAAAGTTGCAATGCCACATTCGCGCGGCGGATAGGAGGAGATGTAAGCTATTTTCATGTGGTAAAATGGTTCTTAAATTAGGATTCTTGTAAAGCTTTAAATAGATAACAAATTTTTATGCTAATTGTTCAGTTCCGGATAAATTCTGGAATTTTTTTACCTGCGGCAAGTTAGAGTTTAAAATTGCATAGATTAGGATTTTTTGTTTTTTAGTTTATCCTATTTTTGTAAACATTTAAAGTTATGTAAATTATTAATTTGCTGTTATATAGTTTTTTATAAATAATAAAATGAAACTTTATTTTTATGATTAGGCTTTAAGTTTTCAAATTTGTAGTTTTGAATTGTTCTAAAATATCTGATAAAACTAATTTTAAAGCATATGAAAATTGAAAATCCTGACGTAGAAAGCAAAATATTCACTTCTGATGAAGCCTATAAAAAGTCACTTGATTATTTTAAGGGCGATGATCTTGCGGCAAGGGTTTGGGTAAATAAATATGCATTAAAAGATTCTTTCGGGAATATTTATGAAGGTAGTCCAGAAGATATGCATCACCGCATAGCAGCTGAAATTGCGCGTGTAGAGTTGCGGTATCCGAATCCGCTTTCCGAAGATGAGGTTTTTGATCTGATCAAAGATTTTAAATACATCATTCCCCAGGGGAGCCCAATGACTGGTATTGGTAATCCTTATCAGGTAGCTTCTCTGAGCAATTGTTTTGTTATCGGTAACGATGGTGATTCTGATTCTTACGGAGGCATCATGAAGATTGACCAGGAACAGGTTCAGCTGATGAAAAGGCGTGGTGGCGTGGGACATGATTTGTCGCACATCAGGCCAAAAGGTTCTCCGGTTAAAAATTCAGCACTTACTTCTACCGGAATTGTTCCTTTCATGGAGCGGTTTTCAAACTCCACAAGAGAGGTGGCACAGGATGGGAGAAGAGGTGCTTTGATGCTTTCTGTGGCTATAAAACATCCGGATGCCGAAGATTTTATTGATGCAAAAATGGAGCAGGGAAAGGTTACCGGTGCAAATGTTTCTGTTCGTATAGATGATGCTTTTATGAGGGCTGTAGAGGCCGGTGATGTTTATCAGCAGCAATACCCGGTGGGCAGTGCTGAACCTGTTTACAAAAAGAAGATCAATCCCGTTGCCCTCTGGAAAAAAATTGTACACAATGCCTGGCGTTCCGCAGAACCGGGTATTCTATTCTGGGATACAGTAATCCGGGAATCAGTGCCAGATTGTTATGAAGATCTTGGCTATAAAACGGTATCTACCAATCCCTGTGGTGAAATTCCGCTTTGTCCTTACGACTCCTGCCGCTTGCTCGCTATAAACTTGTTTTCTTACGTAGAGGCACCATTTACAAAAAAGGCCTATTTTAATTGGGAATTGTTTAGAAAACACATTCATGCTGCTCAGCGGATTATGGATGATATCATTGACCTGGAACTGGAGAAAATAGATGCCATTTTAGAGAAAATTGCGCAGGACCCTGAAAGCGAAGAACTGAAACGTACGGAGAAAAATCTCTGGATCAATATCCGCACCAAAGCAAATGAAGGTCGTAGAACTGGTATCGGCATCACCGCAGAAGGTGATTTACTTGCTGCTATGGGTTTACGTTATGGTAGTGATGAAGGTTCTGCATTTGCCGTTGAAATTCATAAAACCATTGCTGTGGAGGCTTACCGGGCATCTGTAACTGCCGCTAAAGAAAGGGGTGCCTTCGCTATTTTTGATGCAGAACGAGAAAAAAATAATCCATTCATTTTACGCCTTAAAGATGCTGATGCCTCACTTTACAATGACATGCTTGAATATGGAAGAAGGAATATTGCCTTGCTTACCATTGCACCAACAGGTACTACCAGTTTAATGTCGCAAACCAGTTCGGGTATAGAACCAGTTTTTATGCCGGTTTATAAAAGAAGAAGAAAGGTAAACCCTAATGATAAGGATGCAAGGGTAGATTTTGTAGATGAAGTTGGCGATTCCTGGGAAGAGTATGTGGTGTTTCACCACCGATTTAAACAATGGATGGAGGTAAATGGCCATGACATCAGTAGAAATTATACCCAAAAAGAGCTTGATGATCTTGTAGTACAATCGCCTTATTATAAATCTACCTCTAATGATGTTGATTATTTGAAAAAAGTAGAAATGCAGGGCGAGATTCAGAAATGGATTGATCACTCCATCAGTGTAACCATTAATATGCCGGCTGATGTAACCGAAGAGGTGGTTGGAGAATTGTATATGGCTGCCTGGAAAGCGGGTTGTAAAGGAGTTACCGTTTACAGAGACGGCTCACGTTCGGGTGTGCTTATCGCAAATACGGAAACTAAACCAGAGCCTGAAGAAACAGTGGAACTTGTGTTTCCTACTACTCGACCTGCTGTGCTGGAAGCAGATGTGGTACGCTTTCAAAACAGTAAAGACAAATGGATTGCCTTTATCGGATTGATTGACGGAAAACCATATGAAATTTTTACCGGTTTTGCAGATGATGAAGATGGCATCCTGATCCCCAGGTGGGTTAATGATGGCGTAATCATAAAAAACAGAGAAGCTGATGGTGGCTCGCGTTATGATTTTCAGTACAAGAACAAGCGTGGACACAAAACAACCATTGAGGGCTTATCTTATAAGTTTAATCCGGAATATTGGAATTATGCAAAGCTAATTTCAAGTACATTGAGGCATAGCATGCCGATTGAAAAAGTGGTAGACCTGATCAATAGTCTGCAGCTTGATGAATCTATCAATACCTGGAAAAATGGTGTCGCCCGTGCCTTAAAAAGATATGTACCGGACGGAACGGAAACAAAAAAGCAAAAATGTGAGAATTGTAACTCTACAAATCTGCATTATCAGGAAGGCTGCCTAACTTGTACAGATTGCGGATCTTCAAAATGTGGCTAATAAAAAATGGCTGCTTCCAAATAGGAGGCAGCCATTTTTATATACCGTAAAGGTTAAATTAGTGTTTAACTTCAGTAGTAGTAGTTTCAACTTTAACGGCAGTATCTTTTACAGTTGAGTCAGTAACAGTAGTATCAACAGCAGTAGTGTCAGTAACGATAGCTGAAGAATCAGTTAAAGTTGAATCTGCACCTGCTTCTTTTTTCTCAGAGTTACAAGCTGCTACTGATAAAGAGATTGCTAAAGCTAAAAAGCCAAATTTGAATACGTTTTTCATTTTGTTTATGTTTTAATATTTACTACTTAATACAGCTGCCTATAAAAGGTAACCCAACTAAAAGCATTTTTTTTTAATAACTTTGACGCATTAACAAATCTATTCATAAATCAGCTTAATGGGTAACTACGGCACAGTGAGATGGACCTGGCTTAAGCTAAGGCTGCTTAACTTTTTTACAGGTGAGTATGTTACTGATGCACTGCGCAATACCATCACAATAGTTCTTCCTATTACACTGCTCTTCATGGTTGGTAACCCTAAAGCTGCCATAGGCATAGGTGTAGGGACTTTGCTTATTAGTTTAACAGACCTTCCCGGAAATAAAAGAGACAAATTTGGTACGGGAGGCTTAAGTATCCTGGTTTTCTTTCTAACGGCCCTAATCATCTCTTCGGCAATCGGAAAGCCATGGCTTACGGCAACAGCATTTTTTGTGCTTACTTTTTTACTTTCCATGTTGTCTGTTTTTGGTAGCAGGGCAGGGCTCAGTGGTACCATGGCCATCATTTTAAGTACTTTTACACTTGGTCTGCATCCAGATGCACCGCTGTTATTTAGTTTTTATATCCTCATCGGGGCATTGTGGTATTATCTTATCAGCTTTATCCAGATTACCCTTTGGCCATACAGGTCGCTGCACCATGCTATTTTTGAATGTATCAACAGTACCGCATTTTACCTTCAGGCTAAAGCCAAATGTTACAATCCTCAAATCCCACTGGAAGAATGCTATCAGGAAGGTATTGGATTGCATATTGCTGTGAGCGAAAAACAAGATCTGGTGAGGAATCTGCTCCTGAGTGATAAAACAGCCATGAAGCCCTCGAACTTAAAGGGTCAACGGCTGCTGCTTGTTGCACAAAGCGTGATTGGACTGTATGAACAAGTAACGGCAATTCACTATGATTATAACTTTATCAGGCAAACACTTAAACCCTCAGAAAGCCTGCCACACATAGAGCAACTCATCAAAATCCTTGCAGAGAGCCTGGAACAGTTGGGTAGGGTGTTTCTCAACTCTTCTGCTTCTAAATATAAATTTAGTCGCCTGGCAGAATTTAATAAAATTCAGCATGTTCTTCAGCAAATTGCTCAGCAGGAAGATAAAGTTAACGCCACTATCCTGTTCAGGATTATTGAGAATATGGAAGAAATTGCCAGGTATATCCAGCAAATTCGGGAAGAGAAACTAAAAACCAGGTCGCAGTTAAGTCCTCAAAATGATCCTGCGGCCTATGCGCTTTTCTTGTCGCAGCAGCGGGTTAATTTTAGCTTGTTTAAACAGCACCTGTCTTTAAAATCGGCTACTTTCCGGTTTTCTCTCCGCCTGGCCATATCCTTTTTACTCGGATATGCTGTAATCCTGCTGTTCCCTCAAAGTAACTATAGCTATTGGATTCTCCTTACCATTGTTATTGTAGCCCGGCCCAGGTTTGCCATCACCTGGAAAAGAAATAAGGAGCGTTTATCTGGCACCTTTGCCGGCCTTATTGTTGGTTTACTGCTGCTATGGCTCATATCCGATCCTATCCTCTTGCTGATCATAGCAGCCATAATGCTGTTTGGTTTTTTTGCGTTTAACCGAATCCGGTATAGCATTAGTGTAATGTGTATCACACCTGCCGTAATGCTGTGTTTAACTTTATACCATGGACATACAGACCATATTATCACAGAGCGGGTTTATTTTACTGTTGCAGGTTGTGCCATCGCTTTTTTAAATGTCTATCTGTTTCCGATCTGGGAAAACAGTCAGCTAAAAACCTTAATTGCAAGTAATATTGAAGCCAATGTAATGTATTTAAAAGAAGTGCTTGCATGGATAAATGGAGAAGAAGCCAACATGAGTAAATGTGGCCTGGCCCGTAAAAATGCACATTTAAAATTGGCCCGTTTTTCTGAAGCACTCGCATTTACCACTTTTGAGCCTAAAAGTAAGCATGTAAACCTTATTGCCATGCGTGCTGTTCAAACCTTAATCTTTCGGATCAATGCTGTCATCACCTCATTGCAGTTGTCTGCCGCTGTGGAGTTGCAAAAGCAGGAAAATGAGCAACTGGCCGTACAGGTTATGAATAATTTGAATAACTGCCTGGAAGCTGACTTGATTGATGAACCGCCGTCAGGGCAGTACATTTACCGTGACTTTCCTCATCAGCTGGATTATTTACTCAGCCTGTCTGCCCAATTGGAAGCTCAGTTTAAAAAGAAATAAACCGGGCTTTAAATAAGTGCGGCTTTGGCGGCAAGCATCATGTGCGGACTAAAGCAGAGTAATTCCTGATCTGCTTCTGTAAGTTTGAGTAGCTCAAGTAAACGCTGCCTCTTAGCCGGTGTAGCCCAACTTTCAAAATACTTATTGTCCATCCATGCCATTCCTTCTACCGCAAAAAGTGCCAATGGATGAAGCCCGGCTAGTTTAAACTCGCTTAGGAGGGAGCTTGGGCTGTGAAAAAATGCTTGTGCAAGCATTCCCGGAAATGCTGCAGGTGGCTGGTGCTCACCGCTTAATAATTCCTTTTTGCACATGTCAAAGACTTCGGGAAGGTGAATCATGCCACTCTGTAAGGCAGCAACTGTAGAAGCGGCTTTGTTGATGGCGAAGCCAAGTATGGTTCCCCCGGGTTTTAAAACACGGCTTGCCTCCTTTAATGCGGCAATACGTTCATCCAGTTTTTGTAAATGATATAATGGGCCATGAAGAATCACCAGGTCTGCAGACTGGTCTGCCAAAGGCAAAGTACGGGCCTCGCCTAAAAAACTTTGAAACTTAAATTTAGATTGCTTAGATCGTTTTTCGGCCTGTTGTATGTGTTTGGCAACTGGATCTATCAAAACCACCTGATGGCCAAATGTAGAAAGCCAGCTGGCATAATGGCCTGGCCCGCCACCTACATCTGCAATGGTACCGCTTGCAGCAGGGAGGTAGCGGGAAATCAGGTCTTTATTTCTTTCAAATTCAAGAGGTCCCAGACCCAGTTTCAACCTGGATTCTTCTTCACTTTGTGTGTAGAAACTGGAAATTTCTGAGGCAATTAATCCCATAAAAATTGATGAAAGCTGGCTGTAATTTTTTTTAAGCTTTAACGCGCTCTACATACTCACCAGTACGGGTATCTATTTTAATTTTGTCGCCTACGTTTACAAACAAAGGAACCTTAATCTCTATACCATTTTCGGTACTTGCGTATTTCTGTGCCCCTGAAGAAGTATCGCCTTTAACTGCGGGTTCTGCATAGGTAATTTCCAACTCTACAAAATTTGGTGCTTGTGCCATAATAGGTTCTTCACTTTCAAACGAAACGATTACATCCATACCTTCTTTTAAGAATTTTGCAGAAGGTCCAAACAATGCTTTAGGGATGTTGAACTGATCAAAAGTATTGTTGTCCATTACAATGAAGTAATCACCTTCTTCGTAAAGATACTGAAAATCATTGGTGTCTACACGGCAAATTTCAACCTGCTCATCGGTTGCCAAACGGGCCTCCACAATTTTTCCAGTTTTAATGTTGCGCCATTTGCCAAGGTAAAAAGCGCCTCCTTTACCTGGTGTGCGGTGCAGGATCTCAATAACTGTTACCAATTCGCTGTTGAAACGTAAAATATTTCCGACTTTAATTTCAGATGCTTTTGCCATAAAAGATTTTAATTGTAAAATTTGAGCCCAAAGATATGCGCTTTTTCGAGTTTTTAAAGTCTTATGTGTTAAGATATATCTCAAGTTTCTACCAAACCATTCTTTATTTTTTGTAAATTAGGGCATGGAACTAAAACAGGATATTGCCGGTTTGGAAGATATCGTCCTTTTTGTCAATAATTTTTATACAAAAGTACAAGAAGACGAATTGATTGGGCCCGTTTTTAACGGGGTCATTAGCAACTGGCAACCTCATTTAGACCGTATGTATAGTTTCTGGAATGCAGTGCTTTTTGGTGTTCCAGGATTTAAAGGCAATCCCTTTGCCAGGCATGCCCCACTTGCCATTGAGGCCCGGCATTTTGACAGGTGGCTCTTGCTGTTTAATCAAACTATTGATGCTCATTTTTCTGGTGAAATTGCTGAGCTAACCAAAGTAAAAGCTCAACTTATGGCCGCTCTTTTTTTAAGCAAACTACAAAATATGAAAGGCGGGGCCAGCAGGGTTATCGTTTAAATTGTAGATTGCGGGACGAATTTATGATGTATGCCCAATAAGAAAGAAACGTTAACACACCAGGATAAAACCTTTTCAAATGTTGATTATGCCGAAAAGTCTTTGGAAAACAGGGAGTTTATTAAATGTGAATTTATAGGTTGCGATTTTTCAAAAAGCGACTTAAGTTATAACGATTTTATCGACTGCCACTTTAAACAGTGTAATTTCTCGCTTACAGTGGTTACAGGAGCAGGTTTTAGAGATGTAATTTTTACAGGATGCAAGATTTTAGGCGTAGACTTTTCAAAATGTAATAAGTTTTTGTTTTCCTTCTTGTTTGAAAACAGTCATATAGATTATGCTACATTTTACGGTACCAAACTCAGGAAAACGAAATTTATAGCCTGCTCATTAAAGGAAACAGATTTTGAAGCGGCAGATTTGACAGCCGCTGTATTTAGTGACTGTGATCTTACGGGGGCTACCTTTGTGAGGTCTGTACTGGAGAAAGCCGATTTTTGCACCGCCCGTAATTTTAGTATTGATCCTGCAGCAAACCAAATTAAACAGGCTAAATTCTCTGTTACAAACCTTGCCGGCTTGCTGCATAGGTATAACCTGGATATCAATTATGGTGAGTGATGCTGGATTGTCTTTTTGTGCCTATTGAATATAAAGTTATATTTGTACCTACCCAGGCTTATTGGTGTTTTCCTTAAAAATATAGACTTATGCTGAATACAAAAAAAACTTTAGCGCTGCTCCTTTTAAATCTTTCTTTTGCCTTAGCTGGCTCTGCTCAAAACACAATTAACAATTATAAATATGTGTTGGTGCCAGAACGCTTTAGTTTTCTAAAGCAGAATGATCAGTACACGTTAAATACAGTAACCAAAACCCTATTAGAAGATAAGGGCTTTAAGGTGTATTTTGATAATGCCGATCTGCCTTCTGAAATTGCAACCAACAGGTGTACTGCCCTGAACGCAGATTTGTTGTCTAAAAATTCTATGTTTGCCACCAAACTTACACTGGTGCTTAAAGATTGCAAAGGCAATGTCGTTTTTCAGGGTAAAGAAGGCGTAAGCAGAGAAAAAGAATACAACTTATCGTATAACATGGCTTTGCAGGAGGCTTTTAACTCTTTTAAAGAAGTTCCTTACGCTTATAATAGCCCTTCAGCTGCTGTTCCCAGTCCTGTTGCTTCAATTGTTCCCGCTCCTGTTGTGCGCGCAGCTCCTGCCGTTATTGCAGAAGCCTTACCTGCTGCAGGAACGGTATACGCCCAGCCTACGGCTACGGGATATCAGCTTATTGATACTACACCAAAAATCATCCTCAGCTTATTTAAAACCTCAGTTGCCGAGTATTTCATTGCCAGCAATGGTACGGTTAACGGACTTGTATTTAAAAAAGATGCAGACTGGGTTTTTGAATATTATAAAGATACCAAGCTGGTAAGCGAAAAATTACTCATCAAATTTTAAAGATTTGATTCCACATAAAAAAAGCCGCTTAGCGGCTTTTTTTATGTGGATATTATTGAGCTTCTGGTAATTTCCAGTCTGCTCGTTCAAAATGACAAGTGTAGCCGTAAGGGTTTTTCTGCAAATAATCCTGATGTTCCTGCTCTGCATTCCAAAAATCAGTTACAGGCACTACTTCGGTAACAATACTCCCCGGCCATACACCAGACGCCTCCATTTCCGATATCAATTTCCTGGCAGTTTCCCGCTGGCTTTCATTGGCATAAAAAATTGCCGACCGGTAAGATGTGCCGATATCATTTCCTTGTCTGTTTCTTGTTGTAGGGTCGTGGATCTGGAAAAAATACTCCAGTAAACCACGGTAAGTTAACACTGCGGGGTCAAAAACAACCTCAATGCCCTCAGCATGTGTTCCATGATTCCTATAGGTGGCATTAGGAACATCACCACCTGTATAACCAACCACGGTAGAGATTACACCTGGATAATGCCTGATCAATTCTTCAACGCCCCAAAAGCAACCGCCGGCTAAAATGGCTTTTTCAGTATTCATATGTTTTCCTTTTTGATGAGTATAAAGATACGGCTCAAATTTGTAAACAACAATCCTGTTTTTTGCAATCCTATAAGCAAAGCGTCATAATTTATTGTGAATATGAAAACTAATCAGCACATTTGAAACGCTAACCAATTAAACCTCATCTAATACGCTAATTATGAAATCGGCTATATCAAGCGATTCCGGACAGGAAAAAAACACTAAAATACTAAGTGCTGCGGTCATTGTAGCATCTCTGGGTTACTTTGTAGATATTTACGATCTGTTGCTTTTTAGTATCATCAGGGTGCCAAGTTTACAATCGCTTGGGCTCTCGGGTACGGCCCTAACCAATGAAGGGATTACGCTTTTAAATGTTCAAATGATCGGGTTATTGGTAGGAGGAATTTTCTGGGGTATTCTGGGCGATAAAAAAGGACGCTTATCTGTATTATTCGGCTCTATATTTATTTATTCAGTGGCTAATATTGCCAATGGTTTTGCCAATTCTGTTGAATCTTATGGCTTCTGGCGCTTTATCGCAGGCTTTGGCCTTGCCGGTGAATTGGGTGCCGGAATTACCCTGGTTGCCGAACTGATGCCTAAAGAAAAACGTGGTTATGCTACTACGGTAGTAGCTTCTATTGGGGTTAGTGGCGCTGTAGTGGCCTATTTTATTGCAGAGTATTTTAGCTGGAGGACTTCTTACTTTATTGGTGGCGGACTGGGGCTATCCCTTCTTTTACTTAGGGTAGGGGTTTCGGAGTCTGGAATGTTTGGCAAATCTAAAAAGGAGGAACATGTATCTCATGGCAATTTCTTTTTGTTGTTTTCAGACTGGGGTCGTTTTTTTAAATACATGAGGTGTATTTTTATTGGCATCCCACTTTGGTTTGTGGTAGGAATATTGATCACCCTCTCTCCAGAATTTGGTGTCGAACTTGGTGTTCTTGGTCCAGTAAATGGCGGTGCTGCGGTAGCTTGTTGTTACGGTGGACTGGTACTTGGCGATATTGCCAGTGGTTTGTTAAGTCAGGTGTTAAAAAGCAGGATCAAGGTAGTCTATACCTATTTATTTGTAGCCATTATTGCCATTACTATATTTTTCTTTTTAAAAGGGGTTTCAGTCTTCACATTTTATGCAGTATGCGTAGCTTTGGGTTTCTCAGTAGGTTACTGGGTTATTTTTATGACCATTGCTACAGAGCAGTTTGGTACCAACATCAGGGCTACGGTAACTACTACAGCACCCAATTTTGTAAGGGGAATGGTGGTGCCCATCTCTCTTTTATTTCAGTATTTAAGAACGCAACTAAACAATTCTGCCATACAATCCGGTGCCATTGTTGGCGTCATTTGTCTCCTTCTGGCCTTTTGGTCGCTCAGCAAAATGCAAGATACTTTTTCTAAAGATCTGGATTATACGGAGCAATAGCTGCGCTTTCCCAGCCAATTAGGGCTGTTTTGCGGATGTTGCCCCACATGTAACCACCAAAATCCCCTGTGGCCTGTATAACCCGGTGACAGGGGATGAGGAAAGCTACCGGATTACTGCCAATGGCTGTACCTACTGCCCTGGAAGCTGTCGGATTTTCTATCTTGCCAGCCAGGCTGCCATAGGTAGAGAGTTTACCCATTGGGATGTTCAGCAGTGCCTCCCATACCTTGAGCTGAAAATCTGTCCCTTTCAGGTGCAGTTTTATTTCAGGCAGCAGTTGCTGTTTGTTTCCAAAAATAGACAAGGCATTTTGCTGTAAATCCGTTGTCTTTTGCTCAAATGATGCATTGGGGAATTTATTTTTAAGGAGTAAAAGCGCAACAGCTTCCTCCTCTTCATAAAATGCCAGATAACAGATGCCTTTTGCTGTGGAGGCCACCAATACATTTCCGAACTGCGTTGGGGCAAAATGATACTGAATGAGCAGGCTTTTTCCTCCGTTTTTATACTCGGCGGGTGTCATGCCTTCAATATTGATAAATAAATCATGCAGCCTGCTGGTTCCAGAAAGTCCTGTGCCATGCGCTGCATCAAATAATGTAGCCTGTTGCGTTTTTAACAAAGCCTTGGCATGTTCCAGGCTAATGTATTGCAAAAACTTTTTTGGACTGGTACCTGCCCAATCCGAAAAAAGCCGCTGAAAATGAAAAGGGCTCAGGTTTATTTTTTCTGCAAGTTCCTCAAGATTGGGTTGCTTTTTAAAATTGGCTTTTATGTAGGTAATTGCGGCTGCAATTCTATTGTAGTTAAGCAGGTCCTGTTCGTTCATGTGCTGTAATTGATGGTACGAATATCGGCATACTTTTAAGATCTGGAAATCCGAAACTTGCTGAATTTCAAACCTGCATTTTTTCTATCTTTGACGAAATTTTAATTTACACCCCTGTAATGCTGACAGATGTTTTCGATCCATTCTCATGTTAAAGCAGGATATATAGCGCAATGAAAACACAGCAGGAGCGTACGCAATTTACAGGATATCAGGTCATCGTGATCGTGATGTTGGCCATGACCCAGTTTACGGTGATACTGGATTTTATGATTATGTCGCCGCTAGGAGATATGCTCATGAAGTCGCTCAACCTTAAGCCAGCTGCGTTTGGTATTGCGGTATCGGCTTATGCCTTTAGCGCGGGACTTTCTGGTTTACTCACCGCAGGCTTTGCCGATAAATTTGACCGTAAAAAATTGCTGCTGTTTTTCTACACAGGATTCATCCTGGGCACAATTTTCTGCGGGCTTGTACATACCTATCCTTTATTGCTTGCTGCAAGAATCATTACAGGGCTTTTTGGCGGTGTAATTGGTTCTATTTCCATGGCCATTATTGCCGATATTTTCTCCCTGCAGCAACGGGGCCGTGTAATGGGCTTTGTACAGATGGGTTTCGGGGCCAGTCAGGTGCTTGGTGTACCTATTGGATTGGCCATTGCCAATATTTGGGGATGGGAAGCTCCTTTTTTAATGACGGCAGCGCTGGCGGTCATTATTGCGGTATTCATTCTTTTCAAATTAAAACCTGTTACACAGCATCTTTTGGTGCAGCAAGACAAATCGGCTTTAAGCCATTTATGGCATACAGTTGCCAAACGTAACTATCGCATTGGCTTCGCAGCTACGGCTTTACTATCTATCGGAGGTTTTATGCTGATGCCATTTGGCAGTGCCTTTGCCATCAATAACCTGGGGATAAGTACAAAACAACTGCCTACGCTTTTTATGGTATCTGGTATAAGTTCATTGGTGATCATGCCTTTAATTGGCCGCCTTAGTGATAAAATAAGCAAATTTAAAATCTTTACTTTTGCCACCATTTGGTTAATGATAGTTTGTGTATTGTATACCAATTTATCCCTAACCCCATTTTGGCTGGTGCTGATTTTTAATGTTTTAATGATGATGGGTATGCTCAGCAGAATGGTTCCTTCAACAGCTTTAACGAGTGCCGTACCAGATCTGGCAGATCGTGGCGCATTTATGAGCATCAATGCTTCGCTGCAACAAATTGCTGGCGGTGTGGGTGCTGCGGTTTCGGGAATGATTGTGGTACAGCAAACCAAAAACAGCCCTTTAGAACATTACAATATGGTAGGTTATGTCATCGTAGTCATCTCGGCATTGAGTATCTTTTTGCTTTACCGGGTAAGTCAAATTATCAATCAAAAACCATGAAACACCAGTATAAATTATCTATCCAGTGGACAGGGAATAAAGGCCGGGGCACCTCAGATTACAAATGTTACGACCGCAGTTATACCCTGCAAATTGACAACAAAATTGATTTGGCGGGTTCAGCTGATCCAACTTTTCGGGGAGACAAGCATAAACACAATCCGGAAGACATGCTGCTGGCTGCCTTAAGTTCCTGTCATATGCTGTCTTTTTTGCATGTATGTGCAGTGGGCGGCGTAGTGGTGCTTGAATATACGGACCATGCTACGGGAGAGATGCTGACCAGTTCTGATGGTTCCGGTCATTTTACCTCTGTTACGTTAAACCCTGTAGTAGTGGTAGCAGAGGCATCCATGCTCCGAAAATTGGAGGCCTATCATGAAAAAGCAAATCAACTATGCTTTATTGCCAATTCGGTCAATTTTCCTGTACATCATCATGGTATTGCTACAGCCTTAGCTTAGGCAATAGCATTATTCTCCACAGCACAGCGGTAATCAAAACTGAATTTCTATCTTTGCAAAAATCATAAAAAATGAGTCAAATTGAACAATATCCAGTGTTGGAATACACTGTTAATCTGCTTAGCAAAGCAATTGTAGATTCCAAAACTGAAAAGAAATCTGAAAGTGTTTCTGTAATCAAAGATGGCAACAGCATTATTCAGCTAGAGCATGTTGCTGAAGGCGATAATGTTACCCTTATGATCAGCGATAAAAATGAAATCCTGCTGAGTGAAGATTTGTTGGAAGAGTTGCAGGATATTTCTGCCCCTGCCAGCGCAAGCGCAGAACTTAAAGCAGCTTTACAATCTTTGGTTATCGTGGTTAACGAATTGACCATTGAAACCAAGTTTATATTTCAGGCGGTTAAAGAATCTTTTGATACTTTAAGCACCAGTTATGAATTTATTAAAACCACTGCTAAGCATGCCAATGGCTTCAGTGCAAATTTCAAGTTTGGAGACCATAAATTTGAAGTAGTGGTTGTAAACGGAGCAGGCGAAGTTACTGTTGAAGCCAACTGTGATGGTGTTAAAGATCAAAAAGTAGCTGAAACGATTAAAGGAGACGTTGCGAAGGTAGCGTCAGCCTTGAATAAATTGTTTAAATAAGGCGGTTTTTCACTTTATCTAATTTTAGAAAATATCTGCAAGAAGGGGCTATTTTTTCCCTTCTTGCAGGTGCTGGCAATATACTTCCTTATTCAGTAGCTTAAATGCTGATTGTTCTGAACTTTTATTTTTTTTACAGAAGATTGTAAATTATAATAAATTTTATACATTTGTAATGAGAGCGTTAATTTAGATTGCGGGTACCGACTGATGTTTGTGCCCGCTTTTTTATGCCTTATATTTCCTTAGAAATCACCATCCAGTCATCAGAACCACTACCTTTATCAATCCAGGTGTCCATAACTTCGGCAATTGACGGAGTTGTGATTAGGGTTTGACCGCCAGCTTTAGCAGTATCTATCATAAGGCCTGCATCTTTACGGGCCATGGTCAGCTCCCAGGAAGGATTACTAAAATCACCAGCACTCATTTTTTTTATCCTGCCTGTTAAAGAAGTAGCAGGGTTCCATTCACTGAATAAGCTAATGACATCTTCAGGAGAAATATTGGATGCTTTTGCCAGTTGAAGGCTATCTGAAAGGCCTGCCGTTACAGCCAGGATAAAAAGGTTGCCGAGTAGCTTAATACCAGCTGCTTTTCCTTCCATCTCTCCAAAATCCATTACTTTCCCTGTCATTTTTGATAATTCTGGTTTTACAGTGGCAATAAACTCTTGGTCGCCAGATACGAGCATAACTCCAGAACTTTCCAACGCATTTATGGGGCCCATAAATACAGGTGCATGTAAATACCGGAAGCCGGCATCTTTCCAATGTTTTGTTCGCTTAATTGCGCCTTCTGCTGAAGTGGTACTGTGATCTATAATTATGGCTCCAGGTTTAAATCCGGCGGCAGCTTTTGCCAATACCTCATCCACGGCAGCATCATCCTTAAGTGTAAGGTGGATGATATCTGCTCCTTCTACAGCTTTTGCTGCTTCTTCAAATGCTTTGGCACCATCCGCTTCTAATACCAGCGCTTTTTCTGCTGTTCTGTTCCAAACCTGTACCTGCTCTCCTTTGGCCAGCATTGCTTTTACAAAGTTTGAACCCAATAATCCGATCCCTAAAAATGCTTTCATCTTCTATGTTTTATTTGTATTATAGTATAACAACGGTTTGAGGCCATATGTTGATACAATTTAGTTGAAGTTATTTAAGCTATTTATTATTATTTCATAAAATATTATTGAGTTTAATGTGTTGAAGAAGCATTATGGTTTTACCATCCCTAATCTGGCCATCTCCAATCATTTGCATCGCTTTTTCAATATCCAGTTCCAGCACCTCAATATTTTCTTCTTCATCTTCCAGCCCGCCACCTTCATTTACCTTCATTTCTTTTGCGTATTCGGCAATAAAAAAGTATAAAATTTCGGTTACCGAACCTGGTGACATGTAAGCTTCAAATACTTTTTTTACTTCTGTGATTTTGTATCCGGTTTCTTCTTCTGTTTCACGTCTGATGCAGTCCTCTGCATTGTCCCTGTCCAACAGACCGGCGCATGTCTCTATCAGCATTCCTGTTTCATTGCCGTTAACAAAGGTTGGGAGGCGGAACTGCTTTGTAAGAATTACCGTTTTTTGTACTCTATTAAAGAGCAGGATTGTTGCTCCGTTCCCTCTGTCGTAGACTTCTCGGCTCTGGGTTATTTTTGCGCCATTCTTTTTAGTGAACTCGTAGGTTATCTTTCTAAGTACATACCAATTGTCCGATAGGAGTTGGGTATCTATAACTTTTATATTATCAATCATGTAGCAGAATATTGTAAGTAAGTAATCTTTGGATTACAAATTTAGGCTATTTTCAAAATTGACTAACGGCGATAGCATCAATTTCTACCTTCATGCCATCAATTGCCAGGCAGGGTACAGGAATCAGTGTGCTTGCTGGATAAGGTACAACTTTCCAGATTTTCTTTAACTCTTCGTTATAAATTTGTAGTTTTTCCAGGCTGTGGTCGACAATAAGAATGGTGAATTTGGCAACGTTTTCTGGTTTTAGGCCATTAGAATTGAGGATTGTTGTGATGTTTTGGAGTGCGAATTTTACTTGCGTCCTAAAGTCGGAACTCAGCTTGTGGTTTTTATCTTCTGCTCCACTTTGACCAGAAATAAAAAATAGCGTACTATTTTCTGGTACAATTGCAGTGTGACTGAACCCATATGGAGTTGGGTCAAAAAGGTTTTTATCATTAGTAAGATGAAATTTTCTCATTGGTAATTTTTATTTTGATGCAAAGCTAGTGTCGCACTAAATAAAAAACGTTTACATATGTTGATCCTTTCCAGGTTTTTTAACCTTCTTCCTTCCTGATTCTACTTAACTGCGTTGGTGTAATACCCAGATAGGAGGCAATTTGATGTAATTTCAATCTATTGAATAAAGCCTGATTTGCTTTAAGTGAGTGATAACGTTCTTTAGCGGTTTGCCATTTTAAATCAATTTCCATCTGTTCTTTTTTGATTACCCAATTATGTTCAAGGTATTTCAGATAAGCAAGTGCCAAGTCGTGGTATTTTTCGATAAGTTGTCTGAATGCTCTTGCCGGAAATATAACGAGTGCTGATTCTTCTAAAGCGGTAATGGTAAAATTGCTTGGTTGGCCATTTATAATCGAAGCGGTTGAAGCAACAAAACTATTTTCTTCAAAAAAGATCTTGTAAATAATATTTCCCGCATCATCGGAGGTATGGTAACCGAGCAGTCCGCTATGGACAAAATAATAATGCCTTGCAGATTCCCCGGCCTTCAAAATATCCTCATTCTTTAAAAACTTTTCAAGTTTGCAGATCTTGAGCAATTCAACCTTCGTTTGTTCCGCTAGAGGATGATAAAAAGAAATATTTTCAATCAGACTATTCATTGGTAGGTAAAGTTATAAAGTAACTACAAAAAACGGGAACTTCTATACCGGACTGTTCCCGTTTTTTAATGATGAAAACTAATACAGTACAATTATGTTTAGGAAGTATAACTTTAGCTTATGAAGAATGTACTTTGTTTACTTGTCTATATCTTTTCTATAATCATGTTGCAAAGTGCTTGTGTAAGTCTTAAAATACCTAGGCGTAATGATTTAGTGCCATTACAAGCACCCATGTTGATTGGTAAATATCCTGCCATAATTGAAAGAAAGTTAACTTTATATTCTGGTAAAGATACCTTACTGCCAACAATCATCTGGTATCATTTTAAAAACTCCCCGGGTAAAGATTCGGCTGAACTGGCTCAGGCTACACATATGGAATTGATACTTAAGGACGCGAAACATATAAGTTCTACACTATACAAAGATGATGTGGCCTTAAAAACAGATGTCATAAGAGGTCGCCTGAAAAAGGGATATTTTAGGAAAAAACATCAGCTGTCTCTAAGTGGGATACCTCCGTTTTATTGGTCTATATCTTCTAATAAAATGCAATTGGGACTAGGTAAGGAGCATCAGCTGTTTATTGACCATGCCGATGAAACGAATGGCAGTATTCTGATCATAGTTGCGGGAACTCCTGGTATAACCAGCAGCTTAAGCGTTCCGCGCTATGTAAAATAGATTTTACCGCATAAAAAAGGAGCCCCAAAATCATTTGATTTCAGGGCTCCTTTTTTATGGAAAATTTAATGTATTATTTCAATTGGAAAAGCAGTCCGGCATTGAAACCTGACCTGCTGTTTTTAAAGCTTTGATCAACGTCATTCTGTTTAAATACATCTGTGAAGCCTTCTTGTCCATCAAGTTCTAGAATGATTTTAACACGGTTGGCAACAGGAAGTTTAACACCTATTCCGTAACCTAAACCAATGTCTGTATTATGTGTATATGGTTTAAGGTCATTGCTAAAGCGACTATCCTTTGAACTTAGTAGAATGCCGGCATAAGGTCCAAAGTGAAGATACCAGTTTCTTTTACGACCAAAATGCCAGTTTGCCATCAATGGTATACTCAGGTAATCAATGTTGAAATTGGTTTTAAACTCCTGACCGCTGTCAGTATCTCTGACGAAGCCATCAGCCCAGCCTTTTTGGTCATAAGTTAATTTGGTTTTAATACTCCATCTGTCAGAGAAGAAATAGTCGGCAATAACACCAGCGTTAAAACCACTTCTATAACTGCTGTTTGTATTTGTACCACTAGTTACGGTAGCCGCGTTATAACCTACGTTGAACCCGAATTCAAAACTGCCTTTTTCTTGAGAAAGAGCGTTAAAATAACATACTACTGCAAGTAGTACCAAGCTTAATTTTTTCATATATTTTCGTTAAAAGATTTCACGAAAATATACATAGTTTTTAAGAATACATAAAGAGAATTGAAGTAGCAATATTAATAATCAAAGTCTTCCCGATCTGTGTTTAAGCTAAGATCATCCTCTGTATCATGATTTAAATCTAGATCATCATTTTCTACCTCATTATCCTCTTGATCAGGATCTGGAAGCTCATCTCCGTCGGGAAGACCATCTTCTGTACTTCGATCTTCCAGCGCGTTTTCATCCCGTAGTTTATCTTCTTCTTTTGGATCTTTTGATGGTTCAAATTGATGTTTCATATAAATAGGATTTGTGAAAGATTTATGAGTATAACGTCTTTGAATAAAATATGTTTGTAGTTGACAAAACTTACTAAACAATAAATTGTAAAACCTGATTGTTTAGGCGCTATTTTTGTTTAGGTTTATAAATGGAGTCCAGAGACCATTGAAAACGGGGCAGAAGCTGTGCCTTAACAGTCAAATCTAAATTAATTAAATTATGGAGTGGTATTTAAAAGTGCTTAAAAGTTATGGTGATTTCCGCACCAGATCAAGAAGGAAAGAATTTTGGATGTTTGTGTTATTTCAACTTATAGCGTTAATAATTACTAGTATTATTGACAATGTATTAGGTACGACTTTTAAAATGGACACTGGCTTTGGGGTTCAAAGTCTTCCGTATGGATATGTATACATGTTGTATGCTTTAGTGACACTTGTACCAGGCATTGCGGTTACAGTTAGACGTCTTCATGATGTAGGCAAATCTGGCTGGTTCTATTTTATTGCACTTATACCTATTGTTGGTGGGATTTGGCTACTTGTGTTGTTATGTACAGATAGCGAGATTATGGAGAATAAATGGGGACCAAATCCCAAAGGAGATATTTTAAATCCCGATCATTTTGGAACGAATGAAGTTCAAAATTTCTAAATATAAATAAATTAAAGAGGCCACATACGTGGCCTCTTTAATTTAAACTAAGCTGGTAACCAACTCACGTTTCTTTTTCATGTGCCTTTGCAAGGCCGACCCTGCATAATGCGGGTGCCGGCGCAATTCATTTACATTGAGGCGGAGTGCCTGGCCGTTACGCCAAATGTATTTGCCTGCGGTAAGTACTTTTCCATTGATGGCATGGGTAATGCTGCTGTCATCAACTCCTGTTTCAATACCTGCTAAATAGGCATTCTTGAATGATTTGATCCATCTGCCATCCAAATCATACTGAGAAATAGTGGTGTCAGATTTGATTCTTGGATTTACTTTAATTTTCTTTTTGATTTCTTTGCTCCAGATGAAGCCGCCGTAGGTTAAGCCCTCACCACGAATTACTTTTCTTATACCTTGATAATGAAAGCCTACCGCCTTACCTGCCGTTTTTGTATTGGTGTAGGTGTTCAATAGATTTCCTTCAAGGTCATACTGCCCAACAGTGTGTTGTTTTCCGGCAAGGGGAGAACTTGGATGCCAGCGCTCTTTTAATAAAGGAGTAAGGTCAATACTTGGCTCTGCGCCTCGCCTCCAGATATAACCGCATGCAGTAAGTGCTTTTTTGCCCTGGGCTGCGTAGGTAATAAATTGTTGTGAACTGTTCATTGCCTCTGCGGCAATTCTAGCGTTGGGATAAGTTTCTAGTAGGTCTCCACTTAGGTTGTACCGGCTAATAGTTGCAATTAACTTTTTACGTTCTATCATAGCATTTATCCGATTGAGATTGCGAATTTAAACATATGTATTTGGTGAATATTTACATCAATAACTCAAACACACGAAGAATATTATGTGTTTATGAATATTAATTATAAATATATTGATATTTTATATTAAAAAGACCTTTTTAGCAAAATTTATCTCCTTTGAGCTCTGTTTTAAAGTTTGTATCCTAAAGCCTGGGCTGATGTTTGCATGATTGGCAGCATCGGAAACCGTAGTCTGTTTAATTTTATATGTGCCAAAATTAAGCTCGTTGAATTGTACCTTCATCCAGCGGGAAATATTTAAGATCACCTATTTAATTAAGGTTTTCAGTTGTTCAGGAAAACAATGTTGATTTCTAGCTTTTTGAATGGTTTTTTAATTGAGTTCTTTAATAGAGAATTCTATAGGTGGAATTATTGTTAATTAGAAAAGCCCATCCTTTGGGAGATGGGCCTTCCTATTCTTAACAGTGAGCTTGTTATTTGTTGTTCAGAAACACAAACTTATGGTCAAACATGTCTAATTTAATTTTGCTTTCCTTGTCAATTTTATCGGCCAGGATCTCTTTAGACAACTCATTGAGGATGCGTTTTTGAATAACCCGTTTTAAAGGCCTTGCTCCAAACTGAGGGTCGAAACCAAGTTCGGCAAGCCAGTCTAAAGCTTCTGTGGTGGCCTCCATTTCTATGCCCATATCTGCAAGGGTTTGCTGTACTTGTTTAAACTGCAACTCAACAATGTTCCTCACTTCAGAACGGTTGAGTGGTGTAAACATGATCAGCTCATCTATACGGTTTAAAAACTCAGGTCTGATGGTTTGTTTCAACAATTCAAACAGCTCATTTTTAGTTTTAGCAATTACTTCATCTCTATTGTGCTCATCCAGCAACTTAAAGTTATCCTGAATCATGTGTGCACCAATATTGGAAGTCATGATGATGATGGTGTTCTTAAAATTCACCGTACGACCTTTGTTATCAGTTAAACGTCCATCATCCAGCACCTGCAGCAATATGTTAAATACATCTGGATGGGCTTTTTCAATTTCATCCAGCAATACTACAGAGTAGGGTCTGCGGCGTACGGCCTCAGTAAGTTGACCACCTTCATCGTATCCTACGTATCCTGGAGGCGCTCCAATTAACCTGGATACTGCATGCCTTTCCTGGTATTCGCTCATGTCTATCCGGGTAAGTGCGTTTTCATCATTGAACAGGAACTCTGCCAGGGCCTTAGCAAGCTCGGTTTTACCTACGCCCGTTGTGCCCAGAAAGATAAAGGAGCCAATAGGTTTGCGTTTATCCTGCAAGCCTGCTCTTGACCGGCGGATAGCGTCAGAAATGGCTTCAATGGCTTCATCCTGACCTGCTACACGTTTGTGCAGTTCATCTTCCAAATGCAGCAATTTTTCACGCTCACTGGCTACCAGTTTAGTTACAGGGATCCCTGTCCACCTGGCTACCACACCGGCAATGTCATCTGCCGTAACTTCCTCTTTAAGCATCCGGCTCTCGCTCTGCTGATTCTTTAAAGTTTCTTTGTATTGCGCTACTTTGTCTTGGGCTTCTTTTATTTTTCCATAACGGATTTCTGCCACGCGACCGTAATCACCTGCACGTTCTGCCTGATCTGCTTCGAGTTTGTAATTCTCTATCTCTTCCAGCATGTTGTTCATGCCGTCTACCACATCTTTTTCACCCTGCCATTTGGCTTTGAGTTCATCACGTTCTGCAGATAGATTGGCAATTTCTTCGGCCAGGGCGGCTACTTTTTTATCGTCTTTTTCTCGTTTTATGGCTTCGCGCTCAATTTCCAGTTGCATGATCTTTCTGTCCAGCTCATCTACGTTTTCTGGTACGCTGTCCATTTCCATACGCAACTTGGAAGCCGCCTCATCCATAAGGTCAATGGCTTTATCTGGAAGAAAACGATCGGCAATGTAGCGTTGCGACATTTCTACTGCTGCAATAATGGCTTCATCCCTGATCCGTACTTTGTGGTGGCTTTCATAGCGTTCTTTTAATCCACGCAGGATGGAAATTGCATCCAGTGTATCCGGCTCGCCAACCATTACCTTCTGGAAACGGCGTTCTAAAGCCTTATCTTTCTCCAAGTATTTCTGGTATTCATCCAAAGTAGTTGCACCTATAGCACGCAGTTCTCCACGGGCAAGGGCGGGTTTTAAAATATTTGCTGCATCCATTGCACCTTCACCACCACCTGCGCCAACCAGGGTATGGATCTCATCTATAAACAGGATCAGGTCGCCATCACTTTGTGCTACTTCTTTAACCACTGCTTTTAAACGTTCTTCAAACTCACCTTTATATTTGGCACCTGCAATTAAGGCACCCATATCTAGTGAGAAGACAGTTTTAGATTTTAAGTTTTCTGGTACATCCCCTTTAATGATCCTAAAGGCAATCCCTTCGGCGATGGCAGTTTTACCCACACCAGGCTCTCCAATTAAGATAGGATTGTTTTTGGTGCGGCGGGAGAGGATCTGAATAACACGCCTGATTTCTTCATCACGGCCAATAACCGGATCCAGCTTGCCTGATTCTGCATACTCATTAAGATTACGGGCATATTTATTCAGAGCGTTAAAAGTAGCTTCGGCATTTTGATCAGTTACCCGGTTATCACCCCTAAGTTCGGTAATTGCTTTTTTAAGGTCTTTTTCGGTTACGCCCTGTTCTTTCAGTAATTTTGAAGTTTGATCGTTAACGGCTAAAAGTCCCAATAAGAGGTGCTCTACAGATACAAACTCGTCTTTAAACTCTTTTAAATAAGCCTGTGCTTTTTGTATGGCCGAATTGGCACCAGAGGATAAATATACATTGCTTCCGCTAACCTTAGGGAATTTAGCAATTTGTATGTCCAGATTCTGGTTCAGTGTATTAAGGTGGACATTTAATTTTTTTAGTACGTAAGAGACTACGTTTTCATCAACAGTGAGCAGACCTTTTAGCAGGTGTGCTGTTTCAATAGCCTGGTGCTGATTGCCCTGAGCTATTTCAGAAGCCTGTTGAATTGCTTCCTGGGCTTTTATTGTAAAGTTGTTGAAGTTCATATGTGCTTATTCACAAAGTAAATGCCATCCTCTCTTTTAATTAGCAATCGGAAATTCTGTCGCGTTGTTAAGTTTTTGAGTGACTAAATTACTGTTTTGTAGTTGTTTGCACTGAAATTTTGTCGCTCGTAGACGTTTTTTAGATTTTAGGGGGTAACATTTGGGCGTATCGGCTGATATCAATGTAAAATCAATTAAACAGATGAAGAAGTTGATATATGCGTTGGTGAATATTCCTGTTTCAATACTGACGCAACAGTTCCCGGAAGCTCCGATGTGTTTTTACATGTTGAAAAATGCAATTTCTTCATGGCTCGCTACGGCTGGTTATAAAACATTACTGGCTATGGATTTGAAAACACATGCCTGTGAATTTAGAACTAAGCAGCCGATAGTGGTAACTAAGGTGGGGTACAGGGCCTGGCGGGCAGGTATTGTTTACAGCATTTCTTTTTGGGAGCCTAATTGTGAATTTTCGCTAAGTACTTGTATCGTTGAACCAAAAGATATCAAAAACATCCAATTTTTCTCGCTTCAGGAGCCGATATGCCTTAGTCCGGAAAAGACTTATTATATCAGCAGAACTTACCTCAGTGGTGGCCCAAATGATGACATTACAGATTATGTAGGCTGGTTAAGTAATAACGTTGGATCTGCGATTTGTCCATTCATTGAGGGCGTGATTCAATTATCAAGGGGCTTTTTTAGTGATGATATTAACCCGTTTAACAGTGAATGCACTGCTAATATCTCTACAAGTTCTCTGTTGCCTTTATTGGATTTTGAATACCGATTGCTGTAACCTGATGTTATCACTTAAAAGTCATCTCTTTGGAATGAATAGGAATATCGGGAAAAGTCGATATATCTTTGTGGCATGGAACAACTGGAGATTTTCAAAGCCCTGTCTAATAAAAGCCGACTGCAGATTTTGGCTTGGCTAAAAGAACCGGAGCAGCATTTCCCCTCACAGGAGCATGCCGATTTCAGGACTGTTGGGGTATGTGTGGGTCAGATTCAGCAAAAGGCGGGGTTGACACAATCAACAGTTTCAGAATACCTGTCCATATTGCAGCGCGCGGGACTAATAGAATCGACCAGGGTGGGGCAGTGGACCTATTACAAAAGAAATGAGGCAGCTTTTGCTGCCTTGAGCAATTTAATTAAAACGGAAATATAAAATTATCAATATGAGTACAGCAAATTTATTCAGGCCGTTTAACCTGAAATCCTTAAATATTAAAAACAGGATAGTAATGGCGCCCATGACGCGCTCATTTTCACCTGATGGTGTGCCTACAGCCGAGGTTGCCACTTATTATAAAAAAAGAGCAGCCGGAGAGGTAGGCTTAATTTTGTCTGAAGGAACTGTGATTGACCGGCCTTCATCATCTAATGATGCAAACATTCCTCATTTTTACGGTACAGCTGCCTTAGCAGGATGGAAAGGCGTAATTAATAGTGTACATGAGGCTGGCGGGCAAATGGGGCCGCAAATCTGGCATATGGGCGTAATGGAGAATCACCATTCTGGCTGGAAACCTGCTGTTCCTTTTGAGGGACCATCGAGCTTTAACAGACCGGGATTTGAGAATGGTGTAGCCATGACTGATGCCGACATTGCAGATACCATTGCAGCTTATGGACAGGCTGCTGCTGATGCTAAGGCCCTGGGATTTGATACTGTGGAACTTCATGGCGCCCACCAATACTTAATAGACCAGTTTTTTTGGGAAGGTACAAATAACCGTACTGATGGCTATGGTGGTAAAACGCTTGCAGAGCGGACTCGTTTTGGTGTAGAGGTTATTAAAGAAGTGCGTAAAAGAGTGGGTGAAGATTTCGCTTTAATTATTCGCCTGTCACAGTTTAAACCTGCTGCTTATGATTTTAAACTTGCAAAAACAGAAGCAGAGATGGAGCAATGGTTAACACCGCTTGCGGACGCTGGAATAGATATTTTTCATTGTTCTCAGCGTCGTTTTTGGGAGCCCGAGTTTGAGGGTTCTGACTTAAACTTTGCCGGCTGGGCTAAAAAAATTACCGGAAAACCAACCATTACGGTAGGCTCCGTTGGTTTGGATGGCGATTTTTTTGGTGCATTTGCAGGCGAAAGCTCACAGCCAAGTTCTTTAGATGAGCTGATGCGCAGAATGGATAGGGGTGATTTTGACCTTGTTGCGGTGGGAAGGCCTTTGCTGGCAGATCCGGAATGGGTAACAAAAATCAGGGAAAACCGTTTAGATGAATTGGAGGGTTTTACAAAAGACGCGCTGGCCAGATTGGTTTAGCTGCATAAAAAAGGCGCTGGTTTACATTTAACCAGCGCCTTTTTTGTTAGTGGCTATTAACCCAAAACTTCTTTTAACCTTGAAGTTTGATGGTCTGCAAGTTTTTGCAATGGTCCTGCGGCCAGCATTTTCATCATCATATTTAAATCTGCTGATAAAATATGTGTAGCAGTGGTGCCACCATTTTCATTGGCTTGTACTGTCCATTTCAATTCAATATCAAAGGGTGCTTTTTCTGAAGGAATGGCTACCAGTTCTTGATTGGCTATCCTGCTGGAAATTTTTATGGCTAGCTTAGCCATATTTTGAATCGTAAAACTAGCCTCGTCTTCCGTAGAAGACCAGTTGTAGATGTTTTCGGGCATCAATTGCTGATGGTTATTTAAATCAGCTAAAAAGGCGTAGACTTTTTCTACGGGTGCATTCAGCTCAGTGGCACTTTCAATGATAGTCATATGTTAATTAAGATTTTTCTTCTAATGTTGAACCCCATTCTGCAGGGTTTTGACGCCATTTGCTCAGCAGGTCTACATCATTTTGCGCAATAAAGCTGTGTTCTGCTGCATATTCTATTAATGTATTGTAGTTAGAAAGTGTAGCATAACGGCACTTGGCTTCTTTAAAGTTTTCTTCTGCTTTGTCAAAACCATAGGTAAATATTGCCACCAGGCCCGCAACTGATAAACCTGCATTTCTTAAGGCTTCTACAGCTTGTAAGCTGCTTTTTCCTGTGGAGATCAAATCTTCAATTACCACTACGCGCTGTCCTTCTACAATTTCGCCTTCAATAAGACTTCCGGTGCCATGTTCTTTCGCTTTTGCACGTACGTAGGCAAAAGGAAGACCCAGTTCCTGGGCTACCAGTGCTCCCTGAGGAATACCAGCAGTAGCTACTCCAGCAATCAAATCAACAGAGCCAAACTCTTCCTGAATCAGCTGTGTAAGTTTTTGTCTGATGTATGTTCTTACTGAAGGGTGAGATAATGTAACCCTGTTGTCGCAATAAATTGGCGACTTCCAGCCCGATGCCCATGTAAATGGATTAGCAGGTTGCAGTTTTATTGCCTTTATTTGTAATAAAAATTCCGCTACCTTTAATTCAATATCACTTTTATTATACATGGCCCAAAAATACATAATATATCTAAACGATAGCAGTCTGTTATTAACGGATTCTCTTGCCGGACAAACTAGCGAAATTCAACAACTTGATGTACAGGATTTTGATTTTTTAACATTTTATAAAAATCTGAATGGTAAAGCTGGTAAAGATTATGTTTTAATTGCAGAAGATCCGAAATCTATCCTGCAAAAGATCAAGAAGCAGACCTTTAGAATTAAAGCCGCAGGGGGTCTGGTGCAAAATTCATCAGGTAAATTTCTATTTATTTTTAGAAATAAACGATGGGATTTGCCAAAGGGAAAGGTGGAAAAGAAAGAAAAAATGAAAGAAGCCGCCCTTCGTGAAGTAGAGGAAGAATGTGGTGTTAAAATAAAAACCAATGATGAAAAGATCTGCCGTACCTACCATGTGTATCCTCTGGACAATAAGATTGTACTGAAGAAAACGAATTGGTACAGTATGACGGTAAAAGGAAGCCCTAAATTGGTTCCTCAGCTTGAAGAAGGTATTACCAAAGCAGTATGGCTTGGAAAAGAAGAACTGAAACCAGTTTTGGAAGATACTTTTCCACTGATTTTAGAAGTATTGAAAGCTGGTGGCTTAATTTAAGTTGTTTGCTTTAAAAATTCCATCGCTGCTTGTGGCATAAAAGCACTTACATCACCATTGTTGCGGAGAATATCCCTGACAATGGTGGAGCTGATGGCTGAATATTCTGGCTTGCTGAGGATAAAAATAGTTTCCATTTGGGGCATCATAGTCTGATTGATTTGTGCGATTGCTTTTTCGTATTCAAAATCTGCAACGGATCGAAGCCCACGTACCATATAACTGGCATTAATCTTTTTGCAGAAGTCTACCGTAAGCCCTTCATAAAGCGCTATTTCTACATTTTTATCTTCAGAAAAAACGGCTTTTACAATTTCTTCCCGTTTTTGCGCGGTTAAAAAGCCTTGTTTTGAGCTGTTTAATCCTATACCAATCACAATTTTATCAAATAATGGCAGGGCACGTTTTAAGATATCTACATGGGCAATGGTAATGGGGTCAAAAGAACCGGGAAACAATGCTATTTTCATGTTAAGGGGTTTTATGCTCAAAGAAACTAAATGAAGAATTGCCATACCTCCGGGTTTCTTTGTAACCTGGTTGTGCGTTTAATTTCAATAAGGATGGGTGCTCTACAATAAGTATTCCATTGGGCGTTAACAGGTTGTTTTGTGCAACAAGTTGAGGGATCAACGGAATGGTAGGTAAATCATAAGGGGGGTCTGCAAAGATGATTTGGTATGACTTTTTATGGTTTTCCAAAAATTTAAAAACATCTCCTTTTTGCACGTCAATTTCATCAAGTTTATGCTTCTCTATCATTGATTTTACCCAATATACACAGCCAGAATGTTTATCAACCGCAGTAACGGTTGCCGCAGCACGGGAGGCGAATTCAAAACTGACATTTCCGGTACCACAAAAAAGGTCAAGAACGTTACAGCTTTCAAAGTCATAAGTATTGTACAGGATATTGAAAAGGGCCTCTTTGGCCATATCTGTTGTGGGCCTTACCGGCAGACTTGCAGGCGCCTCAAAGCGGATACCTTTTAATCTTCCTCCAATTATTCGCATAGGTTGAGCGCTAATAAATTTGTGTAATATTGGGTCGGCATATCATCTAGCAAGCTTAAATCCAGACCGGTGTATTCCGGCGTATTCAGACTGATTTTTTCAAAATACTTGCTGATTACATTATGGTTTGAATCTTCATTGTGAATAATACCACTAAGGTAAACATTGCAAAGGCTTTGATCTACCTGCAATTGCTGACAGATCAGCAAAAGGTAGTAATTGAACTCTTCGCTGTTTTCAATTTCAAATGCATTGTAAAAAACCAGTTTTTGGTCTGCTGTATATACAGCTTGAAAAGAACCTGCAGTAAAGTCTAAGAACAAGCTATTGCCGCTGAAGGTACGGTTTAAGGCAAGGGTAGGTGCAAGGTGATCATAACGCTTAGCGCTTTCAAGACAAGCATTTAAATTTTCTTCTATAAACTGACGAAATGTGAATATAGATTTAAAGCCAAAAGAGGTATGGGGCTGTACGTAAATGTTGGCAGAAGACTCTTCTGCGAAATATCTGGTATAGCTGTTTATTGTGCTGATATCAAAGATTTCATTTGGTATAGCTATAGAATTTACAGTATATACCGAGATCTTGATGTTGGCAAAAGGCAATTGTAAATATTGATCTTCTTTAAGTGCTGTGGCCATATTGCGGGCAACATCAACACATTCTTGCTGGTCGTAAACCAGAAGCAGCTTTTTACTGGCAGGATGAATAATGGCGTAGCTGAAGCTATCTAAGCTTGCCTTTACTAGTAAAGTGCAAGCGGAGGTCGCATTTTGGTCAAATTCCGGGTCTACCAGTAAGATGCTTTTTTTATTGATCATGTATTTCTTATAATCAGGTTATCTTAGCAAAATTAATTCTTTTTTCTATAACCACACCATAGCATATTTGTAAAATGGATAAAGCCGAACTAATTGCCTCTTCGTACCCTTTTAAGCCAACGGCAGAGCAGCTGGTGTTTTGTACTAAAGTTGCAGGGTTTTTAGCTGCTGAATTGGATGATGCCTGCTTTATATTAAGGGGCTATGCGGGAACTGGGAAAACTACTTCTGTAGCAGCGCTGGTTAAATCACTTAACCGGTTTAAGTTGAGGGCAACTTTACTGGCCCCTACAGGGAGGGCGGCTAAAGTGATGGGCAATTATACAGGCAGAACAGCATTAACCATCCATAAAAAAATCTACAGAAAGCGGGTGGCTGCCGCTATAGATATGTCTTTTCAGCTGGCGCCAAACCTGGCAGAACATACTTTGTTTATTGTTGATGAGGCATCTATGATTGCTGATGAGTGGAACACGCAAAGTGGATCTTCTTTTTTGAAAGACTTGTTAGAATTTATATACAATGGCAAGAACTGTGGGGTAATCTTTGTAGGTGATACAGCACAATTGCCTCCGGTTGGTAGTATAGATAGTCCGGCTTTAAATAAAAGCTATTTACAGGATAACTTTGGTCTGAGGGTTACAGAGGTAGAATTAAAAGAGGTGGTGCGCCAGGAAAAAAAATCAGGCATACTGGCCAATGCTACGATGCTTCGGAAAATGATTCATGCGCATGAACAGGACGAAATGCCGATTCCTAAATTTAAGACCAAAGGTTATAAGGATATTTTTAGAATGACGGGTGTAAAACTTGTTGAAGGGCTGGAATATGCTTATGGTAAGTTTGATATAGAAAATACCTTAATGGTTTGCCGGTCTAACAAATCTGCGAATGTATACAACCAGCAAATACGCAGCCGCTTGTTGTACCGTGAGGAAGAGTTGACTGGTGGTGACCAGATTATGGTGGTGCGCAACAATTATTTCTGGCTGCCCGATAATGAATCTACTTCTTTTATTGCCAATGGGGATATGGCCAGAATAACACGGGTAAGAAATGTTGAGGAACGTTATGGTTTTAGGTTTAGTGAGGTGCAAATGGAGTTCTTGGATTATCCAGATGCAGGTGCAATTACCTGCAAGGTGATGCTGGATACTTTACAAGCAGAAAGTCCTAATCTTTCTTATGAGGAAAGTAAGAAATTATTTGAAGGCCTTTCTTTGGATTATGAACACATTACCAATAAAAGAGAGCGTTTAAATGCCATAAAAGATGATCCTTATTATAATGCGTTGCAAATTAAATTTGCCTACGCAGTAACCTGCCACAAAGCGCAGGGCGGACAATGGGATGCTGTGTTTGTTGATCAGGGTTACCTGACGGATGAAATGATAGACCTTGACTTTTTACGCTGGTTATATACAGCAGTAACAAGGGCAAAAAGTGAACTATTCCTGGTTAACTTTGCACAAACCCTTTTTACAGAGCCGCTTGAAGATCAATATTAACTTATAAAAAAACAGCGCCGAATGGCGCTGCTGTACTATTTTAATGTAATGTTTGCTTTGGCCAGGGTATGCGCACTAAAGTATCCCAATGCGCCATTATTGATGTTTGAAGGCGGATTGCCAGGGGTTACCCCACCGCCAGGCCCGTTTTGGGTTTGCTGACTTAAAGTGCTCCAGTAGGTAAAAATATTTTTATCAATGCATTGCATCTCTACATCTGCTTTATCACCTATGGCCAGCTCTTTGTTATCGTCTTCACTATAAAATAAAATGCTGGTTACTTCATTACCATCAGTAAAACGATCGTTTTCTGTAAATACTTGTTTGGTTTGTATGCCATTCACTTTTAAAATGAAACGGTACTGGTTCGCAACTGCCACCGGGTCTTTATAATGAACTTGGACTTGTTTGTTATCATCTCCACCAAACGTAATGTTTTTTATACTTAGGGAATCGATGGCTACCGGCTGGGGCATGGTAGAAAGAGCTTTGTAGATTGTGTTTTTTACAGATACATTCATGGTATAGGTACGGCCGCTTTCTCCCTTCAATGCAGCTATGGTGTAAATTCCAGGACTACTTTCTGTATAAGTATAGGAATGGCCGGCGTCATCGGTAACATTTACAATGGCACCGGTAACTGCGGGGTAGATATTGCTGGAGGTGTAAGGAACAGATTCCGTAATTTTAATGGTTTGGGTACCCAGCTGATCTGTCAGGCTCCCTTCAATTACCAATACGCTTGCCGGAGTATCCAGTTTTACATCAATAACCTTTTCGCAGGCACTTAGAGAGATAGCGATGATGATGAAGCAAAAGAATTTGATATAATTGAGCATGGCTGTTAAAATTTGAAGTTATAAGTTACTGAGGGAATGATACCGAATAAGCTGATCTGTACAGCTTCAGTTTGTGATGGGTCATCCTTTTTGTCGCGGAACTGAATGGCATAAGGATTTTGCCTGTTTAAAGCATTGTACAATCCAAAGCTCCAGCTGGAGCGGTATTTCTTTGTTTCTTTTGCTTTTAGCGTAGCGCTAACATCCAGGCGGGAAGTATAAGGCATTCTGCTGGCATTTCTTGCGGTGTAGTAGTAGGTGGTAAGGCCACCGATGTTATATTTTCCGGCCGGATAGGTTACTGCATTTCCGGTACTGTAGATGTAGTTGGCTGAGAAAGTCCAGCGTGGGCTTACGTTATAAATTCCCACCAGAGAGAGGTCATGCGTACGATCTTGTCTGGCCGGAAAATAGTTGCCATTGTTAATGCCCTCAAATTTACGCTCCGTTTTTGCCAGCGTATAACTGATCCATCCGGTAAGCTTGCCTCTTGTTTTTTTAGCATACAATTCCAATCCATAAGCGCGGCCTATTCCATATAGCAATTCAGATTCTACTTCATCATTAGCAATAAGTTCGGCCCCATCTTTATAGTCTATTTGATTTTGCAGCCACTTGTAATAAACTTCTGCAGAAAATTCAAATGCATTGTCTTTTGCATTTTTAAAATATCCTAAAGCCACCTGATCTGCAAGTTCTGGTTTAATGTTGTTGCTGCTCATTACATATTGATCTGTTGGTGAGCTGGTGTTGGCATTGGTTAAGATGTGGATATTTTGAGTATTGCGGTTGTAAGCGGCCTTAATGGAGTTTTCATCGTTTAAGCTATAGCTAAAAGACACACGCGGCTCTGGATAAAGGTATGTTTTTGCTGGCCCTGGGTTAAGCAGAGAGAACGAACTGAGCCTAAGACCGTACAAAACGTTTAATTTTTCTGTTAGTGTCCATTCATCAGAGACATAAGCGGCAAGTTCAAGTCCGTTTCGTTTTCGTAGTGACAAGGGGTTGAAGGAAGAATTGCCGGCAGTAGTAATATCTGAAGGTGCTATCTGGTGATGGGTTGCCTGCATACCAAACCGTATAATGTGGTTTTTAGCGTAATATTGCAGGTCTTCTTTGATGTTGAAATCACGAATCAGGGAAGTTATCCTGGCATTGTTGTCATCGCTTAGTAACTCAATAGCATAACTGTATTTATTGAAAATAAAGGAAGTATTGGAAAAAAGCTTATCATTAAATACGTGATTTAGCCTAACTGTAGCGGTTGTATTACCCCAGTCGTTGGCAAAAAGGTCTTTGATGCCTATGTTGTCCTGCCCAAAATACCCAGACAGATAAAGCGTATTTTTATCATCAAATTTGTAATTTATTTTTGCGTTAATGTCGTAGAAATTGAGCGTATTTCCTTTAATTGAAGAATCTGGTGAAGCTTTAAGCAGCAAATCTATGTAGGTACGGCGGGCGCTAAACATAAATGAACTTTTATTCTTTACTATTGGGCCTTCTGCTTTAATGCGGGAAGAAATCAATCCAATGCCACCTTCAAATGCATACTCTTTATCGTTACCATCCTGCATTTTAACGTCAAGCACCGAAGATAATCTTCCACCGTATTGTGCTGGCATCCCACCCTTATAGAGACTTACATCTTTAATGGCATCTGCGTTAAAAGTAGAGAAAAACCCAAGTAAATGCGATGAATTGTATACAATAGCTTCATCAAGAAGAATAAGGTTCTGATCGGCTGCACCACCACGTACAAAAAATCCTGTACTTCCTTCACCACCTGATTTAACGCCGGGTAGTAGCTGAATGGTTTTAAGTACGTCTTTTTCTCCAAACAATACGGGCACATTGTTTAAATCCTGCATGTTAAGTTTATCCAGACCCATTTGCGGACTGCGTACATTTTCATTTTTACGGTCGCTGGACCTAATTACTACTTCTTCTAAGTCTGATGCTGGCTTAAGCTCTGCATTTACTTTTAATGCAGCACTGAGCGTGATTTTTTTTGTATATGACTGATATCCGGCATAGCTTACAGTGAGGTCATAAGTACCCTGACTATTGGTAAGGGAATAAAAGCCGTAGGCATTTGTCATAGCTCCAGAACGGTTTTCAGGATTCTGAATTTTAACAGTGGCACCGATGAGTGTTTCTCCGGTGGTCGCATCTCTAACGGTGCCGCTTAAAGTAAATTGTTGTTTTTTTGTTGTGGGTTGCTGAGCATTTGCAGCAAATTGGAAGAGAAACGCAATGGCAATACAAAGGGCAAGTGCATAGTAATAGGACTTCTGTCGCATAGATTAGTATGTTGTTGTAATTTGATATATAGACGCAAATATGAGCTATTAATTACAACAACATACAAATTTAATATAGCCGGGTTAGCATCAGCTACTTTCCTTTTTTAACGTTTACTTTCTTTGCGTCTTTTGCTGTTGCTGCATCTTCAGGTTCGGGTCCCCTGGGTTTTTCTCCTTTGGCAGCAGTTGTTTTTGTTTTATCAGTAGTTTTCATGCTGTTGGTTTTTAGGGTTAATTGTTATGAAGATTAAACAAAGCAGATGTTGCTTGGTTTTAATTACTTTTGAATATGGCAGACACTTTTCAATACAGTTTTATCAAATCTGAAGAGGAATTTTCCATTTTTGTGGAGAGCATAGGGCTGTTTGGAAATTTCTCTGGATCGGATAAAAACCTGGTTGTATTGCCTGATGGGCGAATTGATCTATTCTTTATGCAAACCTCGACAGATCACTTTCAGGTATTATTGATGGGTCTGGAAACCGAACCAGAGCAAAGAACCGTCCCCTCTGGCATGTACGCTTATGCGGTGAGTTTTACCCCTCTGGGTTTAGAATATGTGTTGCAAACCAGTATTGCCGATATACTAAATACAGCAAGGAAGCTACCAGTTCACTTTTGGAATAACCAAAAAGAGAACTTTAAAGATCTGGATACATTTAAAGATTTTGTAATGGAAAAGATAACCGCACTTATACCTCAACAAATTGAGGAGAGGAAGCGTAGGCTTTTCGATTTGATTTACGCGTCTAAAGGAGAAATGAGTGTTGCTGAACTTTCTAAACGTGTTGGTTGGAGCAGCAGACAAATTAATCGTTATTTTAATGCCCAATTTGGCTTGTCTTTAAAGGCTTACAGTGACATTCTACGGTTTAGAGCATCTTTGGAGCATATAGCTGTAGGAAAGCTATTTCCTGAACTTGATTTTAGTGACCAAAGCCATTTTATTAAAGAGATTAAAAAATATTCGGGCGTTTTGCCTAAAGATTTATCGAAAAACAAAGATGACCGATTTGTACTATTATCTGTCCTGAAGCAGAAATAATTTTGTGTCTTCAAATAAGAAGGATATGAAATTAGAAAATAAACAAATTGCAATTATTGGCGCCGGTCCGGGAGGGCTTACCTTAGCCAAACTTCTTCAGCTACAGGGAGTGGTAGTAAAAGTGTATGAAAGAGATCAAAATGCAAATGCCCGGGTACAAGGCTCTCCATTAGATTTACATGAAGAATCTGGCCTGGCGGCATTAAAAAAAGCAGGTTTGTTTGATGTCTTTAAAAGCAGTTTTATGCCGGGTGCAGATAAAAAGCTCATTATGAACGAGCAGGCCGAGGTGCTGTTTAGCGATCATGAGTATAAGGTGGAAGAAAATTTTGGAGATCAGCATTTTCGTCCTGAAATAGATCGGGGAGTGCTGAGAAGTATTCTTCTGGAGTCTTTAACCGCAGATACTGTTTTTTGGGATAGCAAGTTTATAAATATGCAAATGCAGCAGGAGGGTTGGTTGCTCACTTTTGGTAATGGTTCAAGCGCATATGCTGATCTGGTTATAGCGGCCGATGGTGCAAACTCTAAAATTCGGCCATATTTAACTGATATTAAGGCTTTTTATACGGGTATTATCATGATGGAGGGTAATATTTATGATGCGGAAAATAATGCAAGTCAAATTAACGCTTTGCTGAAGGGTGGCAAAATAATGGCTTTTGGAAAAGAGCAAAACCTGCTTTTAGGACAAAAGGCGAATGGTGAGATTGGGTTTTATGCCAGTTTTAAGGCTAATTCGGACTGGGTAGGTGACAACGATCTTTCAAAAGCAGACCGCAAGCAGCTGTTAGCCTGGTTTAAAGAGAAGTATCAGGGATGGGCTGCTGTTTGGGATGAACTATTTGAGCAAACGGAATTACCTATTGTACCAAGGCCCATATATTGTATGCCTCTAGATCAATCCTGGGCTTCGATGCCTAACCTTACTATGCTTGGCGATGCAGCGCACGTAATGCCACCTTTTGCGGGCGAAGGGGTAAATATGGCTATGTTGGACGCCTTAGAGTTGAGTGAGTGCCTGGTTTCGTTACAATATGGTGCCATTTACGAAGCTATTGAAAGCTATGAGCGTAACATGTGTAAAAGGGCTTCTATCATCGCAAAAGAATCTTTGGATAATGGCCAAATGATGCATGCCGAAGATGCTTTAGAAAATATGCTGGTTTTTTTTAGTGGACATGAACATTGAGCGGTAAACATTTGCTATATTCTGATATTCCAGAGGAATGCTCAAATCTTCAGACCAGATAACTGTCTTTAGCAAATTATTAAATATTTCCAAAATACAAAAAGGCCCCTTGAGATGGTCTCAGAGGCCTTTTTTGGTGGAGCTGAAGGGGTTCGAACCCTTGTCCAGTCGCGTGGCAAATTATGCCTTCTACATGCTTATTTTCCAATTGGTTTTCGGGATCAGACGGGCTGGAAGCCGACCTTATCTTTCTCCTTAGATACTTTATCTCGCAAATGTACCGTACCCTTACAAATGCCAGCGTCGTTATTTCGATGCCCCTGATTCCGGCCTAATAACGCAGCAGCCAGAGGGACAAAAGCTATCTAATTCTAAATTAGGCAGCTAAGGCGTAGTTATTTTCGCCAATCAAAGTGTGAACGTTCTCTTTAAAGTGCTCTCCGTACAACGCACTGCATGCTTACATACGTACCTCCGCCCTGTCAAATCCAAAACAGCCCCGGTACCATATCTGATGGTGTGTGGGTAACTAATCCTTTCCAACCATCAGACTGCAAAAATACAAAATTTATACCAAACTCTACGCAAAATTATAAGCGATGCTAAATTGTAATCCTTCCGCCGGCAACCGGAATGGTAGCGCCGGCAATGTAACTTGCTTCCTCACTGGCTAAAAATACATAAGCTGGCGCAACTTCTACGGGTTGCCCAGGCCTGCCCATAGGCGTATCCTTTCCAAAGTTTTCAGGTTCGGGCATGGTAGAAGGAATAAGTGGCGTCCATATTGGCCCAGGTGCTACTGCATTTACACGAATCCCTTTACCCTGCATCAGTAACATTTGTGCCAGATTTGCTGTAAAATTTTGTATCGCCCCTTTTGTAGCTGCATAATGAAGTAGCACAGGGGAGGGAGAATAAGAATTTACGGAGGCCGTATTAATGATGCTGCTGCCTGGTTTCATGTGTGGCTCGGCAGCTTTGCAGAGGTAAAACATGGCTGTGATGTTGGTGTCAAAAGTTCTGCGCCATTCTTCAGCGGGGATCTCCTGCAAGGTATCTCTGCCCATTTGAAAAGCCGCATTGTTAATCAGGATATCCACCTGCCCAAATTCGGCAACAGCGGTATCAATGATGTGCTGGCAGTGACTTTCTTCTCTGATATCGCCCCGTACCAGGACTGCTTTTCCTCCGGCCTTCTCTACAAAGGCTGCTGTTTTTTTAGCATCATTATCCTCTTCGCTGCTCAAATAGCTAATGAGTACATCAGCACCCTCTCTGGCAAAGGCAATGGCAATTGCTTTTCCAATTCCAGAGTCACCGCCAGTAATTACAGCTTTTTTACCGGTAAGCTTTCCGCTGCCTTTGTAAGATTCTTCGCCATGATCGGCTTTTGGTTCCAACTGGTTTTCTGTACCTGGTGTCTCTTGTTGCTGTTTTGGGAAAGGGGGGACCGGGTATTTTTTTGCCGGATTAACAGATTCATTTGTTGTTTTCATAGGTAAAAGGATTGATTACCAGATTTAACAAGTCGGGCTGTAATTTGTTCCCTAAAATTTATATTGGGTCAACTGGCTATCCAAATGCCTAATTCGCAATTAATGTGCTATAATTTATGTAGTTTAGTAAAACATATTTCGCCTTATGCGTATTATGGTTGTTATGGATTCAAAACGTTTTACCAAATGCGCATTTGTTGTGTTATTGCTGGCCCCGATTTTAGTATCGGCACAGAACCCCACGAACGTTTTACAGCAGAACACTGTAGTTAAAAGAGATACCGCTAAACAAACGGATCTGATAGATTTAGCTAAAGCACTCTTTAAAATTAGTCCTAAAAAAATACGGACAGAGCGTGACAAAAAGGTGTATTTTTCTTTTCTGCCGGTTAGCAGTGCCGTTCCCGGTGGAAGTGGACGAGCGCTGATTACCAGTACAACCGCTGCAACTTATCTTGGGCCGAGGAAAACCACAAACATATCGTCAGCCACATTTACGCCGTACCTTAACTTTAAAGGACGATATGGATTGCCTCTTCGCTCCAGTATTTGGCTACCAAATAATGAGTGGCTGATACAAGGCGACATACGCTTTCTTGTATATCCACAATATACCTGGGGATTGGGAAGTCAGGCTGCAAATGCTACCCCAACGCTGGTAGATTATAACTACATCCGTTTTTATCAAAGTGCACTCAAACAAATAAAGCCCTACTTTTTTGCAGGTCTGGGTTACAATCTGGATTACAGGTTTAACATTGGTACTGATGACCCGAATGTAAATTTAAAGCAGTATACAAAATATGAATACGGTACAGAAAAGAATTCATTTTCATCAGGATTAAGTCTTAACCTCCTTTATGATACGCGTAACAATTCATTGAATCCACTTCCGGGAATGTACGGGAATTTCATTTACCGGGTAAATCCAGGTTTCCTTGGAAGTAACAATTCATGGAGTTCAGTTTATCTGGATGTAAGAAAATATATCTCTTTAAACCCTGCAAAGCCCATTCAACAAAATACACTTGCATTGTGGTCTTACATGTGGACGAGCCTCAGCAATAAAGTACCATACCTTGATTTGCCTAGCGTAGGCTGGGATCCGTTAAATAGATCTGGTCGTGGTATGGAACAAAACAGGTACCGTGGAAAGTCTTTATTTTACCTGGAAGCAGAATATAGAAGAGACATTACCAATAATGGTTTACTGGGGTTTGTGGTTTTTAGCAATGTCAATAGCGTTAGTGGTTCAGGAGCGCTCTTTACCTCATGGAAACCAGCCGCAGGAACAGGCTTACGCGTTAAGTTTAATAAGGCCTCTAAAACCAATATCGGTATGGATTATGGTTTTAGTAAAGGGTTTAGTGGTTTAACCTTCAATATCGGCGAAACTTTTTAAGCTTATTTTAGCCTGGCATTGTATACAAGCAGGCCGAAAGGGATTTTAGGTTCAATCCATGTTGACTTTGGAGGTAGAGAATTGCCTTTTTCTGCCTGTGTAATCAATTGTTCAATGCCCATTGGGTAAAGGGTAAAAGCAACAGCATCAGGTTCTTTTGAAAGTTTGTATAGCATTGCAGGTAAACCCTGATCTGGACCATAAGAATACAGCCTTTGGTCGTTTCTAGGGTCTTGTATGTCAAATAACGGTTTCAGAACTTTTTCCTGAAGAATGCTAACGTCCGGATTATTCTTCATTTCATATAAATCTGTCTTAAGCGATAATTTAAACCGTTTGCCTTTATAAAAAAGTCCGATGTGATGAGGCTGGTCCGCCAGGATTGCTTTACCATTTGTGCCCGCAGTGATAGCAAACCACTTTCCAATGGTGTCAAAAAATAATTTCTCGTTGATTGGGCTTTTAGGGATCACCAATCTGTGGAACGCGCTGATCCGGATTTGTTCAGTAGAAACGTAAAGTGTAGAAATCCACTGTTTTTCGGTTTTATGTTGCTCAGCAGCTGCGGCCATTCGGTGATGGCCGTCGGCAATGTATACCTTATCAAGTTTTAAAAAAGCTTCTCTAAATTGCTTGATGAATTCTGGTATAGTTACCTTCCAAATTCTATGATATTGATTGTTTTGGTAAAAAGATTCTGGCTCATAATTGGTTGTAATGGCCCCAATTAGTCGGTTAATGGCTGTAGCCGGTCTGTAGCACAGTAGCACTGGCGATCCTTCCAGTCCTGCGTTTTCCCGTTGCATCCTTATTTTTTCCTCGTTGTTGCTGATCGTGCGTTCATGGCAAATGATTTTTCCGTCTGCCATGTCTTGAACGTCTGTAAGCGCCCAAATACCTGTTTGGCTTCCAAGGGCCGTTTCTTGTTCGTAAATGTAAATAGCGGGTTGCTCATCTACAGTATAATTTCCCATCTCCAGCAACTCGTCCAGCTGGCTGTTTTTGTTTTCTGGTAAAAAGTTATATCCGTTGGTGCGGATGGCACGAAATGCGTTGATGTTAGCCATGTTTAGAAATAGAATCTGTATGTATTTTTTACACTAAGTAGTTTTGGTTCAGGTTATACTGTTGTTTTAATGACCTTGTCAAAGGTATTTGATTTTGTACATAGGGAGGTAGTTTTTGATCCAAAAAAAAGGCTGCAACATCTTTCAATGTGCAGCCTTTTTAACGCTTAACCGGAGTTTAAACTTTTCCGGGATATTGTTGCAGTGCTATGGTCAAACAATCCATTGCTTTATTTAAGTCATCGATGTTCAACACATAGGCCATCCGAACTTCATTTTTACCAGAACCCGGAGTGGAATAAAATCCGGTAGCAGGCGCCATCATTACCGTGGCACCATCATGGCTAAAACTTTCCAGCATCCACTGACAGAATTTATCAGAGTCGTCTATAGGAAACTTGGCTACCACATAAAATGCACCACCCGGATTAGGGCAAAACACACCTTCAATGCCATTTAAACGAGATACTAAGGTGTTTCTACGTAAAGTATATTCTTTATTTACGGCTTCAAAATAGCTGTCAGGCGTATCTACAGCAGCTGTTCCTGCAATCTGTTCTACCATACCCGGACTTAATCTTGCTTGTGCAAACTTCAATCCTGATTTAATCACTTCTTTATTTTTGGTAATTAAGCAACCTAACCTTGCGCCACAGGCACTGTATCTTTTAGAAACGGTATCCATAATCACTACGTTTTCCTCCAATCCATCAAGATGCATCGGTGAAATAAATTCTTTACCATCATAACAAAATTCACGGTAGGCTTCATCAGAGAACAAGAAAAGATCGTATTTTAAACACAGTTCTTTTAAGGCTTCCAGTTCTTCTTTAGAATATAGATAACCGGTTGGGTTGTTCGGGTTGCAGATGATGATGGCTTTGGTTTTAGCCGTAATCAGTTTTTCAAATTCTGCGATAGGAGGTAAGGCGAAACCATTTTCAATATAAGAAAGGATTGGCTTAACCACAACATTGCTCATACAAGCAAAGCCATTGTAGTTTGCATAAAATGGCTCTGGGATTATAATTTCATCACCTTCATTTACACAGGTTTGCATGGCAATGGTAATGGCTTCAGAACCACCCATGGTTACCATAATGTCTTCAGGAGTAATATGATAACCCAGTTTATTGTAATACTCTGCGAGTTTAGTCCTGTACTGTATAGTGCCTTCAGAGTCTGTGTATGCCCAAACGTTGAAATCAATATTTTTTATGGCATTGAGCATTCCTTCTGGTGTAGCAATATCTGGCTGGCCAATGTTTAAATGGTAAACTTTCTTACCATCTTTTTTGGCCTGCGCTGCAAAAGGAGTTAATTTTCTAATTGGTGAAGCGGGCATATGAAGCCCTTTTTCTGAAATATGTGGCATGCTGCAAAAATAAAAAACCCCGATGATTATCGGGGCTTTTAAAAATAATTATTTAAATAGTTTTAAGCAGGTATTATTTTGTGCTCGCGGCAACTGTTTCTCCTTTAATATACAACACTTTTGTAGTGGTTTTTGCATTTGAAGTAATGGTAATGCTCTTAGAAAAAGGAAGAGGAGAACCTGCAGGGTTATAAGTCACTTTTATAGAACCAGCTTCACCTTTTTTAACCGGGGTTTGTGTGTATACAGGCACAGTACATCCGCAGGTAGTCTCTACTTTAGTAATGATCAAAGGCTCATCACCAATATTCGTAAACTTAAAGTCTACAGAAACTGGTTTACCCAGTGGTACTTTACCGAAGTCATGAGATTCTTTGTCGAACTTAAATTCGGCAGGTTTAGTTTGCGCTTGTGTGGCTATTGTGATGCCTAAGATAAAAGATAATAGAATGATTAATTTTTTCATGACTGTTTGTTTTAAACAAAAATAACATTTTATTACTAAACAAGAACTATTCCAATAGATATATTACAAATACCGATGTAAGTCATAATTTGAGATTTTATGTATATTTGCAGATAATCAATTTGCTTATGATGCCTGATGTAAACCTGACAACAAACCCTATTGATGCTGCTGAATTGAGTTTTGACGATTTTAAATCCATTGTGATCAATGATTATAAAATCGCTTACGAAAGCAGACAAGCCAGCATACTTGGGCGCAAGGAGGTGTTGACAGGTAAGGCTAAATTCGGCATTTTTGGCGATGGGAAAGAACTGCCGCAAATTGCTATGGCCAAATCATTTAAAGAAGGTGACTGGCGCTCTGGTTATTACCGCGACCAAACATTTGCATTTGCTACAGGTATTTGCACCATGAAGGCTTTCTTTGCACAATTGTATGCTAATCCAGACATGGATGCAGAACCTGCTTCGGTAGGCAGGCAAATGAATTGCCATTTTGCTACCCGATCTTTAAACGAAGATGGTAGCTGGAAGGATTTAACAAAAATCAAAAACAGTTCTTCAGATATTGCACCTACAGGAGGCCAGATGGCTCGTTTGGTAGGTTTGGCCTATGCCTCAAAATTATACCGTCAAAACCCTGAATTGGACTATTTAAAGGATTTTTCTGTAAATGGAAATGAGGTTGCATTTGGTACTATAGGTAATGCCTCTACCTCCGAAGGGGTGTTTTTCGAAGCCGTTAACGCGGCCGGGGTACTCCAGATTCCAATGGCCATTTCTATTTGGGATGATGGATACGGAATTTCTGTACCTGCAAAATACCAAACTACCAAAGAAGATATTTCTGAGGTGCTGAAAGGTTTTCAGCGTGATGAAGATAATTTAGGTTACGAAATTTTTAAAGTTAAATGCTGGGATTACCCTGCCTTGTGCGAGGCTTATCAAAAAGCCATTGACATTTGCAGGGAGGAACATGTGCCGGCGTTGATCCATATTACTGAGGTTACGCAGCCTCAGGGTCACTCTACTTCTGGTTCTCATGAGCGTTATAAAGACAAACAACGCTTAGACTGGGAAAAAGAATATGACTGCATTCTGCAAATGCGTAAATGGATGTTGTCTTCTGCTATTGCGACTGATGAAGAACTTTTGGTCTTAGAAAATGAGGCTAAGAAGATGGTTAGAGATGCGCAAAGGGAAGCTTGGGTAGAATTTTTAGCGGATATTAAAATAGAAAAAGATCAGGTGATTGAAGTGATCAATAACCTGGCTAAAGGTAATTCGGCATTAACTAAAATTACTTCCGTACTTGCTAATACTACTGATGCCCAACGTAAGGAAATTATTTCTGCTGCCAGAAAAGCATTAAGGTTAACCATTAACCAGGTCTCGGAAGAAAGAGATTTGTTGATGAAATGGTATTATAAAGAAAAAGAAGTAAACGAAGACCGATACAATTCCAAATTGTTTACGGATGGAAAGGAAAGCTTGTCATCTGTAGAAATTATAGCACCAGAATATACAGAAGACAGCAAAATGCTGGACGGCAGGGAAATTTTAAATGCATGTTTTGATGCTAATTTTGCTAGAGACAAACGACTGGTTGCCTTTGGTGAAGACCTGGGCGCAATCGGAGATGTAAACCAGGGCTTTGCTGGCTTGCAGGCAAAATACGGTGAACTTAGAATTACCGATACGGGAATTAGGGAAATGACCATTGTAGGACAGGGCATTGGTCTTGCGTTACGTGGTTTGAAGCCCATTGCAGAAATCCAATATCTTGATTATTTATTGTACGCCATAAATGTTTTGAGTGATGACCTGGCCAGTTTATCTTACCGTACTAAAGCCGGACAAAAAGCACCGGTAATCATCAGGACGCGCGGACACAGGCTGGAAGGGGTGTGGCATTCTGGTTCACCAATGTCTATGATTTTGGGCTCTTTAAGGGGTTTACACATCTGCGTACCACGTAATATGACCCAGGCAGCAGGTATGTATAATACCTTGTTAAGGGCTGACGAACCCGCATTGGTTGTAGAGTGTTTAAATGGCTACCGGTTAAAAGAAATGTTGCCGGTAAATGTTGGAGAATATACGGTGATGCTGGGAAAGGCAGAAATTATAAGAACGGGTACAGATATTAGTATTGTTTCTTATGGTGCTACGCTTAGAATTGTTGAAGAAGCAGCTGAAGAACTTGAGCAGATGGGAATTTCTGTAGAAATTATTGATCCGCAAACCCTACTGCCATTTGATACTGATCACGTTTGTGCAGCTTCATTGAAAAAGACAAATAAATTATTGATTGTAGATGAAGATGTTCCTGGAGGAGCCAGTGCCTTTTTGTTGCAGCAAATATTAGAAGAGCAAAAAGGATATTATACATTGGATGCAGAGCCTAGAACATTAGCTGCTAAAGCACACCGAACTCCTTACGGAACGGACGGTGATTACTTTAGCAAGCCTTCTGTTGATGATGTAGTAGAAACTGTATATCAGATGATGAGCGGTTATAATGCCGCAAAGTTTCCTTCAATTTTTTAGTTTAGCGTTACCGCTTTATTTCTGAGTAGCATATCTGCAATAACCAATGCGGCCATTGCCTCCACAATTACTACGGCGCGTGGCACAACGCAGGGGTCATGGCGGCCTTTACCTTTTATTTCTGCCGCTTCGCCGGCTGCATTGATGGTTTGCTGGTTGTGCATAATGGTGGCTACAGGTTTAAAGGCAACCGTGAAATTGATTTCCATTCCATTTGATATTCCTCCCTGTATCCCACCAGAAAAGTTGGTAAGGGTTTTGGGCGCACCATCAGTAGCTAAAAATACATCGTTATGTTCTGAACCCTTCATTTCACTACCTGAAAAGCCAGAACCATATTCAAAGCCATGTACCGCATTGATGCTCAGCATTGCTTTACCTAAATCTGCATGAAGTTTATCAAAAACAGGTTCGCCCAGGCCTGCAGGGCAGTTTTGAATAATACAGTTTATTTTTCCTCCAATGGTATCGCCGTCCTTTTTAATCACCTCAATGCATTCAATCATCTGTTTTGCTGTAGCCGGGTCTGCACAACGTACTATGTTTTCCTCTCTCAATTCCAACAATTCAGCAATACTTGCCGATTTTAAATTCGGGGCGTTGATGGTACCAACAGCAGATACATGGGCAAAGATTTGTATGCCATAGTGGTTTAACAACATTTTAGCAATAGCACCGGCAGCTACCCTGGCTGCGGTTTCCCTTGCAGAGGAACGTCCGCCGCCCCTGTGGTCTCTTATTCCATATTTGGCATCATAAGTATAATCTGCATGAGAAGGACGGTAAACGTCTTTATTGTGTTCGTAATCCTTAGATCGATGGTCTTCATTTGGAATGAGTAAGGCTATAGGTGTCCCCGTGCTTTTACCTTCAAAAATGCCTGAAAGAATTTGTACCGTATCACTCTCTTTACGCTGGGTAGTGATTTTGGATTGCCCTGGTTTTCTTTTATCAAGTTCGGCCTGTATAAAATCCAGGTCAATGGGTAAACCTGCCGGACAACCATCGAGGATTACACCAATGGCCTGTCCGTGAGACTCGCCAAAGGTTGTTATTTTAAAGAGTTGTCCAAATGTATTTCCAGCCATGTTTTTTTCTGTTATCGTTAATTTAAAAAATCTGCTAATTGAATTCTCTGACGCTAAATCCTGCCTTTTCGAGGTCCTTCCAAAAATCCGGGTAAGATTTCTCTACCACCTGATAATCTTCAATTTCTACCTCTTTGATCAATAGGCTTAGCGGTGCAAAAGCCATAGCCATACGATGATCGTCATAGGTTTTAATGGTAATGTGTTCAGGGAAATTTAAATTTGTGCAATCTAAGGTGTAAACCTCATTATCTTCCAGCAGTTGCACACCTATTTTAGCCAGTTCATTTTGCAGTGCCTTAATGCGATCTGTTTCCTTAATTTTCAAAGTTTCCAGCCCCGTAAACCTGAGGTTTAGACCTTTTGCTGCAGCACAAACAATAATAGTTTGAGCCAGATCGGGACAATCCTTCAAGTTTAAAAAACCGTCGATTGTTTGCGGCTCAATTGCTGAAGAAATTTCAATTCCGGTGCCTTTTCTGATGGTTTGTATGCCAAGTAATTGCATGATTTCCTGAATCCTGCTATCGCCCTGTAAGCTCTGTTCCTTTAGGTTTGGCAGTGTAACCACAGATTGATTTGCCAATGCAGCAATACTGTACCAATATGAACAGGCACTCCAATCAGGTTCTACCGTTAAATTGCTCTCCTTATAAGATTGGTGACTGATATGAATGGTATTGTTGGTCCATTCATGCTGTATCCCCGCTTCTTCTAGCATTTTTAAAGTCATTTCCAGGTATGGCCGGGAGGTAAGTTCACCTTCAATTTCAAGAGAAAGACCAAGTGGCAAGGCAGGGGCAATAAGCAACAAGGCAGATAAATACTGACTGCTGATGTTACCGGGTATTTTAACCCTATTGGTAAGCTGTTCAAAACCACCGTCAATGTGGAGTGGAGGGAAGCCTTCCTGACCTGCGTAACCGATACTTGCGCCAAGATGCTGTAATGCATCTACCAATAATTTTATCGGTCGCTCTTTCATTCTGCCAGATCCGGTGAGTTGAAACTGCCTGTCAACAGTAGATAGATAAGCCGTTAGGAAACGCATGGCGGTGCCCGCATGTCCCACATCAACCGTTAGCCGCTCTACCGAACCATCGCTGATATTTAACTGCGTTAAAATACCATTTAGAATAACAGTATCGGCCGCATCAGATAAATTGTGGACCTTAACCTGTCCTTTTGCCAAAGCCGAAAGAATCAATGCCCTGTTGCTTTCACTTTTTGAACCGGTTAAGGTAATCTCCGTATTAATATCTTTTGTTCCTGAAAAAGAAACGATTGCATTCTTTTTTGATGAAACCATAATGATGGCTTTAGGCTTTAACTTCAGTATGAGCCTCTGCAGCAATTCCCTGTGCTACTTTACCCGCATTCATAATTTCTGTTTGCTTGCGGATAGATTCACCGTGGACCATTTCCAGGAATTTTTCTACAAAATTGGTATCTAATTTTAAAGCACGTGCAAAAGAATGACCTTTTTTAATGATGGCATCCCAACGGTTAACTTGTAAAATAGTCACCTGATTATCGCGTTTAAATTCACCTATTTTACCTACAATTGCCATACGTTCGCCAAGTTTTTGAAGTAACAAATCGTCTATTTTGTCAATTTGCGCACGCAATCCTGCAAGTTGATCGGTAACTGCTTCATTTTTAGCTTCCGGACTACGCACCGTTAAACGGTCTGCCAGTTCACTTAATGCAGCAGGAGTAACTTGTTGTTTTGCATCAGTCCAGGCAACAGAAGGATCCAGGTGAGATTCGATCATCAAACCTTGCATATCTAAATCCAACGCTTTCTGAGCAATGTAAGGAATCAGTTCGCGGTTACCGCAAATGTGGCTTGGGTCATTAATAATTGGAAGTTCAGGACATAAAGTTTTTAGTTGAATCGCCAGCTCCCACATTGGTTCGTTACGGAATGAGCTTTTTTCAAATGAAGAGAAACCACGGTGAATAGCACCTAATTTAGTAATGCCAGCGCCATTAATACGTTCTAATGCACCTACCCACAGTTGTAGATCTGGGTTAACCGGATTTTTTACCAGTACTGGGATGTCTACGCCTCTTAATGCATCTGCGATTTCCTGAACAGTAAAGGGATTTACAGTAGATCTCGCACCTATCCATAAAATGTCAACACCAGCAGCCAAAGCTTCTTCAACATGTTTAGCATTGGCAACTTCTACAGCAGTAGGCAGACCAGTTTCAGCTTTCGCTTTTTTTAGCCATTCCAATCCAATACTACCAATGCCCTCAAATTCTCCAGGACGGGTACGTGGTTTCCAGATTCCCGCTCTTAAAACAGATACTTTACCGGTAGCGGCCAATAAATTAGCAGTGGTAAGCAATTGTTCTTCGGTTTCCGCACTGCATGGACCAGAGATAATTAAAGGTTGGTTTTTTACGTCTATCCAGCTCTCTAATGGTTGGATGTTTAAATTTAATTTCATTTCTAGGATATTAATATGGTGAATGGGTTGTTTACTATTTGTGTTTGTTTATACTTTGTCGTTTTTCTGATATTCGCCCATGATGTTAAAATTCACGGTGTATTTTAAAGTCTGACGGACCGCCTTTTCATAATTTTCGAGGTTTGTCCATTCCAGGTCTACATAGAAATAGTACTCATTGCGTTTTCCTAAAACAGGCATACTTTGTATTTTAGTTAGGTTTACTTCCTGTTCTGCAAAGATGTTGAGCACTTTAGATAAGGCGCCTACATGATTGATGACCTGGAAACAAATCGACGCTTTATTGATGTCTTTAACCGCCTCGGCTTTGTTGTTTTTAAGGACCAGAAAACGGGTGTAATTCTTTTTATTGGATTCTATCCGGCGTTCAATAATGTTTAACCCATACAATTCGGCAGCGAGGGAATTTGCAATGGCTACGGTATCGGTAAGTTGCTCATCCCTGATCCTTTTTGCGCAAGCTGCGGTATCACTGCTTTCAATTACCTGTATGTGTGGGTATTCGTCAAGGAAATCAATACATTGACGTAATGCAATAGGGTGAGAGGTGGCATATTTAATGTCTTCAAATTTAACACCAGGCAAGGCCATCAAGTGTAATTGGATAGGCAGGTATACTTCACCTACAATGGCAAAATTGTATTCGCGGATTAAAGTGTAATTAGGTAATAGACTACCTGCAATGGAGTTTTCTATGGCCATGATTACATAGTCTGCTTCATTTTGCTCGAGTTTTTCACAAGTTTGCTTAAACGAATTGCATTCTATGGTTTCAATGTCCCGGCCAAAGAATTTAAATGCGGCCTCTTCGTGAAAAGATGCTTTGATACCTTGAATTGCTACTTTTATTGCTGTCTCCATTTTTTGCTTAAAACAAAAAAGGTCCCGGCGTTATGCCGGGACCTTTCATATACATTATCTAGTTATTTTTGATTTCTGCATATCAGTCCCGGCTCTTACTAAAGTAGTAAAAGTAACCAAACCAATATGTAGTAACGTTGTTTTTCATTAGTTTTATTGTCTTTCAATTGTTATGAAGCTCTCCTGAGTTTATTGTTGTTTGCTAAATGCAAACTCAGAACGGTTTCATTAGTTTTATTGTCTGAATCCTAAGATATCCAGGTGTTTTTATTTTTAATTTTCCAAATGTAGTAAACAATTTTAATTTGTCAATAGGAAAATGAAAATATTATGAATTGTAGGCCAGGTTATAATAGTTTAGGCTCGCCACAATGTCTTGTTCTGTTACCCTGCAGTTGTATTCACATTTGCCAATTTTAGCCAGTAGCGAGAAAAGGATTTGTCCATGCTCATTCTTTTTATCACTTTGCATTAGCTCATTTAATTGTTCAAAACTCTCTGGTGCAATGGTGTATTTAGGGTAAATGCTGGTAATGTAACTGCAAATATCTTCCAATTCTGCCTCAGTCAGGCTACTGTTTTTAACAGACAAGTGCGCCTCGCAAATCATGCCGATGGCAATCGCTTCTCCGTGCGTAAGCGGCTTATCGTCATTGCTTAAGGAATAGCTTTCTACGGCATGGCCAATGGTGTGACCAAAGTTTAAAATCTTGCGCAGGCCTTTTTCCAATGGATCTTCTGTAACTACCTGATTTTTTATTTCTACAGAATGATATATAAGATCAGCATCTGGGTTCTTATAATCACTTAATTTAAGTTGTTTATAATAAGCTTCATCTGCAATTAAGCCATGTTTAATAATTTCTGCAAAACCAGATAACAGTTCCCTTTCAGGAAGGGTTTTTAGAAATGCAGTTTCAATAAATACAGCTTGAGGTAAGGTAAAAGTCCCCACCATATTTTTAACATTATCAATGTCAATTCCGGTTTTTCCACCAACAGAAGCGTCAACCTGGGATAATAAGGTAGTAGGAATGTTGATGAAATCGATACCTCTTTTGTAAGTTGAGGCCACAAAACCACCCATATCGGTAATTACACCACCACCAAGGTTAATCATCAGGCACTTTCTATCGGCTCCAAAATCCAGCAGGGTTTTCCAAATGCCGATACAGAAATCGATATTCTTATTTTCCTCTCCGGAATCTGTTTCTACCAGGTCGAAGGAGCTAAAATCGTCCAGCATTTCCTGAAACAAAGGAAGACAAGCTTCTGAGGTATTGCTGTCCGCAAAAACGAAAACCTTACTGTATTTTTCTTCTTCCAGCAGTGCGGCCAATGGTGATAGCTGCGTTTCAAAATAAATGTTGTGACCGGAACTGTTGATTGTTCTCATGAGGTTACCGTAATTTTTTTGCCCATAAAATCAATAACATCGCCACTGCGTACTTTTAATCTTTTGCGGTGATCTACTTTTCCATTGTATTTAACCAAACCGTCTTCTACAACTGTTTGGGCTTCACCACCACTTTGTACAAGACCAGTAGCTTTTAAAAGTGCTATAAGAGGAATAAACTCGCCTTCTAATTTAAATTCTATCATTGTAGGGCAAATTTACAATAATTACAAAGTATTACCTCCTATCGGGATGGAATTTATATTTTTGCAGCTAACTGAAAATTCATAACAAAGCAAATGGAGGCATCCGAAGGGAAAAAACTCAATTTCGATAATACGGAAATTGCGTTCCGTCATAAATCTAAATCAGAACTGAATAGTGCTTACTGGCTGTTTAAAATCATGGGAAGTAATTTTTTAACCCAGGTTGGCCCTCCGGTTACCAATTTATTTCTAAATATTGGACTGCCCATTCAGGGCTTGATCAAAGCCACCATCTTTAAGCAATTTTGTGGCGGAGAGACGATAGCAGAATGTGAACACACTATTGCACAGCTTGCGGTAAGTAAGGTTGGTACCATTCTGGATTATTCTGTAGAGGGTGAGGAAGAGGAAACAGTTTTTGACTTTACTTGTGATGAAATTATCCGTACTATTGATAGAGCGGCAGGAGATCCAAGAGTGCCCATAACTGTTTTTAAAGTGACAGGGATTGGGCGGTTCGGCTTGCTTGAAAAACTAGATGCTGGGCATGAACTATCCGCTGCAGAAATTGTGGAATATGAAAAAGTTAAATCACGTTGTGAGCGGATTTGCAGAACAGCTTTTGAAAAGAATGTTCCAGTAATGATTGATGCTGAAGAAACCTGGATTCAAAAAACGATTGATGACCTTGCCTTAGAAATGATGATGCTTTTTAACAAAGAGAAGCTGATTGTTTACAATACTTACCAAATGTACCGACACGATAAGCTGGCTCATATCAAAGCAGACCACCTCATCGCAAAAGAGAAAGCTTTTATCCTGGGGGCTAAGATTGTTCGTGGAGCTTATATGGAAAAGGAGCGGAGACGGGCCCTGCAAATGGGCTATCCATCACCTATCCAACCAGATAAAAAAAGTACAGATCAGGATTATAATGCCGCGCTGGTTTATAGCATAGAAAATATAATGGAAATGGGCATTGTTTGCGGTACGCACAATGAAGCAAGCTGTAAATTACTGGCAGACTTACTAAACGAACATCAAATTAGCCACAATCACCCACACGTTTATTTCTCACAATTGCTTGGAATGAGTGATAATTTGAGCTTCAACTTGTCAGATGGCGATTATAATGTGGCTAAGTATGTACCTTATGGGCCTGTTAAAGCTGTAATGCCTTATTTGTTTAGGCGGGCACAAGAGAATACCTCCATAGCCGGGCAAACCAGCAGAGAACTGGACCTTATTATTAGGGAAAAGAAACGAAGAAATGTATAAATAAACAAGGGCTGGTTACCAGCCCTTGTTTATTTAGTGTTTTTGCATCGCTTGCGCGGTATCTACGCCCAAGCCACTGGCAATAGCCATTCCCAATCCAATATCAGCCCTAAACCAATGGCAGAGCTGCAGGTTGATGATCTGCTCTCTTTTTGGTCCGCTGATACCACTCATGGCCCCAACAATGTTGTTTATTAAGTTTTTTCGGTCTGCATCCGACATTACTTTACGGTATAATTCGCCCGGTTGAGAATAATGGTCGTTATCGCCTTCTCCTTCATTTCTGTCATACCAATCGGCAATGCTCGAATCCAGTTCCTGGGCCGGCTCTTTATAGCTTTCATCTGGGACTACATTTCCAAAGCTATTAGGGAAATAATTAGGTTCATCGTTTCCGTTGTCGTCAAAACGCATTGCACCGTCACGGTGAAAGTTTTTGGTCATGTAAGGGCATGCATTCACGGCAAGCTGCTCGTAATTAACGCCAAGACGGTGTCTGGCAGCATCTGGATAAGATAAAATTCTACCCTGTAACATCCTGTCTGGCGAGAACCCTATACCATCCACCTGATTGGTGGGCGCAAATGCAGCCTGTTCAACATGGGCAAAGTAATTTCTTGGTATTTCGTTAAGTTCCAGCTCGCCTACTTCTATTAGCGGGAATTCAGCATGAGGCCAAACTTTAGACAAATCGAAAGGATTCCAGCGGAAAGACTTAGCTTGTTCCTCTGTCATGACTTGTATTTTAACCGCCCATTTAGGGAATTCACCTTTGTCAATAGCTTCTACAAGGTCACGCTGTGCATGATCCATATCTTCACTGCGCATGGCATCAGCCTCCGGCCCTGTAAAGTTTTTGATGCCCTGCTGTGTTTTGAAATGAAATTTTACCCAAACACGCTCATTGTTTCCGTTAATCATGGAGAATGTATGGCTGCCAAAACCATCCATGTGGCGATAGGAGTAAGGCGTTCCGCGGTCGCTCATTAAGATCATCACCTGGTGCAGGCTTTCCGGATTTAAGGACCAGAAATCCCACATCATTGTTGGGCTTTTAAGGTTTGTCCTTGGATCACGCTTTTGAGTATGGATAAAATCGCTGAATTTTTTTGGGTCTTTGATAAAGAAGACCGGTGTATTGTTGCCTACAATATCCCAGTTTCCATCCTCTGTATATAGCCTTAAGGCAAAGCCACGTGGATCTCTTTCAGAGTCGGCACTTCCTTTTTCTCCACCCACGGTAGAGAAACGCAGGAATACTTTACATTCTTTACCAATCTGGTTGAATATTTTGGCCTTCGTATATGCTGTGATATCATGCGTTACCGTAAATTTTCCATAAGCACCTGTTCCTTTAGCGTGTACCACACGTTCAGGAATCCGCTCCCTGTTAAAGTGAGCCATTTTCTCGTGCAAGATAAAATCCTGCAGCAGTAAAGGCCCTCTTTTACCAACTGATTGTGTATTCTCATGCTCAGCATAAGGTCTTCCAGAGGCCGTGGTTAATTTGTGGTTTAGTTTGTTATTGTCTTCCATAATCGTATGCTTTAACTCCGATAAAAGTAGCTAGATTTCAATAACAGTTCAAACACCTAATTTCTATACCACTATAGGTATTCTCTATTTACAGCATGGAAACCAGAACAATCAGCTATTTGTCTGGAACGATTGCCTGCCTGTCATCAAATCTCCGAACAATAAGAAGTCACTTGCCAGATTAAAGAATGGATGCTTACAGCTGTTGCTTCGGTTTTTTTCAAAAAAGAAATGACCAATCCATGCAAATCCGTAGGCAAATACAGGCAATGCCAAAAGGCAACTTAGGTTATGAAATAGTACAGCAGATATGAGGCATAAAATCGCCAGACCAGAACCTATAAAATGTAGAACCCGATTGGTTGTGTTTTGATGTTTTGTGAGGTAAAAGGGATAAAACTCTTTTAATGACTTGTATGTATGTTGCTGCATTTATAATAGAATTCCGTTCTTTTTTAAGAAGTCCCCCAGGTATTTGGGGTTTTCTGTCATTAATAAAGTATGGAGACCGGCTGCCTTTGCGCCCACTAAATGTTGAGGGCTATCGTCTATAAATAGGGTCTCTGCTGGGTTTAGGTTATTTTCTTTGATGACCTGTTCAAAGATCTCTACATGAGGCTTGCGCAAAAACATTAATTGTGAATAATATGCCTTTTCAAAAAGATGGTCGTTGTTTTCTACTTTGAATTCATCTTTAAGGTAATTCATGATGAAATCGTAATGTATTTGGTTGGTATTGCTTAGTAAAAACGTACGGTAATTCTTTTTTACTTTGAGCAAAACATCATGCACATTTTCGGGAACCCCAATCAACAAACTATTCCAGGCAGCATCAATTTCGCTATCGGTTAGTGCTGGATTTTGTGCAGCAAGCCTTATCCCATCTCTAAATTGCGCAGGGCTGATTGATCCGGTTTCAAGATCAGAAAACAACTGGTCGTGTCCTTTGTGTCCAAAAAAAGATTCTATATTGGGGATACCCAGTTGTTTAAATGCATTTTGCGCAATGAGAAAGTTGATTTCGAAGATTACGTTGCCATAATCGAATATGATATTTTTAATATTTTGCATTTAGAAGTTTTAAAATCCGATACAAATATGTAACATTGCGCTCGCAAAATCTAATAGATTTTTCAGGGCCATTAGCTCAGTTGGTTAGAGTAGAAGACTCATAATCTTTTGGTCGATGGTTCGAGCCCATCATGGCCCACAACTGTAAAAGCCGTTTTTCTTATTGAAAAACGGCTTTTTTGTAATGAAATCGCCAGTAATATTACTTTTTAGATTCTTGTACTGTAGATTACTTTAATGCGTAATTAAGGTAGCCACCATCCACAACAATCTCTGTTCCAGTAATAAAACTTGCGGCATCAGAAGCAAGAAACAATACAGTTTTTGCTACTTCATCTGGATCACCAATTCGCTGTAAGGCTGTGGCACCAGCCAAAAAATCTTTTGCTTCTGCGGGTACTGCGTTTTCTAAACCAGGTGTTAGAATAGGTCCTGGGCTAACAATGTTTACACGAATTTTTCTTTCTGCCAGTTCATTCGCGGCAATTTGCGCAATTTTATTTAATGCGCCTTTAGTTGCAGAATATACGCTGGCTCCTGAATTTGCGGCTGTGGCAACCGTTGAGGAAGTAAATACCACTGACGCCCCATCTTTAAGGTGTGGAAGTAATTTTTGCAGGGTGAAGAAATGGCCCTTGACATTGGTGTTAAATTGTGCATCAAAATTCGCTTCAGTTACGTTTGCTATAGGTTCAAATGTGGCGATTCCCGAATTCAAAAAAAGGACATCCAGGGTATTCCCACTTTCTGCAACTGCTTTTTCGAGTATAGAAATATCTTCTATTTTTGAACCGTCAGATACTACAGTAAACAATTTTGAGCTGTTTATCTCTGAAGTTGCTTTTTGTAAATTGCTGGCATTTCTGCCTGTAATCCATACGTTCGCGCCTGCATTAATAAATGCTTTAGCTGTAGCCAGACCTATTCCGGTAGTTCCACCAGTAATTACAACGTTTTTATTTTTAAAATCCATGATTATTTTTGTTAATGTTTACGTTGCAAAGGTAGAAGAGGTAAATTTATTTTGGTTACTTTGTAACGAAAAGTAACAGTAACTTTTGGGTAACAAAGTAACTTATGACAGAAAATGAATGCCAATTGGGGCACAAAAAGGAGATTATGGCCGTCCACGATGCGATGGACGTATTGAATGGGAAGTGGAAAGTCTCTATTATCTCTTCCATCTGCTATTATAACAAAAGAAGGTTTTCTGATATTTTGAATGATGTGCCAGGAATATCAAACAAAATGTTGAGCAAAGAGCTGAAAGAGTTAGAAGCCAATAAACTGTTAAGACGAACTGTGTTGGATACTCAGCCAATCTCTGTTCAATATCAATTAACAGACTACGGCATGTCCTTAAAAACCATTATCAACAACCTGGCAGAATGGGGGATAGCGCATCGTAAGGTAATTATTGGTAAATAGAGTGGTCAATTATTTTCTTATCCATTGCTGCACAACAATGGATAAGACGAATTATTAAGTCAAGGAGGTTATAAAATTGGTATAAAATAATCAACAAAACATTTTTTATCGGGGTGCGTTCTGTAGTCGTTATGATAGATTTCAAAAGGTTCTCTATCCGCTTTTTTATATCCGTGTTCTGCCATCCAGACAAAAAGGCTATTCCAGGATTTTTCAAATTCAATAAGCCCGATTACAAAACTTCCAACAATAAATTTACCTTTTTCAATGGATGTTCTTCCAATATTTCCTGACACCTTGAGGGGTTCTGTTAGCGTGATACAAGCACTTATTCTAACTTTTTCTGGATTTGTGGTTTTAAAACTGTCATGATAAATCGTGACCATTTTTGTCTCCGGATTTTGCAATAATCCTTGCGGGGTTGCCCATTTAACTAAGGTGTCATAAGCCGCAGTAATTCCCTGTGCGCCAATACTTTTTACGTAAGCTAATTCTAACTTAGTTATTTCCTTGATTTCAATTTTTGCATTCATTTCTATCCAGTTTTTAAGATTATCCATGCTGCAAATGTATTCCTCAAAAACTACATGCCCTTGTCCATTCTTGCTTTCAATTTTACTTATCTTGCTAAATCTGCTGTTCTTTTGCTTACGGAATTCAGACGGGCTTGAACTGTAATATTTTTTAAAAGCTCTTGTGAGAGAGGAATTACTGGTAAAACCAAATAAAAGTGAAAGCTCAGTAATGCTTACTTCCGGCTTCCTGATTAAAATGGAAGCGACTTTTTCAGTTCTTTTTCTATTGATATAAGAATTTAACGTCTCATTTGTAATAGCCTTAAATATTCTATGAAAATGATAAGGCGAAAAACAAGCAACTTTTGCAATCGTTTCCAACGACAAGTTTGTGTCAAGATTTCCATCTATAAACTTTAGCGCCTTATTAACGCTGCTGATGTAGCTTATCTGCACTTCTTTATCAACATTTGCCATTATAAAAGAAAATAATAATATTCAAATTTACATTACTTCTTGTGTCAACATGATCTGGTAATATTATCTTTTTTTAAATAAATCTGTGATTAAACGCAAATCAGACAGGAAATGGTTATACCGCATGGGCTTGAAGCTGTTTGGGATACAAGTACCTTGAAAGGCAATATTATATCTCAATATATTGGCTGGGTAATAGACGCAACTAGGCGAAAAAATCCTGGAGATGAAATCTTATTTAGGATCGTAATGGAATCTACATTGAAGAATAGCACATTTTTGATCTTTTCCTTTTGTTCCTGAAATCTCGTAAACCAGTCTATGTTCTCCAGTAATCCTTCTTGACCAAAAGCCTTTCAAATTGTGTTTTAAAGGTTCGGGTTTACCAATTCCTTGAAATGGGGTAGCTTTAACTGACTTCAAAAGGGCTCGAATTTTATCCGCTGTTTCTGCATCATTTTCCAGCCAATATTCAAAATCTTCCCAGCCGTTTGGTGTGAAACTTAAATCCATATTATCCAGTAGCCATTTCTCTTTCGTCAAAATTGTAAGGAATAGATTTACCTCTTTTCAATTGCTCGATTGATTCTTCTAGTCTATTACGATTTGCATTTGTAGATAATAAATGACCAGTTTCGTTCAATGAATTGTATTCTTTGATTGAAATGATCACAACAGCATCATCCTCATTGTTATTACGAGGTACAACAATGATGTCTTGATCAGAACTTACAGCATCAAAATATGCTTTCATCTTGTTGCGAAGGCTAGATATGGTTATTGCTTTCATCTTGATATTATTGCGTACAATCAAATGTACGTTGTTTTGTACATAAAACATAACAAATATCTATGGGGCCTCCAATAGCCCATGTATTTTACTTTATCATGATGGTCAAATATGGATAAAACAGCAGTTTTTCTCAGCTTAAGGCTTAGAATTTTCCTCCTATACTCAATTCAAAAGTTCCGTTAGTATAGCCGCTGAGGGCCGAAGTTTGGGTGGTGTACATGCCGCTGATGAGGTATTTTTTGCGGAAGTCCATTCCTAGTCCAAAGGTGGCGCTTTGACTGCTGTGGTAAATTCCGGTAAGCAGAATCTGCCTGTCGGCTAAAGTCAGCTGTGTTCCTGCGTCCCAGATGTTATCATAACCTTTTACACCCCTGAAGGCTACTTTAGGTTCCAGGTCAACACCATCGGTTCCCTTACTGAAACTGATCCGGTAACTCATGGCACTGTAAAAGGTGGCCACATCGGCCTGTTTAATCTCATCCTTTTTAAAGAAACTTTTCAGGTTGGGGATGGTTGCCTGGAGGTTGAAATGTCCGCTGGTGTATGCGGTTCCGAAATCCCCGTCCAGGTAAGTTTTGCGTCCGTTGTAATTGGCCACCATTACATCGTTGGGGTTACCGTAAATATCACTATTTTCCAGCCGCTGGCTTAAAACGCCGGCCGAGATGCCGAAATGCAGCTGCTGCCCTTCAGCACCCAAGGGGATATGGTAGGCGTAACTTGCCATCACACGGGTCTGCCTTTGCAGACCCGCACTTTGATTGTTGATGTTTATACCCAGTCCTACCCTGTTGTTAAAGCCATAATCAGCGGTGATGTTCTGGGTGAGAGGGGAGCCCTGTATGTTGCTCCAGAGTTTTCGGTAAACGGCATTGAGCTTTAAGCTTTCCCCCGCAGCCCCCGCCATGGCGGGATTTGCCAGGTATTGGTTACTGTAATACTGCGCTGCCAGTGGGTCTAGCTGTGCCTTTGTTGTTTTTGTCGCCGATGCAAAAGCCAGCAGCGTTAATGCTATTTTATATATTGATTTCATTTTATATTTCAAGTGTGTTAATTGTCCCTGATAACGGTGATGTATCCAGTTTTTACCAGTCTGTCTTTACCAAAATCGATGATGTAATAATAGGTGCCTTCTGCCAGTACCACTCCACCTACGGTTGCTTCCCAGCTGTTGTCATAGCCTTTTTTGGAGAACAATACCCTGCCGCCCTGGTCAAAGACTTTCACCTGGTTGTTGGGATACATGTCAATATTGTCGACGATCCATTTATCATTCACGCCGTCGCCGTTAGGGGTCATGATGTTGGTTGCTTTTAGCGTGAGGTAATCCTCTTTCACAATGATGGTAATGTCTTTTTGCTCTGTACATCCGCTGGCGTTGGTTACGTTTACGGTATAGGTTGTTGTCTCCCGTGGCCTGACGGTTAGAATAGGGGTTTGCTGCCCTGAAATAAGTCCTGTTGCCATCGTCCAGTTGTAGCCTATGCCGCCCGTTGCGGTCAATAGCACGGTTTCTCCTTTGGAAATCACCAGGCCCTTATCGCTGCTGATGTTAATCAGTGGCAGAGGGTTAACGATAATGGTAAAGGTTCTGGTGTAGGTATCGATACCGCCCTGAGCGGTTCCTCCGTTGTCTTTCAGAGTAACAGTTACGGTTGCCGTACCGTCTGCAGCGACGTTTGGCCTGTAGGATAGGGTTGCTTCATGACTACCATTTTTTTCAACCGTTAACCTGCTGAACAAAGAGGGGTTACTGCTGATTACAGAGATCGATGTTGTTTGCGTGGTTTCCGGTCCGGGGCTGATTCCGGTGAGGCTTACCGACTGGAGGCTGGTTGTGAAACAAATGGTCTGGTTGGCGATGGCATCCATAACCGGGATTTCGTTCACATCAGCTAAGGAGATACTGAGCTCTTTCTCCAGGCTCAAACCGTACTGTGTTGTGCTTTTCACACGGATTTTATAGGCTGACTTGTTTTCAAAGTTTAAGCCTGCCGTGGTGTTTACAGAAGTACCGGACAGAGCAAACAGTGCGTTATCGGTATCCCCTGTTCCTGAAACCATTGAATAGGTAAAAGTAGCAGAAGGGTCATCCGATGTGGAGCTTAAAGTTCCGGCACTGGTGCCTGCGGGCCTGTTCTCGTATAAAGTTACCGCGTTAAGTGTGATGGTGGTTGGCGCGCCGGGTTTAACGGTAAGCACACCGGGCTGATAGTTAAAACTGTAGTTGGCCGAAACAGCTCCTGAGATCCCGATTGGATAAGTTTGGATAGCTGTGGTGTTTTCGGGAATGGTAAAGATCGGCGGGGTGGTGATTACCGCGGCTGTTTCACCGTTCACAAATCCGGTGTAAGTAACTGTGAAAACAGGGTTGGGGGTCCCGGCAAATTTCTCCTTGTCATCAGCGGTTGCGGTCAAAAGGGCGGGGGTGATGTTTGCGGTTGTTTCTGCGGCATTTTTAAAAGTATAATTCGCTGCATCTGTACCTGAAATGGTAATGCCGATTACACTTATTGGTTTGTTATTTCCTGTATTCTTATCGCTAAATGCGGCTGCGCTATTATTCGTGGTCACATCATCTCCCGGTAATTTATCATTGCTCAAAGTAATAGTAGCAACGGCATTTCCATCATAAACCTTATTGATACCTGCTGCTAAAACAGTTAAGGGCTTGGCGGTTATTACACCACTTTTATTGTCCAGATAACTCACCGTATAGTTGTTGCCATTATTACCGTCATTGATAATTAATCCTGAAGCAGTTAATGTTTTTCCGGTTCCTGCGTTTTTGCTGTCAAATGCCTGTATTGGCTTTGTGGTTATATCATCATCCGAGAAAAGTGCCTCTACTTCCGGTAATAAAGCTGAAGATTCTTTGCCATCGTAAGTTTTATGATCTGCTTTTGCTTTTACAGTCAGGGAATAGGGGGTGATATTTGCTGTGGTTTCCACAGGCACGTCAATGCCGTAATTGCCCGCGTCTTTTCCGGTAAGTGTAATTCCAATGACCTTTAAAGTTTTAGCTGTGCCCACGTTTTTATCTAGAAAAGACACCGATTGAAATTCAGCAGTTAGTTCATCTCCGCTTAAATGATCGTCGGTTAAAGTTACTTCAGCTTTTGTGGTGCCATCATAAATTTTGTTGCTGCCTGCTGCGATAACAGTTAAGGGCTTGGCGGTGATTACACCACTTTTATTGTCCAGATAACTCACCGTATAGTTGTTGCCGTTATTACCGTCATTGATAATTAATCCTGAAGCGGTTAATGTTTTGCCGGTCCCTGCATTTTTGCTGTCAAATGCCTGTATTGGCATTGTGGTTATATCATCCTCTGAGAAAAGTGCCTCTATTACAGGAACTCCTGATGAAGTAGCAGTTCCATCATAAACCCGGCTGATAGCAATTGCAGAAACCGTTAAAGGCCTTGCAGTAATACTAAAATTTGAAGGAATAAAAGTCAGCACATAATTTGGGCCCAAGCTCAAGCTTCCCTGATTGATTGTATAAGCTGTTCCAACATTCTTGCCGACCGTCCTATCAAGCGTACCCGTAAAAAAATCTCCGTTCATCAGTGCACCTTTGGTGATGCTATAACTATACACCGGGTTTGCTTCACCGTACACTTTATTCTGACTTTCGTCGGCAGTTACGGTAACTTCTTTTGCTGCCACCAGAATCGCACCTTTAGCATACGTAATGTTATAGTTTGCTAAATTGAATGTGCCTCCTATTGCCTGAAAAGGTATAACCTGAGCCGGATAAGTGCCTACATCGGTGACCGCAGCTGCTCCGGTTCCATATTCTATATTTACCTGGCCTATTGTTTCATTATTAACCAAACCATTTGCTGTAAAAGATTGTGAAACAGATTCGTTAACCAGTACGTCACCATATATTTTATTCTTATTACTAGCGGTAATCGTCATTACCTTTTGCTGAATTGTTAATTGTTGTGTTACATCAGGAGCACTGTGGCTTGCATCAGCTGCTTGCGATGCCGTGATATTTGCTGTGCCCGCTGCCTTAATATGTACTTGATTATTTACAATGGTAGCTACATCCGTATTGTCCGATGTATAGTTTATTGCTATACCATTATTACTACTGGTTGCAGCAGGTTCGTAATCGGCATCGCCATACGTTTTGGCAGCGGTGGCTGCAAAAGTGATCACCTGTGCAGTTTTAACAATAAACGTACCCGACGCTGACGATGCCGGGGCTAAATTGCCGACCTGGTCTGTTGCTGTGCCGGCTACTATGCTGATGCCTAAGGTACCTGCCCCCGTAATGCCCGATAGGGTAACGGTGCGTGTGGCGCCGGTACCGCTAACGTTAATAGTACCCGCATTGGCTGTACCTGTTTTATTTAGGGTAATATCCGAAGTGTTTAGCATTATGCTGCCGGCATCGGTATAGGTTACTGTATAGGTAACCGGGCCGGTATTGGTAGCCGTAACCGCTGGCGTGGCGATGCCGATAGCCGGTGGTGTTTTATCAAAGGCTACGGCATAATTGGCATCAGTGGTTAAAACAACGGTAGTACCGGTATTTCCGGCCAGGTCTTTAAAGTCGATTACCAATGCTATCGGGCCTTCGGTATCGGCAGCAACCATGGTATAAACTGCGGTATATGGCCCGGCGCCACTGCCTACAAGCGTGGTTGGCGCATGGCCTGAAATAGTTACGGTTGGTGTGCTGATGGCTTCACTTGCTGTAAATACTATACCTACCTGATCGCCGGGTTTGGCCAGGTGCGATGCGGGCGATACCGCTTTGGCTATTAATGTTGGTTTTACACCATCCACATTTATGCCTGATGTATTTACCGTTGCTAAAGCAGGGTCGGTATTGGTCAATGTTCCGCCATTTAAGTTAATAGTCGAAGCCAGCGCTATGCCGTCTGCATCCAAATCGCCGGCTTGCACGGTGTAGGTAAACGTAAGGGCCGATGTGCCCGAACCGCCCGTATAAGCGGCCTGCACATTGCCTGTGCCAATAATCAGCGGTAAATAAGGTATGCCATCCGTAGTATTTACCGTAACCGGGGCTGATGTATTTACGGTAAAGGTTAACACATCATCGGTTTTATAAACTGCGTTTGCGGGTAAACTTATGCTGCTTACCGCTATTACAGTGGTAACGTTAGCCGGGTTAGCCGTACCTACTGTATTTAAATAGGCTACATTGCTGCCAGTACCATTATAGTCTACCGCCATTATGCGGTAGGTAGTACCTGCTGTAAGGCCGGTGATGTTTACGGTTGAGCCTGTACCGTTGTAGATACAATACCAGCCGGTAGTGCCTATTTGTGCACCCGATAACAATGCCGGGTTAGCGGTATATACTGTACCATCAACAGCTATTGAACTGCCTGTTGTAGCAGCAGCTATAAATACCGCCCGGCTGGCGCCGTTGCCATTTGTCCAGCTGGCGGTGGTTGTGGTGGTTGTGGTGTTGGTAAAGGTTATATTAGTAGTCTGGGTAGTAGGCGGTGCTACTACCGTTAAATTAAAAGTAGCCGTGCTGCTGCCCCCTGCGTTATAGCCGGTTACCGTGTAAGCGGTACTTGCCGAAGCTGCAGTTGGCGTACCGCTGATAGTACCGGTAGTTACATCAAAGCTAAGCCCTGCCGGTAAGGCGGGGCTAATGCTGTAACCCGTAGCTACGATCTTACGGACCAGGTTATTGCCGTAATCCGCCACATAAACGTTGCCCGCTGCATCCGTTGCTACCCCTATAGGATAAGTAAAACTTGCCGCAGTGCCCGTGCCGTTAGCCGAGCCCTGTGAACTGCTGCCCGCCAGCGTGCTTACCACGCCCGTAGGGCTGATCTTACGGATCAGGTTATTGTATGTATCCGCCACATAAACGTTGCCCGCTGCATCCGTTGCTACCCCGTAAGGATAATAAAATCTTGCCGCAGTGCCCGGGCCGTTAGCCCTGCCGATTGAACCGCTGCCCGCCAGGGTGCTCACCACGCCGGCAGGGCTGATCTTACGGATCAGGTTATTGACTTGATCCGCCACATACACGTTGCCCGATGCATCCGTTGCTACCCCTTTAGGATAATAAAAACTTGTCGCTGTGCCCGTGCCGTTAGCCGAGCCATATGAGCCGCTGCCCGCCAGCGTGCTTACCACCCCCGCAGGGCTGATCTTACGGACCAGGTTATTGGCGTAATCCCCCACATAAACGTTTCCCGCTGCATCCGTTGCTACCCCGAAAGGATAATTAAAACTTGCCGCAGTGCCCGTGCCGTTAGCCGAGCCGAGTGAGTTGCCCGCCAGCCTGCTTACCACGCCGGCAGGGCTGATCTTACGGATCAGGTTATTGTTTTGATCCGCCACATAAACGTTGCCCGATGCATCCGTTGCTACCCCGGAAGGATAATTAAAACTTGCCGCAGTGCCCGTGCCGTCAGCCGAGCCCCCAGACACGTTGCCCGCCAGTGTGCTTACCACGCCCGCAGGGCTGATCTTACGGATCAGGTGATTGTATGTATCCGCCACATAAACGTTGCCCGACGCGTCTGTTGCTACCCCAAAAGGATAATAAAAACTTGCAGCTGTCGCGGTTCCGTTAGCCGAGCCCTGTGAGCCGCTGCCCGTCAAGGTACTTACCTGCCCGTAAACGGTTGCAGGTACCGCCCCGCCGCTGTTGGCCGGCGCAAACGCTGTAATAGCGCTGCCTGTATTAAACGTTTGGCTGCTGCTGGTAAAACTGATATTAGGTGCAACTAAAAACGCAAAACCGGCTTGGGTGCCGGTACCATTAGGTGTGGTAATGCTCACGCTGCCCGATGTGCCTGCGCCTGCCACCGCGGTGATCTGCGTATCCGAAACTACGGTGAACGAGGTTGCCGCCGTGCCGCCAAAACTTACCGCTGTAGCGCCGGTTAACCCGGTGCCGTTAATGGTAACTGTTGTACCTGCTATAACAGCTGCCGGGGAAAATGAGGCAATAGTTGGTACCGGTATCTCTACCGTTAAATTAAAAGTAGCCGTGCTGCTGCCTGCCAGGTTATAAGCCGTTACCGTATAAGTGGAATTGGCCGATGTTGCCGTTGGCGTACCGCTGATGGTACCCGTGGTGGCATCAAAGCTTAAGCCTGCCGGTAAGGCCGGGCTGATGGTGTATCCGCAAACCGTGATCTTCCGGATCAGGTTATTGCCTAAATCCGCCACATAAACATTGCCCAAGGCATCAGTAGCTACACCATAAGGATAATAAAAACTTGCAGCCGTGCCTGTGCCGTTGGCTGAACCCTGCGACCGGCTGCCAGCCAGCGTGCTCACCACGCCCACGGGGCTGATCTTCCGGATTAGGTGATTTCTAGCATCCGCCACATAAACGTTGCCAGGGGCATCAGTAGCTACTCCTAAAGGATAGCTAAAACTTGCTGCCGTGCCCGTGCCGTTAGCTGAACCTGCCGACCGGCTGCCGGCCAGCGTGCTCACCACGCCCCCGGGGCTGATCTTCCGGATCATGTAATTCTCAGTATCTCCCACATAAACATTGCCCGAGGCATCAGTGGCTACTCCTTCGGGATAGTTAAAACTTGCAGCCGTGCCTATGCCGTTGGCTGAACCTGCCGACTCACCGCCGGCCATCGTGCTCACTACGCCTGCAGGGCTGATCTTCCGGATCTGGTGATTGCTATAATCCGCCACATAAACGTTGCCTGTGGCATCTGTGGCTACCCCGAAAGGACGGTAAAACCTTGCAGCCGTGCCGGTGTCGTTAGCTGAACCTGACGCTGTGCTGCCGGCTAGCGTGCTCACCACGCCCCCGGGGCTGATCTTCCGGATCATGTTATTGCCGTAGTCCGCCACATAAACGTTGCCCGGGGCATCTGTGGCTACTCCGAAAGGAGAACTAAAACTTGCAGCCGTGCCTGTGCCGTTGGCTGAACCTGGCGCCCCACTGCCGGCCAGCGTGCTCACCACGCCTGCATGGCTAATCTTCCGGATCAGGTGTTGATCCGCCACATAAACGTTGCCCGAGGCATCCGTGGCTACTCCTGAAGGATAGCTAAAACTTGCCGCAGTGCCAGTGCCGTTGGCTGAACCCGACGCGCCGCCGGCCAGCGTGCTTACCTGCCCGTATACCATTGCAGGTACCCCACCACCGCTATTATTAGGCGATAAGGCTGTGATGGGGCGGTTAACCGAATAGGTTAGGTTCGCCGGGTAACTTATCGCAGGAGCCTGCGCCAGGCAATTGTCAATCAACAACAGGCTCAAAGCACAAAGAAAAAACAGGATTTTGTTAATGGCTTGGGTAAATATTCTGATCATATTAACGGGTTATAAAAACTTAGCATCATCATCTGATGGTTGCTGCTAAGTACCGTATTAATATTCGTAGAAGCCGAATTTAAGAGGTATACAAATGGTATACATGTGGTGTTTTTAGCTCATTTTAGCCTTTAAACGGGCTTTTGCCTGTTTAACGCTGCTGGGCTGGATGTTAAGCAGCGTAGCAATTTCTTTGGTGGAAAGGTTCATGTGAAAATAAGCGCTTAACCTAAGTTCATTTTTCGTTAATCCGGGATGTGCAATCAGCAGGTTTTTAAAAAATTCAGGATGTACCTGCTCAAAATGAAGCTTAAACTTATCCCATTCTGTGTCCAGGTACTGACTATCTTTTATGTTTTCCTGGATGTTTTTTAATGCGCTATGTTTTACATGAGGGTACAAAACATCCATTTCCCCAATCTGTATTTCTACATCATAAAGCAGTTTATTTTTCTGATGAATATGTAAATTGCTGCTCACCAGTTCACGCTGGTTGATTTCCAGCTTCTGTTTAAGAAGGTCGTTTTTGTCTTTCTCATCCTTTATCGCGAGCATGATGTATTTGTTTTCCTGCTCAATCAGCAATCGCTTGTATTCTGTAATTTCAATACTGGCAACCAGCTGGATAGCCTCTATCTCCTTTGTGCGCAACTCTTCATCAATGATTTTTAAGCGGGCAATCAGGGCGACACCAAAAGTCAGCATTTGCGAAAGAATCGCCATTTCGGGCAATAGTCCACTGCTTGAATGATTTAAAATTACATACACAGCTGCGCTGGTGGATAACCCCATGGGAAGTATATTGGCGATAAGAAAGTATTTCGCCGCGCGAACTTTCTTTACATAAGCCGTGATCACCGTGATGATGGTTGTGAGTATAATCAGCAGTATGAAAAAGTTATCAGCCACTATGGTATAGTAATCAAGATAAAATAGACCCGAGATTGTAACTATACTCGGAACGGCTTCAAATAAAATGTATCCATATAGAAGCGCCTTAAGCAGCCTGTCAAATGAGGGGAGGAACTCCTTTGTGCGCAGATAATTCCTGGTGATTTGGATCAACCCGGAGAAAATAAGCAGCACACCAACGTGCTGAAAGAACTTGTTTAAGTCGTAAGTGTATACAACATTACTAGTGTTTAATCGAATATTGTACAGTCTGAAGGGTAGGAGCAGGTTAAAATAACATCTTACAGAAAGTAAGAAAATGATTGCGCCAACCTGTATCAAGACGAAGTAGAAGTAGGTATAATCTTTTAAAAGAAGATAAATATACAGGTTGTAGCCCGCGAAACTAACCAGTGCAATGCAACAAAACAGGGTGATGTATATTATTATTTTTTCCCGGTTTTCAAATGAAGCCGCCTTTTCAAGTGTGATCTCTGGCTTAACCGCATGCTTGTAAGTTTTCACATCCAAGAGATTGACTTTTAGATATAAAGTACTCAGACTCTGCTTTGGTAAGGTAATCGCAATGACACCTGCCTCCCGGTGACGCTGGTCGGTAAAGGCCAATCCGGCACTTGTGCTCACCCAGGCATGTTTTGAAGGATGAAAATAGTATAAGGTATAATTTAATAACGGATTAATGGAAATAAGGTAGTGTTCATTATCGGGATAAGGATTTGATATATTTAGTTTAATCCAATAATGATCACTTTTTAATGGTCGTAATGAATCAGTTACGTAAACAAGATTTTTATTTTTTAAAACCTGACTGAAGTTGTAATTTGCATCTGGCAGTACCTTATAAGTTTTGATCTTTAAGGTTGGATTGTTTGTGATAAGCAGTTTAGGGTGGGCAGTTAATTTCCCTGCATTGAAAAATAATATGTATAAAAATAAGCTACAGGTGTAAAAGTTTTTAATATTAAGGCTCATTTTTAGATAAATTCACACCGTATAAGAACAAAGAGACCATGCTCAATGCATCCATTTCAGTGCAAAGTTAAACAAAAATTAAAAACTTCTTAATTTTGTTGAGCCAAGAAAAAGGCAATAAAAAAAAGGCTTTTAATAGCCTAAATATTTGGACTAAGGTATGAAATTTTCCCACTTTAGCTTTGTTTAGATATTTTTCAATATCGACTTTAAGTTATTCACTTCGTACTCTTGATCGGTTAGTTTTCAGCCATATATGAGGATCCTACCTCATTTTACCTGCCTACTCAATAAAGGTATTACGCATAACAGGCAGGTATGTGGATTATAGTGAGTAGGCGATTTAAAACCCCACATTCATATTTCGCCATTTGTTGTCCGGACCTGGACGTAGGTCTACGCTGAAAACACCGGGATTATACAATGCACCGCAAATGCCCGCCGGATTAAATGTTTTGGAATTAAAAATGGTTTTAATATTGTCTTTCAGGTCAAAATAGTCGAGGCCGATGGCAACAACAGCCAGGCATCCTTCTGGAACTTCGAAAGTCCATTCCTGCGCAGGAAAAATTCCCTGGGACTGCTCAATGTCGATAAATTGTGCGGTATGTTTGAGTTCTTTTTGTGCATGAAGCGCATGCAAAGTAACCGTACAGCTGAGCCTGCAGGTATTTGCAGCAGCCGGAAATTTCAGCTGCTCATTCACTAACAATTCGGGCAAATTAAGGGTTAAGGTATTTGCTTGGAGGCTAACTGATGGTTGTACCCAAAGGCTATCAATCAATGGCGATTTTAGGTTAAATTCAAATCCGGCCAGCCGTGTAAAACTGTCTGCTTCAAATGAGAAGAGACTTGTTTTCGGATTGAAACAATGTCTTACGATTGCCGCGGTTTGTGTGGTAAGGCGATTGATCATTGCGCCATCATATTTTGCAAAAAATAGATCCTCCAGATTAGACCTCATGTGACGCGCTAAAGTACTGGCCTTACCAAAAACGCCCGCACTTTTTTTCGTGGCCGCAGATTGATTCATACTTGTAGCTCTCATTTGAACAATTTGTTTCCCGCGCCATTTTTTGTGAACGAGGTTTCCGATTCGTCCATGAAGATACTTTCCGTCATTAAATGCCATATTATTAAATTTAGAATGTTAGGTAAGTGTTCGCTGATCCCGGCTTAAATCTATAACAAATTTTTATTAAAAGCGTAATTAGTCCATATTTTTAACTAAAAACATGGACTAAACGTGGACTTAATATGCAGTTGATGTAGAGGTGGTTTAGAAACAGGCTTGGTTTATAAACTTTAGTGCTAACACGACAATTATTGACTTAAGCTCACCATATTCTAACCAAAAGATGGTTTTAAAGCGATTGTTGGGGAAATACCTCTATTTTTAAAGCTGTTCTTATCGCTATAATAAATATGACGCAAAAAAAGCAAATCCTAGGTCACCCGGTGGGCTTATATGTTCTTTTCTTTACCGAAATGTGGGAAAGATTTAGTTTTTACGGCATGAGAGGTATTTTAATCCTGTTTCTTGTCGCTTCAACCAAAGGAACTAACCCAGGATATGGGTGGCTAGAGAAAGATGCACTCCAATTATATGGTATTTATACTTTTTTAGTCTATCTATCCTCTGTGCCAGGAGGCATTATCGCTGACAAATGGCTGGGGCAGAAAAAAGCAGTACTTATTGGTGGCGCACTGTTGGTCATTGGCCATAGCATCCTGGCCACTCAGTTGTTATGGGCGTTTTATACTGGTCTTGCTTTTATCGTCGCAGGTGTCGGAATGCTAAAATCTAATATTTCAACCATGGTGGGTGGACTATACGCAGTCGGTGATGACCGCAGAGACCAGGGATTTTCTATATTTTATATAGGGATAAATATTGGTGCCTTTGCGGCGGCTATTGTTGTTGGATACGTAGGAGAGGTATACAGCTGGCATTACGGTTTTGGTTTAGCCGGAATTGGCATGGCTATAGGGTTGTTAATATTCATTGTTGGACAAAAACATCTTCAGGGAACAGGAGATTCGCATAAGAAACATACTGCAATACAAAGTGCTGCGCAGTCCATGTCCCTAACTAAAATAGACAAAGACCGCATTGTGGTGATGTTGATTTCATTTCTACTGGTAATTGCATTTTGGGCTGCATATGAGCAAGCAGGCGGATTGATGAACCTATATGCAGATCAGAAAACCGATCGGACAATAGCGCTGTTTAAGGCAACCATACCAGCGTCCTGGTTTCAATCTGTCACAGCATTTTTTATTGTAACACTAGGCGCGCCCGTTGCAGCATTTTGGTATAGGTGGAAAAAGAACGGAAAAGAATCTTCCTCTATCTTTAAAATGGCTATCGGCATGATCATCATGGGCTGGGGCTTTTTGTTTATGGTCGCAGCCTCTTTTCAATTTCAAAGTGATGGCGCTTCTTCCATGTACTGGTTAATCCTGGCTTACCTCTTTCATACCATAGGAGAACTCTGTGCCTCACCCGTTGCATTGTCTTACATCACCAAGCTTGCCCCCTTAAAGTATGCCTCAAGTATGATGGGTTTATATTTTGCAGCAACTGGTCTGGGAAATTATGTCGCTTCATGGGTAGGGATTTGGTCGCAAAGTGCGGGCGAACTTCAAATATTTTTAGGCATCGCAATCTTCTCCACATTATTGGGATTGTTGATTATTGCCATCTTAAAACCGCTAAAACGTTTAGCGCATGCTGCGGAATAACAGTTAAAATGCAGTTAGATCCTGTTAAATAACACAAACCGAATACTATTAAAATAAGCTTACTTTACCATAACACAAATAACCACTTTACGTATCTTTCTAAATCCAGATCTGTGAGAAAAAAACAACTCTTTTACCTGCTTTTTTTAGCGTATACAATGAGCAGCTACATGGCTAATGCCCAAACAAAACAAAAGCTTGAATCTTTTTTACCCGGCGCATTATGGTATGATACGGACGGTCAGCTGATCAACGCCCATGCAGGCGGGATAATCTTAGTCGATAAAGTCTATTATTGGTTTGGTGAAAAAAGAGGTACGCACCGTTCAGAAGGGGTAAATGTTTATTCTTCCAAAGATTTATACAACTGGAAGTCAGAAGGCCTGGCATTCTCTCCTTCAGATGATCCTGCCGGTGACATTACACATGGCTGCCTGATGGAGCGGCCAAAGGTTATTTACAATAAGAAAACTAAAAAATATGTAATGTGGTTTCACCTGGAATTGAATGGTAAAGGTTATGCTGCTGCAAGAGCAGCCGTTGCCATTAGCGATAAGGTCACCGGTCCTTATCAATTTGTAAATAGTTTCAGGCCAAATGGAAACATGTCAAGAGATATGAATTTATTTGTAGATGACGATGGATCGGCTTACCATATTTATTCTTCTGATGAAAATATGGATTTGAGGATTGTAAAGCTTTCTGACGATTACCTGACCGCAACAAAACAAGATTCTTTTTTATTCAGAAGACAGCGTGAGGCTCCTGCACTCTTTAAAAATAATGGCAAATATTACCTCATCACCAGCGGATGCACTGGTTGGGCACCAAATAAAGCAAGTTTGCATGTGGCCTATGCTGTTCAGGGACCGTATGTGCAGGTCGGAGATCCAATGATGGGTAAAAATGCCGAAAAAACCTTTGGAGGCCAGTCTACCTTTGTATTGCCGGTAGCCGGAAAGAAAAATGCATTCATTTTTATAGCCGATCAATGGAATCCTAAAGATTTAAAAGACAGTCGCTATGTTTTCTTACCCATAAGTATCAAAAATGATGAACCCGGTATAGGATGGCTGGATGAATGGAAGCTGGATTGGTTTAATAAAAAATAGTATGATCTCTTTTATAAATAAACGCCTGATCTGTAAAGGTTTATGCATCCTCTCCATTTTCGCTGGTAATGTAACATTGAAGGCACAAAAGCCTTACTGGCTTGATGAGACTGTGAACGAAGTAAATAGAATGCCCATGCACGCCTCTTATTTTGTTTTCGGAAATGAAAAGGAAGCAAACCGAAATGACTGGACTTCCTCCGCAAATTATCAAACTTTAAACGGCGACTGGAAGTTTAAATGGGCAGAAAAGCCTGCCGATCTTCCATCAGGATTTGAGACTGTTGCATTTGATGACAGCCAATGGAATACCTTTAAAGTACCTGGAAATTGGGAAATGAACGGATTTGGCTTCCCTTTGTACAATACCGGTGGATTTGAATTTGCCTATTTGATGGGGAATACAGTTAATCCACCTTTGGTGCCGCTGACTTTTGATCCAACGGCAATTTATCGTCGTGAGGTTATTTTACCTTCCAGCTGGAAAGAAAAGCAGGTAGTTTTACACATTGGTGCCGCGAAATCTAATTTATCAGTATGGGTTAATGGCAAATTTGTGGGTTATGGGGAGGATAGTAAATTGCCATCTGACTTTGATATCAGTCCTTATTTGAGTCCTGGTAAAAACCTGATTGTACTCAAAGTTATGCGCTGGGGTGATGGAAATTATCTCGAAGACCAGGACATGTGGCGGCTAAGTGGCATTACCAGGGATTGTTACCTTTTGGCCCGTAATCCTGTTCATATTTATGACATTGATGCCGCCCCTGATCTGGATTCACTTTATAAAAATGGCTGGCTAAACCTCAGTTTAAAATTAAATAAGCCAGCTGCAGGTGTTACTGCCGATGTAATGCTTAAAGAGGGTAATACAATGATTAGCCAAAAAAAGCTAAGTTTTGATGGAACAGTGGATGCCTTCTTTAAAATGGAAGTGCAGCGGCCACGTTTATGGACTGCCGAAACGCCCAACCTGTACGAACTGCTGATAACCTTAAAAGATGGTAAAGGTCAGGTACTGGAAGTAATTCCCCAGCGGGTTGGCTTTAGGAAAATAGAAATTAAGAAAGGGCTGTTTTTGGTGAACGGTAAACCTGTTTTGATCAAGGGTGTGAACCGGCACGAAACAGATCCCATCACAGGTCAAACGATCTCCAAAGAGGCTATGCTGCGGGACATTAAACTGATGAAACTGTTCAATATTAATGCCGTGCGTACCAGTCATTATCCCAATACAGAATATTGGCTTGACCTCTGTGATCAATATGGCATTTATGTGGTAGGGGAAGCAAATATAGAATCTCATGGTATGGGTTATGATATTACTAAAACCATGGCCAATCGCCCTACCTGGGTATCAGCGCACCTGATGCGTGTACAGCGGATGATAGAGCGGGACAAGAACCATGCGTCCATCATCACCTGGAGCATGGGTAATGAAGCGGGTAATGGGTATAATTTTTACTCCTGTTATTTATGGATGAAAGCAAGGGATAAAAGCAGACCCCTGCAGTATGAGCGTGCTGTGGCAGATTATAAAACCTTTACTTATGAATGGAATTCTGATGTGATCTGTCCGATGTATCCTACGCCCGATGGGATGATCGCTTATGCCAAAGCAAATCCAGCTCCAACCCGACCTTTTATCATGTGTGAATATGCACATGCTATGGGTAACTCACTCGGCAATTTTACAGATTACTGGGACATTATAAGAACAAATAAACATGCTTTTCAAGGCGGTTTTATCTGGGATTTTGTTGATCAGTGTTTTCAGCGTGTAAATGCAAAAGGTGATACGGTTTATACCTATGGAGGAGACTATGAACCTAAGGAGGCCATTACGGATTGGAACTATGCAGCAAAAGGGATATTTTATGCCAATAGAACGCCCTATCCTCATGCATGGGAAATGAAAAAGGTGTATCAGGATATTCACACGGTACTGAAAGATAAAAATAACATAGAAGTTTACAATGAAAAATTCTTTACAGATCTTGGCAATATAACGTTAGATTGGGAGGTATTGGTAAATGGCAAGCAAGTGCAGAATGGGAATTTACAAGCTGTAAATGTTGGCCCTCAGCAAAAAGGGAATTTCAATATTCCCTTTAAAACCGTTAAAACTGGTGAAGCCTATTTAAATTTAACTTACCGGTTAAAATCAGCAGAACCATTAAAGCCTTCCGGTCATATCGTAGCTGTAGAACAATTGAAATTAGGAGGAACTTACCAAAATAGTTTAGCATTGGAAGCTGCAGGGGCCATTTTGAAAACGGAGACAGGTAATGAAATCACGTTTAGTACTGCTGAAAATAGGATTGTCTTTAATAAACTAAAGGGTGTGATGACCAATTACCGTATTAAAGGAAGGGAAATGTTAGACAGTCAATATGGCTTAAAGCCTAATTTTTGGCGTGCACCGAATGACAATGATTTTGGCGCTACTTTGCAACTCAAATTGAAAAAATGGAAGACTGCCTTTGAAAATGCAAAACTCATGGTGTTCGATACAGAACTGAAGGATAAAAAAGCATTTATTACCACAACATTTGATCTCCCGGATGTAGCAGCAAAACTTACTATTGCTTATACCATCAATGGCAAAGGAGAACTTTTGGTTAATGAGCAACTGAAAGCAGATACCACAAAAAAGACGGTTATGTTGCCTCGTTTTGGGATGCAGTGGATTATGCCTGCGGGTTTTGAGCAAATTGAATATTATGGAAGGGGCCCACAGGAAAATTACCAGGACAGGTTCTTTAGTGCGCATGTTGGTTTATACAAACAAACGGTGAAGTCGCAGTATTTTCATTATGTAACGCCACAGGAAACCGGGAATAAAACCGATGTAAGGTGGTTTAACATAAGGGATAAGGCAGGTAAGGGCTTAAATGTCACTGCTAGCGTACCACTCAGCATGAGTGCGCTTCACTATTTTGATGTGGATTTAGATGATGGTGACAAACACCACCAACGACATGCTACAGACATCAGTGAAAGAGCGCAGACACAATTAAATATCGACTTTAAGCAAATGGGTGTTGGTGGGATAGATAGCTGGAGGTCTATACCAATGACCAAATACCAAATGCCTTTTGGAGATTATTCATTCAGTTTTATGATTAAGCCAATTCAATAATTATGATTTTAAAGTGTTTCAGGGCATTTAGTTTGCTGGTTTTTCTAAGTTTAGGTGGTATCACCTTGAATGCTAAAGAATATGGTGATAGTGTGATTAAGGTTAAGATAGACCTGGCACAAAAGAAGCAGACCATTGAAAATATAGGCTCTTCAGGCTGCTGGTTCTCTGAAGGTATTGGAAAAGATTGGCCGAAGGAGAAGAAAGAAAGAATAGCTCAATTGCTTTTTAGCCGTCAGTTTGATAAAAATGGCAAGGCGGAGGGGATAGGTCTGTCGGCTTGGCGATTTAATATTGGTGCGGGCACCACAGAACAGGGAGATAGCAGCGGTATCAAAGACTTTAGAAAAAGATCGGAATCCTTTTTAAAGAAAGATGGTACCTATGACTGGACGAAACAAGCTGGTTACCAGTTTTTTCTTCAAAAGGCGCATGACTATGGCGTAGAAACATTAATTGCTTTTTCCAATTCACCACCTGTCCAGTTTACCAAAAACGGTCTGGGTTATAAAACGGAGAAAAATTATGAATCCAATCTACGTGAAGATGCTTTTGAGGCCTATGCTACATTTTTATCAACCGTGGTTAAACATTTTGATCAGCAGGGATTGCATTTTGAGTATGTGAGTCCAGTCAATGAACCGCAGTGGGATTGGTCACATAAGTATAAGGAAGCAGATCAGGAAGGTTCTCCCTGGTCAAATTATGAAATTTATAAGGTTACTAAGGCTTTAAATACTGCATTAGTGAAGGACAAATTATCCAGTAAAATCCTGCTTACAGAGGCAGGAATGCTCAATTATTTATGTGGAGGATCGGGTAAGGCAGGACGACAAATTCAAACGTTCTTTAACCGGAATAACCCCTTATATGTAGCTGATTTACCACTGGTCCCTAAAATAATTGCCGGCCACAGTTATTTTACCGAATCTAACAATGAGGTATTGGCTTCTACCCGCAAGCAACTTGCAGATACTGTGAAAGCATACGGGCTTAATTATTGGCAATCAGAATATTCTATGCTTGCTGACGGATTTAAAGAGGGTACTAAGGGGGATCGAAGTGCTATGGATTGCGCCTTGTTTTTATCTAAAGTTATTCATAGTGATTTAACAGTAGGTAACGCCACGGCATGGCAATTTTGGAATGCTTACGAGCCGGGGAGTGCAGCCAGGAATACCCGATATTATCTGATTGCGCTACAGCCGAATGAGGATTACAAGGATGGAGAATTTACGGTGACTAAAAATTTATGGGCGTTGGGCCATTACAGCAGGTTTGTAAGGCCAGGAATGACGAGGCTATCAACGGAGATGCTTACTGGAAGCAAAAAAGAACATAAAGATATCATGATTTCTGCCTTTACAAATCAATCAGGGAAGATGATTGTGGTATGCACTAATTATGGAAGCAAGAAAGCACAATTAGAATTGGATATTAAAAATGTGATAAAAAAGTATGGTATAATGTCCAGTTATCTAACCACTGAAGAGCAAGGTATCGATTTAAAAAAACAGCCAGTTCAAGACCCTTCGGAAGCCATTACGCTACCGGCAAGGTCAATAACAACAATAGTTTTAGACTAAAGGAGATGAAGAACATAGCCTGTGCACTATTGATTTTTATGCTGGTGCATGGGGCAGTTTATGCGCAAGAGTCTGCTTTAAAACAAAACCTCAGGCAAGTTATTGCCACAATAAATAACCGTAATGACAGTTCGGCAATTGAGAAATTGTATTTGCAAACGGATAAACCTTCTTATTTATTAGGGGATACGTTATGGTTTAAGGCTTATTTATTTGATGCTACCACCTTAAATTACGCTGCTAAAAGTGGTATGATGTATGTCGAAATTGCCAATGACAGCAACGTACTAATTAAACGAATCATGATGCCTGTATATAGTGGCTTGATGTTCGGAAACATCGCCATCGATCAAGATCTGCCCCAGGGAGATTATGTGTTAAGGGCTTATACCAGCTGGATGCTGAATTTCGGGCTGCAGACCATATTTACCAGGCGCATTTATATTGGTAGTATCGCAGATCAGGGCGAACCTAAATTAAAGATCCCTTTGATATCGAACCGTCCTGAGCAGATAGATCTGCAATTTATGGCAGAAGGAGGGAGTTTTATTGTGGCAATTGAATCTCACATGGCTTTTAAGGCGCTAAATGAGGATGGAAAGGCTGCACAGGTTAGTGGTAGAATATTCGATAGTAAAGGCAGGGAGGTCACAAGGTTTCATTCCAATTCTTTAGGTATTGGAGCAGTTAACTTTCGTCCGGAAGGCAACGAGTTCTATTCGGCAAGGATGGATCTACCTGATGGTTCTTTTAAAACTTACCCACTACCCTTAGTTAAAACTTCAGGAATGACCCTTCAGGTAAATAATCCTTTCGAAAGTGACTCTTGTGAGGTGGTAATTAGTGGTACGCCGGATTATATATTGGGTCGTTCGTATTATTTAATCGGACTTTGCCGGGGGAGGGCATATTATAGCGCTTCTTTTGGCCTCAAAGGCGGTAGTATAAAACGAAAGATTGACAAAAAATTATTTCCATCTGGAATAGCGCATTTCGTTTTGATGACTTCGGATAAAAAGGTGCTTAATGAAAGGATCATTTATGTTGATCACAATGATCATTTAAGTATTCGACTGACCGCAAATAAGCTGTTTTATGGACAAAGAGACAGCGTTTTAATAGATCTAATGGTGGCAGACAAAGAAGGGAAACCCCTGCAAGGTAACTTTTCTCTGGCCGTTACGGATGACGGACAGGTGAAAACAGACAGTCTTAAAGGTAGTACAATCGGTATTGAAGTTTTGCTAACATCTAATCTAAAAGGAGAGGTAGAATCTCCTGGTTATTATGTTGGCGCCTCTAAAAATGTAGAGAAATGGAAAAATCTGGATTTATTACTTTTAAGCCAGGGATGGATTAGTTACGGCTATGAAGAGGCCTTTAAGCCTGCTAAAGTATTAAAATACAGTGCAGAACCTGAATTTGTTGTTAAAGGGAGGATCCTTAATCTTTTTAATAAACCTGTTGCAAATTTAGGCGTATCCTTGTTTTCAAAAAAGCCCATGTTAATACTAGACACGGTTACCAACGCTGCTGGTGTCTTTAATTTTAAAGGGATTTTTCCAGTAGACACCGCCCGGTTTTTCGTTCAGGCCAGAAATAAGAAAGGCAAAAATAATGTTAATGTAGCTATTGAAATGGATGAGTTTAAACCTCCCGTTTTTACAGCTATGATGTCGCCGTCTACACGGTGGCACCTAAACATAGATACAGCCAGTTTAATGCTTGCCCGCCATCGGATAAGTCTGCAAAAGGAATATGATCGTGTCACAGGCAAAACAAACATGCTTAATGAGGTGGTAATTAGTCAGAAAAAAATTGTCAAAGGTTCCGAAAACCTGAACGGAGCAGGTAATGCAGATCAAGTTATTAATCAACTGGAATTAGACAAAGCAGGTAAAATGAACCTGGAGGAATTGATGACCAAATATATCAAAGGCTTTATGAAGAGGCCGGACATGGTAAAGCGGGCAGATAAAAGTGGGACAGATCATGCGGTAGGTGCTTTAAACTATTTTGTGAATGAGAAGCAGGTTGCACTGGTTGTAGATGGTATGGATATAGAATTCTGGCGGCCAGAAGGCGTTACTCCAGGCGATAATATTAAAAATTATTTACAATACTTTGATGCAGAAGACATAATAGGGATAGAGGTGATGACCACTGGGAAATACCAGGTGAGCTACAGTTTTAGATTTAATGGGGGGAGTGTTACACCATGGAATTATGCATTTATTGAAGTCACCACACGTACAGGTAAAGGACCACTAATAAAGAAAAAAATGGGTACCTATTTGTATAAACCAATGCCTTTTTCTCTGCCTAAATTGTTTTATGCACCTAAATATCATTCAGCCAGTAAGGCCGATGGTTCGGATATCCGCTCTACTATATTTTGGGAACCAAACATTGTTACAGATAAAGATGGAAAAGCACAGTTGAGTTTCTATACTGCCGATAATCCTGGGGCTTATACACTTATAATTGAAGGTGCAGATATGCAGGGCAGGCTTGGCAGCCAGCAAGGAAAACTGATGGTTAAAAAACAGTAGAAATGGAGTAGTCTAATTTATTGTATTTGTAAGTAGACCGCTGTCAGCAAGGTTAATTATAGTGATATTGATAGAATTGGTTGGTTGTCAGCATATTAACTGGTTAATATGTAGTTCGTTTTAGTTAATTTTCGGTCTGTTAGATGATGGTAATATTCTAAATTTGATTTGTGTTAGCTAACCAAATAAGCTTATTAAAGCTGTATGTATCCATAACTTAATTAACCAATCTTATGAAAAAAAAATCAACAATCTCAAACTTCTTAAGTTTGATGCTCCTTGTCGTCCTGGGATTAACAAGTTGCAAAAAGCAATCAAACGATGTCAATGAAGAAATTCCAGCGGCGCCCTTGAAAAATCCACTTAAGGTAGCAAGTATTCCAGCTACAGAAACCTTGCAAACAGTAGGTAATGGCACTTTCCTGATTGTAAACCGAAAGAGCGGGATGCCATTGAATGTGGCATCGGCCTCAACAGCGAATGGTGCGAATGTTGTTCAATATGGCGCCGGAGGAGGCACCAATGAAAGATGGACATTAACCCAGCTTTCAGGTGGGTATTATTCTATCGTTGGCGTACCAAGTGGACTTTCGCTTGCCGTTGCAGGTGCCAGTACCGCCAACAATGCAGACATTAACATTTACACTTCCTCAACCGGTAATGAACAGCAGTGGCAATTCACGAGCATTGGAAACGGCTACTATAGGATCATAAACCGAAACAGCGGTAAAGATATAGATGTAGTTGGGCAATCGGTAGAGCCGGGGGCTGCGATCAACCAGTACGATTATTGGGGTGGGGAAAACCAACAATGGGGCTTGTTGCCTGTTAGCTATAGTGGCCAGTTAACCTGGACACTTACCAGTACCGGAGTTCCCGCAGATGTACTTACCAGAATTACCAATGCAATGAACGACGCCTGTGCACGCTACAATGCGGGAGCGAACTGGCCGGCCCGTACACTCACCGTTCAGTACAACACTGGCGTTGCAACAGCAGATGGAAGCACCAATGGAAACATTCGTTTCGGACCTACGGCAAGTTATCAGGGTGTACGTACGGCTATGCATGAGATAGCGCATACCTATGGCGTTGGCCTGTCAGCAGGTTTTACAGCAAATCTCTCCTCATCAGACTTTGTAGGGGCCAACGCTGTAAACATGGTGAAGAGTTTTGACGGGGCAGCCGGAGCAATTCACACAGGCGGCGGTCATATTTGGCCCTATGGTTTAAATTATGATAATGAATGGTCCTCAACCAATGCTTACAGGCATGTTAAAATTATCTGGGCCATGCGCGCTGACGGTATGTAAATGAATCTTAAAATCCGCGTATAAGCGGATAATATTTGGGCAATATCTGTTTGAGGACTGCTTATATTTACATGCTAAACATAAACAAACTACTCAAGCTTATATTGCTCATTTATGATAAAGAAGAACTGCTTACTCATTTCCTTTTCCATCCTCATTCTTTTCATTCTCCCTTCACCAATATCCTTTGCGCAAACGCGTACTGAATACTTACTTAGTAAAAACTGGAAATTTAGTAAAGGTGATTTTAAAAATGCCCCTGAACCCACATTTCCTGATCAGCAATGGGAAACCGTAAGTATTCCCCATGACTGGGCTATAAAAGGCCCATTTAACGGGCAGAATGATTTGCAAAAAGTTCAGATTGTACAAAATGGTGAAAAAGAAGCCAGTGTAAAATCTGGCCGTACAGGCGGCTTGCCTTTTGTAGGCATAGGCTGGTACCGCAATAAATTTACCGCTCCTGCTTTTGGAAAAAATAAAAGGGCTGTATTGCTTTTTGACGGTGCCATGAGTAATCCTTATGTGTACGTAAATGGTAAGGAGGCTGGACATTGGGCTTACGGCTACAATTCATTTTCTATTGATATTACCAATTATCTTATTGAAGGAAAGGAAAATACATTGGCGGTGCGCCTGGAAAATAAAGCGCAATCTTCCAGGTGGTATACTGGCGCAGGATTATACAGAAATGTACATTTAATCATTACAGAAGATGTCAACGTTCCGGTTTGGGGCACTTACCTTACCACTCCAGAAGTGAATGCAGACTTTGCTAAAGTGAAAATTAAAACCAAGGTAGAGAGCCTAAGGACTAACACTAGCGGACTGCGCTTACAGACCACCATTGTAGATGCAAAAGGACAGCTGATTGCTGAAAGTTCTTCTGATCTTTTGGCTACAGACCATATGGAATTTGAACAAAATCTTGTAGTTAAAAACCCGGTACTATGGTCGCCGGAAAGCCCTGTACTGTACAAAGCCATTTCAAAAGTGTACCATCAGGGCAAGTTGAAAGATGAATATTCTACCAGTTTTGGAATCCGCAGCATAAAATTTGAAGCTGGTAAAGGCTTTTCTTTAAATGGGGTTTACAGAAAATTTAAAGGGGTTTGTAACCATCATGATCTTGGACCGCTTGGTGCTGCAATTAACGTATCTGCTTTACGCAGACAGTTAACATTGCTTAAAGATATGGGTTGCGATGCCATACGGACCTCTCATAATATGCCTGCGCCAGAACTTGTCAAACTTTGTGATGAAATGGGTTTTATGATGATGGTAGAGTCATTTGACGAATGGAAAGCCAGAAAAGTAGCGAATGGCTACAGCCATTTGTTTGACGAATGGGCAGAAAAAGATTTGGTGAATATGATTCACCGTGACAGGAATAATCCTTCAGTAGTGATGTGGAGCATAGGAAACGAGGTTCCCGACCAAAGCACTAAAAACGGAAATAAGATCGCTAAATTTTTGCAGGACATCTGCCATCGGGAAGATCCTACCAGACCTGTTACGGCAGGGATGGATCGAATTAATGATGCAATAAACAATAACTTCGCCTCCATTCTTGATGTTCCCGGCTTTAATTATAAGCCCATGCTGTACGACAATGCCAATAGTAAATTGCCACAAGGATTTATTTTGGGTACGGAAACGGCCTCAACGGTAAGTTCCAGAGGGGTATATAAGTTTCCAGTGGCTTTTGCTAAAATGAAAATGTACGATGACAATCAAAGTTCTTCCTATGATGTAGAATTTTGTAACTGGTCTCAAATCCCGGATGATGAATTTGTTAAACAGGATGACCTTGGTTTTGTGATTGGCGAATTTGTTTGGACTGGCTTTGATTACCTCGGCGAACCTACGCCATATGATGCTAAATGGCCATCGCATAGCTCGTACTTTGGTATTATTGACCTTGCCGGCATCCCGAAAGATCGGTTTTACCTTTATCGCAGCAATTGGAACAAGGAAAAACCTACACTACATGTGCTGCCACATTGGACTTTCCCCGGCAGGGAAGGTCAGGTTACCCCAGTGTTTTGTTATACCAGTTACCCTTCTGCAGAATTGTTTGTAAATGGAAAAAGCATGGGGAGACAGGTAAAGAACAACAGTGCCAATATGAACAGGTACCGCCTGATGTGGAATGATGTGGTTTATCAGCCTGGGCTTATTAAAGTTGTGGCTTACGATGAAAATGGCAAAGCAGTAGCAGAGGAAACTGTGAAAACTGCCGGCAAGCCACATCACCTTGTGTTAAGGTCTGATCGTAATTCACTTTCTGCCGATGGCAATGATCTTGCCTATGTGACGGTTAAAATTGTAGATGCAGAAGGGAACCTTTGTCCCGATGCCGACAATATATTGAATTTTTCAGTGAGCGGTGAGGGTTCTTACAAGGTAGTCGCAAACGGAGATGCAACCAGCCTTGAACTTTTTCACCTGCCATACATGAAAGCCTTTAAAGGGATGTTGGTTACTACTTTGCAGTCTTCAGAAAAAGCCGGGACAATTACCTTAAAAGTATCTGGAAAAGGATTAAAAACTGCTGTCTTTAGCCTCAAATCAGAATAAACATGCAGGTATTTGGGTAAAATGTTGCCTGTTTTAGGTAGAATTACGTTTTGTATACTCTCATTTTCTTGTTAAAATTGGTTTCAAAGATGAACATGAATTATAAGATAAACTTTGCTATACTCATCTCCACCTTATGCGGTATAACAGCTTCTGCACAAATAAAGGATGCCATCATGGTGGATGTTGCCAGGTCTGAAAGTAAAGTCTCGCCTACCATGTGGGGCATTTTCTTTGAAGATATCAATATGGGTGCTGACGGGGGCTTATATGCCGAGATGGTAAAAAACCGTTCTTTTGAGTTTTTAAAGCCTTTAATGGGGTGGAATATAAAGGGTAAGAAGGTTAAAGAAGGAGATGTATTGGTGCTCAACAGGCAGGAAGCCAATGTAGCCAATCCAAGGTACCTGAGGGTAAATGTTAAAGCTGCGTTGAAAGGAGATGTTGGCCTTAGTAATGCCGGCTTTAAAGGAGGAATGGGCGTAAAGAAAGGCTTGAGATATGATTTTTCTGTACGCTGCCGTCAGCAGGGGGCAAATGTTACCTTACACATTGAATTGCTGGATGAAAAAGACCAGTTGCTTGGTGGCGGAATACTAAAACCTTCCGGCACTTCAGGACAATGGGGAAAGCAGGAGATTAGTTTTACTGCAAATGAAGGCTCTGGTAATGCTAAATTGAACATTTGGATGGAAGGTACCGGCGTGCTTGACCTGGATATGATCTCTCTTTTTCCTGGTGATACCTGGAAAGGGCGAAAGGCAGGTATGCGTGCAGATATGGTTCAGCTATTGGCGGATATGAAGCCTGGTTTTATACGCTTTCCCGGTGGTTGTATCGTAGAGGGCATTGATTTGGCCAATCGCTACCAGTGGAAAAAAACGGTGGGACCTATCGAAGAGCGTCAGCTGATCATGAACCGCTGGAACACAGAGTTTGCACACCGCCCTGCACCAGATTATTTTCAAACTTTCGGACTTGGTTTTTTTGAATATTTTCAGCTGGCAGAGGACATTGGTGCTGAGCCCTTGCCCATTCTAAACTGTGGTATGGCCTGCCAGTTTAATACCGCTGAAGTTGTCCCTTTAGATCAGCTTGATCCTTATGTGGAAGATGCGCTGGATCTTATTGAATTTGCAAATGGAGACATCAGCTCCAAATGGGGAAAGTTAAGGACAGAAATGGGGCATCCAGCACCTTTCAATTTAAAATATTTAGGGGTAGGTAATGAAAACTGGGGACCTCAATATGTAGAACGGGCAAAGGTTTTTCAGGCGGCCATCAAGGCTAAGTATCCTAATATCAACCTGATTTTTAGCTCCGGCACAGATCCCGATTCTGAACGTTTTAGGTATTTGGATGCCTCACTGCGTGAAATGAAAGCTGATGTGATTGACGAACATTATTACCGCGCTCCTGAATGGTTCCTTAAAAATGCAGAACGGTATGATCAATACGACAGAAATGGCCCTAAAGTTTTTGCCGGAGAATACGCGGCACATGTTGATGGAAAAATTATCGGGAGTAACCGTAACATCTGGGAGGCGGCAATTGCCGAAGCCGCATTTATGACTGGCTTGGAGCGAAATGCTGCCGTGGTTAATATGGCCTCTTATGCCCCTTTATTTGCAAATACAGAAGGTTGGCAATGGGCACCTGATTTAATTTGGATGGATAACCTGAAGATCTATGGCACACCAAATTACCTGGTACAGAAATTATTTTCTACAAACAAAGGGACACATACAGTTTCTGCATTAATCAATAACAAGGTGATTTCTGGTGCAGATCATTTATATGTGTCTTCAGTAATTGACCGTGTAAAAAAAGAACTTATTGTTAAGATGGTAAATACAGATGGATCCGTTAAAACCAAAGAGATCGCTTTTGAAGGGGTAAAGCTGGCGGGCTCGGGTAGTTTAACGGTAATTAAGGGCGAATTGTCTGATAGGAATACTATAGACAAGCCCTTTTTTATTCTTCCTAAAGAAGAAAAGCTGAAAATAAAAGGCAAGGGCACCACCATCCTGTTACCCGCCAACTCAGTTGTGATGCTTAAAATTGCTTACCATTAATTATAAAGGTGAAATCACTTATGAATATAAAACTAACTAAACACATTATTATTAAGGCCTTTCATCTATGTGCCGGAGCATTTGTACTCCTGCTTTCCGGGAATGGCGCAATGGCGCAAAAGATTAAACCAACGGCCTATCTTTTCACCTATTTTACGGGTAATACGGGTACAGAAGAATCTATACGTTTTGCGATAAGTAAGGATGGATATACCTATAAGGCTTTAAATCACAATCAGCCGGTTATCAGTTCTGCCGCCATCAGTTCAACCGGTGGAGTACGTGACCCAAATATTTTGCGTGGGGCAGACGGCAAGACATTTTATATGGTAGTTACAGATATGGTAGCGGCAAAAGGTTGGAGTTCTAACAGGGCAATGGTCCTTTTGAAATCCAAGGATTTAATAAACTGGACCTCCAGTATTGTCAACATCCAAAAGCGTTTTCCTGGAAATGAAAATCTGCTTCGGGTATGGGCACCACAGACCATTTATGATCAAAGTGTAGGGAAGTATATGATTTACTGGTCCATGAAACACGGAGACGATCCGGATAAAATCTATTATGCCTACGCAAATAAAGATTTTACAGATTTGGAGAACGCTCCTAAACAATTGTTTTTTAGTCCTACCAATGGTGCATGTATTGATGGTGATATCATACTGGATAAAGGTAAATATCACTTGTTTTTTAAAACCGAAGGGGCAGGGGCAGGGATTAAAGTAGCGATCTCCGATCAATTGACAGAAGGTTATGTGCTGCGGGATGGTTATGTTCAGCAAACTAAAGATCCTGTAGAAGGCGCTGGTGTATTTAAACTGAACAATGGAGAAGGTTACGTTTTAATGTACGATGTGTATACTAAGGGCCGTTACCAGTTTACCAAAACCAAAGATTTAAAGCAGTTTACTGTAATAGATCATGAGGTAAAGATGGATTTTCATCCGAGACATGGTACGGTACTGCCCATTACTGCTAAAGAAACCAGGGCGCTGCTTGGTAAATGGAATACTGATCCGGATGCGAACCCGGTTTTGGATGGTTATTATGCAGATCCGGAAATCTTGTATTCGCATAAGACCGGAAAATATTACCTGTACCCAACCAGCGATGGTTTTACGGGTTGGAGCGGTACTTATTTTAAAGCTTTTTCTTCAAATGACCTGACAAACTGGAAAGATGAAGGCGTAATCCTCGACTTACCAAAAGATGTAAGTTGGGCAAAGAAAAATGCCTGGGCACCTACAGCAATAGAGAAAAAGATCAATGGTGCATATCAGTACTTTTACTATTTTACTGCCGCACAAAAAATTGGCGTTGCCGTTGCTGACCACCCTGCCGGACCATTTACGGACATCGGTAAACCGCTGATTGCCGGAAGACCGAAAGGAATTAAGGGCGGTGGACAAGAAATAGATCCAGATGTATTTACTGATCCAAAAACCGGTAAAAGTTATTTGTACTGGGGAAATGGCTATATGGCTGCTGCGGCCTTAAATGCGGATATGGTTTCTATTGATACCACGTCTATTGTAAATATTAAACCTGATGGTACTTTTAGAGAGGGCACGGAAGTCTTTTTTAGAAACGGTAAATATTACTTTCTATGGTCAGAAAATGACACCAGGGACGAAAATTACAGGGTAAGGTATGGAACAGCTGACTCTCCTCTGGGTAAAATCAAGGTCCCTGAAGACAATATTATTCTTGCAAAAGATCCCGCTAAAGGCATTTATGCTACCGGGCATAATTCAGTGATCCAGGTTCCGGGAAAAGACGAATGGTATATTGTTTACCATCGTTTTACACGACCAGCGGGCATAACCATGGGAAATGCTGCCGGCTACTACAGGGAAGTGTGTATAGATAAACTGGAGTTCAATATTGACGGAAGTATAAAAAAGGTAGTACCCACACTTAAAGGTGTAAAAATCGTAAAATAATGGCTGGAAAAATATGGGTTTCGCTTTTATTATGGCTCGGTTTGGGTGCCTCGGCGCAAAGTATTCCGGATAAAGCCTTTGTATGGTCGGCAATCAATAAGGCGAATGCTTATTGGCAATTGAACAATAAACCTGAATTGTGGGCTTTCTGGGACGTTGCGGCATATCATACTGGTAATATGGAGGCTTTTGCTGTTACCGGAGATCAAAGTTACCTCGCATATTCAGAGCAATGGGCCAGTTACAATAAATGGATGGGTGCCAGATCTAAAAATAAGCAGGAATGGAAATATAAGTATGGAGAGAAACAGGATTATGTGTTGTTTGGCGATTGGCAGATCTGTTTTCAGACTTACATTGATCTTTACAATATAAAGCCCGAAGCCTATAAAATTGAAAGGGCAAAAGAGGTAATGGAATATCAAATGAGTACGCCTGGAAGCGACTACTGGTGGTGGGCGGACGGACTTTATATGGTGATGCCGGTAATGACTAAAATGTATAAGCTTACCGGAAATAAACTATACCTGGACAAACTTCATGAGTACTTTAGCTATGCAAATAGCATCATGTACGATCAGAAGACGGGTTTATATTATCGGGACGCAAAATATGTATATCCTAAGCATAAAAGTATCAATGGGAAGAAAGATTTTTGGGCCAGGGGTGATGGCTGGGTATTTGCCGGTCTGGCAAAAGTATTGATGGATTTACCTGCCGATGATCCTCATCGTGACGTGTATTTGTCTAAATTTAAAGGACTGGCAAAGTCTATTGTGAAAAGTCAGCAGTCTGAAGGCTATTGGACACGCAGCATGCTGGATAAAGATCATGCGCCTGGACCGGAAACCAGCGGCACCGCATTTTTTACCTATGGTTTATTTTGGGGTATTAACAATGGGATCTTAAAAGAAAAAGACTATTTGCCTGCGGCATTAAAAGGCTGGAAATACTTATCTGAAGTAGCGCTTCAAAGCGATGGCCGTATAGGGTATGTGCAACCAATAGGAGAGAAAGCCATTCCAGGACAGGTGGTGGATGAAAAATCTACCGCAGGTTTTGGTGTAGGTGCATTTTTACTTGCTGCTTGTGAACTTTACAGATTTCTAAATTATAAATGATGAACGTAAATAGAATTATAGTTGTACTATCCTTATTGCTCCTGTTAGGGGAAACCTCATCTGCGCAAAAAAAGGGTACGGGAAGAAAAGAAAAATCGCTAACAGACAGGGTATTCTGGTTGCGTCAAATGGATAAAATGGTGAAGCCGGTGCTTTACAATCTGGCTAAAGATAGCCTGCGCATTGTGATGCCTAAAGTAACCTCCATCCATATAGATAACAAAGAGCATCGAATTAAAGTGCAGTATGTGGAGGTATTGGGCAGGGTACTTAGTGGTGTGGCACCCTGGCTTCAGCTGGAAGGCGGAGCTGCAGAAGAAGTAGCGCTGCGGAACCAATACCGTAAATGGGCAATTGAAGGTTTAAAAAATGCACTGGATTCCAATGCTAAAGACTTTATGAACTTTGATATTGGCGGGCAACAGTTGGTAGATGCTTCATATGTGGCGCTTGCATTTATACGTGCGCCCTGGCTGTGGGAACATTTGGGTAAAAGAAACCAGGAGCTTTTAGTGAAGTCCATTATCACTACCAGAAGATTTAAACCTGTCTTTTCCAATTGGCTCTTGTTTTCTGCTGTGAATGAAGCTTTCTTAGCCAAATTCGGTAAGGATTGGGATCCTATGCGTGTAGATTATGCTTTGCAGCAAATGGAACAATGGTACGTTGGAGATGGCATGTATAATGATGGAAATTCCTTTGCTTACGACTATTACAATAGTTATGTCATACATCCCTATCTGGCCACACTAGCAGATATCATTGGCAAAAGCACAACTGCTTACAATGCCATGTTTAAGAAAATAAAAAGTAGAAATGAGCGATATGCCGTTATCCAGGAAAGGCTAATCAATACAGATGGCACTTATCCTGCTACCGGCCGCTCCATAGTTTATCGCGGAGCCGCGTTTCATCACCTGGCAGATATGGCATGGAGAAAAGCCTTGCCTAAACAATTGAGTCCGGAGCAGGTGAGGTGTGCGTTGACGGCTGTGATTAAAAAAACACTGGAAAGTCCAACAACCTATAAAAACGGCTGGCTGACTATCGGTTTATATGGCGATCAACCCACGCTCGGTGATTTTTACAACAATCAGGGGAGCCCTTACATCTGTACCAATATCTTCTTGCCTTTAGGATTGCCTGAGACTGATCCCTTTTGGGCCAATGCTGCCGTTAAATGGTCTGCGCAAAAAATATGGACTGGTGAAGATTTTCAAAACGACCATAGTGAGGCTTTAAAATAAAAATGAAACAGCTATTTATAACCTCGCTGGTCATCATGGCCATTTATTTTAATACTGAAACCACAGGTTTTGCGCAAGGTCCGGTTAAGCACTATACATTAGCAGATACATTGAGGGGTAGCATCACGCTTGAACGCAGCTGGTGGGATGTACAGCGGTATGAATTGACCTTGAAGCCTGATTTTAACGGAAAGCAGATTTCTGGTTCCAATAAAATTATTTATAAAGTTACGAAGCCAAATGACGGGCAGCTGAAGATGCAAATTGACATGGCAGATCCTCTGATTATTGACAGCGTGGTCTATAATGACTCGAAAAAACTGGATTTTGAGCATCAGGCTTCTGTGTGGTATATAAAGGTCCCTAAACAAGGTAAAAAAGAAGAAAACAATGTTCACATTTTTTATCATGGTAAGGTTCATCAGGCAATTCGAGCACCCTGGGATGGTGGGTTTATTTTTGGACTCGACTCTTTAAAACGGCCCTGGATGACCGTAGCCTGCCAGGGATTGGGTGCTTCAATATGGTATCCAAATAAAGACCACCAGGGCGATGAGCCTGATAGAGGTGCTTCGCTAACCATGACCGTGCCTGATACACTGGTTGCAGTAGGTAACGGCCGTTTGGTCTTTAAAAAGAACAATGCAGATGGTACCATTACTGTAAAATACAATGTTGTCAATCCAATCAGCAATTATTGTATCATCCCTTACATCGGCAAGTATGTGAATTTTAAAGAACAATATGCGGGAGAGAAAGGAAAGCTTGATGTTAATTATTGGGTACTGGATTATAATTATGAAAAGGCAAAGCAATATATGCCAGATCAGGTACACAAGATGTTTAAAAGCATGGAGCATTGGTTTGGGCCGTATCCTTTTTATGAAGATGGTTACCAACTGATTGATGCATCACACACAGGAATGGAACACCAGTCGGCAGTTTCTTATGGAAACAGGTATAAATTCGGATACATGGGCAGAGACGGTTCGGGTACAGGATGGGGCTTTAAATGGGATTTTATCATTATCCATGAAAGTGGACATGAATGGTTTGGGAATAACATCACCACGAATGACCTGGCAGATATGTGGGTGCATGAAGGCTTTACCAATTACAGTGAAACTTTATTTGTAGATTATACTTTTGGTGAACAAGCGGGGAATGAATACAATTACGGCATTAGAACCGGAATCAAGAACGATAAGTTGATCATTCCCGCTTATAACGTAAATGCGCAGGGCAGTGGTGACATGTACCCCAAAGGAGGCAATCTTTTACACAGCATTCGCCATAGCATGAACAATGATGAACTTTTCAGGTCCATCCTCCGGGGACTTAATCAGGAGTTTTACCATCAAACGGTAACATCGGCACAGGTTGAGGCTTATATCTCAAAAGTTGCAAAATATGATTATTCAAAAGTATTTGACCAGTACTTACGTACCCTGCAAATACCAGAACTGGAATTTTATATGGCTAATGGAAAGGTGTTTTATCGCTGGAAAAACTGCGTTGCCGGCTTTAACCTTCCTTTGGTTCTTGGCGGCAAAAGTCAAATGCCGCTGAGGATTGTACCCTCTGAAAAATGGCAAAACCTGACTTTAAAAGCTGGCCAGGAAGACTTGCTTTCTGCAAAAGAAATAGAAAAAATGTATTATATAAAGGTTTTGTAAGCAATGAACTCACGCTATTACATCATAAAATGCTGCCTCTGTTTTATTTTAGAAATTGCGGCCTTTTCGGCTGCTGCACAGCAAAAAAGTCTTGTTCCCTATCGTCCCACAGCCGGGGAGATGGAAAATATTTATCAGGAAGCAGACAAACTGGATGCTAACGTGAGAAAGATTGCCGCAAATGGAGACATCGTGCCCAATTGGAATCCAGATGGATTTTCTTTCTCATACCGTAAAAACCTCGATGCCAGTCACTGGGAATTTATTTATGTTGATACGCGTTTAGGAGTTCGTAAACAGGCATTTGATCATCAAAAGCTTGCTGATGCAATCGGTAAAGCAACAGGCAATGCGCTGGATGCTACTCAGCTTAAATTTACTACCCTTTTTTTTACCCGCTCCGGAAAAGCTATGGTGGTTAAGCAAGATCAAAAATGGCTGGAAGTGGATCTTGGAAACTATGCTGTTAAGCCAGCAACAGATACTACAGCTTTGAAATATGATCCAAAAGCGCCTTTGCAGCGGAGAAACTCTAAATGGCAAGGCAACCGGATGGTGATGCAGTCTCCAGACGGCAAAAAAAGACTCAATGTGAAAGGTGGTAATGTTTTTATCACAGATTTGCAAAGTAAAAAAGAGGACCAACTTACTTTTGATGGTAGCATAACGCATTATTATGATGAGTTGAGTTGGTCTCCAGATAGCAAAAACGTAATCGCTTATTTGGTCAAGCCAGAAAAAACTGCACAAGTGCACTACGTGTTAAGTTCTGTTCCTGGTACAACGCGGGGACAATTAAAGTCAAGGGAATATGCGCAGCCTGGTGATGCTTTTACCAGCTACGAGCCTTTCATCATTAATGTGTCAAGCGGAAAGAAGATTAAAGTGGAGTCAGAAAAGATTGACTTTTTTCGTCCGCAGCGATTACATTGGCGGAAAAATGACAGCAGATATTATACTTATGAAAAGGCCGACCGCGGGCATCAGCGTTTTAGGGTGATAGAGGTAGATGTGCTTACTGGTAAAACAAGAAACATCATTGAGGAAAAGACAAATACCTTCATTTATGAAAGCAGGACCTATACTTATTACTTGCCTAAATCTGATGAAATGTTGTGGACAACTGAGCAAAGCGGTTACCGTCATGTTTACCTGGTGAATACCATAACGGGTAAGCAACAGCAAATTACAAAAGGCAACTGGGTGCTTAGAGATATTGACAGCGTAGATTATACCAAACGGGAGATCTGGTTTAGCGCCAGTGGGATGAATGTAGCCGAAGACCCTTATTTCGTACACTATTATAGAATTGGTTTTGATGGAAAACACCTGATATCTTTAAGTCCGGAGGCTGGAAACCATAAGGTTACTTTCTCACCAGATCGGCTGTGTTATCTGGATACCTATGCACAACCCAATGTTGCACCAGTCACCGTTGTTAAAAAAACCAGAGATGGAAAAATCATTTCGGAACTGGAAAAAAGTACGACCGATGCTTTTACGGCAACAGGCGTTCAATTGCCTGAGGTCTTTGTCGCAAAAGCCAGGGATGGTAAAACGGATATATGGGGCTTGATCTGGCGACCATCTAAAATGGATATGCAAAAGAGCTATCCTGTTATCGAGTACATCTATGCTGGCCCTCAGGACAGTTTTGTACCCAAGAATTTTACGCCTTATTGCGAAATGCAAAGCCTTGCAGAATTAGGTTTCATTGTGGTGCAAATGGATGGGATGGGAACAGCTAACCGATCTAAAGCATTTCATGATGTTTGCTGGAAAAACCTTGCGGACGCAGGTTTCCCTGACCGGATTTTGTGGATTAAAGCAATGGCGGCTAAATATCCAAATGCAGATATCAGCAGGGTAGGGATCTACGGTACCTCTGCCGGCGGACAAAATTCTACTGGTGCTTTATTGTTCCATCCAGAATTTTATAAGGCTGCAGTTTCTTCTTGCGGATGTCATGACAACAGAATTGACAAACAATGGTGGAATGAGCAGTGGATGGGATACCCAGTCGGGCCGCATTATGACGCACAATCTAATATTACCAATGCTTCAAAGCTCCAGGGAAATTTATTGCTGATCGTTGGAGAAGCAGATGAAAACGTACCACCAGAATCAACCTTCCGTTTAGCGGATGCATTGATCAAAGCCAATAAAGACTTCGATTTTTTATGTGTGCCGAACATGGGGCATAGTGATGGAGGAACTTATGGACGACGCAGAAGGAGAGACTTTTTTGTGAAGCACCTATTGCAGGTAGAACCACCTAACCGAAATTCAGGTTTAGCAAAGTAAAAATTGGGCTTAACCAATAATTGGTCGATAAACAGTGCTTTTATGAAATATACGGTTAATATCCTGCTATAATTCATTAAAATAAGATTAGATGCTTCGGATGAAACTAGCTACTTTTAATAAGTGTCATATAGACAATTATTGAGGTGTTTATTTAGGTATAAATGCCCGGTAACTAACCAAATATTAAAACTTATAAAGCAATGGAACAAAATTCTAATTTTAGTTCAGGTTGATGATTTATTTTAACGATTAATTTGCTAGAATTGGTTTGTCATAAATTTTTATTAAAGATTACAATTGATTCGTTTTGGTGTAGATAAGACTTAAAAATTATGAAGTACAAATTGAAGATAATAAGCAGTTATAAGTGGTTAAAATACGATGATTTGCTTGTTTTCTTTTCACTAATTTTATATCTGTGCACCTGACCTCAGCAATTGGCCATAATAATGAGGTTCAGATCCATAGAATACATCAAAATAAATAGAATATCAACCAAACCAATTTAAATGAAGAAATTTTACAACCAAAATCAAATTCAAAGAGAAATATTAAATATTTCCAGGGTCGACGAGCGATGTACTGTCGGTCATCTAAAAATGAATTAAAAATAGTTGACAAAAGGGAGTGTTTTCTCCACTTAAATTCAAAACCAAACAAATTTATGAATACTTATTTACTAACTAGTTCCCGAAAAAAAGGCCTGAGGCAGCTACTGCTGCTGGCGGTGGTGATCGTCTCCATTTTTTCGTGTAAAAACGATGAAGCAACCGTTGAACCGACTACTTTCGATCCAAATTTACCTGTACAGGTCACAACGTTTCTGCCCGATTCTGGCGGGATCCGAACAAAATTTATCATTAAGGGTTCGAACTTTGGAACGGACAAATCGAAAGTAAAGGTTTTCTTTACAGATGCTGAAAAAGACAGACCGGCGACTATAATAAGTTTAAACAATGAAACTATTTATTGTCTGGTACCTAAAGAACTTGGAGGCTACAATTCGGTAAAGGTAACTGTGGAAACAAAAAACGGAAGCATCTCTAAAAAATTCTTATACATCGTTGCGCAGAGTGTATCCAATGTAGTGGGCTTGAGTGGCGCAGATGCCTATGTAAACGGGTCCTTATCCGATGCCAGAATGCAAAGGACATTTGGTCTGGCGGCATTGGGTAACGACGAGTTGATCTCTTTTGAATCCCTGTCTAGTGTAGTGCGGTATATTTCCGTAAACGACAACAAGGTTTCTACACTACAAACCAGCTTTGATGGAACCCATCCGGCCATAAATGCGGCAAGGACGAGAATTTATTCTATTGGAAAAAACGTTCCTCATAAGGTCTATTTTTACGATAAAAGCAGCCTTTGGCAGCCTCAAATTCTTGCTGCTCAGATTCCAGGCTCAACCAATTTTATCTGGGCTGCTGCGCTTGACGAAACCGAAGAGTGGTTATACTTTAGGGATAAGGATGGTAAATTTGGTCGTTTACAAATTGCCAATCCAACCAATGTTCAGATTTTAAACCCTACTTGCGGTCCTGTTGGGAATACAGATTATACCTATATGATTTACAGTAAAATAGATCAATGTTTTTTCATTAGTGTGCAAGGAGTCAACGGAATTTACAAAGTGAGCAAAGATGGGCTAACGGTAACGGAATATGCCGGTTTTAACGGATTGGCTACAATTGATGGATCAAGGCGTACACAAGCAGCGTTTAGGGGCCCTGCAGGAATGTGCCTGGATGCTGAAGGGAACATCTATGTTGCGGAAGCAAATGCTTATGTCATCCGGAAAATTAACCGTAACACTGAATATGTCTCTACGATAGCCGGAATGGTTTTGGCTGAAGGCGGACTTAACGGAGCACCACTCGCTTCTAAATTTAGCTATCCTTACTGTCTGGCTTCAGATCCAAATGACGTTATATTTATTGGAGAGAGCTGGGGACGTACCATTCGAAAGTTGGCTATTGAGTAATGTGTTATTGGGTACTTTATTGAGGTTTTTAAAAAGTTAAGCATACTAGAATTTATGAAACCATCATGATTTTTTGAACCCGCAGTGGGAATAAATCTGATAGCTTCATCACTGATAAAAAACAAATTATAAGCAGATGAAAAAAATATTATATCTGGTTCTGATGTATTTCTTTACCATGGCCAATGCTACGCTCTATGCGCAGGATGCCGGTAAATTGACTATTGCAGGACAATTAATGGATGAACAAGGTAAGGAGTTGATTGGGGTATCAATTTTTGTAAAAGGGAATACGAAGATCGGAACTTCCTCGGATTCGGATGGAAGGTTTCGTTTGGCGAATATCCCTAAGGGAAGCACGCTTATTTTTAGCTTTATCGGATTTGAAAGCTTTGAGTTGATTGTAAATGAATCCAAGGAAAAAGTAAAAGTGGTTTTAAAAGATAAGGTGGGTGATTTTGAAGAAGTTCAGGTGGTGGGTTTGGGAACCCAACGTAAAGTAACCACTACAGGTGCCATTAGCACCATCAATGTAAAGGATTTGCAGGTTCCGGCAACTTCCTTAAGTAATATGCTTGGCGGAAGGGTGCCCGGGATCATAGCGGTGCAACGGAGTGGTGAGCCAGGAAGTAACTTTTCTGAATTTTGGGTTCGTGGGATCAGTACCTTCGGGGCAAGTTCATCTGCACTGATTTTGATTGATGGGGTAGAAGGTAACCTGAACAACATTGATCCATCAGATATCGAAAGTTTCTCTGTGTTAAAAGATGCTTCTGCTACGGCCGTATATGGTTTGCGTGGCGCAAATGGTGTAGTCGTGGTGACCACAAAAAGAGGTAAGGCAGGTGATATCAAGGTAAATTTTAAAGCTAACTCAACCTACACTAAATCGGCCCGTATGCCAGAATATGTAGAGGCTTATGATTATGCTACACTTGCCAATGAAGCGAGGGTTGGGAGGGGGCAAGTTCCTTTATACAGTCCTGTAGAAATGGAAATATTTAAAAACAACCTGGACCCAGACCTGTATCCCAACACCAACTGGAGAGACGTCATTTTAAAAGACCATACGCAGTACACGCAATACAATTTAAATATTTCGGGTGGGGGCACCAATGCTCGTTATTTTATGAGTCTCGGATATTTGAACCAAGGTGGGATTTTTAAACAGGATAAAAGCGTAGATGCATACGATGTAAATACCAATTACAAGAAATACAACTTTAGGGCAAACGTTGATGTAGATTTGACAAAAACTACTAAATTGGCTTTAAATATGGACGACGCCATTGGTCTTCAGAATTCTCCTGCCTATGGTACCGACAATCTTTTTTTATGGACCTCTCAAGCTAACATTACACCAGTTAGTATTCCTGTAAAATACTCCAATGGGCAGATTGCTGGTTTTGGTATTGGCGGGACATCACTTTCTCCTTATTACTTGTTAAATTATACTGGTTTTAGAAAAAGCAACACCAATACGGTAAATGCCAAATTGAGCCTGGAGCAGGATTTAAATGCGGTAACCAAAGGTTTAACAGCCAGAGGTTTGTTTTCCTGGACTTATACTGGAAATAATGGCTCAGCCCGTCCTAAATTGGGTGCAGAAGTTTTTCAAGCTCCAGTAGTAAACCCGAGAGCAAATGACGGAAAATTGATTACAGTACGTACGGTGTCAGAGATTGCTCCCACTTATTCGAATACGGCATTAATTACACGCCAGATGTATATGGAAGCTCAGGTAAATTACAACCGTTCTTTTAATGCAATTCACAACGTTACAGGACTTATTCATGCCTATCGTCAGGAAGATGTTACCTCTGATATTAATGCATACGAGAGCCTTTACATGAGTATTATCCCGCTTAGAACTCAGGCCTTCTCTGCAAGGGGTACCTATTCCCTTAAAGATACCTATTTGTTTGAGGCAAACGTTGGCTATTCAGGTTCAGAGAATTTTAAACCGGGCGAGCAATATGGTATTTTTCCCGCCTTATCTGCTGGTTGGATTCCAACACAATACGAATGGTTAAAAGAGCACCTTAAATTTGTAGATTACCTTAAAATCCGTGGTTCATGGGGTAAAGTGGGGAATGCAAAAGTGGTGAACGGAGCCGGTAAATTGGTGCGCTTTCCTTATCAAACCATCTTTGCGCTAGGTAGTAACGATTGGGGAGGAACACTCATTGAAAGTAAGGTAGGAACAAACGGGTTAAAATGGCAAACCTCAACCAAATACGATTTAGGGGTGGATGTAAAATTATTCAAAAGTAAAATTGATATGACTGTTGATGGTTTCTTAACAGATGCGAAAGACATTTATCAGCAAAGGGTAACTATTCCGGATGAAGTAGGGGCTGCTCAGGCACCCTGGCTTAACGTTGGTTCCATGAGGAGCTGGGGGATGGATGGTAACGTAACCTATTTTGAAAACCTGACTCAGGATTTGTCTTTAACCCTAAAAGCGAACTTCACATTTTCTAGAAATAAAGTTACCCATTGGGAACAAAGTGGTGTGAATTACCCATATCAATCTTTTACAGACGTACCTTATGGTGTGCAACGAGGCCTAATTGCTTTGGGTTTGTTTAAAGATAAGGCCGATATTGCCAACAGTCCTACACAGACTTTTATGGCCAATTATTTACCAGGTGATATCAAATACAAGGATGTAAACGGTGATGGTGTAGTCAATGCAGATGATGCCGTTCCGCTAAATCTCTCTAACGTGCCACGGGTGATATATGGTTTTGCTACGGTAGTAAACTGGAAAAAATGGACATTTAATATGTTCTTTACCGGACAAGATCAGGTTTCTTACTTTCTCGGAGGTTCGGGCTATTATCCCTTTGCAGGAGAATCGACAGGGAATTTGTTGAGTATTGTTGCCAATCCAAACAACCGTTGGATTCCAGCTACGGTTTCGGGAACTACTGCTACCGAAAATCCAGACGCACGTTTTCCAAGATTGACCTATGGGGCCAACAACAACAACAACCAGGCCTCTACATTCTGGATGGCAGATGCCTCCTTTCTGCGCTTAAAAAATGTGGAAGTCGCCTATAAACTGGAAAATAACTTTTTGAAACGTTATGGAATCTCGTCAGCAACATTTAGCCTTGTTGGAGATAACCTGAAAGTTTGGGATAAGGTTAAACTTTGGGATCCGGAGCAGGCCTCAAACAACGGGGCAGTATATCCGCTTCAAAGAATGTACACCTTACAAATGTTTGTTTCCTTTTAAAAAACTTAATCATGAATAAAAGACTTAAAATAGCATTCGCAGTTCTTATTTCTGGTGCAATTTGTACAGGGTTAAGTTCCTGCAAAAAAGATTACCTGAACGTGGATGAATATCTATACGATATGACGCAAGTGGATAGTGTGTTTTCTAACCAAGATAAATTACGGACCTATATCAATGGAATTGCTTCTTATCTTCCGGATGAGGAAAAGTTGTGGAGCAATTCATGGTCACCCTATCAACAGGCAACCGATGAAAATTTTACCTCATGGAACGATGGAAGTCATGCAGGTATAAAATTGATGTTGAACGAGATTACACCATTCGCCGCCAATACCTATTTCAACAATTATGCAAACTGGTATAAGGGCATTCGTAAAGCGAATACCGTCATTGCCAGGATTGAGGAGGCAAAGGGTTTATCCGTTACCACTAAACGACAGTACCTTGGCGAGATGTATTATTTAAAAGGGTATTTTTTGTATCTGCTGGTTCAGCAATACGGCCCGGCCGTAATCCCTTCGGACGACGTGTTGGATTTGAATGATGATGGAGAAACATTGTCCCAGGAACGCAGCAGTTATGACGATTGCGTAGCTTATATCGCTAAAAACATGGAGTTGGCTGTGGGCTACTTACAGCCCAATCAAGAAGCCTTAAACGACATTTATCGCCCAACCTCAGGTGCTGCTATGGCAGTAATGTCTAGGGTTTTACTTGTGGCTGCAAGTCCGCAATTCAACGGAAATCCATCTTATGCAAACTGGACACGAAAAGATGGTTCGCTTTTTATCTCCAACGTGTATGACAATACCAAATGGGGTAAAGCTGCTGCTGCCGCTAAGCGGGTGATGGAAACCGGCTTGTACGAATTGTTTACCTATCCAAAAGGTGCAGATATGGATCCTTTGGCACCCAATGTGCCAACAGAAAACTACCCGAATGGCGCAGGGGGCATTGATCCTTACCGGAGTTATAAGTATAGTTTTATTGGAGAGGTTCCGGCGAACAGCAATCGCGAAGTGATCTGGTGTACCAATGTAAATCCCACTGGAAGTGGTTCTTCGCTAAACCTATCTACGATGTCTTTTCTAGGTGGCTGGAATGGATTGAACCTGACACAGGACCTGGTAGATTCTTACAGAATGAAAGACGGAAACAGTATTACAAATTCGAGTACAACCTATCCCTATCCCAGTACTGCTGAATCCTCGCTTTCTATTCCTGCGGCGAAAACAGTTTCAGATGTACAATTAACGGCAAATACGTCAAGAATGTACAACAATAGGGAGGCGCGTTTTTATGCGACCATAGGCTTTAACCATTCGTATTGGAAGGGCACTTCGTATACCGGATCAGGAGCTTATACGAATCTTGAAGTTACCTATTATTCAAACGGAAATGCAGTGCCTAATGTGAACCAGGTAAATGATTATAACCATACGGGATACACCTGTATCAAGTACAATCACCATACGGATAATATGCAAGCAGCGGGGGCAATCAGGGCTAAAACTTTTCCCATCTTCAGGTATGCGGAGATTCTTTTGAATTATGCAGAAGCCCTGAATGAAATGACCGGAAGTTATACTGATCCAACGACAGGAATTACCGTAAGCAGAAATTTAACGGAAATTCAAAGTGCCTTTAACCGGGTGCGTTTCCGGGCCGGTTTACCGGGACTTTCTGCTGCAGAGCTGGCAAGTCCGGCAACGATAAGGGAGGCGATCAAATTGGAACGTAAAATTGAATTTGCCTGTGAAGGCCGCCGTTACCACGATTTAAGAAGATGGATGGATGCACCGGATGCCATGACCAAACCAGTGGTGGGAATGAACATCAAGGCTTCCAGTGGACAGAAAGATTTGTTTTACACAAGGACCATTTTGGTGGAGGAGTTGACAAAGAGGAATTGGAGCTTTAAAATGTATTTCTGGCCTATACCGCAGGTTTCTATGAATAAAAACTCCAAACTGGTACAAAATCCAAGCTGGTAGTTTCGAATAAAGAGTTTATTTAATTGAATAAAATATTGATACTAATGAAAAAATTAAATTTTATACTATGCTCGTTTACATCCATTGTTGTGCTTTTAGGTGGCTGTAAAAAAAAGGATGAGCCATTGGATCGGGAGCAGTACATTAAACAGGTATACCTTGTTGGCGCCAACCGGACGAATAATGAAGGTAGGGCTATTGTTAAACTGAATTATGCAAATGGGGCGGACGCAGAATCTTCCTTCAATTTATCGGTCGCTGTTGGTGGAAGCTTAAATGTAGACAGGGACGTTACCGCTACGGTAGCTGATGCTGGTATTGCGCAAATTACCAATTACAACAACTTGTATTTGTTTAAACCTACTGATATTAAATATCAGCAATTGAGTGATGTTTTATACAGAATCCCGAATAAAGATGTGATAATAAAGGCAAACGAGGTTTACGGAACAACGCCTGTATACATTAAAACAGCTAATTTAAATCCCGATTTATTGTATGCTTTTACGGTCAAAATAGCCAAAGTATCAGAGCCGGATTATGTAACAATCCGAAAAACTGACTCGGTACTGATGGTCTCTTTAACCCTGATTAATGCCTATTCGGATTATAGCTACAGCATTGTTGGACAGTATTATAACCTGAATACCCCGGCAGTTACTACGTCTTTATCTCTTCCAGTGAGACAATTAAAGGCTACCAGTTATAATACGGTACGCTTTTTTCATTTGAGTAATTCGGAAGATAATGCCAGCATAGTCCCTTACGGTGTAAAAATTCAGGTTGCGGCAGACAATACTTTAACCATTTCCTCAGCGGGTACCTTGGTGATTTCTGGAGGTGGAGGGACCTACAATCCAACGGCCAAAAAATTTGACATCTGGTACAATTATGTAGTTGCTGGTGTTACCTATCAATTTAAGGGAACCTTAACTGCAAATCTACCTCTTGCAACGTAATCTATAGTGATAAAAAGATGGTGCCAGATTAGATCTGGCACCTTTTTAAGGTATAATAGAAGCCTCCTAATCATGAAAAAACTATTTATCTTTTTACTGGTACCTGCTTTGTTTTTATGGAGCTGCTCGAAATCTGAAGCTATAAAAGCGGATACTACAAAAACAGACCCAACGTTACCTGAAGCTCTGCCAACCGTTTCTACGTCAGCGGTCAGTTTAATTACAGCCAGTTCTGGTAAATCTGGTGGGGCCGTCTCTAACGATGGTGGAACAACCGTTACCTCAAGGGGAATCTGTTATAGCCTTAAACCCAGTCCCACAAAAGCTGACCTCATTGCCATAACCAGCAATGTGACTACTTCGGGCAGTTTTACAAGTCAGTTATCTTCCTTAACGCCATCAACAAAATACTATTTAAGGGCTTATGCCACCAACAAAGTTGGTACCGCTTATGGAGAAGAAGTGCAGTTTACAACGAATGAGGTTTTGAGTGCAACGTTTAGCATTATGCCCATGTTCATTATAGGATCTACTGCGGTAGCGGCAGATATAGCGGTACTTACTGATGGAGGAGATGCCATAACTGAAAAAGGAGTTTGCTGGGGTACTTCAGTTAATCCAACCGTAAGCGACAGTAAACTAAAGCAAGCCGGTAATGGAACAGGCAAATTCAGAACCATGATTACGGGTTTAACGGAGAGAACAAACTACCACCTGCGGGCTTATACCATCAATAGATTTGGCATAAGTTACAGTGAAAATATTTCATTTAGAACCATTGCCAAGGGCAGGATTACCTATACATTCAATAAAGCGGCAGCTCCAACAGCAGTGCAGTTGGAAGCCTATGGTCGTTTACAGATAGCGATAGACAGTGCCGTATGGTATTTAACGAATTTTACCTCCGCTACTAAGCACGTATACCTCAATTACGATCCCGGTGTTCTTACCGCAGATGCCAATAATGAAGGCTGGATGCGTTTCGGACCAAGCACAGGCGTACAAAATATCAGAACAATGCTGCATGAAATGAACCATACTTTAGGTACAGGTACATCGTCCTGGTGGTCAGGTAAGTTGTCGGCCGGGAAATATCAGGGTGCTAACGCAAATGCGATGTTAAAGAAAATTGACAACAGCGCTGTAGATGTGCAATTGAGTGGAGATTCGCAACATTGGTGGCCTTACGGACTGAATCAAAATGCTGAAGTTACTTCCAGTTGGGACTACGTTTATAATTGCCTCATTATTGAAGCAATGAGGAAGGATGGATTGACCCAATACAGTGGCGGGTATACGCCTTAATTTGAAATTTTTAAATGCTTCAGTTTTTAAATCTATAACACACAATGAACCTTAAACAACTCTTGTTTACCACCACTTTCGCGCTTACTACGTTTGCAACGGTAAAAGCACAAAATAACGATTGGGAAAATCCCCAGCTCCTGGATCAGGGTAAGGAAAAGCCGCACGTTACTTTTATGCTTTTTAACCAGCAAAAAGACGCTATTGCAGACGATTATTCTAAATCTACAAACTTTAAGTCGCTGAATGGTACCTGGAAATTTAGCTATGTAGACCAGTATAAAGACAGGCGGACTGACTTTTATAAAACGAGTCTTGATGATTCAGGATGGGCTAACCTCAATGTGCCCTCCAACTGGGAGCTCAATGGTTTTGGTGTGCCCATCTATACCAATATCACCTATCCGCACCCTAAAAATCCACCCTTTACTGGTGCCAATAATCCAGTAGGTACCTATCGCAAAACTTTTACGGTACCAGAAGGATGGGATGATAAAGAAGTGTTAATTCATTTTGGTTCTATTTCTGGATGTGCCTTTATTTATGTCAACGGAAATAAGGTGGGGATGACAAAGGCCTCAAAAACACCAGCAGAGTTTAACATCACAAAACACCTTAAAAAAGGTACTAATTTATTAGCCCTCGAAGTATTTCGCTGGCACGACGGCAGTTACCTGGAAGACCAGGATTTTTGGCGTTTAAGTGGTATTGAACGTGATGTTTATTTATCTGCCATGCCGAAAATGGCAATCTGGGATTTCTTTTTAAAAGCGGATTTGGACGACAAATATACCGACGGACTTTTTAGTGCAGATGTAGATCTCCGCAAGTTTAAAGGAAACAACCTTAAAAGCGGAAGCTTAACCCTAAGTCTGTTGGACAAAGCAGGCAAAAGTATTTACAGCAAACAGGAAAACTTTAATGTAACAGCAGACACCTTGCAGACAGTGAGTTTTAAAACAACCCTAAAAAACCCACTGAAATGGAATGGTGAGCATCCGAACCTTTACGATTGTACCATTACGCTTAAAGACGATAAAGGAAACGTGGCTGGGGTTGTAGCATCAAAGGTAGGGTTTAGGAAAGTTGAAATTAAAAATGCAAGATTGCTGGTCAATGGTGTAGCTATTTCTGTTCATGGTGTAAACAGACACGAACATGATGACGTAACTGGTCATACTACCACTAAAGAACTGATGTTAAAAGACATCAAACTGATGAGGGAATTAAACATCAATGCGGTAAGGCTTTCACACTATCCAAACGATCCGCTCTGGTACAAATTATGTGACCAGTACGGACTGTACCTGGTTGATGAAGCAAATATTGAAACGCATGGAATTGGGGCTGAATTTCAGGCTTGGTTTGATAAGAGCAAACATCCCGCATATATGCCGGAATGGGCAGCTGCACATGTAGACCGTACGGTTAGGATGGTGGAACGTGATAAAAATCATGCTTCGATCATCATCTGGTCTTTAGGTAATGAATGTGGAAATGGACCTGTGTTCCATGACAATTACAAATGGATTAAAAAGCGTGATGCTTCCAGACCAGTGCAGTTTGAACAGGCTGGAGAAGACTGGAATACGGATATCGTGTGTCCGATGTACCCAAGTATTGGGAATATGCGGAGGTATGGTGCGGATACCAGTAAAAAAAGACCTTATATCATGTGCGAATACGCGCATGCCATGGGAAACAGTAATGGTAATTTCCAGGAATACTTTGACATGATCCGCAAGAGTAAAAATATGCAAGGTGGTTTTATCTGGGACTGGGTAGACCAGGGGATTAAAACTAAAGATGATAATGGTAAAGCATTTTGGGCATATGGTGGAGATCTCGGGGCCTTTTATTGGCAAAATGATGAGAATGGTGTAGCGGATGGGATCATCAGTTCAGACCGTACACCTGATCCTGGTGCTTATGAAGTGAAAAAGATTTATCAGAATGTAATTTTTACGGCAAAGGACCTGGATAAAGGCCTAATCAATTTGGAGAACATTTTTGATTTTACCAATTTGAACCAATATAACTTTAAATGGGAATTACTGAAAAATGGTGAGAAGGTAAGTGAAGGGAAATTTGAAGTTCAGCTGGCTCCTCATCAATCCAGGGAGGTTAAGCTTAACCTGCCAAAATACAAATCTGCAGCAGGTACAGAATATTTCCTGAATGTGTATGCCTATAGTAAGACAGGTAACGAAATGTTACCTGCAGGAACTGAGGTTGCCCGTGAGCAGTTTAAATATGCCGGTGATTATTTTGCTAAAAAAGCAAGTTCGGAAACTAAACTTGTAGTAACGAAAGATGATAAAAAGCTGAGTTTTACTGCAGGGGATGTGAAAGGAGAATTCGATTTGAAATCTGGTCGCATAAGCCGGTACAATAAAGGAAACAGTTGGTTCAATAATTTCCCTGAGCCTTATTTCTGGCGTGCACCAACCGACAATGATTTTGGAAATGATATGCCTTCAAGATTGGGTGTATGGCGTGGCGCGCACCAGCAGAAAAAACTGAAAAGTGTAACCGTTGGCGAACAAAATGCAGATGGTTTAAGCATCAATGTAAACTGGCAATTAACCAGTGTAGACCTGCCTTATCAAATTACCTACTTCATTCAAAATGATGGTGCCATAAAGGTAACTGCAAGCATGGACATGACAGGAAAAGACCTTCCGGAACTTCCTCGTTTTGGCATGCGGACTACCTTATCTGGTGCTTTAAGTAATTTGAGTTATTACGGCAGAGGGCCATATGAGAATTATACAGATCGTTACCTGGGATCATTTGTTGGCTTGTATACAGATAAAGTAGAAAATCAATATTATAAAGGTTATATCCGTCCGCAGGAAAGTGGAAATAAAACAGATGTGCGCTGGCTTACTTTGGCAGATAGCAAAGGAAATGGAATTAAAGTAGAAGGTGTACAACCCATTGCTTTTACGGCTATAAACCATAGCACCGAAGATTTAGATCCGGGATTTACCAAAAAACAACAACACCCAACTGATCTGCCTCCAAGAAATCAGGTTTTCCTGAGTATTGATTTAAAACAGCGTGGTGTGGGTGGCGACGATAGCTGGGGTGCTTATCCGCATACTAAATATCTGTTGCTGGATAAAAAATATACCTATAGCTATACCATAAGTCTGCTGGGTAAATAGTTCATTAAGCCATTTAAATACTATGACTAAGTTACGATTTGCTATACTTTTATTTAGCTCATTAATGGCTCCCGGCATGCCGGGAGCCATTGCTCAATCTTCTGATCAAAGTGCCCAGGAGGCTACTGCTTTTTTAAAGGAAGGCTATAAATTGGTTTGGGCAGATGAATTTAACGGAACCGGGAAGCCTGATCCTGCCTCCTGGAAACATGAAACAGGCTTCGTCCGTAATGAAGAATACCAATGGTACCAAGAAGATAATGCCTGGTGCGAAAATGGGGTACTTGTAATCGAAGGCAGAAAAGAGGATAAGCCAAATCCGCTGTATAAAAAAGACAGCAAGCAATGGCGTAACAGTCGTGAAAAAATTGAATATTCTTCTTCCAGCATCAATACTTCAGGATTGCACAGCTGGCAGTACGGCCGTTTTGTAATGAGGGGCAAAATTGATGTGAGTGCGGGGCTATGGCCTGCATGGTGGACCTTAGGTGTAAAAGGCGAATGGCCTTCAAATGGCGAGATTGACATGATGGAGTTTTATAAGGGAAAAATCCTGGCGAACATTGCTGTAGGAACTACAAGACGTTATAACGCAGAATGGCATGGTAAAACTAAAGCAGTTACCGAATTGGGTGGAAAAGAATGGGCGGCTAAATTTCATGTTTGGCGGATGGACTGGACAGAAAAAGACATTTCGTTGTTTGTGGATGACGAGCTCATGATTACGGTGCCTATGGATAAACTGTATAATAAAGATGGCAGTGGCACACATCCATTTAAGCAACCGCATTACATGTTACTTGACCTGGCCATGGGTGGATTGAATGGAGGCGAACTTGAAGATACCAAATTCCCTAACCGTTTTGAAGTTGACTACGTACGTGTTTATCAAAAATAATATGAGTAGAGGTTATATTATACTAGTTCTTTTTTTAATGTCCTTCGGACCGGCCTTTTCGCAAAAGAAGGCTTTGTCCGTATCAAGTCCAGATGAAAGTCTTCAGGTATCTGTGTTTACAGATGAAAAGGGGCAGCCACAGTATCAAATTAGCAGACAAGGTACATCGGTTATCAATGCTTCGCCCCTGGGATTGATCCTGAATGATGTAAACTTCAGCCAGAAGCTCAATTTTGTAGCTGCATCAGAAATCCGTAAAATAAAGGATGACTACCAGATGGTCTATGCAAAGCGCAGGAAGATGAGCTACCAGGCCAATCAAAAAATATTTCGTTACACTTCAGCTGATGGAGAATTGATCAGTATCGTTTTTCAGGTTTCTAATGATGCGGTTGCTTTCAACTATCAGTTTACAGGTAAATCAACTGCCCTCAGGCAAGTGCTGAGCGAACAGACTGCATTTAATTTTCCGGCCGGGACTAAGACCTGGCTGCAGCCCATGCAGGTTTCCAAATCTGGTTGGGAATCCAGTAACCCTGCTTATGAAGAGCATTACAATCCCGACATCCCCATAGAAGATATTGCCGAAAATAAAACAGGTTGGGTATATCCCGCATTGTTTAAAAGTAACAATGTCTGGGTATTGATTACAGAAGCAGGTTTAGACAGCAATTATTGCGCTACGCGTTTGTTGTCTACCAGTAAGAAAGGCAATTTTACCATCGGCTTCCCCGACCCGCGTGAAGTGATTACGGGTAAAAGTCTGTTACCACAATCTAAACTTCCATTTTCCAGTCCCTGGCGTGTAATAGCTATAGGCAGCCTGCAAACCGTTGTGAATTCTACGGCAGGCACTGATCTGGCTAAGCCATCACAAATTAAGGATGCTTCCTTTATAAAACCAGGGAAATCTTCCTGGAGCTGGATCAACTCTAAAGACGATTTCATTACCTATAATGAACAGCTCAGGTATATTGATCTTGCGGCTGATATGAGATGGCAGTACTGCCTGATTGATGCCGACTGGGACAGGAAAATCGGATACGATAAAATTCAGCAGCTTTCTGATTATGCTAAGCAAAAAAATGTGAGTTTGCTGTTGTGGTACAATTCTGCCGGAGATTGGAATACCGTAAAATATACCCCTAAAAATAAACTGTTAAACCACGAAGACCGGATTAAGGAATTTGGCCGTTTAAAGGCCATGGGCATCAAGGGTGTGAAAATAGATTTTTTTGCCGGCGACGGACAGTCGGTAATTAAATATTATATTGACATTTTAAATGATGCTGCGGCTTTTGGGCTGGTAGTTAACTTTCATGGTGCAACTTTGCCAAGGGGCTGGGCACGTACCTATCCTCATTTGCTAACCACAGAGGCGGTAAGAGGTTTTGAGAATGTAACTTTCAGTCAGAAGGAAGCCGATAGGGAAGCGGAAATCTGTACCATGCTGCCTTTTACCAGAAATGTTTTTGATCCGATGGATTACACGCCAATGAATTTGTACAAGTTATCCGGTAACATTAAGCGAAAAACCAGTAACGCTTTTGAACTGGCCCTATCGGTACTTTTTCTTTCAGGGATCCAACATTATGCAGAATCTCCAGAGGGCATGTCGCATGTAGCAGAACCTGTGAAAAATATCCTTCGGGACTTGCCTTCCAGCTGGGACGAGCAGAAATTTCTGGATGGTTATCCCGGCAAGTATGTGGTCATTGCCAGAAGATCAGGCAAAAAATGGTACATAGCAGGGATCAATTCGCAATCTTCTGCGCAAAAAATCACGCTTAACCTCACCGCTTTAGGTCAAAACAAAGCAAAATTGATTCGGGAAGGAAAAGATGCATTTTCTTTTGACGATACAGATCTTGACATTAAGCAGGCAGGGCAGAAGGATCTGGAAATAAAGCCTTCCGGAGGCTTTTTAATGGTACTGGAATAATTAATTAAGAAACGCTCATGAAGACCTTCAAAAAAATAATATTAGCGCTATGTTGTTGTTCTGCTTCGGTGGCTATGGCACAGCGACAAATGGAATACCTGGACCGCGGATTAATTGCCATTAATAACGGCAAAGGCGCCATTGCTGTAAGCTGGCGCTTATTGGTTACTGATGCGAAAGAAGTGTCATTTAATCTCTATAGAATTAATTCAGGGAAAGTAACAAAGCTGAATAGCTTGCCTTTAACAATGGCTACTTTTTTTACCGATAGCCTGGCAAACCTGGGAACAGACAATAGCTATTATGTAAAAGCCATAATAGGAGGAAAGGAGCAGGCAAAAAGTAACACATTTAACATTAAGGCGAATGCGCCGTCTTATCTGTCTATCCCATTACAAACACCAGCAGGTTATGCACCTAATGATGCATCTGTAGCAGATCTGGATGGTGATGGCAATTATGAACTTATCCTTCATCAGGCTGGCGTTGCACACGATAACAGTCATGCAGGTAAAACCGATCCGCCTATTTTTCAGGCCTATAAAATGGATGGTACACTTTTATGGACCATTAATCTTGGTATAAACATACGGGAGGGTGCGCATTATACGCAGTTTATAGCCTACGATCTGGATGGGGACGGAAAGGCAGAACTGGCCATGAAAACGGCGGATGGTACCAAAGATGCCAAAGGAAAGGTTATTGGTGACCCTGAAAAAGACTGGCGTAATGAGGCAGGATATATTTTAGCCGGTCCTGAGTACCTGACTGTTTTTGACGGTCTCAGCGGAGCAGCGCTTTCTACGGTTAAGTATATTCCACCAAGACATCCTGATACCGAAACACCAAGTTCGCAACAACTCAAAAGCTTATGGGGAGATGGTTACGGCAACCGGATGGATCGTTTTTTGGCCGGTGTAGCTTATCTTGACGGTCAGCATCCAAGTCTCATCATGGCCAGGGGGTATTATACCAGAACTGTATTGGCAGCATGGGATTTTAAAGCTAAGAAATTGCAATCCAGATGGGTGTTTGATAGTGAAGACGGAAGGCCCGGAAACAAAGCATACAGTGGACAAGGAAACCATAATTTGAGCATCTCAGATGTAGACCATGATGGGAAGGATGAAATTGTATATGGGGCCATGGTTATTGATGACAATGGTAAAGGGCTTTACAGTACGGGCCTGGGACATGGAGATGCCTTACATGTATCTGATTTAGACCCTACCAGGCCAGGACTTGAAATTTTTGATATTCAGGAAAGATTTGATGATGCAGGGGCGCATTTCCGAGATGCGCAGACAGGAGAAATCCTTTGGAAAAAACCTTCGCTCAAATCAGGTGAAGATGGCGAAGGTCCAGGGCGTGGTTTGGCCTTGAATGTAGATCCGCGTTACCCGGGTTCAGAATGCTGGGTTGCGGGAGCAGGTATCATGGGCATGTTTGACAGCAAAGGGAATAAAATAGCGGATGAAACGCCTCCTTGTAATTTTGGCATCTATTGGGATGGTGATTTGCTGAGCGAGCTGTTAAATGGAACCAACATTTACAAATGGGATTACCTGAATCAAAAAACAGAACCTTTACTCCAGGCTGCTGACTACAACTGCGCCTCCAACAATGGAACTAAATCTGTTCCAGTGCTGTCGGCCGATTTATTTGGTGATTGGCGGGAGGAGGTCATCTTCAGGAGCAAAGACAATCAGGAACTGCGGATTTTTTCGACCAGCATCCCCACTAAACACAGGTTATATACCTTTATGCAAAATCCCCAATACCGGCTAAGCATCGCCTGGCAAAATGTTGGTTATAACCAGCCCCCGCATGTGGATTATTATATTGACGAAAAGATGGATACGCCGAAGCTGCCGAACCTTAAAATAATTAGAAAATGAACTTTTTAAAGATTACGTTGACCGCTGCATGTGTCATCTTCTACGCAGCACAAAAACCTAAACCTGTATTATATATTATTGGTGATTCTACCGTTAAAAATGGTACCGGAAATGACCTGAAAAGCTTATGGGGCTGGGGTAGTTTGTTGAGTATTCACTTTGATACCACTAAAATCACACTAGAAAATCATGCCATTGGCGGCAGGAGCAGCAGAACCTTTATCAATGAGGGAAGATGGGATAAAATTGTAGCGAAGTTGAAAGCAGGGGATTATGTGATCCTTCAATTTGGGCATAACGATTCCGGACCCTTAGCCGATTCTGCACGTGCCCGGGGATCTTTAAAAGGCATAGGCCTGGAAAGTTCCGTGGTTTATAATCCCAAGCTAAAAATGCAGGAAGAGGTATTTACCTACGGTGGATACCTTCGCAGGTATGTAAAGGAAGCAAAGGAAAAAGGGGCGATCCCGATCATTTGCTCTCCTGTACCACGCAATGTATGGAAAAACGGAGTTGTTGGCAGTACTGACTACCAGATTTGGGCCAAGCAAATTGCAACTGAAACCAATAGTATCTACCTTCCATTGAACGAAATAATCAGCGCGGTTTACCAAAAGCAGGGTGAAGAAAAAACCAGGTTGTATTTTCCCGTAGATCATACGCATACCAATAAGGAGGGTGCTGCTTTTAATGCGGAAATGGTGGCAAGCGGTATAAAAAATATCAGCTCAGCTAAACTTAGGGACTATCTTGTAAAGGGTTTATAAATTACAACACCTATTTTAGCCTAAATTAATCCATTAAATATGTTCCAGCAAATCGAATACATCAACAGGCGTGCAGCAATTTCCAGGCAAATTAATTCGGGGATTTTACTCTTTATAGGTAATGCAGAAAGTCCGATGAATTTTTTGCACAATACCTATCATTTTAGACAGGACAGTACTTTTCTATATTACTTCGGGATCCAGGAGCCTGACCTTGCCGCAGTAATTGATGCGGAGACTGGGCAGGTGATTGTTTTTGGAGACGAAATGAGTATTGATGACATTGTATGGATGGGCAGGCAAACTACCCTGGCTGAAAAAGCCGCTACTTCTGGCGTTACAGAAGTACTGCCTAAGTCGGCACTTAAACAGTATCTTGAAAAGGCGCAAAATCAGAGCAGGGATATTCATTTTCTACCTCCCTACCGTGGCGAAAATGTGATTAGGCTAGCTGATGTTCTGGAAATACCTGTAACACAAGTTAAAGAAAATAGCTCTGTTTCTTTTATAAAAGCAGTAGTTGCCCAACGCGCTGTGAAGTCAGACTTAGAACTTGTAGAAATTAACAAAGCAGCCTCTATTTCTGCAGACATGCATTTAATGGCCATTCAAATGGCAAGGCCCGGTATGAAGGAAAGTGAAATTGCAGCGGCTATTCATCACATGGCACTTCATCATGGAGGTAATTTGGCCTATCCTGTAATTTTGACCGTAAACGGGCAAATTCTCCATAACCATTACCATGGAAATACACTTAAAGAGGGAGATCTCGTGCTGAATGATTCTGGTGCGGAGACTGCCATGGGCTATGCAGGTGACCTTACCCGTACATTTCCCGCAGGGAGAACATTTAATGCAGCACAAAAAGAAATGTACAACATTGTGCTGAATGCCTATCATAAAGCTGTTGAAGCGCTGCATCCCGGAACCCGATATCTTGATGTACACTTTGCTGCCTGTCTGGAACTTGCAGAGGGACTGAAGGATCGTGGACTCATGAAAGGAGATATGAAGGCTGCGGTTGAAAAAGGTGCGCATGCATTGTTCTTTCAATGTGGTACCGGCCATATGATGGGTTTAGATGTTCATGATATGGAAGACCTTGGTGAGCAATACGTAGGTTATACGGATACTTTATTAAAGAATACTACCCAATTTGGACTTAAATCTCTCCGTTTAGGCAAAGAACTAGAGCCTGGTTATGTACTTACGGTTGAACCGGGCATTTATTTTATTCCTGAACTTATAGACAGATGGCAGGCAGAAAAGCAGTTTTCTGAATACATCAACTATGATAAGGTAAATGAGTACCGCGCTTTCGGCGGAATAAGGGTGGAAGATAATTTTGTCATTACGGATGAGGGATCAGATTTGCTGGGTAAAAAGCTAGCCTTGTCAATTGATGAAATTGAGGCACTGAGAAATTATTAAAATTAGTATCGATTTATGCTAAGGCACATCACTGTATTTTTTCTTCTAGTTGTAGCATTTATTGATTTAAATGCTCAACACAAAGTGAGCATGACTACCATTGCTACCAACGGATGGGCAAATAATTCCGTTAACACGGTAATTTTTCGAAAAAATTCTTTGACTACTCATGGCGATGTTCAGTATGCTGCTTATTATGATGAAGATCAATTTCTGGTGTTGGCTAAACGTAAATTAGGTGCAAAAAAATGGACTGTAGTACGTACTGATTATAAAGGAGATGCTACGGATGCCCATAAATCAATTAGTATAATTGCAGACGGCGATGGGTACCTGCATGTAGCATGGGGGCAGCATAACAATGCTCTAAATTATGCAGTAGCAATTAGTCCCGGTTCTTTGACACTAAGTAAAAAATCGGCTATGCTTTCTATAAAGGAGGATAAAGTGAGTTACCCGGAGTTTTACAACCTTAACAATGGAGATGTTTTGTTCCTGTATCGGGATGGGGGCTCAGGCAATGGTAATCTGATGCTAAACAGGTACGATGTGCGAAATAAAACCTGGGTACGTGTGCAGGACAATATGATTGATGGGCAGGGTAAGCGTAATGCTTATTGGCAAATGGCATTAGATCAAAAGGGAACTATTCATTTGTCTTGGGTATGGAGAGAAAGTCCAGATGTCGCTAGCAATCATGACATGTGTTATGCAAAATCTGCTGACGGCGGTAAGACCTGGCAAAATTCTTCGGGTACAAATTATACCTTGCCCATCACAGCATTAAATGCTGAGTATGCTTGTAAGATCCCTCAAAAAAGCGAATTGATTAACCAAACTTCTATGTTTGCTGATGATAAGGGACAGGTTTTTATTGCTTCTTATTGGCGTAATGAAGCTGAGGCCGTTCCTCAGTACCACATTATATTTAAGGATAAAGCTGGTTGGAAGGTGAAGGATCTTGGCTTTCGCAGTACTTCATTTAGTTTAAGTGGGGGAGGTACTAAACGCATTCCCATTTCCCGTCCGCAGATTATAGCCTGGACTAAAGGAAAGGATCAAGCCGTAGGGCTTATCTTTCGTGATTCGGAAAGGGGCAACAAAGTTTCACTGGCATTGAATGAAAATATTAAAGGCAATAACTGGAAGGTATCCGATCTTACAGTTACTGAAGTGGATGATTGGGAACCCAGTTATGACACTGAACTTTGGAAAAAGAAATCGATCTTGAATTTATTCATCCAAAAGGTAAGCCAGGTAGACGGAGAAGGAAAAGCCAGTGTAGCGGCAAGTGCAGTACAAGTGTTGGAGTGGAAGCCTGAATGATTGATATACGGGAAATTCTCATTACGCTACTCTTAATATTGGAGATAGTATGTACTGTACGTAATCAAGTATTTGCTAGGTCGTATATATGGGATTATAGGTATATTGATAAGCATGCTTAGAACAAAATAAAACCAATGAGAAAGAATAAATTTTTGACTTTTGCTGTTTTATTTGCCCTATTAGTTACAGTTTTTTTCTGCGTAAACGAAGAGTTTTATTATAAAATTTTGAATAGGAGCGGAGAAAGCTACCGGCTAAATTCCAAAGGTAATTTTGAGGGGCGGAGCCGTGTTTACAGAAAGGGTATCAAGATATTTGATGGATATTTCAAAGATGGTAAATTGGAGGGATGGTCTTTCGAGTACTATGATAATGGTGAACTAAAGTTGAAGTCATTTTATAAAAATGACTTTATCCATGGTTATGAGTATGAGTATTATTCTGATGGGAAATTAAAATCTAAAAAATATATGATCAAGGGGAAATGGTATGCAGACCAACTATACTATTCAGAGAAAGGCGAACTAACAGTTTACTCGGTGAGCGACTACAGGAATATGCCAAATGACTTTTTTTATATCATCTATAGTAGTTCAGGGAGTATAAAGCAGGTGCTGGGTACTCTACTCAGTGAAAATATTGCGATATGCAGAAACAATAGCTTCAAAATACTTGAACAAGGAAATAGCTACAAAAATATTGATGATCTTTATATAACGGTAGCTAATCCGCCAAAACTTAAATCAACCTTCAAAATATTAGTGAATAAAAAAGAATATAGTTTTACTGATATTAAAACCAATACGCTAAAGCTTAAGGGAGCGTTTAAAAAAGTTGGAAAATATACAGTAATAGGAATGGGTACATTGAAAGATAATGATAAATTGATTAAAAGGGATACCATTTCTGTAACCTTTATTAAAGGCACTTAAGGCAGGTAATATCACTACAGATATAGGTTGAGATACGGAGCAGATTTCATTTTTTTCGGTTATTAAATATTAGGACATGGAAAAATTAAAGTTATCATTGACGTTCGTAACAATTATAGGGATAATTGCATTTGGATTTTATTGGATATCCAAGGATGCGGAAAGGAGTGAGTCTGGTAGAATTACTGCTATGAGCCATGGTTATAAGTATTCGAAAGGAATTATTACGGACATACATTCATATAAAGGAAAAACAGTAGAGGTGAAATATCAAATCGGCAGTGTCTACTATTATTGCAAAAGAAATTGGGATAATAACCCCAGGAATCTTGATGTTGGAGACTCTATTGTGGTTAAATATGCTACAAAGAATCCTGAGTTTATTGTTACTGAGTTAGAAGACGTCTATTATTAGAGTTCCCGCCATATCCTCTAGCACGTTTAATCATCGAATCATCCATTTCTTTATACTCAGGTAAGTATAATAAGCAGATATATGAAGACATCCTAAAAGTATATGGACGAATGGCAATTACGCCATTGTGCAGTTTAAGGGCTTACTGATTTAAAATAGCTTACACTAACTAATACCCGAACCTCCATGTTAAGGTCAACAATTTGATTGAAGGAGCCTTAAGGTTTCTCGAAGATATCGGCCTCAATGATGCTAAATGAGCCTTTTGCATCAGACCCAAGCGTATCGATACCGTCGTCTAGTTTTTTTCCATTCATTTCCACGCCTGGATTTTTATCGCTTTTATTGGTAACTGCATTTTTTAGCTGAATGGTTACCGTTTTACCAGCCATTGGCTTGCAAACGGCAGAAAAATATCCTAAGCCAGGCTTGGTATTTCCGTTAAATACTTCTTTGTTGTCCACCAGAATTCGGATGGGGTAGATTTTGCTCCTGAAGCCGTTTAGTTTTAAGTCTACACTCGTAACCGTACTTTCTTTATCAAAAGTATACTTAATCCATGCGGTTGACATTTTGCCATCGTTAATCCATGCGGTTAGCTCGTTGTCGTCATGGCTTAATATCGCTTTTGCTGTATTCGCACCAGCTTCGGCTGCCGTAATTTTAATCGCTTTACGGGTTATGATATAGGATTGGCCAATAGGGGTGGCGCCCCTTTCTAAATTCGATTTTAACCCGTCTGAAGGCAGGATCGTTGCAAGCCCGTCCTGTACCTTAAACGGTAAAGACTGGAAAGATATAGATGCGGGTTTCAACCCATCAGCCATTGCTATAAGGTCGATTTTTCCAGCTGTAGTCGTGGAGCGGATAATCACCCTGTTGACACCACATTCCAGGGGTAAATCTTTAGCCAGAATATAATTGTCCGGACCTTGTGCAATTCCACCACGCCATTCTGCCGGACCAGATAATTTAAAATTTACCATGTTCAGCGCAGTCGGACAACGGTTACCATCTTTATCTACCACTTCAATCTCTACCAATACTACATCTGCTCCATCTGCCTTAAATCCTGTTGGATTTTTAAGCGCTGTTAAACGAAGTGCTATGGGGTCGCCGATAGTTTTTACTTCCGTTTCCCCCAATTTTTTCCCGTCCCTGGCATAAGAAATTGCTTTTAAAACACCGGGTTTCCAACTGACGTTTTTAAAAGTGAATACGAAACCATCGCTTAATTCTCCAAATCCAAGGGATTTGTTATTTAATATAAGTTCAACTTTGTCCGCTGTAGAAATGACAAATACATCTTTTTTAATGCCTGATTTATAGTTCCAATGTCCCAGAACGTGAATACCTGTTCTCTTTGGCTCCACCCATCCGTCCCAGATGACTTTATGTGCATAAAAGCCATCTTTAGGGATACGCATCGCATCTACTTCTCCGCTACTGCGATAGTTTTCCTCGCCACGGTGGTGGGTATTAGAATCCGAGAAAATGATATTCACCCCACCAGAACTCACCCTCGTTCCCGTTCCAGGACGTTCCAGGTAATAGTCGTTCCACCTTGCTACGCTTTCTATTGCATGAGAATCCTGGTTACGGTTGTAATCGCTTGCGTCCGCACCTTTGTATAATGGTCCATCACCATTTTTATGAAATGGAGGCGTGTATTCATCCCAGTATTTCCTTAAGCCTTCATCACGCGAGTATTCCATAGACCAAAGTGGCTTAGTTGCACTTTTGTTGACGTAAAGCATTTCACCGCCATATTCTGCTTGGTCGATGTCCAACATTTCTCGTGATCCGATAGCCCGCATGCCGTTAGGATCATATTGATTACGGATGTCTTTCATTTCCTGCATGTGCACTGGACTGATGGATTCATTTCCGCATTCGTAAAAGAGGATACTTGGGTTGTTTCTGTTGTAGATGATGGCATCCTGCATCACCGATTTTCGCTGCTCCCACCTCGTACCTGTTACGTCTTTTTCTGAATCTCCGGCAGGCATGGCCTGAATTAGCCCAACACGATCACAAGACTCAATATCCTGTTTCCATGGGGTGATATGCATCCATCGCACCAGGTTGGCATTGCTTTCCACCATTAACTTATTGCTGTAATCACTCATCCATGCGGGTACGGAGAGTCCAATGGCCGGCCATTCGTTACTGGTGCGTTGGGCATAGCCCTTCATCATCAACACACGGTCATTCAGGTAGACCATACCATTTTTAAATTCTGCTTTTCTAAAACCTGTTTTGGTTGTTACTTCATCAATCACGTTATTTCCAGCTTTCAGGCGGGTAACCACTGAATATAGGTAACCATATCCCCAACTCCAGAAATTCAGGTTGTTTACCAATGCTTGTGCCATAAGTATTTTGGTTTCGCCAGGTTTTACGGTTTCCGGATTTCCGCTGAAAGTTTTGACCAGCTTATTGTCGGCATCCCGAATTTCCACTTCGTACAATACATTTTGCGGTGTTGTTGTCTCATTTTTTATTTCAGATTCGGTAACAATGGTTGCTGATTTACCCCGGATGTTAAAGTCCTTCGCATAAATGTAATTTCCTGTCGTCTTTAGTGTCGTAAATAGGGGCAGTGTCTGGTACAATTTGCCAGTAACATGAAGGCGTACATTTTTAGAAATCCCCCCATAATTGGCATTAAAATTTTTATCGTTCCACTGGTACCCGGATTTGGTCGCCTTTTCTTTATAATTCCAGGCATTATCAACACGTACGGCCAATACATTTTCCTCAGCCTGTGGGTTTAGCAGATCAGTGATGTCAAAACCAAATGATGTAACCCCGTTCTCGTGCGAACCGATATATTTTCCGTTTAAGTAAAATTCACCAGCCTGACGGACACCTTCAAATTCCAGAAAAACTTTCTTGCCTGCATCCGTAGCTGAGATTTTAAAATGCTTACGGTACCAAGCAATGCCGGTAGGTAGGTCTTCAATAGATTTTTTAAAAGCTTCGTCCTCATTCCATGCATAAGGAAGTGTAATGTTTTTCCAATTTTTATCGTTGAGCTTCGGGGAGGCCGCAACGGTGTCATCGCCAATATAGACTTTCCAACCTGGATTAAAATTATAGGTCACACGAGTAGGGTGCACCGTTTGGGAAAAGGCAGTGGAACTGATGAAAAAAACTAAGATTAGCGCAAGCTTCATGTTGAATTTATATTATTGTTAGATACTTAACAAGGAACTTGAATGACCTCTTCCCAAGCAGAATATGATTATTGGCTTCTTATTGTCAAAGTAGATGAAAAACTAAAGATTATATATGGATTAAGGTATAAAGTTAATGATACTTTTAGTTTGATTGTCAGCTCAAATTGACCAATGTATTCAGGATTTTAACCAGTGAAGAAATCTTGTATTAGACTTTTAAGGTGCTACGCTAATTCTTTAACTAAGTAATCGGGTATTTACTGATAAATGTCTGACTATCAGTGTAGTGTTTTTTTAGTTAACCTGATGAGTGTTAGAGGTTCTCTTATGAGACGATTATTAACCCAACTTACCCGCATTCTAACCAAAAGTAAGTTCTGCACATGATTATCGAAGAAATACTTTTATTTTAGGTATGTTCAAACATAGATCGTTATGAAAATGTATAGAGTGTTCTCGCGTGCTGTCCTAATTTTTGCGCTTTTGGTTGAAGGTTGTGGCACCGTACAGGCACAAAATGGTGACCAAATATTGGATGGCATTGGTGAAACGGGTATGATTGCGCGCTATGTGTTTGCCGCAGATGCCAAAGACTGGTCGCGAAATAACCTTCATGCTAAATTTCAATCCGCTGAAATCAATTTTGTTGATGACAATCGGTTTGGAAAGGTCTTGTCGCTCTCTGGAGATAAAAATGCTTTTCTTAGCCTTCCCGGACAAGCTTTAACAGATCTGGAATCTTTGAGTATCTCCGGCTGGATCTATTTACGTTCCAATCAACCCGGCCAGCGTTTTTTTGATTTCGGAAAGGATGCCAATAAGCATTTTTTTGCAGCGCCAACCGGGACAAAACTACAAAAGGGCTACCAGGCGCTTATAACGGCTAAAGGAAATAATGAAAAAGGAGCAGTTGCGCCCACTATAGAAATAAATAAATGGGTTCATCTTGCCATAGTGATTGACATAACTTCTAAAGCTATGATCACGTATGTTGATGGTAAAACAGTGGGCGAAACTAAAAACATACCCTCAGAATTGTCAGAAGTATTCGGTCAGCAATCATTAGATAAAAACCTGCTTTATATTGGGAAATCACTACTGCCTGGAGATCCTAATCTGAATGCCTTGATCCATGATTTTCGCATTTATCGTGTTCCGCTAAATAGAAATCAGGTGGCCACAATTTATAAAAATTCATTAAATAGCGGTCAGGAAAGTACTGCGAATGTAGGTAAACCTGAGGACGACCTGCCACGTTTTCCTGCTCATCAGCCACAGCTTTATAATAATTATTTAGTTCAGGTAGCTGATGTAGAAGTAGAAACAGAGTTAGGGAATTTACCGCGACTACCAAGTTATGTGCAGGGCACTTACCAAAATCATGTTAAAGGTCCTGAGGTGCGTGTGCTCTGGCCATCCGACATCAGCAATACTGCTGTGCTCAAGCCGGGCGCTTATACAATTACAGGACGTGTTCCGGGAACAGCTTTTCAACCTAAAGCACTGGTAACGATAAAGGAATCCGGTAAATCAGTTGCACCACTTTCAAGGCTGACTTCCTTTGAGCTGAACCAGGTAACGCTGGAAGCTGATGATCATGGCCATAAAACCAAGTTCATCGAAAACAGGGATAAGTTTGTCAGCACCTTAGCTAACACAGAGCCTAATTCTTTTCTCTATATGTTTCGTCAGGCATTTGGCCAGAAACAACCCGAGGGAGCGAAGCCATTGGGTGTATGGGACACTGAGGATACCAAACTAAGAGGCCATGCCACAGGTCACTACCTCTCGGCCATAGCCCAGGCTTATGCGGGTACAGGATATGACAAAGCACTTCAGGCCAACTTTGCCAAGAAAATGGAATACATGGTAAATACGCTGTATACCTTATCTAAATTATCTGGAACACCAAAGGAAGCAGGGGCCGCATTTGTGGCTGACCCTAAAGCTGTCCCTTTTGGTCCGGGACGTTCGGCTTTCGATTCTGAGCTCAGCGAAGCGGGTATCCGTAACGATTACTGGAACTGGGGAAAAGGATTTATCAGCGCTTACCCTCCAGATCAGTTCATCATGTTAGAACAGGGAGCCAAATACGGAGGGCAAAAGAACCAGGTATGGGCGCCTTATTATACTTTACATAAAATCTTAGCCGGCCTAATAGAGGTATATGAAGTGAGTGGCAATAAAAAAGCGCTGGAAATAGCGACGAATATGGGGGATTGGGTATACGCGCGACTTAACCAATTGCCACAGGAGACACTGATAAAGATGTGGAATACGTATATCGCTGGCGAGTTTGGAGGAATGAACGAGTCTATGGCCCATCTGTACAAGATTACCGGCGATCAGAAGTACCTGAAAACTGCTCAATTATTTGATAACATCAAAGTTTTCTTCGGTGATACGGCACACTCGCATGGACTGGCCAAAAACGTGGATGTTTTTCGTGGGCTGCATGCCAACCAGCATATCCCTCAAATTGTAGGTAGTATTGAAATGTATAAGGTTTCGAATAAAACGGAGTATTATAAAGTGGCCGATAATTTCTGGCATAAAATGGTAGATGACTATATGTACAGTATTGGCGGAGTTGCAGGTGCACGTAATCCTGCCAATGCGGAATGTTTCGTTAGCCAACCTGCCACCTTGTATGAGAACGGATTATCTGAAGGGGGGCAAAACGAAACTTGCGCCACATATAACTTATTAAAGTTAACTGCCGACCTATTTCTGTTTGAACAGCGTGCAGAGCTAATGGATTATTATGAACGTGCTTTATACAACCATATTCTTGCTTCTGTAGCGGAGAACAGTCCTGCCAATACTTATCACGTGCCACTAAGACCTGGCGCTATCAAACAATTTAGTAACCCGGATATGACTGGTTTTACCTGTTGCAACGGCACAGCAATAGAAAGCAGTACAAAACTGCAGAATTCAATTTATTTTAAAAGTAAAGACAACCAGTCGCTTTATGTGAACTTGTATATCCCTTCTAAACTCGATTGGACAGCACGTAAAATCAAGGTTGAGCAGACAACAGATTTCCCGAAAGAAGATCATACCAAACTAACCATAAAGGGTAGTGGAAAATTTGATCTGCATGTACGTGTGCCGGGTTGGGCTACTAAAGGATTTTTTGTAACCATTAACGGCAGCCCGCAAAACCTGGAAGCTACACCGGGCAGTTACCTGAAAATAACCCGTAAATGGAAAGATGGTGATGTGGTTGAATTAAAAATGCCTTTCCAATTTCACCTGAATCCGCTGATGGACCAGCAGAATGTAGCCAGTTTGTTTTATGGACCGATACTGCTGGCCGCTCAGGAAGCGGAAGTAAGGAAAGATTGGCGTAAAGTAACTTTATACGCTGAAGATATAGAGAAGTCAATTAAGGGTGATCCTCAGCAATTACAATTTACCATTGATGAAGTAGTGTTTAAACCATTTTATAATACTTATGGGCGTCATTCTGTTTACCTGGATGTTACGTTAAAATAGGTATACATATAAGTTGAAAAGCACTATTTCACAGCCCATTCGTGAACCCCTGACGAATTATCTGCAGGTAATTGGATTTCCATCCGTAACGCGGTTGTTGTAACAGGCTCAAAGCTTAGGGTGTTAAATTTGTCCTTGCCGATGTGATAAGGAATGGTGTTTTTAACCGGAAGCCATTGATCGCCTTTTTTGTAAAGCAATTTATACGATACAGGGATACGACAGCCGCCCCATGGCCCATCATCATACCAGTAAACTTTTGATTCACTCACCGTTTGAGCGGAATTGAAATCATATTGAATATATTCGCTGGAGTTTTTTGCCGGCCACCAATGCAGATATGGATAATTTTTGTCTTTGGAGTCCGCAGGTTCATACTGGTCTTTAATCGCCGAAAACATTCTTTTATTTTTAACTGAAGAGGAAACCTTACTGGTACTTGCGATTGTAGCTGCAGGTTTTGGTCTGGCTGCGGATGCTTCGTAGGGAATCCAGACAGTCATTTCGCTCGGGCCTCTGTTTGCCCATGCATAATACGGAATTGCTTTTACCGCTTGATCGGTAATCAACAGGCTGTCACTATTCAATTGACGTTTTGCACTTTGACCTGGAATGCTGATGACGTCAACACCATTTAATAGGTTTGTTTGGTATTGCGCAGTTCCAATGGCATTTTTATCAATCATGATGTTTTGAACAAGGCTATCCTTATTGTCCGGTCCTTCCAAACAATAAACAATGGGCCCACGTTCCAATACAAAGCGCCCGACATCATCACGCACATTCTGATTTGAAACTATTTTGTCGGTCTCCATAGGAAGGTTCAGGGATACAACATCTCCCTTTTTCCAGGTACGTTTTATCACGGCGTAACCTTTTTCTGAGACAAAAGAACTTGGTTTACCGTTAATGGAAAGGCTTACCGGCGCAGATTTTTTTTCCAGATAGCGATAAAGGTCACCAGGCACAGGCTCCTGGTTGGCCCAACCGGGGATCCGGATTCTTAGCGTAAATTGAGCAGTTTTTTGTGGATCAATGTTAAGGTCAACTTTTCCCTTCCATGGATAGTCTGTTGTTTGTGTAATGTTTACAGTTGTGGCGCTAAGCGCAATTTTACTGGTGTTGCCCATGAAAAGATTAACATATAAATCATTTTTGTCCTGTGCATACACGTATCCTGGCAGGGAAGGTAAAAACCTTGTCATGTTGCTAATACAGCAAGCACAGCTGATCCAGGCACTACGCTGGTGCTGAAACATGGAAGCTAAAGGGTTAGGGTAAAAGAACCGGTCACCGCTTAACGAAACACCGGATAGTAAGCCATTATATAGAGTTCGTTCCAGTACATCAATATATTTTGAATCTCCATGTAAAAGAAACATCCGCTCGTTCCAGTATACATTCCCAATGGCTGCGCAGGTTTCTGCGTAAGCAGACATATTTGGCAATTGATAAGCTTCTCCGAAAGCTTCCCCATTTCCTGTAGCGCCGATCCCTCCGGTGATGTATAACTTTTTTTGAACCACATCGCTCCAGATGTCATCAATGGCGGCCAGGTATTTAGTATCGCCGGTAAGCGCGGCTATGTCTGCCATTCCGGTGTACATATACGCTGCCCGCACGGCATGGCCTACGGCTTCATGCTGATCAACAACCTTTTTATGGGCTTGGTTATAGGCATCTCCTTTGGGGCCTCTAACATCCAAAAAGAACTTGGCCAGCTCAAGGTATTTTTTATTCAAGGTTACCCGGTACATTTTTGAAAGGCCGATCTCCACAATCTGGTGACCTGGGTATTCCTCTATTTTTCCCGGCCCGAAGGTTGTCACCAGGAGGTCCGCATTTTTGATGGCGATATCTAATAAAGTTTTTTTACCCGTTGCCTGGTAATGTGCTACCGCTGCTTCATATAGATGTCCTGCGTTATAGAGCTCATGGCTCAGGATTTCTTCTTTTTCCCATCTTTTAGATCCGATCCATTCATGTGGTTTTTTTGCATTAACAGTCCTGAAAGTAAAGAGGTAGCCATCCGGTTCCTGTGCGGCGCCGATGATGCTGATTAACGTATCAATGTAGGCTTCCAGTTTGGGATTTTTTTTGTTCTGAATGGAGTAGGAGGCACCTTCAATGGCTTTATAAACGTCGGTGTCGTCAAAGGGAAACTCACTTAATTTATCCCCGCTTAGTTTTTTGCCAGCTCTAAGAAAATTATCCATACGTCCGTTTGCTTTACACTGAGCAATTACATACGGAATGGTTACGTTGGCATTGACTTCCATCTTGGGTTGCCAAAAATGATCATGTACATGCACTTTAGTAAAGGCTACCGGCTGAATTGGATAATCATTCTGTTGTGCTGATACACCTGTTGTACAGGCCAGCAAGATAGCCGAAGTCAGGGCCCAATTCTTTGTGTTTTTTGTCATATCACCTGGTTTTTATTTGCGATACTAAATTAGTACCCATTGATGTTTGTTTATTTATCATACTTCGCAATTGGTAGCAGGATTTTAACTACAATTTAGCAACTTATGCTCTGATTTTATCCTTCTTGGTTACATTTTCTTCAGTGTCAACCTAAGTTCTGTACATTCAACAAAATGAACCAACCAAATCCCTCTTTTAAATCTTCTCTTGGTCTAATGGATGCCACGATGCTCGTGGCAGGCAGCATGATCGGATCGGGTATTTTTATTGTCAGCGCAGATATTGTTAGAAATGTAGGCAGTTCGGGCTGGCTTATTTTCGTTTGGCTGATTACAGGTTTTATGACGCTTGCCGCCGCATTGAGTTATGGAGAATTGAGTTCGATGTTTCCTAAGGCAGGCGGACAATACATCTATCTTAAGGAAGCTTACAACCCATTGATGGGTTTTCTTTATGGCTGGAGCTTTTTTGCTGTTATCCAAACCGCAACAATTGCTGCTGTAGGGGTTGCTTTTGCAAAATTTACGGCCTATATCTTTCCGATGTTTAGTGAGGACCTCGTTGTTGCCGATCTTGGTTTCATTAAGATTTCCCCGGCACAGCTCTTGTCAATTTGTGTCATCATTTTGCTTACCTATATGAATACCAGGGGCGTGAAAAGTGGAAAGGTCATTCAAACTTTGTTTACAGTGGTTAAGCTATTGAGTTTAGGAGGACTGATTATTTTTGGCTTCTGGGCAATTGATCAACAAATATGGAAAGCCAACTGGACGAATATATGGGATTTGCATAAGTTAGTACCCTCCGGGGAAAGCGGATCTTATGCATTTGTTCCGGCATTAGGTGCTATAGCGGCAGCCATGGTGGGGTCAATATTTAGCAGCGATTCCTGGCATAACGTTACTTTTATTGCTGGCGAGGTTAAAAACCCGAGGCGCAACATCGGCTTGAGTTTGTTTTTAGGAACATTTATAGTGACCATTATCTACGTGGCGGCAAATATAATGTATACCGGCGTGCTGACTCTGCCAGAAATCGCGGCTGCGGAAAAAGACCGGGTAGCGGTTACTGCAGCTCAGGTTATCTTTGGTACTTCAGGAACGCTAATCATTGCCATAATGATTATGATCTCTACATTTGGATGTAACAACGGTTTAATTATGGCCGGTGCGCGTGTATATTATTCCATGGCTAAAGATGGCATGTTCTTTAAAAGAGCCGGCGAATTAAATGCCAATGCAGTACCTGGGTATGCACTTTGGGTGCAATGTATTTTTGCTGGTTTGTGGTGCCTGACGGGGAAATATGGTGATTTACTGGACATGATTTCTTTTGTGGTGGTGGTATTTTATATGCTTACCATTACCGGAATTTTTATTTTGAGAAAAAACAGGCCAGATGCAGAGCGCCCTTATAAAGCGATTGGTTATCCCGTGTTGCCAATTTTGTATATTCTGATGGGATTGGCATTTTGTATCTTGCTAATTATGTTTAAACCAAAGTTTACCTGGCCAGGCTTAATCATTACGCTCATCGGTATCCCGATCTATTACTGGATCCTTTCAAATAGTAAGCGCAGGGATGCCGCAGGTATTTAGTGTTATCCATTACATGATGAGGTCTGAGATTTACGGTTGAATTTGCCAGCTCCTCTTTGCAATTTAACCCTGTTTACATTGGTTTATTTATGGTTTGAATGGGTTAATATCAGGGTATTCATTGCGTGTGCTAACCTATATTTTTGTATCGTTTTAAGCTGTCAACAAGAAAATTAACAATAAACAAAGAATTATGGGTATCAAATGGGCGGGTGTATTTCCTGCAATTACAACTAAATTTACATCAGAAGAAGAACTTGATCTTGATGCCTGTAACAAAGGGCTCGAAGCACAGCTTGAAGCGGGAGTAGATGGTATTGTTATTGGCGGTTCACTAGGCGAAGCCAGTACATTATCTGAAGAGGAAAAATTCATTTTATTAAAAGAAACTGTTAAAACTGTAGCTGGCAGGGTTCCTGTTGTTTTCAGTATCGCAGAACAGGCTACCAGGGTGGCTGTTGCCCAGGCTATAAAGGCGGAGGAATTGGGGGCATCAGGAATTATGTTGCTTCCTCCTTTACGTTACTATGCATCGGCTGATGAGACCATAGCCTATTTTGCCGCAGTTGCGGAAAGTACTTCATTGGATATGATGATCTATAACAACCCGGTAGATTATAAAATCCATGTTACGCTGGATATGTTTGCAGAGTTGGAGCAGTATTCCAATATAACCGCAGTAAAGGAATCTACACGCGACATCAGCAACATCACCAGGATGATTAACCGCTTTGGTGAGCGTTATAAGTTGTTTACCGGTGTTGATCCATTGGCACTTGAAAGTATTGTTGCCGGCGCACAGGGTTGGGTAGCGGGTTTGGTAGATGCCTTTCCTAAAGAGACGGTGGCGATATTCCGTTTGGTAAAAGCGGGTAGAATTGAGGAGGCAGTAGCGATCAACCGTTGGTTTATGCCTTTACTGGATTTAGACATTCATCCTAAACTGGTACAGTATATAAAACTTGCTGAAGTGGCAACAGGAACGGGTACCGAAAATGTACGTGCACCACGCCTTAAGCTGGTTGGAAAAGAGCGGGAGCAGATTCTTAAGGTGATCAACGATGCATTAGCTGTAAGGCCGACTTTACCGGAAGGTAGCTGGGGAATTTTGGAAGCTCAGGCAGTATGATCGGAAAAAATATTGTTGCCTCAGCTTATGTTGAAAACGTAGAGGAAAGCTTTGTCGCTTTTGCGGTGGCCACGGGAGAAGCGCTGGAGTATAAATTTTTTAATGCTTCGGCAAAGAATATAGATGAGGCTGTAAATGCGGCAAAAGCTGCACACCAGGTTTATAAAAAGATCAATAAACATCTTAAAGCTTCCTTTTTAAGAACAATAGCAGAAGAGATTGAAGCTATTGGAGAGGTACTCATTAATCGTGCATCGGCAGAAAGTGGTCTGCCGCTTGCCCGTTTAACCGGCGAGTTGGGACGTACAACCGGACAGCTTAGGCTTTTTGCCAATCTGGTTGAAGAAGGATCCTGGGTAAATGCCATCATTGATGAGGCACAGCCAGAACGCAAGCCTTTGCCAAAACCAGACATCCGCAGGATGATGGTACCGCTTGGTCCGGTAGTAGTTTTTGGTGCCAGTAATTTTCCTTTGGCGTTTTCTGTTGCTGGTGGCGATACTGCATCCGCATTGGCGGCAGGTTGCCCGGTTATTGTAAAAGCACATCCGGCACATCCGGGTACAAGTGCCCTTGTGGGGGGGGCTATTGTACGTGCGGTAGAAAAAATGGGATTACCTAAAGGGGTATTTTCCTTGCTTTTTGATAGTGGTTATACTGTTGGCGCAGCATTAGTGGCGCATCCTGAAGTAAAAGCTGTAACCTTTACTGGTTCGTATAAAGGAGGGATGGCCCTGGTTAAGCTTGCACAAGAAAGGCAGCAGCCGATCCCTGTTTTTGCCGAGATGGGCAGTATTAATCCGGTAATTTTGCTGCCAGAGGCATTAGATGAGCGGGCGGAAGAAATTGCATCCACCTATGCAGGGTCAATAACCCTTGGTGCGGGGCAATTTTGTACCAATCCGGGATTGTTACTCGCTATTCAATCTCCCGCATTACAGCTGTTTATTAACAAATTGGTAGATTTAATAAAGGTGGTTCCATCTGCAACGATGCTAACACCGGGCATTTGCGAGAATTATCAAAAACTTTCACAGCAAATCTTAGAAGAGCAAGGCGTTGAATTGCTCAGTGTGTCGGATGCCTTGAATGATGCAGCTAAAAACCAGGCCTTGGCTAGTGTAGCAAAGGTAACTGCTACTGCTTTTTTAGCCAATCCAAAGTTGCAGGAAGAGATTTTTGGGCCTTATTCGTTGTTGGTTGTTGCGGAAGATCTGATACAGTTACTGCAGGTGGTAAATGTATTGGAAGGGCAGCTTACCACAACGATAATGTCCGCAAAAAACGAGCTTTCAAAATATACAGATTTGCTGAACAGGCTTACAGATGTTACGGGACGTTTGATCTTAAATGGTGTACCTACAGGGGTTGAAGTTTGTGCCGCTATGCAGCATGGAGGGCCATTTCCGGCTACCAATGACAGCCGTTTTACTTCGGTGGGTTCAACAGCTGTATACCGTTTTGTAAGACCGCTGGCTTGGCAGGATTGGGAAGATGAACTCTTGCCAGACGAACTTAAAAAAAGTAATCCTTTAAATATTTTCAGGTTAACTGATCAAAATTGGAGTAAAGCGTAATTATGGGGAATAAAACTTTTTTTTGTGTAGATGCACACACTTGCGGTAATCCCGTAAGGTTGGTTGCTGGTGGTGGTCCCGTATTAAAAGGGGCAAATATGAGCGAAAAGCGTCAGCATTTTCTAAAAGAGTACGATTGGATCCGTACCGCATTAATGTTTGAGCCAAGGGGCCACGACATGATGTCGGGTAGTATCCTTTATCCGCCTCATGATCCGGAGAATGATGTAGCTGTTTTATTTATAGAAACAAGTGGTTGCCTGCCTATGTGCGGACATGGCACTATTGGTACCATAACCATTGCCATAGAAGAGGGTTTAATCCAACCTAAAATCCCGGGGCGCCTTCGTATGGAAGCGCCAGCAGGGCTGGTACATATTGAGTATGTACAATCGGGGAATAAAGTTGATTCAGTAAAATTAACCAATGTAGCCTCTTACCTGGCTGCGCAGGACTTAACTGTTGAATGCCCTGATCTTGGTATGATCACTTTTGATGTGGCCTATGGGGGTAATTTTTATGCCATTGTTGATCCGCAGGAGCATTTTAGTGGCATTCAGGACTATACTGCTGGTCAATTGATTGCCTGGAGTCAGGTCATTAGAAAGCGAATTAACGAACAGTACACCTTTGTACATCCATTAGATGCCACCATCAATGGCTGTAGTCATATTTTGTGGGCTGGAGATACGCTGGATGCGGGATCAACTGCCAGAAATGCTGTGTTTTATGGCGATAAAGCGATTGACCGTTCGCCATGTGGTACAGGCACCTCGGCACGTATGGCCCAATGGCATGCTAAAGGTAAACTTAACAAGGGCGATCTCTTCATTCATGAGAGTTTTATAGGAAGTAAATTTACCGGAAAGGTTGAGGATGTGGTTAAAATGGATAAGTACGAGGCCATCATACCGAGTATTGAGGGCTGGGCCAAGGTTTACGGTTACAACACAATTAAGATAGATAATGATGACCCATACGCACATGGTTTTCAGGTCATCTAAATAATTAGCACAATGGCAGATATAATTATAATTGGAGGAGGGATAGTGGGGTTGAGTTCTGCCTATTACCTCAGTAAGCAAGGACATAAAATTACGGTGATAGACAAGGGTGATATCATTGATAATTGTTCTTTTGGAAACGCGGGCATGATTGTGCCAAGCCATTTTGTGCCTTTAGCTGCGCCAGGGATGATACAACAGGGCATCCGCTGGATGTTTGACAGTAAAAGTCCCTTTTATGTGAAGCCATCTTTGGGAGGAGGGCTTCCTTCCTGGGGACTTAAGTTTCTTAGGAACTCCACCAAAAAACATGTTGCGGAATCGGCTGTACCCTTAAGAGACCTTTCTTTACTCAGTAAAAAATTATTTGAAGACCTTTCCAAAGAGCCTGGCTTTGATTTTGAACTTACAGAAAATGGAATTCTTGCCTTTTATAAAACAGAAAAGGCGGCAGAGGAAGAAGCGCATCTGGCAAAAAGGGCTGTTGAACTCGGTTTGGATATGGCCGTTTTGAGTGCTGATGAATGCAAGGCTTTGCAGCCTAAGCTCAACCTAAGTGTATTGGGCGCTGTACATTACCGATGTGACGCGCATGTATATCCTGTAAAATTAATGCAGGCCCTGCTCAATTACCTGGAAAAAAATAATGTAGTTATTGCTCGCAACCATGAAGTAACCCGGATTGAAACCAGATCTAACAAAATTACTACTTTGTTTACAGGTGATGTGGAATGGAAAGCTGATGAATATATCCTTGCTGCTGGCTCATGGTCACCCGCAGTAGCCAAAATGCTCAATTTAAACTTATCTATTATGCCCGGAAAAGGCTATTCCTTCATGGAAGATGAGCCTGAGCAGCGCATGACTATTCCTGGTTTATTGTGCGAGGCAAGGGTTGCCATTACACCTATGAATGGCCAGATCCGCTACGGAGGAACGATGGAAATTGCGAAGATCAATAGTCAGGTAAATATGAACCGGGTTAAGGGTATTGTAGAGTCTGTACCCAACTATTTTCCGGACCTGAAACCAGCATTGCCAGAATTAAAAGATATCTGGTACGGATTCAGGCCCTCATCGCCAGATGGATTGCCCTATATAGGCAGGGACCATAAATTAACCAATTTTACTGTAGCTACGGGGCATGGGATGATGGGCTTGAGCTTAGGCCCTGCAACCGGACTTTTGGTGAGCCAGATACTAAATGGACAACAAACAGAGGTTGATATGCAGGCCTTTAGTCCTAACAGATCTTAAATTTGCAAATTGTAGCCATATTTTAACTTGTCTGTTGATTTTTCTTTGAATTTCTGTTAATATCCGTATATTCAAAATGTCAAACCAAACAAACTTAAATTATGAAAGTATTACCATTTACGCTGTTAGTGCCTGATGATAAAAGTGTCATATCCGAACAAGTAGAACTTCCTCATTTTTACCCTTATCTACACCGCCACGATGAATTTCAGATTACCTGGATACAGAAGGGAGAAGGGACATTAGTTGCCGGGAATAATATGCATTCCTTTCAATCTGGAGATATTTTTATGATTGGCGCCAACCTACCTCATTTATTTAAAAGTAACCCGGAATATTTTGAGGTTGATAGTGGTAAACAGATTAGTGCATGCTCTTTATATTTTAATCCGCTTGGAAAAATGGAGTCACTTTTTAATCTGCCTGAAACAAGAAACTACAAAACGTTCTTGCAGAACAATAAGCATGGCTTTAAAATACCTGCAGCGCATACGGCGCAAATTGCCGCAAAATTGCAGATGGTGCATCAATCTTCAGGTGCAGGTTTGTTGTTTAATTTTCTGGATTTGTTTGACAACTTTATAGCCATTGGAGATGCTGAGCCACTTTGCCCAGCTGTCTACTCTTCTGATATTTCGGAAAACGAAGGGATCAGGCTAAGCAATATTCTAAACTATATTATGCAGAATTACCATACGCCGATTACGTTGGAACACGTATCTGATGTTGCGTATATGACACCGCCAGCATTTTGCCGTTACTTTAAAAAACATACAGGACGTAAATTTATTTCTTTTCTAAACGAGGTTAGGATTAACGAAGCTTGTAAAAACCTAATTTCGGGTAGGAAAGCGGATTGTATTTCCGGAGTAGCTTATAATGCCGGTTTTAATAGTATCACCAATTTTAACAGGGTATTTAAGAGTGTTACCGGCATTTCGCCTAAAGATTACATCTTCAACTATAAAAAGGTAAATAATACCTATAATTTAAGTGCTTAGCCTGGATTTGACCAGTTCTTAAATGCTGAAAAAATATTTCACTAAATAGGCCAATCATTCTTGAATGGCCTATTTAATTTATCTAACCAAAATATAATCGTATGAACATTCAGTTTACAAAGGTCAATTTGATCCGTTTATGCCTGCTGTTGTCAATTTCAAGTTCAGCATGCAGCCAGGAGAAAGTATCAACCCAAACATTTCCCGCTATTGCACTCAGCAATAAAATTGATTTTGTTGACCCGAAATTTGATCAGCCAAGGTTTAGCTGTGGCTTTTTGCTGAAATACAAAGCAGATACTTTTGCCGTAACCGCTAAGCATCTGCTAAAACATGTTAAAAATGAGGAAATGAAAACACTCACATTTGCAAACAACATCAAAAACTGGAGTTTATTTCCTTTAGATCAAAAACAGGAGCTAGTAGTTACCGATAAATTGCTCAATGAAAATAAAGCCGCATTACTTGAAGATGCCTCAGTATACGACGAGGACTGGTTGCTGTTTTCTATAAAATCCAACAGCACACATGTTAAACCGCTATCAGCACGTACCACGCCGTTAATCCCTGGTGAAAAACTATTTGTACTGGGCTGGACCCGGAAAATGGAAACCGGAAGCCAACGTGTATATGAATTTGAATACTATAAAACGATAGGCAACCGGATTTTATTGAAGGATGTTGTAGTACCCGAAAAATTCGGCGGATTAAGCGGTGGGCCGGTAATAGATCAACAAGGATTGGTAGTAGGTTTGGTATCCGGAGCTACTACAGATCCAGATACCGATAAAAAATATTTTTCTCCCTGTTCGCTGGAGGGCTTAATAAAATTTATAGACGGAAATAGGTTATAGTGTTGGACTGCTTTGCGTTTTTTCGTTAAAGGTTTTAGAAAGCTGTTCAAGCAGTGAAGCAATATTTATCGGTTTAGATAAGTAATCGTCCATCCCTGCACTAAAACAGGCATTCTTATCTTCAGACATTACATTTGCCGTCATGGCCACAATTTTAGGCTGATGCCCTGCGAGTTTTCTAATGATCTGCGTGGCTTCCAATCCATCCATTTCTGGCATCAATACATCCATTAAGATCAAATCGTAGGTTTTTTGATCAAACTTTTCAACTGCTTCTAAACCATTGCCAGCTAAGTCTGGCTCATACCCTAATTTATTCAGGATCCTTGTCGCCAGCTTGATATTTACCGGATGATCCTCTACCAGCAGGATTTGCAATGGGTATTTAATTGCAAATTCTACATTAAGTATATTGGTGTTTCCCCCTTTGTCCTGGACATTCAGCATTTGCTGATGTAAGGTCTGATTAACGATTTTTCTAAGTTGCTTCGCCTTTGCAGGTTTATTGATTACGGCTGCAAAAAGATCAGTATTTCTATGTTTGCCCTCATCTCCAACAGAACTTAACAAGATAATAGGGACATCGGTGTTTTTTGCTCTAATGGCCCTTGCCAGTTCTATGCCATCCATTTCGGGCATTTGCATATCGGTAATGATCATATCTGGTTTTTCAGCATCAGCAAGTAGATTAAGTGCTTCTTTTGGATCACTGCAAACAATAGGATGGAGGCTCCACTGTTCCAGCTGCCCTTTAAGTATCCTTAAATTGGTATGGTTATCGTCTATGATCAGCACTTTTTTACCCGCATTTTGAACCGGATCAACTGTAAGATATTGTTCAGTATCCGATAAGCCAGCTACAGATCTGATGTTAAAAGCAAATACGGTTCCCTGGTTAACCTTGCTGTTTACTTTTATGGTGCCATCCATTAGCTTTACTAATTTCTCACTAATCACCAGGCCAAGCCCTGTTCCTCCATACTTGCGTGTGTTTGAAGAGTCAACCTGAGAAAATGGCTTAAATAGCTTATTCAGTTTTTCTTCTGGAATCCCGATCCCTGTATCACGGATTTCAAAAAGGATGTCTACCACGTCATCATAAGTGCCTAGATGTTTAACAGACAAATGTACCTCACCCTGGTTGGTAAATTTCATGGCGTTGCTAACCAGGTTGATCAAAATTTGACGTAAGCGAAAAGCATCTCCCACAAGTACTTCAGGCAAACGATGGTCAATTTCACATAGAAGATCTATGTTCTGAACAGTTGCACGCTTAGCAAAGAGATCAATTACATCTTCTACACATTTATGAAGATCAAAACTGGTTTCTTCCAGATCCAGGTTGCCCGATTCAATTTTAGAATAGTCAAGGATATCGTTGATAACGTTTAATAAAGCCTCGCCGCTGGTATTGATCACATTTACATAGTCTTTTTGTTCCTCGTCGAGACTGGTTTCCGTTAAAAGAGAGGTCATACCCAGTACACCGTTCATAGGCGTACGGATCTCATGACTCATAGTGGCCAGGAATACACTTTTGGCCTGTGCAGCTTTCTCAGCATCCAGACGTGCATTAACCGCTTCCTGATTAGATATTTTAAGCTCGTGGTTTAACTTTTCCAACAACTCCTGGTGTTCCTTTTTTTCCTGGATATAAGCCATCATAGAAAGTTGGGTACCATTGTATTTGTGAAAGTGGTGCCCCCATAAACCAGCGATAAAAAAAATAACCCCGGTTAATAGTATGTGGAAAACGATAGTCCTGGTTTCCAGGTAATCAAATGTGGTAAAATATACTTCACCATAACCAAGGCTCTGAAGGTAATTGAGCGACATGTGATGGACAATCACAAAAACCAGCATTGGAATTTGAAGCTTCCAGTTCTGGTAGGTAATCAGGATGGCACTACCAATATAAGCAAAGAAGTGCATTTCAAACATGCCATGCATCTGGTAAATAAACTGGGCCATAAAAATGCCCAGGCAAACACTCAGCACATATTGGTAAAGATTTGACTCTGGAAGTGCCCATTTAACAGAATAATAAGCAAGTAAGTTAAGTCCACCTACGCCTAAAGCAATTGTCCAGGTATCATAAAAACCTGCCAGCACAAGTCCTGTTATAAAGAAAGCGATAAGAAAATAGTTGATCAGCCGGTCTGAGCGTTCTTTTACATTTAAATGGTAGGCTTCAAGTGTTTCCGTGATGTGCGCTAGCGGAGCATCAGATGTATGTATTGACATTATTTTTCACAATTTGGTAATGTGCAACCATAAGCCTTAAGGGCATACTTGTCAAGGCCATCTAATTTTGTATGTTTCACAATCCCTTCAATAGCCATTTTTGCGTAATTGGTCTTCATATCTGTACAATAACGGCTTTTATTATAGTTTCCGCGGTAATAAAGTGTTTGGTCTTCTTTAATAAGTACAGCTTGCGGCGTAGAATACACACCACAGGTTGAAGCAAGCGTGCTGTCTGTGTAAACAGGTACTGTAATTCCAAATCGGCTTTGAATTTCAGCTTCTTTATAGCGCTTAGCAGACATCAATATTACCGCAAAATTCAACTGATCCTGATAGGTTTTTACTAAAGCTTTAAACTGATCGATATTAAAGCGGGAACAAGGACAATCAGGATTAAAAAAATGAAGGAATACTGGCTTATTGTTGTTTGGGCGAATCTGATCACTCAATGGTATTTTCTCTCCGGGATTAACAGTACGATAATTGGAAGGCACTGGGGTTGGTAGGCTGTATACAAATTGATTGTACCAAAAAAATGCACCGATAGCCACCATGAGGGTAGTAAGCCATGCTATAGTAAGCCATTTTTTCATTTATTTGGTAGGTTTGGTTGGTAATTTTTATAATCTGTTCATATACGTTTTTAATCATGTTTTAGATTTTAGCTGGACAAATTTTATAGGCAGTTCTTTTTTGCACTGGCTCGAACAGGTGACTATCTGATGTTTATTTGAGAATTATTCTAAATAATCTCTCTGTAGTTAACTTAACATTCCGTTAAATTTCCCGCAACCTGCCGTCACTAAGTTTGCATTATATATAAATCAAACTATGTCAAAAAAACTATTTAAAGCAAGAACGCTCACATTTGCTGTCGCTGCATTCGTTGCTTCAGCTATTGCCATCACCGCCTGTAAAAAGGACAGCAAGGATGAAGAAACAGAAACAGAGACTGCCATTGAACTCAAAGACTACTCTGTAAATCCTTCTCTGGTAAAGGCAATGACCGGTTTTGAAGGTCTGAAGATTACTACCCTGATCAGTAGTGATGATGTACTTCCTGAATCGCCAAACTTCGTTTTTGGTGCTCAGCCAGATGGTGCGGGAATCATCAAAAATCCGGCAGGCGAGGGTTTTATTATGATCAATAACCATGAAATTCTGCAATCTGTTTCCAGGGTGTATCTGGATAAAAACTTTAAGCCAGTAAAAGGTGAGTACATTGTAGACTCAGATGGAGGGATGACCCGTTTGTGCTCGGCAACCCTGGCTACTCCGGAAGAGCATGGCTTTGCAAAAGCAACCTTCCTTACAGCTGGAGAAAGTGGTGCGGAATCTATGATCCACTCCATTGACCCATTTGCTGCGGCAGACAAGAAAAATAATCAACGCACTTTATCTGCCTTAGGAAGATGGAGTGCAGAGAATGCAGTACCATTGCCAAAAGGTTCTTATCCAGGTAAAACTGTCATTTTAATTGGTGAGGATGAAACAGACGGTCAGCTTGCCATGTATGTTTCTAATGCACAGGGCGACTTGATAGGTGGCAAATTATATGCGATGAAACGTACCAACAATGACCCTGTAGAAACCAATATGAGCAAAGGCACATCTTACGATGTAGAATTTGTGGAGCTTACTGATCCTAAAACTTCTACAGGTGCGCAGTTACAACAGCAAACCATAGATAAAAAAGCATTGATGCTGGCACGTGTTGAAGATATCGATTACAGAAAAGGCAGCGCAGCCAATGGTCGTGAGGTTTATTTTACTGCAACTGGTGTAAGTCAGGCTGATAAAGTAACCCCGGTAAGCGGAAAAACGATGTGGGGAAGGGTTTATAAGCTGGTATTGGACGCAAATAATCCGCTGATAGGTAAATTGGAAGTGGCGGTAGACGGTCATGATAACCCAGGTAAAAGCATTGTAAATCCTGATAACCTATGCGTGACAGAAAACTATGTATATATCCAGGAAGACGGAGATTCATTTTATAGAGATAACGATCACGATGGTACCATCTGGCAGTTTGCTATGGCTGCAAAAACGTTAAAACCTATGTTGCAAATGAACCACCGCAGAAGCGATGCTACTTTCAATTCTAAATACAATTCTGTAAATAGTCAGCTTACCAGTAGCTGGGAGTACGGTGCGATGTACGACATTTCTTCAATGACGGGTATTCCGGATAGCTTTATAGTTAATTTGCATCCACATACCTGGCAGGATGCCAAATACAGAAATGCCGATGGTGGAACCACTCGCCTAACAAACAACAGCGAAGGCGGGCAAGTTGTAATTGTTCGCGGTATAGCAAGATAATAACCTTTTCTTTTAAAATTATCCCTCCAGATGCAGGTTATGCACTGGGGGGATTTTTCGTTAACACAGCCGAACATGATCAGAATTAAAAAACTTGCTATTTTTTCTACACTTATTGCACTCGTAACATTACCTTCTATTTTTTGCGTGCATAAAGAAGAAGTGCCTGTATTGCAGGTTAAGGGTGTTTTTGAATCAGAATTAACCATTCTTCAAAATATAGTAGATCAGGAGCTTTTTCCTGCCGTTAAAAAAAGTGACGAAATTAACATCAAAAAAAGTTTTCTTAAAGCAAGGAACCAGTACAAAAGGATTGAATATTACTTTGAATATTTCTTCCCTACAACAGCTGTTCTGGTAAATGGCGCAGCCATTGATGAAATAGAACTTGGAGAAAATTTGATTAAGCAACCTTCCGGGTTTCAGGTAATGGAAGAACTTGTGTACGATACACCCGATAAAGAAAATAGGGAAAACTTATTAAATGAAGTGCAGAAGATGCAATTGAACCTCAAACGTACAGCCCGGTACAATGCGCAGTATCAGCTTACAGATGCGCAGTTGTTTGATGCCGTACGACTGGAAATATTTCGCATCACGAGCCTGGGGATTACCGGATTTGACACACCTGCATCATTGCAGGGCTTGCCAGAAACTATTTCTGCTCTGGAAGGTATTAAAAGTGTGTTGTTGAATTATAAAGGACATGAACAGGCAGATCAAATATTGGAGGCCGCCCTTAGCTATATCAAAAATAATCCTGATTTTAACACTTTTAACAGGTTAGACTTTACAACCAAATACCTGCAACCAATTAATCAAAACATAGCCCAGCTGCGTAAAATAAACCATATTGAAGCAGTTGCAGGCGGTTCTGCCATGTCAGATACTGCGACAACACTATTTGAAAAAAATGCGTTAAACATCAACAAGTTTGTAGGCAATTACACGGAGTACTTAAACAATGAAAAAGCTGCATTAGGTAAATTGCTTTTCAATAGTACCATTTTATCAAATGGAGGAAACAAAAGCTGTGCAAGCTGCCACCATGAAAGTGCTGCGTTTACGGATGGATTGGCAATTGCCAAGGGGGCAAGTAGAAACACACCAACTTTAATTTATGCCGGTTATCAGCGGGCATTCTTTTATGACCTTAAAGCAGGCACACTTGAAGATCAGGCATTAGATGTTGTGCACAATAAACAAGAAATGGATGGCTCTCTAAAAGAGGCATCTGTTAGGATAAATAAAAACAAAGCGCTAAGGGCAGAATTTGCTAAGGTATTTGGCGATAAAAATACCTCGGCAAACCCATGGAATATACAACATGTGTTGGCAAGCTATATCCGATCATTAGCACCATTTTCTTCGAGGTTAGACAAATATATGCAGGGAGATGAACGGCAGCTCAACGCAGAAGAAAAAGCCGGTTATAACTTATTTATGGGAAAGGCAAAATGTGGCAGCTGTCATTTTGCACCGCTTTTTAATGGAACACCATCACCTTTATTTAACAAAAGCGAAGCCGAGGTATTGGGCTTACCAGCTAAAGCCGATACAGCAAAGGCCAAATTAGATGAAGATCCCGGCCGGTTCACTTTAAACCCTTACCCTCAATATCAACATGCATTTAAGACTACAACATTACGCAATGTTTCAAGGACTGCTCCATATATGCACAATGGCGCTTACCAAACATTAGAACAGGTTTTGGATTTTTACAATAGAGGTGGGGGAGCCGGAATTGGCATCAATTTGGAAAACCAGACGCTAGCCCCTGAGCCACTGAATTTGGATAAAAAAGAAATTAAATCCATTGTTGCTTTTTTAAAGACATTGGACGACCAGTAAACTCATTAGATATATAACTTATTAAACTTTCAGTTATTTTTGAAAGTTTAATAAGTTTAGTATATTTGTGCATGGAATTAGCAGAAGGAAAACAGAAATTCATAGAGGCCTGGGGTAAACTAGGCTCTGAATGGGGAATTAACCGCACCATGGCACAAGTTCATGCTTTGCTGCTGATTTCGCCTGAAGCACTGACTACAGAAGAGATCATGGAAACGCTTAATATTTCAAGAGGCAACGCCAACATGACTTTAAGAGATTTGATTGGTTGGGGTTTAATTGAAAAACAGCACAAAGCAGGGGAGCGCAAGGAATATTTTTTTGCAGATAAAGATACCTGGAACATTGCAAGGCAAGTGGCTAAAGAACGCAGAAAACGTGAGCTTGATCCGGTATTGAAAATTTTAGCAGAGCTGAGTCAGTTGGAAGGTGATAAAAAAGATCCGCAGTTTGCGACATTCAATAAATCTATCAATGATATTAATAAGTTAGCGAAAAATGTAGACAAGACTTTAGATACCATGCTTAAAGCTGAAGAAAGCTGGTTTTGGAGTTCAATTTTTAAAATCTTCAAGTAAGATTTTTTTTATCAGTGTAAGTTTCAAAAATTACTGAAAGTTTAATATTTAATGTATGAAAACGCTAAAGAACCACCTGATCCTTTTCGATGCAGAATGTCCGATGTGTAAAATGTATACCCAAAGTTTTGTGAGTTTGGGGATTTTAGAGAAAAACGGTAGGACTGCTTACCAGGAACTTCCACAAGAGGCTTGTCCGATGTTAGACAGGCAACGTGCTGTCAACGAAATTGCAATCGTAAACCAGGAAACAGGAGAAGTAACCTTCGGAATTGAGAGTCTGTTTAAAATTTTCTCTGTCGCTATTCCCCTTCTAAAACCACTTTTTAATTTTAGTCCTTTCGTTTGGCTCATGAGCAAAGTTTACGCTTTTGTTTCCTACAACAGAAGGGTAATAGTACCACCAAGTGCAGAAGAAGGCGGGCTGCAGCCAACCTTTCGTTTAAGGTACCGCATTGCCTATTTGATCTTTACCTGGGGCATTACTGCTTATATACTATCTGCATATGCTAATACCATGAACGGTCTTCTTCCGGAAGCTCCGTTTTATCGGGAATATTTAATCTGTGGTGGCCAAATTTTGTTCCAGGGAATGGTTGTCAGTTTTGTAAGTCGGCAGAAGCGCTGGGAGTATCTAGGCAACATGATGACCATATCTTTTGCTGGGGCATTATTGCTTTTACCCGGGCTTTTGCTTTCTAAATTATTTGATATGAATGCAATATGTTACGCAGCTTGGTTTATGTTTGTTGCCGGGCTGATGTTTCTGGAACATATTCGCAGAACTAGGCTGCTTAGTTTAGGCTGGACGCTAACCATCAGTTGGTTTACGTACCGTTTACTCGTTTTATCATTTATCCTTTTAAACCAATAACATGAAACACCGTAAAATTGTACTCGCCGGAGGTAACGGATACCTTGGTGGAGTTTTGGCAGAATATTACAGGCCTTTAGCAGAGGAGGTTGTTATTTTAAGCCGAAAACCAGCGCCACAAACAGGAAACATTAAAACAGTAGTTTGGGATGCACTTCATGAAGGTGAATGGGTTGACAGCTTGACTGGTGCAGATTTGCTCATCAATTTATGTGGCAAAAATGTTAATTGCCGATACACCGAAAAAAACAGAGCAGAAATTATCAGATCCAGAGTGCTGCCTACAGAATTACTAGGTAAGGCAATCGAGAAAATGTCGCAACCTCCGGCACTCTGGATCAATATTACCTCTGCAACAGTTTATCGCCATGCTGAAGACCATCCTCAGGATGAAGAAACTGGAGAAATAGGACATGGTTTTTCTATTGAAGTGTGCCGAAGATGGGAGGAATCTTTTTTTAATACGAATACCCCACTAACCAGAAAGGTAGCACTAAGGATGGGCATTGTATTGGGGAGGGCTGATGGTGCTTTTCCACGCTTGTTTAATTTGGTTAAATGTGGTTTAGGTGGAAAACAGGGTGATGGGCAGCAATATATGTCATGGATCCATGAACAGGATGCAGCAAAATGTACAGATTGGGTTTTGCAAAACAAAGCGCTGGATGGAGTCATCAATTGCACAGCACCAGCGCCACTAAAGAATGTAGATTTCATGGCTCAAATTAGGAAAGCCTGGGGGGTGCCTTTTGGCTTGCCTGCCCCAACCTGGTTGCTAAGCATCGGCGTGCTACTCATCGGTACAGAGTTGGAACTTATTCTAAAAAGTCGCTGGGTTTTACCAAAACGACTGCTAGACAGCGGCTATGTCTTCGTTTTTCCGAAAGCTGAGCATGCCATTAAGGACATTATTAGCATAAGAATTTAATAAAGTAATATGAAAAAAATTTTTAATTCTCGTTTGTTGCAGGGCTTTACTGCCGCCAATTTATTAGCCTTAGCTATAATTGGCCTTAGCAAATATTATATTGTAGAAGGCGACGGCACGCTTGTATTTTCAGAATTTGTTATTCTTCCTATGATCATGGGAATGATCTCCGCCTGGTTTTGGAGAGATCTTGGACTAAGTACAAAATCTATTGTAGGAAATTCAGTAGTGAACGGGCTCATTGCAATTCTGCTTAGTTTCATTTTTTTAAAAGAAGGTGTAATTTGCCTGATTATCGTCTCACCACTTATTTTTGCCTTTGTAGTTACCGGTGCTTTTATAGGACGAAAGCTATTCATGAGGAATAACCAGACCTTAAATGTCAGTATTTTTGCTGTGTTACTAGTTGTATTTGTGGTAGATTCCAGGTCTGAGCACTACTACCAGAACCTTGTGGCGGATGAAATCATTATCAATGCTTCTCCATCTGAAGTTTGGAACCATGTAGTGGCTTTTGAGAAAATTAAGCAAGAAAACAAATACTGGCTATTTCAAATCGGAATGCCAAGCCCTATGCAGACCACCGTGGAGGGAAATTATAAAGGAGCGGGACGTAAATGCATTTTTAATAATGGGTATGTGTTCGATGAAAAAATTGTAACATATGAACCAGCTAAAGACCTTACTTTTGATATAGTAGGACAACCACGTGACCCAGAAATTATGGGACACATTGATATTCTTAGAGGGCAATTTTTACTGAAAGATAATGGAAATGGAACTACCACTTTGACTGGCAATAGTTGGTATAGGCTGTATGTATTCCCTACATGGTATTACGATATATGGGCTAAAAGTATTACACGGAATGTACATTTGAGGGTAATGGACCACATCAAAGAATTGAGTGAAAAAAACTAGTTTATTTTCATTTATAGTAAAGTACTTTGGTTGTTTAAAGGAGATACCTTTACTTCCTCACATATTTGAAAGCATGTTGATCTTATGGTCTTTTATTGCTAAGCCCCAATTGCTGGATTGGCTGGATGAGCTGGAAACTGAAGTGCTTTCATGGCAAGATACCAGCCTTGAGAGACATAAATATGGCGGTTTGCAGTTTAACTGTGGACAGCAAGAACTTGGGCATATTCACGGTAATGGCTTATTGGATATTTTATTTAGTCTCAAGATCAAACAGCTCCTGATGAAGGAAGGAAAAATAGAAGACCATCATAGATTTTCGTCTTCCGGCTGGATCAGCTTTCATCTTCGAAATTATGAGGACGCAGTTTATGCAAAAGAACTCATGGCCCTGGCCTATAGGAAATGTAAGGAAATTAGGCAGCATGATGATGGAAACAGGAAGTTAAGTTGAAGCAAACTTGAAGGAAACTTGAAGGTAGGGTCGAAGTTAGGGCGTGTTTTTGCCGCTTTTCTGTCGGTGTTTGTTCGATTATAAGCGAAGCAACTCCGCTGAGACTTCGAGCAGAGAACGCTGCAGCCTTCCGATTTCCTTTGACTTTCCTTTGCGTTTTCTTTGGCTTATTATCATGAGGATATGCTCAGCATAAGTTTATTGGGTGTTGTTTTATGCTGTTTTGCTAAATTTTTTCAGGTTTTTTTTAAGTTTTTTATATATTCTTGCACCTTTTAGGGTATTCTTGCGCCGTAAGACGCTGCTGTTTAGTTTTTTTGTTTTTTAATTGATTATTTTCGTTTCAGGTTCTATTGCATGGTGCATGTGGGAGGAAAAAACTTAAAAACAATAAATATGGCAATTTTAGAAAACGGAATTCTTGGAAATTACAAAGGGAAGCTTGGTAGTACAGTAGGCAGAGTTGTAAATGGACGCAACGTGTTAACTGGTCTTCATGACGCATCCATTAAACCCTTAACTATCGAACAACTGGGCCAGCAGTGTAAAATGGGCCTGGTCAGTTCTTTTTTGAACCAGGGTAGTAACCTGATTAAGCGGGGTTTTAAACCTAAAAAGAAGATACACACGCCTATGAACATGGCGGTACAGTATAATCTTAAACATGCAATTACTGGTAATGCACCGGATTTAGGACTTGTATATCCTAATATCGTGTGGAGCATCGGGGATTTGAAAAATCCATTTCAGTTTAATGTTATAGCATTGCCAGAGGGAGTCTTGAAATTTAGCTGGACACATAGTCAACCCATTTCTGAGTATGCCCAGGCTAGCGATCAATTGATGGTGTTTGTATACAATGCCACAAAAGAACGCTTTACCATTGTTGAAAATGCTACTGAACGTGCAAGTATGGAGTTTGTATTGACTTTACCAGCAGATCTTGCAGGAAATGAATTACATGTTTATAGCTTTTTTACTGGTTATAAAGGCAGGAGCAGCAATAGTATCTATTCACAAATTAAATTATATTAAAAAATACAATTATGGCACGTTTAAAAAATGGAATTTTAGGACATATTACTGGTAGAGTTGGAGACATGATTTACTACATACTAAATGGAAAACTGGTTGCACGTGGGGTCTCAAAAACATCTACTGTACCACCGTCAGAACTACAACTCGCATCGAGAGCTAGATTTGCAATTGCAAACAGCTTTACTAAATCTGTTAAGGATTTTGTAAAAGTCAGCTTTGGAGAAGCTAAAGGGCCTGGACAAAACGCTTATAGTAAGGCTATATCCACCGTGTTATTGAATGCACTAAGTGGAGCGTATCCAGAGTACACTCTTGATTACTCAAAAGTCATCTTAAGCCTTGGTAGTTTGCAGCCGGCCCGGGAGCCATCAGCTGAACTGCAAAATGGAGAAGTTGTATTTACCTGGTTAAGTAATAACAAATGGCCAGTTGCAGCAGACCGGGTAATGATGATAGCCTACTGCGAAGAATTGGAGGAAATAGCTTATAGTGTAGGAGGACAAAAACGAATTGTTGGACGCGACGTGCTTAATATTCCGCAGGAATGGAGCGGTCAAAGGGTTCATCTTTACATTTCTTTTTGTTCAGAAGATCAGAAAAAAATGGCTAACAGTGAATATCTTGGGAACTTAATAATTTAATGAATTCCTGACTTACTTTTTTCCTCAATCCACAGGGACATATATTTATTACTATTTGCAGTATGGTGCTGCAAAACCTGGCCAATAAAATTATGTTGCCTGTGGGTTTTGATATTTGCGGCTAAAGATTCGGTTTTTTCTATAAAGTCAGCTACAAATAAGGCCTTATGGTAACGCTGGTTGATGATCTGAACGCCATTTTGTTGTGCTAGGCTCCACATTTGCTCATCTTCATAAAGCAGTGCTGCCTTGTTCACAAAGAGGTCTGGATCGTCAATGATGGCACCATTCCAGTCTAATTCCCCTTGCATTGCTTCGGCACCAAGAGCGGTCGTTACCGAGGGTGTACCAACTTGCATGGCATCAATAAGTTTACCCTTAAGCCCGGCCCCAAATTGGATTGGAGCCAGTAAAACACGATGAGATGAAATAGCTTCCCTGGCGTTTGCCGCCCGGCCATGGACAATAAAACGCTCATTTACATTGTGCATTTGCATCACCTTTTGAGGGGCATAGGCACCATAAATATGCAAATTTACTTTAGGCAGGAATTTTCTTAATAGCGGCCAGATCTTTGTCTTTAGCACCTGTAAGGTATGCCAGTTGGGTTCGTGTAGGTAGTTGCCGATAAAAACAAAACCTTCCCGTTCTTCAAAGCTTTTCCAGTTTTCTGTTTCCTCAATGCTCAGCGCCTCTTCTAAAAAAGGGAGGTAATAAAGTAAAGATGGATCTATGCGGAATTGTTGTTGCAAGATGTCCATTTCAGACTGGGAAATGATGAGCGATAAATCACAGCGTAATATGGAAGCAATTTCACGCTTGGCCATGTCTGTAAATAAATTCAGTTCAGGCTGCGTAGCTTCTGAAGATGGGTTTTGTATTTTGACGGCTTGTTGTCTGGCATTGCGCAGACAATGCAAATCTTCAGTATCCAAAATTGTGCAGGCGTCAGGACATTCCTGGCGTAGCCGCCATCCAAATTGCTCTTCCATTACAAAACGGTCAAACAGCACCAAAGCCGGGTTTATTTCTTTTGCAAAAACATTGAAACTCCCGTCATTTAGCAGGATGTCACGTTCTGTTACTCCAAGAGTTGTTAGGGGATAACTAAATTCGCTTTTCGAAGCCGCAGAAGCAAAAGTAACCTCATAACCTGCGGATAGAAATACCTCAATCAATTGAACTATCCTGCTACCCGCTGCGGAAGAACTTGGCTCTGGCCAAACCAGCCCAATAACCAGTAAACGCTTGTTGTCCATCTCTGCTTAAATTTAGGCAAAATTAGCTATTTTTGCGGGTAAGAATAGAATTACCTCATGCTTGGATTAAAACTGTTAACGGACCCGCGCTGGGCAAATATTGCGGAATCAAATTTAGAAGAGATTTTAACCGATCATGCCTGGTGTGAGCAGAAAGCGGCAACAAATGCCATAACGCTGATTACCAATAATTCTGAGCATATGGATTTGGTTGAAGAACTAACCGCCATTGCAATAGAGGAAATGCAGCACTTTCAAATGGTGGTGGATATTATTAAACAGCGTGGTTATACTTTGGGCCGCGAGCGGAAGGATGATTATGTAGGCCGTTTGGTAAAATTTAACCGTAAGGATGGCAGTAGAAATTCTGCTTTTATTGACCGCTTGTTGTTTGCCGCTATGATTGAAGCACGGAGCTGCGAGCGATTTAGGGTACTCTCTCAGAACATCAAGGATCCTGAACTGGCAAAATTCTACCATGACCTGATGGTTTCCGAAGCAGGTCATTATACCACTTTTCTAAATTTTGCCCGTAAGTATACCATAGATATTGATGTGGATAAGCGCTGGAAGGAATGGCTGGATTTTGAAGGCGAATTGATTCAAAGCTTTGGTACCAGGGAAGCCATTCACGGATAATTTATAAAACCGATGAAACAAACAGCAGTTCTGATTATAGACGATGAAAAAAAGATTGGTAGTCTCCTGGCAAGGATCATAGAACTGGAAGGATTTAAGGTTTTTCTGGCGGTTACAGGTAAAGAAGGCTTAAAGGTTCTGGCTAACCAGGAAATTGGCGTTGTAATTAGTGATGTAAAGCTTCCCGATTTTAATGGCGTAGAGCTGGTTAAAGAAATAAAGAACATAAAATCTTACGTTGAAGTTATCAATTTAACCGCATTTGGTACCATAGCCGATGGCGTAATGGCCATGAAAAACGGTGCTTTTGATTACATTACCAAAGGTGATGACAATGATAAGATTATACCGCTGTTGTACAAGGCAATGGATAAAGCCATGCTTCAGCTAAAAGTATATGAACTGGAAAGTAAGATTCAGCGTCAATATAATTTTGATTCTATACTCGGACATTCCAGATCTATTAAAGAGGCAGTATCATTGGCTCAGAAAGTTGCATCTTCTGATACTACAGTATTGATTCTGGGCGAAACCGGTACGGGAAAAGAGGTGTTTGCCCAGGCTATCCATTTTGAAAGCCCCAGGAAGTTAAAGCCCTTTGTGGCGCTTAATTGTAGTGGATTTAGTCCTGAACTGCTGGAATCTGAACTTTTTGGCTATAAAGCAGGTGCCTTTACAGGTGCTGTGAAAGATAAAAAGGGTTTGTTGGAAGAGGCAAATTCTGGTACGCTGTTTCTGGACGAAATAGGAGAGATGAACTTAGACCTGCAGGCAAAATTGCTGAGGGTATTGGAAAACCAGTCTTTTATCAAGGTAGGTGATACCCTGACCAGTAAAGTGAATGTGAGGATTATAGCTGCCACTAACAGGAACCTGAAGGAGGAAGCCGATACGGGTAAATTTCGCCTTGATCTATATTACCGCTTATCGGTATTTACCATTCCTCTTCCTGCTTTGCGGGAACGTAAGAGTGACATTGAGTTGTTGGCAAAGCATTATCTGAAACTTTTTGCTAAAAAAGTAAACAAGCCGGAGCTGAAGCTCACGGATAAACTGCTGGAGGTGCTAACTTCCTATAGTTGGAAGGGGAACATCAGGGAATTGAAGAATGTCATTGAGCGGTTAGTGATTCTTGCTGATGGAGAAGTGTTGGATGATGCTTACTTACCTGCTGAATTTTACACATCTGGTACAGAAATAAGTTCACTGGATATGGCTGATGTAGAAAAAAAGCACATTCAAAAAGTGCTTGTTCATGCCCGGGGCAATAAAACGGAAACAGCAAGACTTTTAGGCATAGGCCTGACCACTTTATATAGAAAGATGGAAGAATATAAAATCGGTTAGATGAAGACTGCTCTTCCATTATGATAAAAACCCTTCCAAAATGGAAGGGTTTTTTTATGCCTGTTATTTTATAAAACGAGTAGTTTGTTTGCATGTGTTTGTTTATTAAGGTGTTGTGTGTTTTTTCTTTTTAATGGTATAGGTATTGGCATAAGGGGAGAAAACAAATCCAATTATGATGATACTCATTTTATTTTTCGCCCTGCTGATCCTCTGCAGGGTAGTTTACAAATCCATCGACTGGTTCGAAAAAATCTAACACATTATGATCGCATTATTCTTAATCGCAATCGCCGTTTTCATCTATATGACCTACGTGCTGATTAAACCTGAAAAATTTTAATTAAACACCATGAACACTGAATTATTTGGAATTATAGCCACCTACTTGCTCACCTTGGTGATCGCTATTCCACTGGGTAAATACCTGGCTAAGGTATTTGCTGGAGAAAAGGTCTGGACTGACTTTTTAAAACCTTTAGAAAGGGGAATTTATAAGCTTTCCGGAATCAATCCGAAAGAAGAAATGAACTGGAAGCAACACATGAAAGCCTTATTAACCATCAACCTGGTTTGGTTAGTTTATGGCTTCTTTATGCTCATGTATCAGGACAAATTGCCTTTAAACCCGGATGGAAATCCGGGAATGAGCCCGGATCTTTCTTTTAACACCATCATTAGTTTTGTGGTAAACTGTGATTTACAGCATTACTCTGGAGAAAGTGGGGTAACCTACCTTACCCAGCATCTGGTGATGATGTTCCTGATGTTTGTCAGTTGCGCAACAGGTATTGCATCTGCTGTTGTGTTTTTTAAAGCATTCAGGGACAAAACAACCGAAAAATTAGGCAACTTCTGGGACTTTTTTGTAAAATCGATTACCAGATTGCTCTTGCCTTTATCTTTCATAGTGGCGATCATTCTTGCCTTTAATGGAACACCGACTAGTTATGATGCCAAGGATCAATTTATATCTCTTCAAGGCGATACGGTAAATGTTTCGAGAGGGCCTGCGGCTGGTATGATTGCCATTAAACATTTGGGAACCAATGGTGGCGGCTGGTTTGGTGCGAACTCAGCGCATCCATTGGAAAACCCGAATTATATCACCAATACAGTTGAGCTTGTTGCTCAGGTCATCATCCCGATTGCCATGGTAATTGCATTTGGAATATTTATCAGAAGAAGGAAACTAGCCTGGATAATTTTTGGGGTAATGACCATAGGAATGTTCTTGTTGCTCATTCCAACGGTAAGCTCGGAACTGGGGGGAAATCCTGCACTGGCTAAAATGGGAATATCACAAGCTACAGGTGCTATGGAAGGTAAAGAGGTTCGTTTTGGCCCAGCTATATCCGGTTATTGGAGTACGGTAACTACAATTATATCTACAGGATCTGTAAACAGTATGCACGATTCTACCATGCCATTGACTGGCGCCTGGCAATTGCTCGGTATGATGGTCAATTCCTTTTATGGTGGCTGCGGTGTAGGTTTGCTGAACTACTTTATCTATTTGATTATTGCCGTATTTATCTCAGGATTGATGGTGGGAAGAACACCGGAGTTTCTTGGCCATAAGGTAGAAGCCAGGGAAGTTAAAATTGCCGCTTTGATTACGCTGCTTAGTCCTTTTTTGATCCTGGCAGGAACAGCCATTGCGAGTTATATTTTTAATACACACGGAGAAGCCGACTGGGCAGTACAACCAAAAAATTGGCTCAATAATCCTGGCTTCCACGGCTTTTCAGAAATGCTGTATGAGGTGACTTCATCAAACGCAAATAATGGCTCTGGCTTTGAAGGCCTGGGTGACAATAACATCCTTTGGAATGTGCTTACGGGTTTTGTATTGTTACTGGGACGTTTTCTTCCAATTATTGGCCCGGTAGCCATTGCTGGTTTGCTTGGTGCTAAAAAATATATTCCTGAATCTGCAGGTACACTGAAAACAGATACGCTGACTTTCGGTCTGATGACCTTTGCTGTCATCATCGTACTAAATGCACTTTCTTATTTCCCTGCTTTGGCTTTAGGTCCATTGGCAGAATACTTTACGATGCTAAAATAGATTACAGAATGAAACCTGCGATAGCAAGCTTCATCATCATTAAATTAAAATATAAAAGAGATGAAAACCTCGTCAAATAAATTATTTGAACCTGCGTTGGTGCAAACTGCACTGAAACAGTCCTTCATTAAACTTGATCCCCGGGTAATGATTAAAAACCCGGTCATGTTTACCGTAGAGATCGGAACCGTGATTATGGCGTATGTTACAATATACTCCATGAGCAATAGCGGACAAGGTGCCCCTGCATATAACTTCATTATTTTTCTCATCCTGTTGCTGACCGTATTGTTTGCTAATTTTGCCGAGGCCATTGCCGAAGCAAGGGGTAAGGCACAGGCAGACTCATTGAGAAAAACAAGGGAGGAAACACCTGCCAAAGTTCTCCTTGCCGATGGTAAAACCGAAATACGCTCCTCTTCTTTACTTAAAAAAGGTGATGTATTTATCTGTGAGGCAGGTGATACGATTCCGACAGATGGTGAGATCATAGAGGGTATTGCTACAATCGATGAGTCTGCAATTACAGGGGAATCTGCACCGGTGATCCGGGAATCTGGTGGTGACAAGTCATCCGTAACTGGAGGTACCAAGGTATTGTCAGACCAAATTAAAGTGCAGGTAAATACACAGCCGGGCGAAAGCTTCCTGGATAAAATGATTGCACTTGTTGAGGGTGCTTCAAGGCAAAAAACGCCTAACGAGATTGCATTGACCATATTGCTGGCAAGTTTCACACTCGTGTTTATCATTGTATGTGTGACTTTAAAACCTTTTGCAGATTATGCGAATACTCCAATTACCATTGCTGCGCTAATTTCGTTATTTGTCTGCCTCATCCCCACAACAATTGGGGGACTTTTATCTGCTATTGGTATTGCGGGCATGGATAGGGCACTTAGGGCAAACGTGATTACCAAATCTGGTAAAGCTGTAGAAACCGCCGGTGACATTGACGTATTGTTATTGGATAAAACAGGGACAATTACAATTGGTAATCGTAAGGCCACTAGTTTTTATCCGGCGCCGGGAGTTGATATGAACCACTTTATTGAAGCTTGTATCATGAGCTCACTGGCAGATGAAACGCCAGAAGGTAAGTCTATTCTTGAGCTGGCCGCTGTACAAGGACACAGCATACAAGCAGCTCCGGAGGGTTCCAACTTCATTAAATTTACCGCAGAGACACGATCAAGCGGATTGGATACTGCCGATGGTAAGAGAACCCGTAAAGGCGCTTTTGATTCCATCCGAAATATGGTTTTGAAAGCTGGAAATCCCTTTCCGGTGGAGACAGAAGATCAGGTTAAGGCCATATCAAATAATGGAGGTACGCCCTTGGTGGTTGCACTCAACGAGAAAACTATGGGTGTAATAGAGCTGCAGGATATCATTAAACCGGGCATTAGCGAGCGTTTTGAGCGCTTACGTAAAATGGGTGTAAAAACGGTAATGGTTACTGGTGATAACCCATTGACCGCCAAATTTATTGCAGAGAAAGCAGGTGTAGATGATTTTATCGCTGAAGCAAAACCTGAGGATAAAATGAATTACATTAAGGAAGAACAGGCTTTAGGTAAGTTGGTTGCGATGATGGGTGATGGAACAAATGATGCGCCTGCGCTTGCACAAGCAGATGTTGGCGTGGCCATGAACAGTGGTACCCAGGCAGCTAAAGAGGCTGGTAACATGGTGGATTTGGATAATGACCCCACAAAGCTGATTGAGATAGTTGAAATCGGTAAGCAATTACTGATCACTCGTGGAACACTGACTACGTTTTCTATTGCAAATGATGTGGCAAAATACTTTGCTATTGTTCCGGCTTTGTTCATTGCTTCAATACCCGCTTTACAAAGCTTAAACATCATGGGCCTACATTCTCCGGAAAGTGCAATCCTCTCTGCGGTCATCTTCAATGCCATCATTATTCCTATTCTAATTCCATTGGCGCTTAAAGGGGTGGAATATAAAGCCATTGGCGCTAGTGCATTATTGCGCAGGAATCTACTGATTTACGGCCTTGGAGGTGTAATTGCACCGTTTATTGGAATTAAAATAATCGATTTACTAGTTGGCTTATTCGTTTAAACTTTAAAATTAAAATCATGAAACCATTCATATTACAATCCTTACGCTTAACTGCAGTTTTAATGGTACTGCTCTGCGTTGTTTATCCCTTAATTGTAGCATTTGCCGGAAGTTTTTCTGAAGGAAAAGGGGGAGGCGAAAAAATCAAGAAAAGCGGTAAAGTGGTAGGCTATGCTTTGCTTGGCCAGTCTTTTACAAAACCAGAATATTTTTGGGGCAGGCCTTCGGCAGTTGGGTATAATGCGGCTGGCTCTGCTGGTTCAAACAAGGGACCTTCAAATCCGGATTACCTGCAACAGGTATCTGACAGGATTGACACGCTGCTGAAATACAACCCAACAATTGATAAAACAGATATACCGGCAGATATGATTACCGCTTCAGGAAGTGGTTTAGACCCTAATATTTCTGAACAGGGCGCAAAGATCCAGGTTAAAAGGATTGCTGCTTACCGTAAACTGGACGAAAGAAAAGTAGCTGAATTGGTGGCTAAAAACACTCAAGGACCTCTATTTGGGTTGTTTGGCCCGTCATCGATAAACGTATTAAAATTAAATATCGCACTCGACGAATTAAAATAATTTATATAACAATGAAACCATCATGATTTTTCTAACCGCACAGTGGGATGAATAAATCTGATAGCTTCATCACAATTAAAAACAAATTTATACAGATGAAAAAACTCTTAATATTAGCCGCTGCATTACTTACAAGTTCAATTACTTTTGGACAGGAAGAACCAAAAATTAAAGTAACAGGATACCTGGAAACTTATTTTGGATATGATTTTAACAAACCGTCAGACAACAATAGACCTGGGTTTATATACTCCCATAACCGGCATAATGAGGTCAACTTAAATCTTGGTTTTATTAAAGGTAGCTATGAAAATGGAATGGTTCGTGCAAACCTTGCTGTAATGGCCGGAACTTATGCAAATGCCAATCTTGCTGCGGAACCTGGTGTGTTGAAGAATATCTTTGAAGCCAATGCGGGACTAAAGCTTTCCAAATCTGCAAACCTTTGGCTGGATGCTGGTGTTTTTTCTTCTCATATTGGTTTTGAAAGTGCCATCTCCAAAGATTGCTGGGTGCTTACAAGGAACATTTCTTCAGAAAACACGCCTTATTATGAATCGGGTGCAAAAATGACCTACATTACCAATGATGGAAAATTGACTGCTACGGCACTTTATTTGAATGGATGGCAAAGAATGACCCGCCAGACCGGAAATAGTCAGCCGGCAGGAGGAGTACAGCTTAGCTGGAAACCAACTGGTAAAATCACGGTGAATTATAGCAATTACCTGGGTACTGAAGGTGCTGATTCTGTACGTGTGAGACGTTTTTACCACAATGTGTACGGAATATTTCAATTAAGCGACCAGTTTGGTGTTACGCTTGGATTTGATTATGGAACACAGCAAAAAGTAAAGGGAAGTAGTGATAAAAATGAAGTGTTATCTCCTGTGGCTATTGCGCAATATAAAATTAACAGTAAATGGGCAATGGCGGGTAGAGTGGAGTATTACGAAGATAAAAATGGCGTCTTTATTGCAACAGGTACAGCTAATGGCTTTAAAACAACTGGATATTCTTTAAATATTGATTATGCACCAATAAGCAATGCAGTGGTGAGGCTGGAAGGCAAATTGTATAACAGTAAAGATGCTGTGTTTGGACGAGAAGATCAATTTGTTAAGCACAATGCTTTGCTAACAGCTAGTTTTGCTGTCTCATTTTAGTTTAATGTTATGGAAGTAGATGGTAAAGCTGATTCTGTAAAGAAGTTTCTTGACTTGGTGAAAAAATCAAGAAGGGGTAAGTTTAAGGTGTACATTGGTATGAGTGCTGGCGTAGGAAAAACGTACCGCATGCTGCAGGAAGCTCATGCACTTTTAAAAAATGGTATCGACATTCAGATTGGCTACATTGAAACCCATAACCGTGAGGAGACCCATGCACTTTTACATGGTATTCCGGTGATTAAAAGAAGAAAAATCTTTTATAAGGGTAAGGAACTGGAAGAAATGGATGTGCAAGGAATTATCAATCTGCATCCTGAGGTCGTAATTGTTGATGAACTGGCCCATACTAATGTAGAAGGGAGTAAGAATGGCAAGAGATGGCAGGATGTAGCTGATATTCTGGATGCTGGAATTAGTGTGATCTCCGCGGTAAACATCCAGCACCTGGAAAGTATGAATGAGGAGATTGAAACCATTACAGGTATTCCAATTACTGAGCGGATTCCGGACAAAATCCTTGAGTCCGCTGATGAGATTGTCAACATAGATTTAACTGCTGATGAACTGATTGATCGGCTTAAGGCGGGGAAGATCTATGACCGTAGTAAAATTGAGCTGGCACTTCATAACTTTTTTCAGCCTGAAAGAATTCTGCAACTTCGTGAACTGGCGCTAAAAGAGGTAGCACATCACCTGGAGCGGAAAATCAATATTGAAGTGCCTAAGCAAATTAAGTTGAGACCAGAACGTTTTTTGGCTTGTATTTCCTCTAACGCTGAAGTAGCAAAAGTAGTGATCCGCAAAACTGCCCGATTGGCTTCTTACTATCGCTCCCCATGGGTGGTATTGTATGTGCAAAGCGCCAGGGAAAGTGGAGATAAGATTAAGCTGGATAAACAGCGGCATTTGATTAATAATTTTAAACTGGCTACAGAACTTGGGGCAGAGGTATTGAAGGTGAAAAGCGATGAGATTACACAAACCATTATCCGCGTTGCAGAAGAAAAGGAAATTACAACAATATGCATTGGCAAGCCGCATTTAAATTTGTTACAGGTCATCCTGCGAACTGCTATATTTAACCAATTATTACGAAGCATTGCCGCCAGGGACACTGATCTGGTTATTTTAAGCTAAATAAAATGAAAATAAAAACAAAACTTCGCCTTGGATTTGGATTCCTTTTTGCCGTGGTACTGTTTTTTGGTGCCATCTCTCTATTTTATCTGAACGAAATTTCGGGTAGTGCCAGGGTGATTTTAAAAGACAATTATAAATCTTTAAAATATACTGCCGAAATGCGGACACTGCTGGATCAAAATGATCTTCCGCTAGCAGACACTGTGAAAAGCGCATTTGAAAAACAGATGAGGCTGGAAGCCTTAAATGTGACAGAAGATGGTGAACAGGCTAGTGTAACGAGACTGAAAAATGCCTATCAGGTTGTAGTTTCAAAGCCTGCCAGCCAAATCATTGAGCAAAATGCCGTACGTGAAATTAGATCTGTTTTAAGCAACATTGAACAGATTAACCTGAATGCAATTGCAAGAAAGAATGCAAAAGCACAAGCAGCTGTGGAGAAGGCGACATTGTACCTTATTTTTGCAGCCTCTATTAGTTTCCTTATCTTATTTAGCTTTATTGTTAATTTTCCTGGTTTTGTAGCCAATCCGCTCCATGAGTTTATAATGGCCATAAAAGAGGTGAGCCGTAAGAATTATAAGCAAAGGCTCGAATTTCATAACAATGATGAATTTTCTGAATTGGCTGAAGCATTCAATGCGATGACAGCATTGCTTGCTGAATGGGAGAATAGCAATTTGGCAGAGCTTAAGTCAGAAAAACTTAGAATTGAAGCCATCATTGAGCAGATGGATGATGCCATTATTGGAATTAACCATAAGCAGGAAGTGTTGTTTTTAAATAAAGTTGCGGCGGGATTGCTTAATTTGAACAAAAATGATGTACTTGGAAAAAATTCTAAAGAATTGGGCCTTAAGAATGACCTGCTGAAAAGGATTTTGGAAACTACTGACCACAGCAATCCCCTAAAAATTTACGCAGATCACAAGGATTCTTATTTTCAGCTGGACAGCAAGGAAATTGTGATCCCTAATTTTGACCGTCAGGAACAAAGTGTATTGATTGCAGCAACAAAGTCGGCAGGAACAGTATATGTGCTTAAAAACATTACTGAATTTAAAGAGTTGGATGAAGCCAAGACTAATTTTATAGCTACAGTATCACATGAATTAAAAACACCATTGGCATCCATCAAGATGAGCCTCAAACTTTTAAGTGACAATAGGGTAGGTGAGGTAAATCAGGAACAGCGGCAATTGCTGGAGCATATAAAGGAAGATAGTGACCGGCTGTTGGGTATTACCGGTGAATTGTTAAACCTGGCGCAAGTAGAGACAGGTAATTTACAGCTCAATTTTGTAAGGACCAATCCGTTGAAGATAGCGGTTTATGCTATGGATGCGGTTAGGTTTCAGGCAGAACAGAAATCTATCCTATTGGAACTGATTTGCCGTAATGATTTACCCGATGTAAACGCAGACATTGAAAAAACCGCTTGGGTGATGATTAACTTTCTGTCTAATGCATTGCGTTATAGCCCTGCTAAATCAAAAGTGATTGTTCAGATTGTGGAACTGGATGGAAACATTGAGTTTTCTGTCAGGGATTTTGGCAAGGGAATAGATGAACAGTATCGTGAACGCTTGTTTGACAGGTATTTTCAGGTGCCAACAGATGGGTATAACAAATCTGGATCGGGACTGGGATTAGCGATTTCTAAAGACTTTATTACGGCAGAAAATGGAAAAATATGGGTTGAAAGTGAAATTGGTGTGGGTAGCAGGTTTTGCTTTTTACTTCCTGCATTTTGAAATCTGCATAAAAAAGCCTAGGTTTGCAACCTGCAAATGAAAAAATGCATCGGGGCCATTAGCTCAGTTGGTTAGAGTAGAAGACTCATAATCTTTTGGTCGATGGTTCGAGCCCATCATGGCCCACAACCCCTCCTTACAGTCCGTAAAGAGGGGTTTTTTCTTTCCAAATATTTATAAGCCTTTATCTCGTAGCTTAAAGTATGTTTTGATTCGAGCCCAATAGGGGGGCATGTTTGTTGGGAATAATGTAAAGCCTATTTCGGTCTAGAAAAAGAAAAATTATAAGTTAGTCGAAGCCCTAGAACAGTTGTGTTTTCGTAAGGGTCTACTTTAATTATTTCTCCATGAAGGTCTATGTCTATAAAATTCCGTCTGGAACCTACCAGTTGATATCCTATAGCTACAGAAGGTCCAACTCCGGCATAAACATCACCTCCAATATAGGCTATCCCACCGAAAAGCAGGTGAAATCTAGGTATTGGATAATACTTTCCTGAAATACCTAAATATCCATTATAAGGCGTTTCTAGGCCAATCGATGGTACTAAAGAAATTCTGTTTGCAAGTTTTATTTCGCCTTGCAATCTAGCACCAATTCCACTTTCGCGATTGTATGAGCCCGTTTTCGAAACATTTATTGCTGGACCGAGGCCTAAAGCATTTTTAGCCTGCCCGTAGGCAGTATTTATGGAAAAATGAATATAACAAATGAAAAATGGAACGAGTAGTTTATACATTGATTAATTATTAGTTTTTATGCCTTAACAATATCATTTAGCATGTGATAAAGGCAGCAATGACCGGCTATTTAAAAATGTTTGGCAAATGTAGTCACACCTGTTCAAATGCTAGGTAGTTCTATCAAATTAAAGTACCAACGCTATAATCCAGAGTAACCGGTAAATTAAAAAATAGCTTATCGCAATTGATGCTATGATAGCAATGAACTTTAAGGGTTTTTCGCCTCATTAGTGACTTTTATTGTAGGTTGCGCTTATTTTTTAAAGATATCTTTGCTTTCAATTTTATGACCATTTCTGCGCCAGCATATTGGTTAATAGTGAGCCAAAGTCCCATCCTATTGCTCTTGCTGCTAATGCAGTTAAACTATCTTGATCCATTCTATGGGGGCGACTGGCGCCAGTCATGTTAGGTTTCATATTCAGGTCAAATAAAAAGTATTTGCCCTGATCATCGGCTCTGCAGTCGATCCTGATCGGCGCTTTGCCGTCTATAATTGAACCCGCTTGTGCACATTCATCACTGACTAATAGAATCGCTACTGAATTTTCCTCGCATTCCTCCAAAACTGCACTGTTGTTGACGATAGCGACTACTCCATTATAAGGCGCAATGCCATTTTCATGATTAAACCGTTTTACGGTAGGAAGGCTCCAGTGCTTGTCTTTGATTACCATCCGTTCATCAATGAGGTATGATCCTGGAGGCATAACAGTTAAAGTTACTTCCTGACCTTTTAGGTATGGCTCAATGTATACCGCAGTTCCATAAAGATCTGCATCAAACATTTCCTGTAAAATTTTATCCAAAGCCGGCTGATTATTGGCCATTGATACGCCCTGACTTCCACGACCCCTGATTGGTTTGACTACTACCGGAAATGAAAATTCCAATCTGTAGTTGTATTTATTATCAGCATCGACCATTAAGGAATCCGGCACGGGCAGATTGTTTTTTCTAAGCAGGTTATTAGCAAATAGCTTATCGTCATATTTATCTGTGTCACCTGGCCGCTGTCCTACTATTTCCACCTTTCCGATGTAACTCTGGATAGGATGCCCTTCATAAAGTACGGTGTTCAGCCAGAATGTGTTCGCCCCTTTTGCCATAGCGGATTCAATTCCTTCAACATCGTCAGGGAACACCCAGTCGTAATCATTATTAACTAAGGGATGTTCTACTGGTGTAATTATGCAGATATTTTTGCTTTTCAAAGAAAATGCAATATCTGCACCGCTATCAGAATACCCTCCCGGTTTCATAGGTTTCAAGATTCCATACTTGACAGGGGGCGGACTTTTTTGATATAATACTGCAACCTTCGATTCACTCATTTTGTCTTGTATTTATTGCTGCCTTAAATGTAGGATAACCTCAAGATAATTGATCAGTTCTACGTTCAGATTCTATACAAATAGAATAAATTAGAAATTAACAAAGTAGTTTTAATCGAATTTTAATTCAATGTTGACATAAGCTTTACCTGAGAAAAACGGGAGTTGTCGAATAGTAGGAATAATATGAAAGATAAAATGTCATTGGTAATGGGGTAATTGCTAAGGGAGTGTCGATCAGCAGCCTGGCTCTATTGAAAATATTCGGATGGAAACTGATAATGGTACAGTAGAGGCAGAATTTTTCGGAGTTGATTAAGACAAACCAGCAAGATTCCATCTATTAAAAAGTTATAGCAACAAACGACATCAGATTCAACGCCTATTCTTGGCCGTATCAAAAGCAGAATGAAGGCAAAGAAAAGGCATAGAACATCCACAGAAAGCGCATACGTTGTGTGGATTTTCTGTGCGTTTGCTGTGGGATTGCTCTGGGTTTTCTGTACGATTGCCTGGGTCCTCATATATACGTTACTACTATGAATCCACCAGAAGTCCATCAGGAGGTTTGTATTTAACTTAAAAGAAATATATTTGTGGCAGGTCATTGTTGGGCCTTGGTAAGGTTTGCTTTTGGCGCTTTCTGTACAAAAACAAACCATTTCTGAACAAATCCATACCATGGTTAAAGTGGTGTTTGGCTACTTTTGTGCCATAAGTCGTTAACTAACCAAATGAACGTATGAAGAGAACTCACCACAGATTTGTAGTCAAAACTGTCTTGGTTGTATCGCTTTGCTGCCCAATATTTATAAGTGCTTCAAAATATAATGTTGTCCATAATAAAGGAAATGATCAGGTAAATTACACCTCCTTAAAACCAAAATACAACAGCAAAACCGTACTGCGTAATCCTTTAAATGGTTGGGTGATGTATGCTTCACGTAGCGCTGATGAATCTTATTGGGATACGGAGTATTTTGTACCACAATTAAACAAGAAAGTAAAGGCCCTGGATTATGCTTCTGCATGTTATATCCGTACGAGTTGGTCTTCATTGAATCCCAAAGATGGTATGTATGCATGGAATGATCCAGGTTCCCGGATTGCAAAGCTAATTAAGGGAGCGGAGAAGAGGGGATTACCCATAGCTTTCCGTATTGTGGTAGATGGACGGGACCAGGGTCAGAATACACCACAGTTTGTTTTTAAAGCTGGTGCTAAATATTATTTGGAAAATACGGAACATCCGGATAGGCAGACACCTTACCCTCAGGATCTGGTATTTAAAAAGTATTACACAAAATTTATAGAGGCGCTGGCTAAAGAATTTAATGATCCAGTACGTACCGCTTTTATTGATGCCTATGGTTTAGGTAAATGGGGCGAAGCACACCATGTGGTTTACCAGGATCCGAAAATTGCCACTTCTGAAGATACAGAAAAACTAAAAGAAGAAGTATTTGATTGGGTAACGGATTTATATTCACGAACCTTTACTAAGGTGCCTTTAGTGATTAATTATCACCGTTTGGTAGGCCATTCTGAAAGTTGGGCTGCAGCTAATCCAAATAGCGATAGGCTCTTGGTTAAAGCAATTGAAAAAGGCTATAGCCTTAGACATGATGCTTTCGGGATGACAGGTTACTATCAGGGTTGGGAAAAAGACTTCGCCAGGAAATGGAACTTTAAGCGCCCCATAATTATGGAAGGGGGCTGGATTACATCCCGTACACATCGGTATTGGACAGACCCAAGTGGTAAGTACAAGGAGGGGCATGCCGAAGACGTCCGACAGGGAGAGTATGAGGCTTCAGCAGAGGCTCATGTAAATATGATGGATTTTCGTTCTGGAGATACTGATTCCTGGTTTGAAAAGGCTTTTTCATTGGTGCAGGGCTTTGTTTCTGAAGGTGGTTATCGTTTATATCCTGATCAAATTAACCTTCCCGACCATATCAAATCCAATGCCTCAGCAAAGATTACACATCGCTGGAAAAATATGGGTTGGGGATATTTTCCCAACAACATTCCGCAATGGAACTATAAATATAAAGTGGCTTTTGCATTACTGGATGCAGAAAATAAGGTTAAAAGAATTTTTGTAGATAAGGAAAGTGAGCCATCAAATTGGCTGAAAGATAAACCCTTGACTTATGATTTGAAAACTACTGTTGATTTACCCGTAGGTAAATATTCCTGGGCAGTAGCCATTGTTGACACCACAAAAGAAAACCGGCCAGCTATTAAATTAGCCCTTGATGCTGAAGTTACGGCGGGTGGATGGAATAGGCTTAATGACCTGCAGGTTCAATAGAAATTTTTTGCAAAGGGAGATGAAAAGGATATTTTTAATGCTGTTTGTTTTAAGTGTTTTTTGCTCAGCTTATGGGCAAGGCCGCTATTACAGTCGTTTGGAAAAAGACACTTTGGTTATAGGGAACAAATGGATAGAGCGAAAATTTTACTGGAATAATGGGAATGTAATAACTTACAGCCTAACGGATAAAAATGCCAAACAACAATGGTTTAATAGATCCAAAAATCCAGATTTTCAGTTCACAAAAGACACTGCCACATCAAAAGGATCATATGCTGTAAAAGAAATCAAAGGAACATCTATTCAGCCGGAATACCTGGCTATAGAGGTGATTTCAATGTGCGGCACCTTAGCAATTAAAAAAGTATATCGGATTTATGAAGACAGTCCGGTGATAGCCTGTGACATTTACTTAAAAGGAAGTACAAATCTACCGGTAGTTGCTAAACAGGCCAATGCGGCCGACAGAAAAAATATTGAGTTTGCGGAAGATATGAAGTCGCAGCAGATGACGGCAATATTAGATCAGATCAAATTAGATGGTTTTCATTGGCAAACCAAAATTGTTGAGTTTTTTGATGTAACGGATTGGAACAATAACCTGTTACAGGAAAGAAATATTATTCCATACCGCAAAACCTCTTACAGAGGGAATTTACTGGTGGCTCATAATAGCGAAATTAATAGAGGTTTTTTCTTTTTGAAGGAAGCGCCAACATCTAGTGTACAGTTGGCTTATCAGGGTGATGATTTTACAACCGATTTTAGCCATTTTGCGGTTACCGGATTGGGCTTAACTGCAAAGGACATCAAAACAGACGTCTGGGCCAAAGCTTACAGCAGCGTAATTGGTGTATATAGTGGTACTGAACTTCAGCAATTAATGGCGTTGCGTAGCTATCAGAAGAATATCAGGAAGTTGTTGCCAGAACGTGATGAAATGGTAATGATGAATACCTGGGGGGATCGAAGTCAGGATGCGAAGGTAAATGAGAAATTTACTTTGTTGGAAGTAGAAAAGGCTGCTCAACTAGGACTGTCACATTTTCAAATAGATGACGGTTGGCAAATAGGTAAAAGTCCGAATTCTGCTGTGGCAAAAGGTTCTTTCAAAAATATCTGGGATAATCCATCATACTGGAAACCAGATCCGGCTAAATATCCTAGGGGTTTGCATCCGGTAGTAAAAAGGGCCAAAGAACTGGGAATAGAAATCTGCCTTTGGTTTAATCCAAGCGTACAGAACGATTATGCGGATTGGGAAAAAGATGTACAAGCATTGGTGGATCTGCACAAAGCGTACGGTATCCGAACTTATAAGATTGATGGTTTGGCTATTCCAACCAAACAATCAGAAATTAATCTCCGCAGGTTGTTTGATGGCGTGTTGCTAAAGACCAATAATAAGGTGGTGTTTAACCTGGACGCAACCGCTGGCAGAAGAGCAGGATATTATACTTTTAACGAGTATGGGAATATTTTTCTAGAGAATCGTTATACGGACTGGCAGAATTATTATCCGTATTGGACTTTGCGAAATTTATGGCAGTTGTCCAGGTATGTTCCTGCGGAGAAGTTGCAGATCGAGTTTCTAAATAAATGGCGAAACACAGATAAATATGGCAGTGACTTATTTGCGCCAAACAACTACTCTTTTGACTATCTTTTTGCGACTACTATGGCCGGGCAGCCGCTGGCATGGATGGAAGGTACAGGATTGCCCATTGAAGCATTTAAAATTAAGGATTTGATTGAAGCTTATCGGAAGATTCAGCACGATTTCCATCTGGGAACAATTTTGCCTATTGGAGATGAGCCTTCTGGTAGATCCTGGACGGGTTTTCAATCTTTAAAGGATAACAAAGGTTACTTCATTTTTTACAGAGAGCATACAGCGGAATCTGTTGGATCAATAAAAACATGGTTGCCTGCGGGAACTAAACTGATATGTACGCCAGTATTAGGAAACGGAAAATTAATGAATACCGAAGTAAGTAGAGCAGGTACGATACAAGTAACACTACCACGCATCAATGACTTTGTAATGTACCGTTACGAAATCATGAAATGAGAAAAACAAGCATGAAATATATCTTTAGTACATTTTTAATCTTTACCCTTACCATCAATGCGTTGGGGCAAAAAAAGTATGAGTTAAAGTCTCCTGATGGAAAGTTGATTGTAACTATTTCTTTGAATGACAAAATTAGCTACTCGCTCATACATCATGGAGATACCATATTGAAACCCTCATCGCTTGCGATGGTAATAGATGATGGAATAACCTGGGGCAAAGGCTCTAAACTTAACAGTACAAAAGCTACCAATTTCCATCAAAAAATTAACGCGCATTTTTATAAAAGAAATGAAATTGATGACCATTATAATGAGCTTGTATTTAGCTTCCAGGAGAATTTTAACTTGATTTTCAGATCTTATAATGAAGGGATTGCTTATCGCTTTGTATCCACTGGAAATAAGCCGATTGTGGTAAAAAATGAAGAAGCTGTATTCAGTTTTCCAAAGGATTTTAATGCTTATGTTCCATACGTAAAAGGAAAATTTAAAGATATTGAAAGCCAGTATTTCAACTCTTTTGAAAATGAATACACGTATACCTCCCTTAGTAAAATTAGTGCCGATAAGCTTGCTTTCTCGCCGTTGGTAGTGAGTGTAGACAATGGAAAAAAAGTTTGTTTAGCGGAGGCCGATCTGGAGGGGTATCCTGGCATGTATTTAAGAAATAGCAATGGCTCTACTTCGCTTCAATCTAATTTTGCAGCTTATCCTATGGCTACTCAGCAAGGTGGACACAATGAATTGCAACAATTGGTATCTTCACGTCAGCCTTATCTGGCTAAAAGCAAAGCCGGAGCGAAATTTCCCTGGCGAATTGTGATTGTCTCTACAGAAGACAAGCAATTGGCCGATAATGATATGGTTTATAAACTGGCCGCTCCTTCAAGATTAAAGGATATTTCCTGGATTAAACCTGGAAAAGTGGCTTGGGAATGGTGGAACCATTGGGGAATTTCGAATGTTGATTTTGAGGCAGGTGTAAATACAGCGACTTATCAGGCTTATATTGATTTTGCATCGAAAAATGGGATTGAGTATGTAATTCTGGATGAGGGCTGGGCTGTAAATAAAAAAGCCAACTTGTTCCAGGTAGTGCCTGAAATAGATTTGAAGAAGCTGATTGATTATGCGAAAGCAAAAAGTGTAGGCATTATTTTATGGGCAGGCTATTATGCTTTTGAACGGGACCTGGAAAAGGTGTGCAAGCACTACTCGGAAATGGGGGTGAAGGGTTTTAAGATTGATTTCATGGATCGGGACGATCAACAAATGGTAGATTTCCATTACCGGGCGGCCCAGATAGCAGCAAAGTACAGGCTCATGCTTGACTTTCATGGAACCTATAAACCAACAGGTATTAACCGGACGTACCCAAATGTGATCAATTTTGAGGCTGTTCATGGATTGGAACAGATGAAATGGACCGGTCCGGAGCTGGATCAGGTTACGTATGACGTAACCATGCCTTTTATCCGTATGGTAGCTGGCCCAATCGATTATACGCAAGGAGCGATGCGCAATGCCACTAAAAGAGCCCATCGCGGCATCAATGATCAGCCAATGAGCCAGGGAACACGCTGTCGCCAATTGGCCCAATATGTAATTTTTGAATCGCCATTAAATATGATGTGTGATAGTCCTACCAATTACGAGAAGGAGCAGGAGTGTACCGATTTTATTAGTGCTATTCCGACGGTATGGGACCAAACAGTTGCTTTAGATGGCGAAATAGGAAAATATGTAGCCATTGCCCGGAGAAAAGCAGAGGTGTGGTATGTAGGCGCCACAACGGATTGGGATGCCCGCAAATTAGAATTCGACTTTTCTTTTCTTGGCGAAGGAAATTATGTAGCCGAATTGTACAAAGATGGCGTAAATGCGAACCGCATAGCCACAGATTATAAAAAAGAAACGGTTGCCATTCCTGCCAATCGTAAAATGAGTCTTATGATGGCTCAAGGGGGTGGATTAGCAATGAAAATTTACAAGAAATAATATATACATTTAATATGAAGCTGAAAACATTTTGTTTGGTATTGTCCCTTTCTTTTAGCCTGATCTTTGCTGATGCCAATGCACAGCATACAATGACGAATGTATACGGGCGAAATGTGCAATCGCTTAATGGAAAATGGGATGCGATCATCGATTTATACGATCAGGGCAGGAAAAATAAAATCTTCCTGAATAAAAAGCCGGAAGGTAAAACCGATTTTTATGAATACGCTTTTGAAAATGGATACCTCTTAAATGTCCCTTCGGATTGGAATAGCCAAATGCCTGAACTTAAATACTATGAAGGTACAATTTGGTATGCCCGTCGTTTTGATGTGACTAAAGAAAGAGGCAAGCGTTTGTTCTTGTATTTCGGGGCGGTGAGTTACCGTTGCCGTATTTACCTGAACGGAAAGGAAATTGCTGAGCACGAAGGCGGTTTTACGCCGTTTCAGCTGGATATAACCAATACAGTAAAAGATAAAGATAACTTTTTAGCAGTTGAGGTGAACAACACACGCAGGGTAGATGCAATTCCGGCAATGGCATTTGACTGGTGGAATTATGGAGGCATTACGCGTGACGTTTTTTTGCTGAGTACACCGGAGACCTATATCGATGATTATTTTATTCAGTTGGATAAATATAAAACAGATAAGATTAATGCCAGCGTGAAACTTTCGGAAAAGAAAGCCAATGCTGTGGTAACCATCGAAATTCCTGAACTCCAATTAAAGCAAACACTTAAAACAGATGGCAATGGAGAAGTGAAAACCTCATTTGCCACCAAAAAGCTGAAACGCTGGTCAACAACTTCGCCAACTTTATATAAGGTGAGGGTATCAAGCGAAAACGATCAGGTTGAAGAGCAAATTGGCTTCCGGAACATTTGGGTGAAAGGAGAAAAAGTTTACCTGAATGACAAAGCAATTTTTATGAAGTCTATCTCATTTCATGAAGAAATACCACAAAGAAAAGGGAGGGCCTTCTCAGAAGCAGATGCAGTAGTTTTATTAACGGAAGCCAAAGCTTTGGGCTGTAACATGATCCGTTTAGCACATTATCCTCAGAACGAATATATTGTAAGGATGGCCGAAAAAATGGGCTTTTTGTTATGGGAAGAAATCCCCATTTGGCAGGGTATAGATTTCAAAAACGAGGTTACCAGAGAAAAAGCAGGTAAAATGATGCGGGAAATGGTTCTGCGCGATAAAAACCGTTGTGCTTTAGCTTTTTGGGGTGTAGCGAACGAAACTCAGCCCTCTGAGCCTCGAAACTCATTTTTAAAATATCTGATTGAAACCTGTAAAACGATAGACACCACACGATTAATCACAGCAGCTTGCGATTTGGTTCGTTTTGATAACAAGAGGCAGGTTTTTACAATGGATGATCCTTTTATGAAAGAACTGGATGTGGTAGCAGTGAACAAATACATGGGATGGTACCACCCATGGCCAGTTACACCAGATAAGGCCATCTGGGAGGTAGCCAGAGGTAAGCCTTTAATCGTTTCTGAGTTTGGCGGAGAAGCATTATATGGTAAAACAGGCGATGCTGATTTGGTGAGTTCATGGAGCGAAGATTATCAGGCCACTTTATACAGAGACAATCTGGAAATGTTTAAACATATCCCTAACCTGAGCGGGACTTCTCCCTGGGTACTATTTGATTTTCGTTCACCTTTCCGTTTTCATCCAACCAATCAGGAAGATTGGAACCGTAAGGGCTTGGTATCTGATCAGGGGTACAGAAAGAAAGCCTGGTATTTAATGAAGGAATATTACGATAGTAAGCATTAATGAAAATTGAACATTAAATAGAATAAACACCAACAATGAGGCTATATAGAAACTTAAGTGTAATTTTAATCGTGTTTTTGATGCAAGTCCATGCCTCGAAAGCGCAGACTATTTCTGTAGATTTATCTGGTACATGGAAATTCCAAACTGATGTAATGGATTTCCGCAGGGGCTCTCTATCTCCGAGATATAACCACATTCTGCAAGATCAGATCGAACTTCCGGGTATTACCGATGATAAGCAGGTAGGTTACAAAAATCCTTATCAATATATTGATCGTTTAACAAGGAAATACGAGTATATGGCCCCGGCATGGTACCAGCGCGACATAGAAATTCCGGCTTCCTGGAAAGGAAAAAAGATCTTTATGTATTTTGAACGTACACATTGGCTGAGTTCGATATATGTAGATACGAAAGAGGTGAGTAACATAGATTATATTAGTGTGCCACATAATCATGACTTAACTGCATTTGTTAAACCGGGAAAAACCCATCGCATTACCGTTTGTATCGATAACAGATTTCAGTATAAAACCCACAAATGGGACCATGCGCATACTGAGTTTACCCAGATTAACTGGAATGGCATTTTAGGGGAAATGAAGTTGATGGCGATAGATCCGGTTTATGTGGAAGATCTTCAGGTGTATCCTAACATCTCAGATCATTCCATTAAAGTAAGGTTGCAGATCAATAACGACACAAAAAAGCAATTTAAAGGCAAAGCTTCATTTACCATAAATGGAACAAATTATAGCCTGAAAAATGAGGTAACTGTGGTGGGTAAGGATTCGGTAAACTTTGTTGAAGCCAACATTGCCCTGGGTAAAAAAGTGAAGTTGTGGGATGAATTTAATCCGAATATTTATCAGCTTACTTGTCAGTTAAATACTTCGGATGGTAAGCTAACTTATCAGCATGAGAAAGCTGCTTCTTTTGGCATGAGGGAAGTAAAACAAGGTAAAAACCATGTGCTGATCAATAATAGGCCAGTACACTTGCGAGGCAATGTGGAAAATGCGGTATTCCCGAAAACAGGTTACGCACCGGTAGACGATGCTTCCTGGGAACGCATCATGTTACTGATGAAAGACTATGGCATGAACCATCTACGTTTCCATTCCTGGTGTCCACCTAAAGCAGCCTTTCGCATGGCGGATAAACATGGGATCTATTTTGAAGTTGAAATGCCGATGTGGGGTAAAGATGCCGAGCCTGATGAAGCGAGATATGATTTCTTTCGCCGGGAAATTAAAGCCATTTTGAAAGAATATGGCAATCACCCTTCCTTTGTACTGTATTGTAACGGTAACGAAATTACAGGCAATTTCGATTTTATTGAGGAACTTACCGCTGAAGGCATTAAGTTGGATCCACGACATTTATTTAGCGGTTCTACAGCACGTACCCGGGTAAAATCAGATCAGTATTATGTGTCTCAACAAACCAATAAAGGTCCGGTAAAAGTTTATGAAGGTTTGCCCAATACAGATTGGGATAGAAGTACAGAATCTGATGTGGATGTACCGGTAATCTCTCATGAATCCGGTCAACGTTGTGTGTATCCGAATTTTGAAGAAATCAAAAAATATGCAAATAGTCCGGTAGAGGCCCGAAATTTTGAAGTTTTCAGGGCGATGCTACAGAAGAACGGGATGCTTGATCAGGCAGATGATTTTTTCCGGGCATCGGGAGCCTTGACCGTATTGGAATACAAAGCGGTAATAGAAGCGCTCTTGCGCTCTGCTAAATCTGCAGGTTTTCAGCTTTTGTCCATCAACGATTTTCCAGGCCAGGGTTATGCGCCTGTAGGGATACTTGATCCTTTCTGGGATTCTAAGGGTTTGGTTAGCCCAGCGCAATTCAGGGCATTTTGCGCACCTACAGTTGCTTTGTTGCGCTACGAAAAAAGCAGTTATTTTAATACAGAAACATTTAAAGGCAAAGCAGAGGTTTATAACTTCAGTAATTCGGAAATTAGTAATGCGAAATTAAAGTGGTGGTTAACAGATGAAAGTGGTAAAGTACTTCAAAAAGGAAATCTGAAAAATCAAACTATTGCCAATGATAAAGTTTCGCAAGTGGGCGAATTCTCTATACCATTGAAAGGCATCAACCTTGCTCAAAAACTTAAAGTACATCTGTCGGTTAATGAGCAGATCAAAAACAGTTGGGATATCTGGGTTTATCCGGGTCATCAAAATTTAATGCAGTCTACGGATCAGGTATTGTACACTATGGTTTATGATGAAGCAGCAAAAAAACAGCTTGCCGAAGGTAAATCGGTTGTGCTTTATCCCTCACCAGAGGATGTAAAGGGCCGTAAATCTATGTTTCATAATCACTTTTGGAATCCAATCATGTTTGCCTGGGCCCCAATGACCATTGGAAATTTGGTACACAACGAACAGGCAATATTTAAGGATTTTACCACATCCTATCATACAGACTGGCAATGGTGGGACATTTTGAACAATGCCAAAGTAATTGAAATGCAGGATGCACCAGAAAAGCTCCGTCCATTTATTCAGGTAATTGATAGCTACGACAGTAATAAGAAGTTAGGAATTGGTTTTGAAGCCATAGTGAATGGCGGAAAGCTATTGGTACTGGCTGTTGATACAAAGACTGATATGGATAAACGTCCAGCCACACAGCAACTGCTTTACAGTATTGACAATTATGTAAAAAGCGATAAGTTTTTGCCAGAAGTACAGGTTGAGGAAGCTTTTATCCATTCATTTTTAGCAAAATAAGCGATGTTGAGAAGAGTTATATTAGGATTAGGAATGCTTGCAAGTCAAACGTTGTTGGCACAAGAAATTATTCTGGACCAGAAAGCATCACTGGAACAGGTGTATAAAAAAACTGTTAGAGATGAGGGTTTGTTGCCGATGAATGAGCTTAATCTGGAACTTGGCTACGTGCTCTATCAATCGGAAATTGTAACTCAATCAGAAAGTGAGGAACTGGAGCTGGAAAATGTTAGGGATTACGCCGCAGTATACGTTGATGGGAAATTGATGGGAAGGCTGACAGATGCCGAAAAGAAAATTATACTAAAGATTAGCCCAGGGAAATATCTATTGCAGATTTATGTAGAAAACATAGGAAGGATTACTTATGGTCCGGAGATTACGGACAACTCCAAAGGCTTATTTGGTGCGGTTACTTTAGATGGGAATGAAATAAAAAACTGGCAAATGGTGCCGCTTAATATTAGAAACCATCCTATAAATGAACTGAATTTTGAAAGCCGTAAAGATTTGCAAAGTCCTGGTTTTTATAAGGGTACGTTTGAGTTGGCCATTCTAAAAAACAACTACCTGGATATATCTGGATGGGGAATGGGGGAAGTTTGGATCAATAAAAAATATATAGGGTCTTATTGGGAAGAGGAGAAGCAACGCTCTATTTTAATTCCATCAGAATACCTTATTGAGGGCGAAAATGAGATTATCGTTTTTGAATTAAAGAATACGCTGCAGAAAGCAATGAAATTATCGCAAACACCTGTTTTTAAATAGAAATTATGAAAAAGGTTACCCTACTATTATCCATCATCTTGATGATGATATTTTCAAGTTATAAGCAAGAAAAGCCACTATATAAAGATGCTAAACAGCCTATAGAGAAACGAATTGACGATTTGTTGGCACGTATGAATTTGAAGGAGAAAGTAATGCAGCTCAATCAATTTACGTTGGGAAGAAATGATAACGCCAATAACATGGCAGATCCGGTGGCCGATATTCCGGGGGAAATTGGCTCGCTCATCTATTTTGGAAGCAATGCAGATTTGCGTAACAAAGTGCAAAAAAAAGCGATGGAACAAACCCGGTTAGGTATTCCTATCCTTTTTGGCTATGACGTGATTCATGGTTTTCGCACCATTTATCCGATATCTTTAGGCCAGGCCTGCTCCTGGAATGCTGCGTTGGTAGAAAAGGCATGCGGTGTAGCTGCACAAGAAGCCAGAATGTCTGGCGTGGATTGGACTTTTTCGCCAATGATTGATGTAGCGAGAGATGGGCGTTGGGGTCGCGTTGCAGAAGGATATGGCGAGGATACTTATACCAATGCGGTTTTTACCGTGGCCTCTGTTAAGGGCTATCAAGGAGAAGATCTTTCTAGTGAGCGAAACGTAGCAGCTTGCTTGAAACATTATATAGGCTATGGCGCCTCCGAAGCGGGACGGGACTACGTTTACTCAGAAATTTCTTCACAAACCTTGTGGGACACGTATATGTTACCCTACGAAAATGGGGTGAAAGCGGGGGTAGCAACTTTAATGAGCTCTTTTAATGACATTAGTGGAACTCCGGGATCTGCAAATCATTATACCTTAACAGAAGTATTAAAAAAACGCTGGAAACATGATGGTTTTGTGGTTTCGGATTGGGGCTCTATAGAGCAGCTTCGTCCGCAAGGGATAGCAGGCAGTAAAAAAGAAGCCGCTTTTAAGGCGTTCACAGCTGGTGTAGAGATGGATATGATGAACAGGTGTTACGACGCCCATCTTGAAGAACTGGTTAAAGAAGGAAAAGTGTCTGAAGATTTACTGAATGATGCTGTAAGGCGTGTATTAAGAGTAAAATTTAGGTTGGGATTATTTGATCGTCCATATACGCCTGCTACGACAGAAAAGGAGCGGTTTTATCGCCCGGAAAGTTTAAAGATTGCCGAACAATTGGCTGAAGAGTCAATAGTGTTACTTAAAAATGAAAACAAAGTATTACCCATAAATAATGTCTCTAAAATTGCAGTGATTGGCCCAATGGCAAAGACTAAATGGCATTTGCTGGGCTCTTGGGCTGCTCAAGGTAATTCGGAAGATATTATAACCATTTATGATGCTTTGCAGGCGGAGTATAAAGGGAAAGCAGAAGTTGCTTACGCTTTGGGCTGTGACTTTGATGGAAAGGACAGAAAAGATTTAGAGGAAGCAAAAGCTTTAGCCGCAAAATCTGATCTGATTGTACTGTGTTTGGGTGAGAAGAAAAATTGGAGTGGAGAGAATGCTTCACGTTCTACTATTGCATTGCCGCAAATACAGGAAGAGCTGGCTATGGAACTTAAAAAGTTAGGAAAGCGGGTAGTCCTTGTGCTCTCAAATGGTCGCCCTCTGGAACTGAGCCGGCTGGAACCCATTAGTGATGCTATTTTGACGATGTGGCAACCTGGAACTCCGGGAGGCAAGCCACTTGCCGGCGTATTATCCGGCCGTGTTAATCCCTCTGGCAAACTGGCAATGACCTTTCCTTATTCAACTGGTCAAATCCCCATTTATTATAATTACAGACAAAGCGCCCGCCCGCATCAGGGAAAATATCAGGATATTCAAAGCACACCCTTATATGAATTTGCACATGGATTAAGCTACACTACTTTCGGGTACGGAGAATTAAAAGTTTCTGTATCTAAATTAAAACGGGGCGACAAACTAACGGTTGAAATTCCGGTGACCAATATGGGAGACCGGGACGGGGTAGAAACGGTACACTGGTTTATACAAGACCCGGTTTGTACGATATCGCGCCCCGTAAAGGAACTTAAATATTTTGAGAAACAGTTGCTGAAAAAAGGAGAAACAAAGTTGTATAAATTTGAAGTAAACCTTGAACGTGATCTTAGCTTTGTAAATGGTGAAGGACAACGCTTTTTAGAAAGTGGAGAATACAATATTATGGTAAAGAATAAAAAAATTAAAATAGAAATTGTAGATTGATGCTTTGCGCTGCTAATGGGATGAATAAATCTGATAGCTTCCTAACAGCTAAAAAACAAATTTAAACAGATGAAAAAATGCATCCTTGTTACTAGTTTTATTCTTTTTTTTCAAATTGCTTTTGCCATAGATATTACCAGGTATAGGTTTCATTTAATGCCGGAAACTTCTTACTATGGTGGTATACAGAGTATTGCTAAGGACAGTTTGGGAAGAATGTGGTACACTGGCCCTGATGCACTTTTTATGTACGATGGGAATAGCTTTTATCAATTAAATGATATTGTTTTTGCCACTCAACCAAAATTAAAATGGGGTTATGGCTCATTGATTAGGAATAAAAAGGGGGATTTGTTTCTTGGGACGGGGCATGGTTTATTAAAATTCAATTATCAGAAGTTTTCTTTCGATTTAGTGGCTTCTGGTAAAATCCGCTCATTATGTTTAAATGACGACGGTACCTTGTGTATGTTGACGGGGGATAGTGTGAAATGCTATGATCCACGAAGCCGGAAGACAATTGGTTTTGCGTTGCCAAAAAATCAGTCTTTTAACCACATTATTAGTTTAAAGGGAAATATTTTTATTACTCAAAATGCCACGCTTTACAAAATAGAATTTTCTAAACACCGTTTGGTTCCCTTTGTAGATTTTGGTACAAATACTGTGATTGATGGTTTAGCATACCGCGGTATGTATTATTTCCTTACTCAGCGTGGCGGGATTCATGTTGCTGATGCCAGCGGCAGGTTGAAAAATACAATTCCGGTAGTGATAGCTGGAAATCAATCTGTATTAACGAAGAAATTATTTATAGACCAAACGGGGGTGATATGGGTAGCTACCCAGGCAGGACTTTTCTTTTATGATCCAGTTAAGGAGAGCAGTAATTTTTTGCGAATGAATTTGAATGATGCATTTTCATTGCCTAACAATTCAATCTGGACCATCTATCCAGACCCGGATCAAGGTGCATGGATTGGTACATATGGAGGTAAAATTGCTTATTGTTCTCTTTACGATGCGCAGGTTAGATATTTTAGACCAAATCCGGGCGGGCTTAATCATCCGATAGTGAGCGGTTTTCAGGAAGATCATTTAGGGAACATTTGGATTGGAACAGAAGGTGGGGGGGTGAATTATTGGAACCGGCAAAGCGATTCATTCAGCCATTTTTTAAAGTCGCAGCGCAACTCACCAAATTCAAATATGATTAAGCGTTTGAAGTTTGATGTGGAAAGTAAACATTTGTCTATTTCGGCATTTAGCGGTGGTGTGGGTACATACGACCTAGGCAGCAAGCTATTCGAAAGTTTTAATTTTCTTTCTCCGGAAAGCAGAGAGCCGCTAACGGTGTATGATTTTGCACAAGACAATGAGGGCACGTGGTGGATGAGTGATCCTGATAAATCATTTTTTTACCGTAAGAAACCGCAAGCTGAAATAGAAATAGTGAACGTGAGGGGAAGCAAAGGTGAAAAGTTGAATTTAGAAGTAGAAGTGTTGTATGTAAATAAGGAAAATCAACTGTGCCTGGTTACGCATCAAGGCTTTTTTATTGTAGATAGAAATACATTAAAAGTGTTAAAAAGTTACCTGATTAAAGATGCTTCTTATTCTGCTAATTACCTCTGTAGTTTTAACCTGGCTTCTAATGGCGATTTATGGTTTGGTACTTTAGGCAAAGGCGTAAATGTGCTGAAAAGCGATGGAACCTATATCAATTACAGTGCTGAGAATGGCTTCCCGGCTAAAATGGTGTTCGGTATACTGGAAGACAATACATCGAAAAATATGTGGCTTAGTACAAGCGACGGACTTTACTTCTACGACCGGAAGTTGAAAAGATTTGAAAAGGCGAGATTTTATCAGGAAAACAATTGTGGGTCTTTTTATATCCGTTCTGCATACAAGACTGCAAAAGGAGAAATGCTTTTTGGTGGCACCAACGGTTTTATGCTCTTTGATCCAGCTTATTTAAATAAAAACCCACAGAAACCAAAAGTGTTTTTTACAGGTTTTTTTGTGAATAATAAGCAGGTGACCATACATTCGGAGCACTCTCCTTTAACTAAAGATATAGCCAGTCTTTCAAATAAAGAAGAAAATAGGATACGACTTTCCAGTCAGGAATCTAATGTAGAAATCAGGTTTTCTGCAAATAGTTATCTGTCGGCGGATAAGAACCAATTTGCTTACCGAATGGTAGGACTGGGTGGAAAATGGCAGATAGGGCATGCAAACCAAAAATCTGTGCAGTTTCTTAATCTGCCTGGCGGCGACTACACTTTCGAAATTAAGGCTTCTAATAACGATGGGCTGTGGGGAGATCAGATATCAAGGTTATATATTCATGTAGATCCGCCTTTTTTCCTTTCATGGTGGGCCTATTGTCTTTACGTCCTAATAGTTATTTCGCTGCTGTTTTTCATTGCCAGATACTACACCAATAAAAAAGTTTTTAAGGAAAGATTGGCACTGGAAGCTTTAAAGGAGCAGAATATGCGCGAACTGAGCCAGGCTCGTACAGATTTTTTTACGAATCTTTCTCACGACCTCAAAACTCCTTTAACCTTGGTTATTCAACCTTTAAAACAGTTAAAGGAGACACTTTCTGCAAATGAGAGTGCAATTGGATACATGGGTTTGATAGAAAAGAATGTATCCAGGATACAGCGGATGATCAGCCAGCTGTTACGTTTTCGTGAAATTGAAAGTCAGAAGATTACCCTTAATCCTCAAATTGGCGATTTCATCAACTTTGTGAGAGATCTTTTTGGCCTCTTTGAACTTTACGCCAATAAGAAGGGGATTGAGACCAACATCTCCGCACAGAAGGATAATCTGTTTGTTGCCTTTGATTATGATGTAATAGAAAAAATATTGACTAACCTGTTTTCGAATGCATTAAAATATACACCTAACAAGGGCTATGTCGGCGTACGTATTTATACTGCTACAGAGGATGAAAAAGACAGGTTATCTGAGTTAGATATGCAGGAAACTGAATATGTTTCTATTGAAGTTTTAAATAGTGGTGATGGGTTTTCTGAAGAACAGATTGCTAAACTTTTTACTTCATTTAATCGCCTGTCTTCACACCGGCCTACTTTTGAGGAGAGTTCTGGTTTGGGGCTTGCCATTGTGAAAGAACTGGTTGATGTATTAGGAGGTAAAATATGGATGGTAAACAAGATGGACAAAATCTCATTCACCATTATATTGCCGCTGAAAAAGCAGGCTAGTTCTGGAGATATGCAGTCGAATGTATATGATTATACAATTTCTGAAATCGACGATATTATTATGCAGGATATAGCGGAACCTGAAAGTGGAGGCACCAGTGCAAGGAAGGCGAATAGTATATTGCTGATTGACGATGATCTGCAGATGCGCGCCTATCTGGAACAACGATTGGCTGAAAAGTATAATGTTTATACCGCAAGTGATGGGGTAGAGGGCCTGATTAAAGCGGAGAAGATTTATCCTCAATTGATTATTACAGACTTGATTATGCCAAATCGTAATGGTTTGGAGGTATGCAGTAGTTTAAGAAAGAATTTCAAGACCAGTCATATTCCTATTATCATGATTTCTGGCAATGGAGATGACAACCAAAATAAAATTAGGGCCCTGGAGTATGGTGCCAGTGTATTTATTGATAAACCTTTTGATGTTGATTATCTATTGCAACAAATGGAAACCATTTTAAAGAACCAACAAGAACTGAAAGAAAAATATAGCAAAAGGATATCTGTAGACCCATCTAACGTAACGGTGACTTCTATGGACGAAGAGCTGCTTAGAAAAGCGATGAAAGTTATTGAAGAGAATATTGCCAATGCCAATTATTCTGTAGAAGACTTTGTGTCTGACATGAATGTAGGCAGGACTATTTTGTATCAAAAAATCCATGATATTGTGGGCATGTCTATTAAGGAATTTATCCTGAATGTTCGTCTGAAAAGAAGTGCATACCTGCTGGAAAAATCAGATTTGACTGTCGCGGAAGTGGCTTATCAAACCGGTTTTAACAACGCAAAATATTTCAGTGTATGTTTCAAAAAGCAATTTGAATTGAGTCCCTCTGAATTTAAGAAAAAGACATCTGCCAGTTTAGATAAGAAAAACTAAATATTTTGCTTCATTTTTTCCTGGCGTACGAAAGAGAACCATTTTTGTACAAAAGTGAACCTTTGAGCATAGCGTTTATGCTAGTTTTGATAATACTATCAACCAATATTTCCAAAATATAAACTGAATGAACAATAAGCGGACACAATTTTTACTGCTATTTCTGGTAGCAGTATTCACATTTGGGCGAGTTAGTGCTCAACCTTTAAAAGAAATAGTGAATAAGGCTTTTCAAAATGCAGAGCAGCAGAGCCTTTTAATGGCCAAAAAGTACGAAAACCAACCAGGAAGCTTACCTAAATCTTTCGAAAACGGAAAAGATACTTTTTCAGATTCAAGATGGTGGTGTAGTGGTTTTTTTCCTGGTTCACTGTGGTATTTATACGAAAATAATAAAAATGAGCAATTACTTAGGTACGCCAAGCTTTACACAGATAGAGTAGAAAGAGAGAAATATACCACCGATAATCATGATGTTGGTTTTATGCTGTATTGTAGTTTCGGGAATGGCTTACGTATTACTGGTGAAGAGCGTTATAAAGAAGTGTTATTAACTGGTGCTAAATCGTTAGCGACTCGCTTTGATCCTAATGTTGGGTTGATTCGTTCCTGGGATCACAACAGGGAGGTGTGGCAGTATCCTGTAATTATTGATAACCTGATGAACCTGGAACTTTTGCTTTGGGCCGCAAATTATTCAAAAGACAGTAGCTTTAAAATAATGGCCCTTTCTCATGCTGATAAAACGATGAAACATCACTTTCGCCCTGATTATAGCTCTTATCATGTGGTGTCATACGATTTAAAATCTGGCATTCCCCATAAAAAGCAAACACACCAGGGTGCTGGAGACGAGTCTGCATGGAGCCGTGGGCAGTCCTGGGGTTTGTACGGCTATACCTATCTCTATAGGGAAACCAAAGACAAACGGTATTTGGAACAAGCAAAGCGGATTGCAAATTACCTTATCAACCATCCACAAATGCCGAAAAATTTTATTCCTTACTGGGATTACAATGCGCCGCAAATCCCCAATGCTCCTCGTGATGCTTCTGCAGCTTGTGTGATGGCATCAGCATTAATAGAACTAAGTGATTTTGTAGAGCCTGAATTAAAAAAGAAATATATGCAGGTTGTGGATGTTCAGATCAGGACCTTATCATCTGATGAATATACCGCGAAACTGGGTGAAAACGGAGACTTTATACTGAAGCATAGTACAGGGGCATATCCTTTTAAATCTGAAATTGATGCCCCGCTTAGCTATGCAGATTATTATTACCTTGAAGCTTTGACCCGATTAAAGAAACGGTTATAAAAAACATCAATTCAATAGTGGAAAAGGTATTGTCTCTTTTAAATAAATTTATATCAATGTCAATCTTCAATAAAGCTTTACTAATGCTTTGCATGTGCATGTACAGTTTCAGTTTTTTGTTTGCTACTGAAATCAGGAAATCTAATGAGACTTTTATTAGCCCAAATATGTATAAAACCGGCAGCCAATCTGAGCGGATACAGCGGGCTATAAATGATGCAATGAAAACTACTGGAAAAGTTGTAATACCAAAATACGATGCGGTTACAAAGACAAGTGTATGGCTGATAGACAAGGCTATACTTCTGCCCGGTGACTTTGAGCTGGAGCTTAATAATTGCAAAATTAAATTATCGGACAAATGCAGGGATAATTTTATTAGATCTGCAAATGCGGGTTTGGGAATTAAGAATATTGAACCTTTAAGGAACATTAAGGTTGTTGGGATAGGTAATGTATTACTGGAAGGTGCGAGTAATCCTAGAGCTACTGGAGACCACAATAAAACGCTATCTACAAATCCGGCTGGGTATGCACAATCTTATGGCAGCGATGCAGGAAAGTCTGGTGAAAATCAAAAGGGTGGATGGCGAAATCATGCTATTATACTGGCCTATATAGATGTGTTTGAAATAAGTGGTATAACCTTGAAAGATTACCATGCGCATGGTTTGGTGTTGGAACGCAGTACCAATGGCACTGTTAAAGATATCACTTTTGAGGTGAGGCAGGCAGTTAATATTGCTGGCGTAGAAAAGCAGGTTTTAAATCAGGATGGCCTGGGCATACGTTTTGGATGTAAGAATATCATCATCACAAATTGTAAAGGGAAAAGTGGAGATGATTTTATCAATATCGGTTTAACTGACACGGGAGTAGCTGGTGGTGAAGAGAATGTAAATGTAGTAAGTGGTTCTGTTTACGCTGGCGAATTGGATAACATCTCCAATATTTACCTTCAGAACTGGCAGGACTTCTACTCCATTTCGCACCGTGCTATTCGCATTATGTCGGTGGGTAAACTCGGAATAAGCAATGTTTTTATAGAAAACATGATCATTAATCCTTTGTCTAAACAGGGACTTGTTGTTGAACATGCAGAAAACGTAAAAGGGCTAATGGTGAGGAATATTGTTAGCCATCATTCAATTAAAGCAAAAGGAATAACTGAAGCCAGTTTTAGAGATATTTTTTACATAGGTGAGGGAGTAGCTATAGATATTGAAAAAAGTGATGGTGTGGTGGTAGACAACGTGAAAAATATTAGGAAGCAAAAATAATTTAGGGCTTAAATGCGGATAATTCCTCATTTGTACAAAACCAAACCATTTTCGTACAAAAGTGAACCCTCCGAATAGATTAGGACTTTAGTTTTGTCTTAACCAAGATAACAACCAAATAGTGTATGAAAACTAACCAATTAATAGCCCTGGCTATTACTAATGAAGGGGATAATTTAAAAGAGATTATCCAAAGACTTCTCAGAAAATCTAATCATCAGTTTTTAAATTCAATTCTGCTTTGCAACTATCGGCGGCGAGAATAGTAGTTCGATTTTTATTCAGTTATTGAAAGAGAAGATACTGATTGTAAAGTTTTAATCTAAACCAAAATAAATCTAAATGTTAAAAAAATTACACATTAAGCTCAAGAGCTGTTTAATGGTTGTTGGGGTGTTACTGCTGGCAACAAATTATGGCTATTCACAAAAAACAGACCTCATTACTGTTAAAGGGAAAGTTACTGATGACAAGGGGGAGGGACTGATTGGGGTTTCAGTACTCGTTAAAGGAACTGCTAAAGGAACATCTACGGATAACAATGGAAATTATGCTGTAGAGGCTCCAGCCACTGCTACTCTAGTTTTCTCTTACATTGGTTTCGATGCCCAGGAAATTAAAGTTAATCCATCTGGAATTTTAAATGTGAAGATGTCCGGAGATAAATTACTCGATCAGGTAGTAGTAGTGGGATATGGTACGGCTAAAAAGAAAGATCTAACCGGGGGATTGGCGGTAGTAGGTAAAGATCAGTTGGGGATGGTTTCTACACCAAACTTGATGGATAGATTGGTAGGCCAGGTTGCCGGTTTCAGTATTACAACTGGTAATGCAGCACCTGGTGCAGCCCAAACCTTGGTAATCCGAGGGGAAAATTCTCTTTCCGCTGATAACAATCCACTAATCATTTTGGACGGAATTCCGTATAGTGGTGCTCTGGCTGACCTGGATCCAAACAACATTGAGAATTTGAGTATTTTAAAGGATGCTTCTGCAGTTGCCATTTATGGGTCGCGCGGGTCTAACGGTGTAATCCTGATACAAACTAAAAGAGGATCATTAGGTCAAGCTCAGGTTTCTTATCGTGGACAGCTGGGCGTAGCTGAACCGATGCAACAAATAGAGGTGATGGGGCCAAATGAATATATCCGTTTTCAACAAGATATTGGAAGGCTAAGACAAGGATACACAGGCTCTTTACTAGATCCTGTAGCTGGAGACATCATCAGTGTTACTGAACGTGGAAATTATATCAATGGCATCACTAACAATTGGCAGGACTATATTTTTAGATCAGCAATCAGCATGGACCATCAGTTGAGTATTTCGGGCGGAACAGAAACTACAAAATATATGGCCTCTCTGGCTGCCCTGGACCAGGATGGAGTGGTATATAATTCTCGTTTGTCCAGATTAAACATGACGACCAATCTTGATCAAACTTTTAACAAGTGGTTGACCATTGGCATAGGTATGCAGTTTACGCAGAGGAGCGACGGAGGTATTACGCCGAATATAGAACATGCCATAAAGCAAAGCCCCTATGGTAGTTACAAAGATGCCTCAGGTAATTATGTTCCGGAGCCGATGGAATATTCTCTTATTGCCAATCCGATGCGAAATGTAAATGCCATTCAGGATAGGGTTAACCGCAACTTTTTTCTTTCTGGTTATGCCAATATACTACTGCCGGTAAAGGGACTGTCTGGAAGATCAAACTTTGGGTATAATTACAGAAGCGGTTTTAACGGAACTTACTATGGACGTAATACTTTTGATGGTAGAGAACAAGCTGGTTTAGTGGGAGGTAGTGCTTCGATCAGCAATTCGCACTATACTGACTATACCTGGGAAAATATACTGAAATACGAGCGCGAATTGGGTGATCACCGTTTTGATGCTACTGGTCTTTTTAGTATTCAGCAAACTAAAGCAATTGCGTCATCTCAAAGTGGACAAGGTTTTGTGACGGATGACACCGAATACTTCATGCTGGGTAAAGCTGAACGTAATATTGCTAACAGTTCGGGATTGGAAGAAACCGCATTGCTTTCATATATGGGTCGTTTAAACTACAGTTATAAAGGTAGATATCTATTAACGTTAACCGGCCGTTCGGATGGTGCCTCTGTTTTTGCGATAAATAATAAATATGCGTTTTTCCCTGCTGCTGCCGCTGCCTGGCAAATAGGTGAAGAAAGTTTTCTGAAAGATAAATTGAGTTGGTTAAGTATGTTAAAATTACGTCTCTCTTATGGCGCTAATGGTAACCAGGCCATACCTCCATATCGATCACTGGATCGTTTATACTCAAACGTGAAGTACATATTTGGTGATACTGGAACACCGATAAATACGGCATATTTAGCTGGTGATGGTGTGGGTAACCCAAACCTGAAATGGGAAACTACTTATTCTACCAACATAGGACTGGATTTCCAATTGTTTAAAAACAGACTGGGTGGTACCATTGACGTATATCAATCAAGAACAACAGATTTGTTAATGACACGTACTGTACCCATCATGAACGGATACAGCAGAATTTATGATAACATCGGGGAAACTCAGAATAGAGGTTTCGAAGTAACATTAAACACCGTTAACATCGATAAGAAAGATTTTAAATGGAGCTCGACAGCAGTTTTTTCGCTGAACCGCGATAAAATTGTAGAATTAAGAGGGGATGGGAAAGACGACATTAACAACAATTGGTTTATAGGTAAGCCGCTAAGGGTATTTTATGATTATAACATGGTTGGTATTTGGCAAACAGGAGAACAATACTCCTCACAACCGGGGGCGGCGGCTGGTGCCGCTAAGCTGGAAGATGTAGACGGTAATGGCGTGATCAACATCAATGACAGGAAAGTTATTGGCTCTAAAAATCCACGTTACAATGCATCCTTTGCCAATAGATTAAGTTACAAGAATTTTTATGCCTCCGCTCTGGTAACAGGGGTTTTTGGAGTGTGGCGTGACGATCATATGGCCAACATGGGTGCCTGGACTTTCGGAATTACCAATTACGTACACGATGCTAATTATTGGACACCAGAGAATCCAAATGCGACTATTGTTTCTCCGGGGTATCTTAATAGCCAGGGACATGGTTATTACAAAAAAGTAAATTATGTGCAAGTTAGAAATATCACTTTTGGATACAAGATCCCTCAAAATATAGCTAAAAAGGTAGGTTTGAGTGGTGTTGACATCAATGCCAGTGTTAATAATTTGCATACCTTCTCTAACATCAGGCAGGTACTTAATTACGACAACACCTGGATGGCTTCTTTTCCAACAGCACGTTCTTATATGTTCGGTCTAAATGTGAACTTCTAACATTACAAAAATGAAAAATATTATAACAACAAGTATTGCACTTATTATACTGGTCTCGCTGGGTGGCTGTAAAAAGTTTTTAGAAGAAGAGTTAAAAACTGAATTGGCTCCAAGTAATACTTATACAAGTACTTATGGTTTTGAAGTTGGGAGTGCTGGATTTTATGCACTTACCCGTTCTGAATATAATACATATGGCGAAGGCGGCGCATATATCCACAACGGAGCTGCTCCTTATGAAGCTTTGCAAGCCGCCACGGATATTGCAGACGCAATTAATAGTGATGCCTCTTTAATGGCTTTTGCTAACTTAACGCTTTTGCCAACAGAGCGGTTTGTGAGCACCTATTGGAACTGGGCCTACAGCTTGATTGCTTCGGCGAATTTGATGCTTGTTTATTCTGAAAAGAACACCAACTGGGATTCGCCGACAGATAAAGTACGTTTCCAGGCCGAAGCTCGCTTTTTCAGAGCCTATGCTTATCGTACCTTAGTCTATCTTTACGGAGATGTACCTTATGTAGAAACCATATTGTACGATTTTAAGCTGAATTTTACCCGTACACCAAAAGCGGAAGTGATAGGGCATATGGTAGACGACTTAAAATTTGCGGTAGACAATCTCCCAATCAATCCAGATCAGGTAAAAGACGGCAAATTAACCAAGTGGGCTGCAAGTCATTTATTAAGCGAAATCTATTTATTGCAGGGTGATTATGTTGCTGCGGAACAAGCTGCATTGGCTGTTATTAATAGTGGGCGCTATGGTTTGATGAAAACCAGATTTGGCGTTAACAAAGATAAAGCCGGGGATGTTTTTAATGATTTGTTTTTAGAGAATAACCAGAATAGATTGGGTACAGCTGCCAATAGAGAAAGTATTTGGGTATTGCAATTTCAATTTAACGTTATAGGTGGAGGTACCAACTCTGATGATTGGACGCGTAGAGCATGGATACCAAATTACTCTTCCATAACTGGTTTTGCTTTGGCGGATACCTTAGGTGGTAGAGGTGTTGCACAGTTAGTGCCTATGAAATGGTGGACAGGAACAAACGGCACGAATGCAGATGGAAATGTTACCGGTATTTTTGGTGCTACAGACATCCGGAATTCAAATTATAACATTAAACGTAGTTGGTATTATAACAATCCTAGTGAAACTGCTTTATTTGGCAAAAAGGCCAATATTACAGAACAAACTTGGTTTAGTACCAAAACGTTATTTCCGGCCATTACTAAGTTTTTTTACGGACGCGCCGAGAACTTAAGCTTAACTGGTAGTTATAAGGATAGGATGAAATTCCGTTTAGCCGAAACCTATCTGCTTTTAGCTGAAGCATATTTGGGGCAGAACAACCCTCAGAAGGCAGCTGATGCCGTGAATGAGGTGCGCAGAAGAGCTAATGCTACTGATGTGGGAGCTGCTCAAATGGACATGGATTTTCTTTTGGATGAACGCATCCGGGAACTGGTGGGTGAAGAAAGCAGAAGGTTTACGCTTGTGCGGACCAAAAAATATGTTGATCGTGTAAAGGCTCATAATCCGGCAATCCAGAATAAGGTAACCGAAAATCATGCGCTGTGGCCAATTCCTCAATCCATTAGAGATGCCAACCGGGATGCACCATTCCCTCAGAATCCAGGTTACGACTAAGAGGAAGCACAATACCTTGCCTCTAAATGATTATAGAATTAAAATAGAAAAATGATTTAACAACATCATGAAAAGTATAAACTATTTACATAAAACTTTATTGTCTTTGAGCTTAGTGCTTTGTTTTTTTGCCTGTAAAAAGGACGTTAAAGACATTGAAAAAGTGCAGGAAAAAATGGAGCTTAAAGCTTCATCTACTGCCATTGCCCTGGATGAAAATAACCTGTCTAAAGGTATAGTTACCTTTACATGGGAGCCTGCCAGAGCACAATCGGACGATCATTTGGTGACCTATACAACGAGGTTAGACGTAGTGGGTAATAACTTCGGTACATCAACCGCCATTATGAATTATGAAGATGATGGCGTGTACGGTAGGAGCTTTACTTCAGAACAATTGCAAAATTGGGCAAATGAAAAATGGAAAATTCCAGCTAATCAGACTTTTACATTGGAGTTTAGGGTTGTTGCCGAATGGGAAGGCGGATCTACATTTGAAGCTCCGGAAGTACGGACGATGAGAGTTAATGTTACACCAATTAAAACCATCGTGTTCGATGCGGATAAGGTGTTTTTGGCCGGGAGCGCAATTTTAGGTAGTACCAGGATTGAGATGCCTAAAACACTTGAAAATGCAAATCAGTATGCCTATGTCCTAAATCTCCAGCCGGGGGATTTAGAAATTCCTGTAGAATATAAAGGAGCTACTAATTATATAGCAACCGCTGATGGAGTTACAGCTTTGAAAGACGGCACAGCAGTGGCTATTAAAACACGTGAAAATGCTTTCGGGTGGAAAATTGAAACCGCTGGGAAGTATCGTGTGGTGGTGAACATGCAGAAAGCCACCGCCACAATTTATTCTCCAGCCCAGGATCTTAAACCGGCTTCTGTGAACTGGATACTTAATGCGGTTGCAACTACAACAGAAGTTAATGCATTGTGGACTTACGGTGAGCCTACAGGCTGGGCTTGGAGAGCTGGTAGTTGGACACAAAGTCTTGCTGACCCACAAATATTTGTTTACTCGGGACCAGCTTTGACTGGCAGGACAAAATTTGGTGTTGCTCCAACTAACCAAACGTATGTATATACAGGGAATAATACCGCTACGAACACAGCTGTTACACTGGGTATTTCGTACACTGTATATAGTGGCTACAGCAGTAGTGAACGTGACGCGTATTTCAGTCTGCCTTCTGGTACTAACTTTATGGTTCTGGATCTTAGAAACAGAACATACGTTGCCACAAAGCGTTAATTACGGTTTCCAATGAAATTAATAGCGTATTGTCATATCTGGCATGTAAGAATTCAGTAAGATGTGGCAATACTCTCAAAATAGGTTTTTTGACTTTGAGTAGTCAACATAAATTATTTACAGATGAAGAAAATAAACTATAAAATAATGGGCTTAAAATCAATTTCGATGGCCCTATGTATTATGCTTTTTGCTTGCAAAAAGAATTCGGATAATGATACAAAGGAATTTGAGGGAACACTTGTAAAACCTAGCTACAATAGAAGTACTACTTTTCGTAATCCACTAAATGGCTGGGTAATGTATGGATCGGGGTCAGGTGTACCTGCTTATTGGGATACTGAATATTATGTCCCTGATTTGGGAAAAAGGGTTAAGGCGATAGACTATGCCTCTGCTTGTTACATTCGAACAAGTTGGGCTACATTTAATCCGTCTAACGGGGTATATGCCTGGAGAGACCCGAGTACTGCACTTTATAAGATGATCAAAGGAGCTGAAAGCCGGGGTTTGCCAATCGCTTTTCGTGTTGTTGTAGATGGACGTGACCAAGGCTTGAACACGCCACAATTTGTATTTGATGCCGGTGCAAAATATTATGTTGAGAATGCTTCTTTTCCCAACCGTAAAACACCTTATCCTCAGGATGCAATTTTTAGGCAGCACTACGCAAAGTTTATTGAAGAGCTGGCAGCAGATTTTAATGATCCGGTTAAAACATCGTTTATTGATGCGTATGGTTTAGGTAAATGGGGCGAAGCGCATAACGTTATTTATGCAGATCCGAATACTCCCGCGGGACAAAATACGGAAGTGGCTAAAGAGGAAGTTATAGATTGGGTTTCAGATCTGTATGTGCGGACATTTACAAAGATACCTTTGGTGATAAACTATCACCGGGTAGTTGGAGATCCGGTTAGCTGGGGTTCTGTAAACCCAAATACCGACAGGTTATTAAACAAAATGATTAACAAAGGATACAGCCTTAGACAGGATGCCTTTGGAATGACTGATTACTACCAAAGCTGGGAAAAGGCTTTTGCTAAAGCCTGGAATTTTAAACGCCCAATCCTGATGGAAGGCGGATGGATTACAAGTGGCACGCACCGTTATTGGATAGATCCAAGTGGTAAATATAGAGAGGGACACCCGGAGGATGTGAGAAAGGGGGAGTTTGACGCCTCATTAGAAGCGGCTGTAAATATGATGGATTTCCGCATTGGAGATATTGAAAGTTGGTTTGCTAATTCCTTTTCTCTAGTACAACGTTTTATTTCTGAAGGAGGCTATCGTATATATCCGGATCAGATTTATTTGCCAGAGCAAGTGAGCGGTAGTGCTGAAACGACTATTACCCACCGCTGGAGAAATATGGGCTGGGGTTATTTACCTAACAATATTCCGCAATGGAATTTTAAATATAAGGTGGCATTTGCTTTATTGGATGCCAATGGCAGCGTGAAGAAGGTTTATGTTGATAAAAATAGCGAGCCTTCTGCCTGGCTGAAGAATGCCCCGGTAAGATACGAATTCAAAACTACTTTGGGCGTGCCAGCAGGAAGCTACACCTGGGCTGTAGCAATTGTTGATACTACTAAAGATAACCAACCAGGAATAAGGCTGGCGGTTAATGGCGACATTACTGCTGATGGCTGGTTGAAGCTAATGAATGTGCAGGTACAGTAAAAAAATATAAACCTGTATTGTTAAAGAGGATGTGTCAAAATTATGATTTGATGCATCCTCTTTTTTAATAGATTAAGGTAATTGCGTAAAATAGCATTCTATGGCTTTGATGAGTATTCCATCAATTAATGCTGTAATCTGTTTGCTCAATTATAGATTTTGAAGTTGGAATAACTTGTATAATAGCGTGATTTTGTTTCCAAAAAATAAGGCTTTCTTGAATTAAAATCTGCATTTTGCGCCATAAAAAAATAATAGATAAATGGCCTCAGGTTTTTTTGCAATTTTAGATGATATAGGTGCGTTAATGGATGATGTTTCTGTTGCCGCAAAAGTAGCGACAAAGAAAACCGCCGGGATTTTAGGGGATGATTTGGCTGTAAATGCTGAAAAAGCCACAGGTTTTTTATCGTCCAGAGAACTACCTGTACTTTGGGCAATTACTAAAGGATCTCTGGTTAACAAGATTATTATTGTTCCGGTAGCCTTGATTTTAAATGTGTTTTTTCCAATAGCCATTAAATTCATCTTATTACTTGGAGGCGCTTACCTGGCTTTTGAAGGTGTTGAGAAGATTGTAGAATATTTATTTCATCGTCCAAAAAAAGGTCATGAAGTAGTGGATGAGCGTGAGCAAAATGATACTGATGCTGAAAAAGCCAAAGTTAAATCTGCAGTACTGACCGATTTTATTTTATCCGTAGAAATTGTAATTATTGCCTTGGGTACCGTTTTGGAAGAGAGTTTATCTATACAGATCTTGACTGTATCTGTAGTTGCAATTTTGGCAACTATTGGTGTTTATGGTATAGTTGCATTGATTGTAAGGATGGATGATGCAGGCTACAAATTGATTAAAAAGGCCAATGAAAAAGGGTTTCTCGCTGGTTTGGGGCGCTTTCTGGTAAAATCGTTACCAATCATTATTCGTATACTAGCTGTAGTGGGTACGATAGCCCTAATTCTGGTGTCGGGAGGTATTTTTGTTCACAACGTGGAATATTTCCACCATTTACTTCCAACTGTACCTGGAGTTGTTAAAGAATTCGGTATTGGATTAGTTGCCGGACTGCTTGTAGTTGCACTGGTGACAGGCAGCAAAAAGTTAATTGCGGTGTTTAAGAATACAAATTAATTAGTTCTCTGAGTTCTTCTGGATTGAGCGGCTTTTTTAAAAGTTTAACCACATAAGCATTAGCCTCTGCTCTTTTAATATCCCCAAAATCAAGTGTAGAGGAAAGCATGGCAATTGAACAGTGATTGGCTAATTCATTAGGAAATCTTTTATAAGCTTCTAAAAATTCAAATCCGTTCATGTCTGGCATTTGTATATCAAGCAGGATGAAATCTGGCAACTCTTCTGGTGTGTTTAGGTTTTTTTGAAGATATGATAAGGCCGATTCTGCCGAATTACATTGGATAATTTGATCAAATAATTTGGTAAGGGTAATTATTCTGGAGTGGATTTTTAAATCTACTTCATTGTCATCTATAAGCATTACCCTGCTTGTTTTAGTTGGATTGGGCATTTGGTATATTTATTTTAAAAGTAGTACCATTAATTTCATCAGAACTCACTGTTATTTTTCCATTGATTTTGTTGAGGGCTTCTTTAACAATAAATAAGCCCAGACCACTGCCACTCAATGTGCTGCTTTTAAAAAACTGAGTAAATATCCTTTCCAAATGCTCATTTAAAATGCCAATACCATTGTCGTTAATAATAATTTCTGCCTCCAGCTGTGTAACCTGAATATCAATGCTTACTTTTTTATGGGTTTCTTCTTCTTTCTGATATTTTATTGCATTAGAAATCAAGTTGCCTAAAATTACCTCTATTCTAAAAGCATCTCCCGAAAAACGATGCTGCTGATCAATCTTTATTTTAAAAACTGTTTCGCGATCTGCCAGGGAATAAACTTCCAGCAGGTCATACGTTAGGGTATTGAAATCTATATCGGTATTTTCAGAAACCGTTTTGTTGTTTTTGTAGTATTGAAGTGTTTTCTGGATGTAGTAATCCAACTTGTTTGAACAGTTTTCTATCATAGACCAGTACTCACCACTTGAATGGTAAAGATCTTCCATTTTTACGAGGTTCAGGACGCCAATTACTGATACAAGAGGCGCTCTTAATTCATGAGAAATGCTGTAAATGAATCTGTTGAGTTCGTCGTTGGTTTTTTCTAACTCTGATACCTTATTTCTAAGATCTATCTTTGCTTTGTAAGCATCGTAAGCATTCTTTATAGAATTGTGCAACTCAAGGTCATTCCATGGTTTTGTAATGTATCTGTAAATGTCACCATGATTTATAGCATCAGCTAAAGACTCCACATCTGTATAACCAGTTAATAAAATACGAATAGGGTCGGGAAAGGTTTCTGTAATGCTTTTAAAAAATTCTACGCCAGTTAATCCAGGCATCTTTTGATCTGCAATAATTACCTGGATAGAAACACTTTGAAGTATTTTTAATCCTTCAAAGGCAGAAATTGCTGTATAAATTTCATATTGACGTCTAAAGCTAGCTTTAAATGAGTTTAAATTATTTTCCTCATCATCAATATATAGAACCCTTACAGTTGGTGCACTCATAATAAAAGGAGTTATCTATTGTTTAAAGGCAAGGTAATAATAAATTCTGTACCTTCATTTATTTTTGTTTGCACATCTATATTTCCATGGTGACTTTCAATAATTCTGAAAACGATGGATAAACCCAAACCTGTTCCTTCTCCTACATCTTTCGTAGTAAAAAATGGTTCAAATATTTTTTGTTTTACTTCGTCTGGCATGCCTGTGCCAGAGTCTTTTATGCTGATTTTAACGTATTGGTCTTCTTTCCAGGTTGTAATAGTAATAAACTCTTCTGCATTATGCTGAGGCTTTGATTTTATGGCTTGTACAGCATTTGTGATTAAATTCATGAAAACCTGATTGATTTTTCCGGGCATACATTCTACCTCAGGCAGCTCCTGATAATTTTTAACAACACTAAGGTAGGAAGGGAATGTACTCTTTATTAGTACAAGCGTAGAGTCTAATCCTTCATTAAGGTCCACAGGTTTGGTATCGTTTTCGTCCAAACGGCTAAAATTCTTAAGACTTCTTATAATTTCTGCAGTTCGTTTTGCTCCATCTCCAATTCCGGAAAGCAAGGATTTGATTTCTTCTCTTACATAATGGATGTCAATTTTTCGTTTGAAGGATTCTATACTTGAAATCTGTTTCGCAAGATCTCCGTCGTAGTCGAGTTTCTCATACATTGAAATTACCTCATTAAGGTCGTTGATGTCCAACTCAAGAGGTTTAATGTTTGAAGTTACGAAGTTGATTGGATTATTAATTTCATGTGCTATACCTGCGGTAAGCTGACCAAGCGAAGCCATTTTTTCGGAATCTACCAACTGTGATTGTGCTTCTTTCAGGTTGTATAACGTATCATTTAAAGTATGATTTGTTTGTTCCAAAGCTTCTGTACGCTCCATAACTTTTTCCTCAAGAATAGCGTTTTGCTCTCTGATAATCCGTTCATTTTCCTGCAGGGCTTTTAGTGTTTCTTCTTGTGAACGCTCCTTGTCTTTTTTAAAGATGTTAATTTTATCTGCAAGGGCGAAAGACAGTAGCGTAACTTCGGCAGCTGAACCAAAAAGTATTGCGTAGGCTGTTATGGTATTGTAGGGGATAATACCGTAATCCTTTAAAACATATACAACGATCCCAATCATTAAGGATGTCCAACCAATTAAGTAGTATTTTGCCTCCGCATAGCCTTTTCTGTATAGATATACTGAGATTCCAAGTATGGCTACGGCTACAATCGATTGCGTGGATAATATTTGTTTAAAGGTTAAAGAATAAAAACCTAAAAGACTTGTAATGATGAAAATGACATAAATGAGCTGGAATATTTTTAGCAATATGAAAAGCTTTTTGGCTATTTTTTTCATATGCATAAATTCTATAAGAAATTGTACGCCAACTATACTAACCAGGCAGGTAAGTAAGAAGACGCTGAAATTGCCAAACCAAGGACTTTCTGACCAAATGTATTTATACGTAAAGCCTGTTAAGGAAGCTTGTGTAATACCAATAAAGAGGGTGTGAAGTACGTAGTATAGATAACTTTTATCCCGGATGCTGAAATATACAAACAAGTTATATAAAAACATAACCAGTATGATGCCGCAGTAAATTCCGAACCAAAGTGTTTGATCTGAAACTTCTGATGAGAGCGTGTCCGATTTAATGATTTTAATTGGCAATAATATCTGTTTGTGTCCTCGTACTTTTAAGTAAAATGTTTTGGTTTCTCCCGGGGCTAAATTAAGCTTAAACAAGAAATTTACGCTTTGCGTGTAGGTTCTTTGATAGAATGGGAACTTTTCTCCTTGCTTAGTGAGGTGGTATTGCCCGTTTTTAAGTGGCGTATAGAGGTATATTTCTTCTAATAAAGGTTGGATAATTTCCAGCAAGTTATCTGTTGATCTGCCGTCATTTTTAACCGTAAATTTAAGCCAAAACGTGGAAGGAGAAACTTGGAAGTTTACAATTTCTTTGTCTGCTGTAATAAAATTCTTAGCTTTTAATACCTCGTTAAATGTAAAGGTATTGTCTTTATCCTCTAAATATGAAATATAGGTTCCAATTAGTTCTGGGCGCTGGTTGTCATTTAAATTTAACACCCTATCAAACGAGTAACTAAAATTACTGATGATACATAAAATAAAGACAAAAGTGAATTTTAGCATTGAATGATTGGTATTTAAATGAGGATAATTTGAATTCGTTAATTATTTAAGTAGATGATAACTAATTTCTAACTCTCTTTTTTGACTTGCTTCTATGCGTGTGATCAATGGGTTTTCTCGCAGATCAAAAATAAGTGTTTTTTCTGAAGGTAGTGCTAATGGCAGCGTGTCGGTATTTTTGATGATGATACTTGTAGCTACAAGATCTAATTTTGGGTAAATAAAAGTGCCTTCATTACCTATTGATTTTTCTACTTCAAAACCTTTTTCTACGCTTATGTTGAGCGTATGTGGAGCGCATAGTGCAAACAAAGTTGATAAATTTAACTTCGGTATAATGCTGATGCCCGCCCTCATTAATATGTAACTGCCAATACCCCAGCCAGCAGTAGTTTTTGCATTCCAAAGGCCACAGAGCTCAGCGGTACCAGCAGCAGTATATTTATCTATCAGGCCGTAAACGCTTTTATCAACCATAGCTACCGCATCTTCCATAGGTAATCTGGTGATTCCATCGGCAATATGTATCCTTATTCCACCTACAGTTTCATTGGTGTCGGCCATTTCGGCTACAATGACGTATACTGCAGGATTATAAAACCAATCTGTACTTGAGGAAGTAACCTTTGTTACACCATAATCGAGTAATACTTTTGCATGTCCCTGGGCAAATTTAGTGCAGGACGCTAAATCGTCTATGGCCCTGAACATCCTTACTTTTAGCATTCTTTATAGATAAAGATTTAGTGTTTGATGAATAATTGTTTTGCCAATGGTCTCCTTAACGATCTGATAGGCTGTGTGTTTGTTAATGTTAGCCTGAAAACGAATATGGGATACCTGGTGTTTTCAAGAGAAAGTATTTTGTAGAATCTTTCACTAATGTTTTTCATTTCCTTTTTTTCATATTCATTAAATTCTGACTCATTTGGGCTTAGAAATAACTCATTCATGAAGGTTATTTGCGAAATGGGCTGGAAAGAAATACCGCGGTAATTTGCTTCAAGCCAGACTTTTTCCAACGCTCTTCCTCCCTTCAGAAAATCGTAGCCCTCGTGTCCGTCCATCGTAATTACGCCAATAGCCGATGCTTTTAAAATAGATTCTTTGGATATTTTCTTAAAACCATGTCCCTGCTGTAGTTCATGTAGAAATTCAATTGCTTTGGGATCCTTCGCTATAGTTAAAGCAGCAAGTTCGCTTTGTTTCATATTTAAGGTAGCTACATCCAATCCATCTGCGGATGTTAGAATTTCTTCTGCTGAAAAACGAAGTTCTTTAACAAAGGTATCGTAATGCCCGCGGGGATGTAAAAAGCGAAGTCGCTCTGTATTGGTTAAAATTTCAGAGAATTCGATCAGGTCTTCTTCATTTTCAAATATTTTTAATCCGGCACCAGTAATTTCGCTTGCTGTTTTACTGAGTAGACTCTTGAGATCTTCAGTTAATAAAACTCTTTCAGAAACATCTCTGTTGGTAATTCTGCTGCCAATTATAGGTGCCAGGTGAAGCAATTCTGCATTGGGCGTAGTCTGCTCAAATGACAATACGGCAATGAGCCGTTGGTCATCACTTAAAGGTAAGATATCTTCATTTGCTTTAAGGCCAAGTTTGTTGGCTGTAACCTTGATATTTTCTAACATTGCTCCGAAACTAACATAGGAGCCTAAATTATTGTAATCAAGTAAAGAATAGGAGTGATGCTGATCATGAAAAATAAAAAGCATGTTTCTATCGAACAAAAATTTCCAGGGCTGTGCATTTCCACCGGATGGTGCGAGCGTAGCGGATTTTACGATATCTTCGAGATTGCTGCTATCAATTTTTACAGGAAATACCTCCTTTTTGTATTTTCCTGCGATTTGTTCTAAATCATTAAAAGTTAGCGCCGCAGGACCATCGTATTTACTGGTGTCTACAGGGGCTGGTTTTTTATCACCAACAAGTTCGTCAAGATCAATATAGTATCTGCCTGATTCGTGATATTGATCAAGAAGAATTCTGCGTGAGACATCAGTGGTTAATGCACCTCCTAACACTACAGAAGAGGCCAGCTGCGGCCAGGTGTTGATGGATTGTTCTACTTCGAGCATAGAGGCTTTTAAGCGGGTAGAAATACTTTCTGCTCCGATCATCTTAAGCACAAAAGGTATTTTTTCTTCATTTGTTAAGCCCTTTATGTTTTCTGGATCTAAGCCGTCTGCCAATCCATGAAGTATAGGACGGGAAGGTTCAAGGTCAAAACGCTCCACGTCAAGCATACCCCGGTCATTGGTGTCCATTACCACAGGTATATTTAATTCTCTGGCTTTAAATCGACTTTCAATTTTGATGTCAAGACCATCGCAGACTTCTACAAACAAATCAAGCTTTCCTCCGCCGGTAAAAAACTCGTTTATATTACCTTGATGAAGACCGTCGTTAAAGATTCGAACTTTAATAAATGGATCAATTTCCGCAATCTCTCTGGCTGCAATAACAGTTTTTTGCAATCCTAAATTTTGGATGCCCGTACGAAGCCGGTTTAAATTACTTAATTCGGCGGTGTCAAAATCTGCCAGTCTTAACTCACCGCATGTACGCTCCATGGCTAATGTAAGCGCTATAGATTGGCCAACAGAAAGTCCAACAACGCCTATTTTTTTACTTTGGAGTAAAGCCTGTTCTTCTCTTGTTATTTTGTATCGGTTTCGATTTGTTCTAACCTCAATAAATTCTTCAGCATCGAGTGCATGAATTAATTTGTTGCTCCAGGGGTAATATATCCAAACACCATATTTAGATAAATCCTGGCCAGCTAAATGTTTATCCTTGAGCTCATCTATCTGTTTACGTGATGGCTTCTTGAGCTCCGGATTTTTAGATTTTAACAGATCATCAAGCTGTGTGCTGATTTGATCGTGTATTTGTATCGTCGGATTTTGCGCTAATAAATTTTCTAGTGCGGTTTCTTGATCCTGATTTTGGATTCTATAAAATAATGGCTCATAACAAAGTTGAGACTCTATTGATTGGTTTTCAGATAATAGCATGGAAAATTTATTGTAAACCCCTGATAAATTAATTCAATAGAGCAAAAATAGCTATATTTAGCATATTAATGCGTCTTTGAGGTGCTTAATTCAAAAATTGCGTAATTTTGATTTATGATGGACAAACAGGATATAAATATACTATACGTAGATGATGAAGTTCATAATTTGAATGCCTTTAAAGCCTCATTTAGAAGGTGTTTTAATGTTTTTACGGCTGACTCCGCAGCAGATGCATTAGCGGTGTTAAAAGAAGAAAGTATCCATGTAATTGTTACAGACCAGCGCATGCCTGTGATGACCGGAATTGAATTTTTGGAATCCATTATTGAGAAATATCCTGATCCGATAAGGATTTTACTAACTGGTTATTCTGATATTAATGCAGTTATTGATGCAATTAATAAAGGTCAAGTCTATTTATACATCACCAAACCATGGCAAGACGATGAATTGAGGCTTAATCTCGAAAGAGCTTATGAAGTGTTTTCTCTAAGAAAGCAAAATAAGGAACTAAACGAGAAACTTACCGTCGTTAATCAACAACTTGAATTTATGCTTCGCCAAAAATTGCTTTCGTAAAAAAAAGTCTGTTATATTTAGCATCTAATGTTTTTTATATGAATAATCAGTCAATCAACGTTCTTTATGTAGATGATGAAATTCATAATCTAAACTCCTTTAAAGCGGGATTTAGGAGAGTGTTTAATGTATTTACTGCGGAATCTGCTGTTGAGGGGAGAAAAATTCTGGATACTGAAGAGATCAATATTGTGATCACAGATCAAAGAATGCCCATAACCACGGGAATCGAATTTTTGGAATCTATTATTCCTGATTATCCGGACCCCATTCGGATATTGTTGACTGGGTATGCGGATATTACTGCCGTAATTGATGCTATTAACAGGGGAAAGGTATATCGGTATCTTCAAAAGCCCTGGATGGAGGAGGAATTGAAGATTAGTATTGAAAAAGCTTTTGAAGTTTACATACTTCGAAAGGAGAATAAGGAGCTAACTGCTAAACTGATTGAGGCTAACGAACAGCTTGAAAGCCTTCTGAAACAAAATCTACTGCCTTAATTATACCTGTTTAATTTTCTTTTTTATGAGTAAATCGGTTTACCTGCTGATTTTTATCCTTATACTTTTGTGTTTTCAGAAAGTAAATGGCCAAAATATATCTAATGAGGGCACTGAGTTTTGGGCTGTTTTTCCAACTCATAATCCTGCCGGTGCTAACAATTTGGCTAATATTACTATATATGTGACTTCTAAAGAGAATTCTGAAGTAACAGTTAGTTGTGGTACTTATACATCAGGGTCAAAAGCAATACCTGCCAATACCAGTGTGCCATTTGATGTGCCTAGAAGCCAGGCGTACATTGATGAAACTGAATCTTATCCTACAAGAACTATTATTTCAGAAAGTGTACTCTCAAGAGGGATTCATGTTAAAGTTACAGATGGTCAACCTAAAGTTGCAGCTTATGCCCATATTTATGCAGGCAGGCGATCGGCAGCATCATTGCTATTACCAGTAGAAGCTGCTGGACAGAAGTATTATTCTATGAATTTTACACAGAGTCCTAATGAAGGCAATAACTTTATTGTCATTGTTGCTGCGGAAGACGATACAGATGTAAGAATTCATAATGGTAATACAATAATTCCTATACATTTGAACCTTAAAGGGGATGTTTTTGAATATCGCTCTGTAGATGCCACTGATTTAACTGGGACCTTTATAGATGTAGATCCAATTAGTTCTGGATGCAAGAAATTTGTAGCATTTTCAGGAAGTTCAGCTGATAATATTGGTGATTGCGTGTTGGCTCCAAATGTTACTGTGTCAAGAGATCCACTTTTTCAGCAGCTTTATCCTGTGAATAGTTGGGGTAAAAATTACGGCATAGTGCCATTTATCGATAGACGGCATATTGTAAGGGTACTTGCACAAGAAGACAATACTACTGTAAAAGCAGATGGAGTTTTAGTTGCCACTTTAAATGCTGGTATGTATTACACTTCGCCAATATCAAGTGTCTCTTCATTAGTAACTGCAGATAAAAACATTAGTGTAGCGCAGTATTCTTTAAGCCAGGCATGTTCCGGGGTTAATGGAGGAGCTAAAACAGGTGATCCCGAAATGATCCTGCTAAATCCTGTAGAATTCAACATCAAGAAAATTACGTTGTTCTCTTCCAAAGACGAAGCGATTTCGGAGAAATATATCAATATATATATGAAAACCTCAGGCACATCAACCTTTAAGATTGATGGAGCAGCCCCCATCAAATCATGGGTGCCAGTTCCATCTAACCCAGAGTTTTCTTATATTCAAATTGGATTGGATATTGAGTTGACAAGTGTAACCTTAATGGCTGATGTTGGTTTTAATGCGGTTGCGTATGGTTTTGGAAATGTTGAGTCTTATGGATACTCTGCAGGGACTAATCTGGCAAGCAATAATTATTTATTGGTAACGAATGAAAGTAAAACGCTTGAAAGTCCTGATGCATGCGTGGATGAACCTGCTAGTTTTAAAGTGGTTCTTCCATATGAGGTTAGCAAAATTACCTGGTCGCTAAATGAGGGCATACCTTATGTAGATGCTGCGCCTGTTGCAACGCCGATTACAGTGAATGGAGAAGTCTATTACTCTTATTTTTATTTAGCAAATAAAGAATTCGAGTTGGCTGATCTGGGTGAGAATGAGATGAAAGTGAACATAAATTTGGCTGCCACCATGGCTGGGTGCCCGGGAGCACCGCTTGAGTTGACTTTTAAGTTTAATGTGGATGCTTTGCCAGATCCCGATTTTGATTTTGCACCTGGAACAAACATTTGTCCCGATGTACCTGTCCAGTTTTTTGACAGAAGCAACTCAAATACTGTTGGTAAGAAAATTGCCCGATGGACCTGGACGTTTGATGATGGTAAGATAGAAACAACTCAAAATCCCTTTCATACTTTTACCTCAGGCGGGGAACATAGCGTAAAGCTATCAGTTGCTACAGAAACAGGATGTATGTCTGATGTGAAAGATATTCCAGTGAATGTACGGCCAAAGATGACTGCTAAATTCAGTGCCCCTTCTGTTGTATGTCCGTCTGTTGAGTTCTCTATAACTGATCAGTCTAGCATAGAAACACCGGGTAAAATTGTAAAATGGCTTTGGAATTTTGGAGATGGAAAGCCAACGATTAATAAGTTTGACGCCTTACCTTTTACATATTCTTATAGTGAAGCAGGAAGTTATACCATTACTCTGGTTACCGAATCGGAATCTGATGGATGTCAAAGTTTTCCTGAACCTAAGGTGGTAACTGTAGCTTCATTACCTAATGTGAACTTTGAAATACCAACTGTGTGTCAGGCTGAAGTTGCTGTTTTTAAAAATACATCAACAAATGAACTAGGAACGGAAACAGGTTTGCAGTATTTCTGGGACTTTGGCGATGCTTCAAATCCCGCTATGAATACCTCACAACTCAAAGTTGGTGCACATTTATATCCTGGGCCTACAGATTATGATGTGACCTTAACTGTAATCAATGCCTCGGGTTGTAAGAATTCAAAGACTCAAAGAATTTCTGTTAACGGTGCAACTCCTGTCCCTATATTTAGTGTAGCGAATATGGATAAGTTATGTAGCAATAAGGAAGTTTTGGTGACCAGCACTTCTTATGTTTTACAAGGTGGTAATTTGACAAAACTTGAATGGCAGCCTGATTTTGTAAATCATCCGGAATGGGTAGTTACTGACGATAGTCCAACTTCTGGTGAGTCCTATTCTTTTGACTATAAAGCTTTCAATACGCCTGAAGCGAAAACTTATAAAATACGCCTAGTTGCTTATTCTGGGGGTACTGCGCTTAGCTGTCATGAGGATAAGACTCAAGATATTACTGTTTTAGCGGCTCCAATCTTAAAATTTGATGATATTGATCCAATTTGTGTTAATGCAGAATCCATACCTTTAACTCAAGCCGCAGAAACCGCTAATCTGCCAGGAACTGGCGTCTATTCCGGACCAGGCGTTGTTCAGGTTGGTGCTAACGCTTTTAAGTTTAATCCTGCAGTGGCAGGTGTAAATGAAAGTGGCCATACCATAACTTATACTTTCACCGCTAACAATGGCTGCCCTGAAACAATAGTTAACAAGATAAAGGTAATGCCAAAACCTTCTCTTTTTGTGGATCGTGATGTATATGTTTTAGCTGGAGGACAAAAGATGATTTTATCAGAAGCTACTGGCTTTAAAATATCTTATCAATGGAGTCCTGTAACTGGATTGAGTAGTAGTACAATTTCTAATCCTATAGTTACTCCTGAAAAAGACACAGAATATACGGTGACTGTAACTTCTGGTAGTAATTGCATTGTTTACCAAACGGTTTCTGTGCATGTTTTGAATTCGGTTAATGCTCCAAATACTTTCTCTCCAAATGGAGACGGTGTAAACGATACATGGAATATTGCCCATTTGGACAGCTATCCGAACGTAACCGTCGATATTTTTGACCGTTACGGCGCAAAAGTGTTTTTTAGTAAAGGATATTCCGTACCTTTTGACGGGAATTTTAAAAATGAAGCTTTGCCTGTAGGAACCTATTACTACATTATAGATCCAAAAAATGGCAGGAGTAGAGTAACGGGCTCATTAACCTTAATTAGATAATTTGAAACCTTACCATTTTATATTGGTTACATTTATGCTACTGGCATCAATAGCTACGGCCCAACAGCGGCCGCAGTATACCCAGTATGTGTTCAATAACTATCTTCTAAATCCTGCATTAAGCGGTATAGAAAATTATGCTGATGTGAAAATGGGCTACCGTAAACAATGGGCAGGTATCACTAATGCGCCAAAAACATCCTTTATTACTGCAAATTGGAACCTTGGAAGCGACTACTTATGGAGAAATGCATTGTCTTTACCTGAAAAAGGGGACGACCCGATGAGTAAAAATTACATGCAGAATTATACTGCTTCGCCTGCGCACCATGGCATGGGAGTGACCGCTGTTTTGGATAAGACCGGTCCAATTTCAAGACTCGATGCCAATGTTACTTATGCGTACCACTTACAGTTAGCTAATACATTAAATTTATCTGTTGGTGCTGCAGTGGGGTTAACTAATATAGCACTGGATGTGAATGCACTCTTATTGGAAAATGCCAGCGATCCCGCGCTTTCTAATACGATTGTAAACCAGGTGAAGCCTGATTTGGGCCTGGGGCTATGGTTATATGGCGCAAGGTTTTTTGCCGGAGTTGCCGCTCAGCAGATTATTCCGCAAAAGTTATCCTTTACAAATGATCCAAGTTATAATTCTGGGAAAGAGGTTGCTCATTATTTTATAACTGCTGGGTATAAACTTTTTATTGACGATGAGATAGCCGCTATTCCGTCGGTTATGGTTAAAAGTGTGCGTCCAACTCCGGTTTCTGTAGATATGAACTTGAAGGTGTCTTTTAGGGACAGGTTATGGGTTGGTGGAAGTTATCGTCGTAATGATTCTTATTCCGCACTTGTGGGATTTAATATGAGTAAGTTGATTAACTTAACTTACTCATATGATTTTACTACTTCGGATTTAAATAAGGTTAGCAACGGTACACATGAAATTGTACTTGGATTGCAGCTGAACAATATTTATGAAGTGCTTAGCACAACACGCATGTGGTAAGCTTACAATTCTTTTCTTAAACGAGCTACGGGGATATTCATTTGTTCCCTGTATTTTGCAACGGTACGTCTTGCGATATTATAACCGCGCTCTTTTAAGATGTCAGTAAGCTTTTCGTCTGCAAGTGGTCTGCGTTTGTCCTCATTACTAATACAGTCTTCCAGAATTTTCTTTACTTCTTTGTTGGAAACTTCTTCACCACTTTCTGTTTGGATTGCTTCTGAGAAGAAAGATTTTAAAAGAAAAGTACCAAATTCTGTTTGAACGTATTTTGAATTGGCTACTCTGGATACAGTAGATATATCCATATCTATCTTATCAGCAATATCTTTCAGGATCATAGGGCGCATTTTGCGCTCATCACCAGTTAATAAATATTCATATTGATATTGCATAATGGCGTTCATTGTTTTAAGCAAAGTTTGCTGTCTTTGTTTAATTGCATCAATAAACCATTTTGCCGAATCCAGTTTCTGCTTTACAAACTGGACAGCTTCTTTTAATTTTTTATCTTTTTGGGAGGCCTTGTCATAATGTTCAAACATGTCGATGTAGGAACGGCTAACCCGAAGTTCAGGTGCATTTTTAGAGTTAAGGGTAAGAATGAGTACGCCATCGTTATTCGCAACATGAAAGTCAGGAATCACCTGAAGCTGCTTTGTGGTAACCTGATTGGAATCTCCGGGTTTAGGATTTAATCTTAAGATTTCCGCAACAATTTCTTTAAGATCTTCGCTGTTTAAGCCCAGGGATTTTTCGAGTTTATCGTAGTGTTTTCTGGTAAATTCGTCCAGGTGATGTTCTACAATAGTAATGGCCTTTAAGATGATGGGATTGTTGGAGTCCTTCCTTTTGAGCTGTAAGGTAAGACATTCTTGTAAATCTCTAGCCGCAATTCCGGGAGGATCGAAGCTTTGAATGATTTTTAGCATATCTTCCACATCTTCTTCTTCCACCATTACGTTTTGGGAAAAAGCAAGGTCATCAATCATAGATGTAATTGGCCTTCTCAAATAACCATCATCGTCAAGGCTTCCAATTATTTGCTTGCCAACAATGAAATCTTTATCTGATAATGGTACAAGGTCAAGTTGTTCTTGCAAACTTTCGAAGAAGGTACTTTCTATAGCTATTGGCGTTTCTTTCTTTTCTTCATCGTCATCATTATTATTGTATGATGTGCTGTAGTCGTTTGTATTGTCATCCTGTAAATAATCATCTACATTAAATTCGTCAGAAGTATCTTCCTTGGCCGTTGAGTCGTAATCGTCCTGCCCGTCATTTAAATCATCGTATTCGCCTTTAGGTTCTTCAGCTACCATCAAGCTAGGATCTTCAAGAGCAGGATTTTCTTCTAATTCTTCTTTTATTCTTGTATCTAAAGCAACTGTTGGAACCTGCAGCAATTTGATGAATTGTATTTGCTGGGGAGATAGTTTTTGTAATAATTTTTGTTGTAGATGTTGTTTAAGCATGTTATAGTAACGCGGCATTTTATACCGTTTCAAAAATACACATTTGGATTAGATATATTGTAAGCAGTTAAATTTATTCTGCCCTGAACGTAGCTGTTAAACGAAGACTCACAAGAAAAAGTATCTTTTGGAAATTCTTTAAGACTTTAGTTAGCCAAGCGATAATACTATTTAAGATGATTTTTGATTCTAAAATAAAATTTATACTTTTATTTGCTAGTAAAAATATTTAAAAAGTACCCAATGAGTTTTGTAAAGGAATTTAAAGAGTTTGCCATTAAAGGCAGTGTAATGGATCTTGCTGTAGGCGTAATTATTGGTGGCGCGTTTGGGAAAATTATTGACAGCGTTGTGAAGGATTTAATCATGCCGTTGGTATCATCAATAATTGGTTCTATCGATTTCAGTAACCTGTATATTGTTTTAAAAGGAGAGCGGACAGCCAACCTGGCGCTTGAAGAGGCAAGAAAAGTTCCAGATACAGTAATTTTTGCTTATGGTAATTTTATTACTGTGGCTATCAATTTCTTTTTACTGGCATTGGCCGTTTTTATGTTGGTAAAAGGGATAAATTCTTTAAAACGTAAACAGGAAGTGGCTGATGCAAAACCAGTGGTGCCTACCAAAGAAGAAGCTCTGCTGACTGAAATTAGAGATTTATTGAAGTCGAAATAGTAGAAAACTAATTTACCTTTAAAATCTATTTGCATTTAAATAAAAATCGAACTATATTTGCACCTCTTATTTAAAAAAATAGTCTAAGATATAATACAGTTATGAAAAGAACATTCCAACCTTCGCAAAGAAAGAGAAGAAACAAACATGGCTTCCGCGAAAGAATGGCTACAGCAAACGGTAGAAGAGTATTAGCTTCCCGTCGTGCAAAAGGAAGAAAAAAACTATCAGTTTCAGACGAGCGTCGTCACAAAGCATAATTTTGATTGTAGCACGTTAAGTGTTGGCAGATCAAAATCTGCAATTTTACAATCGAAAACATGAAAACATTTTCTAAAGAAGAACGGTTATGCAGCAGAAAGTCGTTAGACCTGCTATTTAAGAACGGTTCTTCTTTTTTGTTATATCCCTACCGCGTTTCCTACTTGTTTATTGAGGCCAAAGAAGATTTTCCTGTTCAGGTGGTCATCAATGTATCTAAAAAGAGATATAAACGAGCCGTTGACAGAAATCTAATCAAACGTAGGACAAGGGAAATTTACCGCCTTCAAAAGCAAACCGAGTTGTATGATATACTTGACAGGCCAGGCGAGTTGCTATTGCTTTCTCTTCAGTTTATTGGAAAACAGAAATATGAGCATCTATTTTTGGAAAAGAAATTAAATGCCGCTTTGAAAAAGCTGCAAACCAATATCGGTACCCATGAAATTTCTTAGACAAATTATCGGCTGGTTCTTTCTGGCATTGATTAAAGTATATCAATTGCTAATTTCTCCCTTATTGGGAGCTAATTGCAGGTACACACCCACTTGTTCACAATACGGTATTGAGGCCATTAAAAAGCATGGACCATTTAAGGGTGGTTGGCTAACGCTTAAACGGATTGGAAGGTGCCATCCCTGGGCTGCCCACGGTCATGATCCTGTTCCTTAATTTAAAATACTATCTTTAATTAAATGACAACCCTACTTCAAATTGAAACTGCCACTCAGGCATGTGCAGTTGCACTATCTGTTAACGGTAAAACAATAGCTTTAAAGGAAGAAATTGCTCAGAATATTCATGCAGGCAACCTCACAATATTTATTGACGAAATAATGAGGGACGCTGGTTTAACTTACCCGGAACTGGATGCTGTAGCTGTGAGTAAAGGGCCGGGATCTTATACGGGTTTGAGAATTGGTGTGTCTACGGCTAAGGGTTTATGTTTTGCATTAGATAAACCACTTATTGCTGTTGATACGCTAAAAATGATGGCAAATGGCTTTCTCGAGCAAACTGACTGTTATGATGGTTTGGTTTGTCCGATGATTGATGCAAGAAGGATGGAGGTTTACACTACCTTGTGCGATGCTAAGCTAAATCTATTGACCCCTGTAAGTGCAATGGTGATTGATGAGCATGCTTATGAGGATGTATTGAAAACGGGAAAGGTGACTTTTATTGGTGATGGAGCCATGAAATGCGCTGATGTGATTAAACATGCAAATGCTATATTTTCACCTTTAAATTTTAATTCTGCAGCTAATATGAGTACATTAGCTTTTGATGCCTATGTTAATGAAGATTTCCAGAATATAGCTTACTTTGAGCCTTATTACTTAAAGGACTTTGTACTTACACAGCCAAAGAAAAAAGCCTAGTTATCTCTTTCTGCTAAATACACTAAATATTCTCTTAAAAAAGCTTTCTTCCTGCTGATCATCTATTCCTGGCATATAACTGCTGTTTAAAGGATGGTTTACGACATAACCAAATTTGATACTCATTCCCATATAGAAAGATGCGCCATTATAACCATTTGATCCGGTTACATCTTTTAAAATTACCGCAGTTTTTGATAAATTATCTGAGCCCAGGAAAAATTCAAAATTTGGTGTCTTGTACATGCCTTGTGCACCAATCATAAAAAAGCCATTAAGGTTGTAGTTGGGTACGATGCTGGCCGAAAAATCTCTGTATTTAAACGTATTAATGAATGCAAGATCTCCACCCTTGTAAACAAGGTTTTTTGATAATATTAAGCCTGGTACGTAGAAGTCAAAAGCCTTAGAGATCAAGAAATCTGCTTTGGCATTAGTTAAAGAATAAAAACTCTTTTGCTGATCGTTATTTTTGATGGTTTCGTAGATGTCAGTGCCTATTTCTATACTTGGATCATTTTGAAATTGTTCGATGGTTTTTTCGGTAAGCTCTACCGTATGTGATTTTTTGCTCCATTTGATAAAACCAAGATCCTTTAAATTGGCCATAATGGTAACCCCTTTTTTTGAGTTGTAAGTTGTTCCAAGACTAAGAGATAAACCGGGACTTTTAAAGTTGGGAAACAGTGTTTTCTTGTTGACTTCATCCCAATCAAAAAAGCTGGATTTATAAGCACCTGTAAGTTTTAGCAACAGCTGGTTGGAGGAAGGGTCTACGTACATCGATGATCCGTTGATATCTAGTTTATTGTAGGTTATGCCACTTAGTAAGCTAAGCTTTGCGCCAAACGAGAGCTTCTTGTTGTAATTTTCTCTGTAACTTATGCTAAACTGGTGGTAGGTTTGGACCTGGCCCTTGTCATTAAAGATATTTTCATATAGACGACCTTTATCAAACCGGTTGTAATCATCTAGTAAAGCCAGGCTTTCATTCGTGTAATCCAGGTGCGCATCTGTACGTACTTGCCAGGCAAAGCCAATTTCTTTATTAAATTTATATGATTTAAATATCCTAAAAGCGAATAGGTAAATATTTGCATTTTCATAAACTGTATTGGTTTTTCCACTTCCTAAGGGTAATCCTTGAGCTGTATAAAGACCATTGGAGATTAATCCTCTGATGGTATTATTTGCGTCGCCTTTATTTGCCGCGTTAACTCCAAAATTTGGAAGGAAAAAATTGGAAGCAAACTGTCTTGATGAATCTAATATAAATGCTTTTTGGGCAGGGTTTTCAAAAGCATCAAATAGGGTTTTTGTATTGAATAATCCATACTGCTGAGCATTTGCCTGAATGGTGAGGATGAGGAAGAAAACAGGTGTCAGGTATATTCTATTCATAAAGGAAATCAATTCCTAAATCTAGTGCTTTTTTTTTCTTTTATTGTGTAATGCTTACAACCGTATCTATTAACTTTTGCTCCTCTTTTGTATTTAACAAGAGATTGGTTTGGAATTTACCTTTATCTCCACTTAGTTGCCAGGTGAGGGTTTCAAATGGCCTTAAACCATCTTTAGAACGGTAATGTTTGTAGAACGGACTTAGTAAATTGTTTCTGAAAATAGCTTCAGACTGATTGTTATTTAAATAAAATACAACATTTGCAGTGGCTGAAAGCTGGTTAACTGCGGCAACATATGTGTTAGTGTTTATTAGTAAATTGTTGCTTTTATAATGACTTAGAAAATTTTGGAGTGTACTGGCATAATTGGAAAAAATCAAATAGTTATCAATGATAACATAATATGGTCTTTTAAATTTTTGAAATGCAGAACCAAAATAGAAATATAATAGGTCTGCTTCTTTAAAAAGCCTGATTTCATCCGTGTAGCTGTCGCTGATGTCGAGTAATTGTTGTTCGAGTTTATCTCCATTTGTTAAATTTACTGCACCAAGTTTTTCTCCAGTGTTGAGCTGGAATGTAATGAATTGATTTTTGGTGTATTTTGGAATGGATTCTTCCATGTTAATATGATACTTTTTGCTGAGGGTTTGGCTAAAATTATGTATATTCTTACTTTTTTGTTTTGAAAGCCAAAGGTTAAGCGATTTTCTCCATGAGCTGTAACTTTCTATTGCATAAAGCGTATAATTGGCCGTATTTTCTGGAAGAATATTATCTATAATTGTTTTTTGTGGGAGCAGGTTCGAAAAAAGCTGATGGTAATTATCCGGATCAGTTAGCAACGTGCTGCCATTAAACAATAGCCGCTCTTTACTAAAATTGTAATTTAAACTTGCAAAGGCATTTAAGTTTTTGAGCACAATCAAATCACCGTTGATGCCAGTACTAATCGTTTTTAACAGTTCCGGGATTTTATTGAAATTTATGAAAAGGTTAGCAAGATTAGATTTTCTGGCATTACTGTTTTCTTTTAAAAATTCAAAAAATGGATTATCTTTCCTTTCTTTTAATTGATTTAGAACTTTTGTGACTTGCTCAAAGGAGTTAGAAATCATAACCAGGTGATCAGTACTGGCAAGATAAAATGACGAACTGTCCGCTATTGTTATTTTTTTTAAAGGTGGAATGTTTTCTATTTTGAAATCACTGGATTTTAAGATTTCTTCCAGTTTTTTTTGATCCTCAGTTTCGTTAAGTTGGGTACTAAGCAATAAGTCCATTTCTCCTTTTTCTCCCGGTAATATACTGATATAGCTATTTTGCTGATCAAAACAGCGGAATAATTCTGGAGAGGAAGTAAAAGTAGTTTCTAAGGTTGAAAGTGTTTTAAACTTCGCTTCGCCTATTATATTCTTAAATAGCTGTTGGCCTTTTAAAATGTCAAATGTACTTTTGTCATTTTGAATACGGACAACGATGCCTGAATTACAGGTAGCTGCATAAATACTGGTGTCATTAATGCTGGTTCTTTTATCCAGGTTATTAAAATAAAACCAAGCCATGTATAACATGGCAAGCAGAAGAACAAATATGGTGGTGTATATGGTTTTCATTTTTTTAGTTACAGCAAATTTAATTTTATTACTTGGATTGGAGAGTGATGTATCCTGATTTTATTAATTTAGCGTTTCTTAAAATAAAATGGGTCACAAATGAATAAACGAATAATTTTAACGGCTGCTGTTTTTGGTGCTCTTGCAGTTATTCTGGGTGCGTTTGGAGCACATGGGTTAAGAGATAAAATAAGTGCAGAATCCATTACAATATGGAACAAAGGGGTAGAGTATCAGTTCTATCATACTTTTGCATTACTTTTTCTGTCTACCTTTGTAAGGTTTAGAAATAAACTGATTGACCTTGCATACTTTTCCTTTAGTTTTGGAATCTTACTTTTTTCGGGTTCGCTATACCTGCTAGCTTCCAAAAGCATCACTAATATTGGCTTTATCAATTATATATGGCCAATAACTCCATTAGGTGGATTATTGCTCATTCTTGGCTGGATGTTTTTGTTCCTTGCCGCATTAAGACACCGCTAATGCAGGATAGTCTTGATTTCAACGAGCGGGAAACTCTTTTTATAACCGTAATCTTACCACTGTCACTTTCAAAAAATTACATGTACCGCGTTCCTTTTCATTTAAATGAATTGATTGCGGTAGGTAAGCGCGTTATAGTTCAATTTGGGAAGAATAAAATTTACACCGCTCTAGTAAAAAGTATTCATACTACTGCTCCGGAACATTACGAAGCCAAATACATCATTGATGTAATTGACGAGCATCCTGTTGTCAATGCACTTCAGTTTGAATTTTGGGATTGGATGACCAGTTATTATATGTGTAATGAAGGGGATGTAATGGCTGCTGCTTTACCTGCCGGATTGAAACTTGCCAGTGAAACCATTATCATATTAAAAGAAGATTTTACCGATGGTTCCGAAATTATCACTGCAAAAGAGGCAATTCTAATTGAAGTGCTTAAAAAACAAGGACGTTTATCTGTTGATGAAATTACAAAATTACTTGGACAAAAGACTGTGTTCCCGATAATCAGGTCTTTAATGGAAAAGGAATTGGTTTATATAGCCGAAGAAGTAATTGATAAATATAAGCCGCTCTTAAAGTCTTTCATCAGCTTAAGTCCTTTTTATCAAGATGATGAGGAGAACTTTAAGCAGCTTTTTACGGTACTTGAACGTGCTCCTAAGCAGCTGGATGCCTTGTTGGCCTACATAACCCTATCTAAACAGAATCAGGAAATCTCAAAGCAGCATTTGCTGGAATTTAGTAATTGTGGACAGGGTGCAATTAAGGCGCTACTAGATAAAGACGTATTTATACTACAGAAAAAAGCAGTAAGCAGGCTTAAAGATGAAAATGATGACCTTATTTTAAATTTTAAACTCAGTACTTCACAAGAAAGCGCCTTGCAAAAAATCAATGAAGAATTTATACAAAAGGATGTTGTATTGCTTCATGGGATTACTGCTTCTGGTAAAACACAGATTTATATTAAGCTGATTGAGAAAGCCATTGAAAATAGTGGACAGGTACTATTTTTATTGCCTGAAATAGCACTAACCACTCAAATTGTAGAGCGGATAAAACTATATTTTGGCGATGCAATTGGTATTTATCACTCAAAATTTAATGATTTAGAGCGGGTGGAAATCTGGAACAAAGTGATTAATGGTACTTACAAAGTAATTTTGGGTGCGCGCTCTGCCGTATTTTTACCTTTTGGGGACTTGAAATTAATTGTGGTTGATGAGGAACATGAATCTTCTTATAAACAACATGATCCTGCACCAAGGTATCAGGCCAGGGATACAGCTGTTTACCTTGCGCACCTCCACAAGGCAAAGATTATTCTTGGTTCTGCAACGCCATCTTTAGAAAGTTATTATAATGCTTTGCAAGGTAAGTATGGCCTGGTTACGCTAACGGAGAGGTTTGGTGGTGTGCAATTACCGGTACAGCAAGTGGTAAGTATTGCAGAAGAAACGAAGAGAAAGAAAATGGTTTCCTATTTTTCAAGTGTGTTGGTAGATGACATTTCTTCTGCCATGGAGCTTAAAGAGCAAGTAATTTTGTTTCAAAACAGGAGGGGATATGCCACCATCTTAATTTGTGCCACTTGTGGTTTTGCACCAAAATGTATCAATTGCGATGTTAGTTTAACTTTTCACAAAAGTAGCGGACAGCTCCACTGTCATTACTGTGGTTACCACCAGCCAAGCCTAAAGCTATGCCCGGCTTGCGGCTCTGTTCATATTGAACAAAAGGGGTTTGGAACGGAAAGAGTAGAAGAAGAACTTAGCCTGATTTTTCCGGAGGCGAGGATTGCTAGATTGGATGTAGACACCACGAGAACAAAAAATAGTCTCCAAAAGATCATCTCAGAATTTCAGGATAAGAAAACTGATATTTTAATAGGCACACAGATGGTAGCTAAGGGGCTGGACTTTGATAATGTGACACTGATTGGTGTAATTAACGCAGATACACTGCTTAATTTCCCTGATTTTAGAGCTTTTGAAAGGAGTTTTCAATTGCTGGCACAAGTAGCTGGCAGGGCTGGAAGAAGAGAAAAACAGGGTAAGGTATGTATTCAGGCCTATGCTGATGACCACAGGATTATAAGGCAGGTGATGGATAACAATTATGTTGAAATGTATTATGATGAGATAGAGGAGCGAAAACAGTTCTTTTATCCGCCTTTTACGAGGTTAATTTTTATAAATATTAAACATAAGGATGCAGATGCGCTCAATTTGGCTGCTTTAAATTTTGCCGGAGTACTTAGGACGCAGCTTGGTGGGCGCATATTGGGACCGGAACAGCCGCTGATCTCCAGGATCCGTAATTATTACATTAAACAAATTATCATAAAAGCAGACAGGCAAACAAACATTCCTAAGCTTAAAAACTTTTTGAAAGAGAGCATCACTGCATTTAATGCTGAGAAAATTGCCAAGGGCATTATCCTGCAAATAGATGTTGATCCATATTAGTTTTGGTTTGCCTTGACATTGTGTTGTTTAGAAATTCAGGACAATATTTAAGTAAAATTCATACCTCCGTTTGATTTCAAAGCGCTATTTTTGAAGTTCGATGGCATACAAATTTGTAGACAATTACCGGGAAAGAGGCGCAAGAAAAAAATTGGTAGAACACCTTAAATCAAGGGGTATAGCAGATTTGAAGGTATTAAATGCCATAGGGAAAATTCCCCGGCACTTCTTTTTTGATGAGACATTCTGGAACCAGGCCTATAAGGATATTGCTTTTCCAATTGGTGGAGGACAAACGATCTCTCAACCTTATACTGTAGCCTATCAGACCGAAGTGTTACATATTAAAAAAGGCGATAAAGTATTAGAAATTGGTACTGGCTCAGGATATCAAACTTGTGTTTTGATGGAGTTGGGCGCAAATGTTTTTACAATTGAACGCCAGGAGAGCATTTACCAGCGTACCATTAAAGTTTTACCGGGAATGGGGTATCATGCCAAATTCTTTTTTGGAGATGGTTCTTTAGGGATTTCTGTACACGCCCCATACGATAAAATTATTGTAACAGCAGGTGCCCCTTTTGTACCGGAAGTTTTACTTAAGCAGCTTAAAATTGGTGGCATACTCGTAATCCCGGTAGGTAATGAGCATGCCCAGGTTATGGTAACCGTAATTAGAGTGAGTGAAACTGATTATGAGAAAATAGAACTGGATACCTTTAGATTTGTCCCTTTGGTAGGAGACCAGGCCTGGTAATTAAACTTTCATTGCACGATTCATCTCACGTTTTGATTCACGATCTTTGATGCTGTCTCGTTTGTCAAATTCTTTTTTTCCTTGCGCCAACGCAATTTCTATTTTTGCAAATCCCCTGTCATTGGTGAAAATTCGTAAAGGAACAATTGTATAGCCTTTTTCTTCGCCCTTAACCCTTAGTTTTTTTAATTCCTTTTTTTGTAAAAGCAAAGCCCTGTCTCTTTTTATATCATGGTGATGAAAAGAACTGTGGCTATATTCAGAGATATGAAGGTTTCTTACATACAAAATGTTGCCAACAAACATGCAAAAAGCGTCAGACATGTTCGCTTTTCCTTGTCTGATAGCTTTGATTTCTGTACCCAAAAGTGCCAGTCCGGCCTCATATTTCTCAATAATGTGGTAGTCAAAATAAGCCCTTTTGTTTTTTATTTGTATATCGTTCTTCATTAAGAGTTAGGTGTTGAATTTATTAGAGCCCGCAAATATCCGCATTTTATTTAACTATAAATATTGGAATTGATACTTTATGCCTCACCGAGTCAACAGTGGTGCCAAAAATAAGATCTTTAATTCCTTTATGTCCATGAGCCCCCATTACCAGTAGTTCGAGTTTATTTTTTTTACTAATCTCTGCAATTGATTTTGCAGTGCTGCCAAATCCAATATAAGGGTGAGCAGTGTAGCCAAGTTTTGCAAGATTATCGCAATACTTTTGGAGGTTATCTGCGTCACTTTGTGTTTCATGATCTAATGCAAGCTGTCCATGATATCGTGCTACAGCTGTTTCAACAATATGGATTAAATCGTAGGTGGCATCCTTTCCTCCCTGTAGTAAAGCATGTTGAATAGTGTTGCGGTCTTGTTTCGAGAAATCTACAGTAATACCAATCCTTTTATAGGTAATTTTTTCGATGTCATTAATGTTTAACGCATGCCCATGGGGGATATTTACCTGCTTGTCTTTCCTGGATTTGAATAGCGGATAAATAAATATGTAAAGTAGCAAAAAGCCAATGGCAGCCGCAAAGAGCAGGATTAAACCGTAGATGAACGAACCGTTAATATCATTGGCCCATCCTGAAATTTCTTCTATTACAAGCTTTACATTTAAGATTACAATCACCAATGCACTTAACCAGGCCAGAATTTTAACCCAGGTTTTAATAGCAAATTCTTTCATCTCTTTTTTACTTGAGGTGAAATGTATAAGTGGGATCACTGCAAAACCCAATTGTAAGCTCAACACCACCTGACTCAAAATAAGCAGACCACTTAACGCGTCTTCTCCAAACCATAAAATGGTGAAAAAAGCAGGTGCAATAGCTAGTATCCTGGTAATTAGACGGCGTAGCCAGGGTTCAATACGCAGATTTAAGTGTCCTTCCATAATAATTTGACCAGCAAGCGTTCCGGTAACGGTAGAACTTTGTCCGGCAGCAATTAAGGCAATGGCAAAAAGACTGGGTGCAACACCACCAAATATATTTTCCAATAAGCGGTGGGCATCTTTAATTTCAGCAACTTCATGAAGGCCATTTTTGTAAAAGGCAGCAGCAGCAAGTATCAAAATGGCAGCATTCACAAAAAAAGCAAGGTTAAGTGCTACTGCGGTATCAATGAAATTGAATTTGATAGCCTCTCTAATACCGTTGCTGTCTCTCTCAAATTTTCTGGTCTGCACAAGTGAAGAATGAAGGTAAAGGTTGTGGGGCATCACGGTGGCACCAATAATTCCTATGGCTATGTACAATGCCTGTCCCGATAGTAAACTCGGTTTAAAACCACTGGCTATTTCTGTGAAAGAGGGCTCAACGATAAACATCTCTACCAGAAAGGAAATTCCAACAATGAAAACCATGGATACAATAAATGCTTCCATTTTTCGCATGCCTTTATTCATTAAGAATAGGAGTAAGAAAGTATCAAATATAGTGAGACTTATTCCCCATATAAGGGGCAACTTAAATAATAGCTGTAGTCCTATTGCCATTCCAATAATCTCAGCGAGGTCACAGGCTACTATAGCAGTTTGTGCCAGAATAAATAAGGGAATGTTTACCCATTTTGGATAACTATTTCTGGAAGCTTGTGCTAAATCTAATCCTCTTACTATGCCTAGTCGTGCACTAAGCGATTGTAGTAATAATGCAATTAAGTTAGACATCAGTAAGACCCAGATAAGTTGGTAGCCAAATTTGCTTCCACCAGCAAGATCTGTGGCCCAGTTTCCCGGATCCATATAGCCTACACTAACTAAATAAGCCGGGCCTATAAAAGACAGGATCCTTTTCCAACCAGTGCGTTTGTTAGTGTCAATGCTTTGATGAACCTCACTTAATGATTCTGCGTCTCTTTTCATACTATAGTTTGATCAATATATTTTTTGCAACCTCTCTGCTAATGTTCAATTTCTTGTCGCTAACAAGCAGTTCTACCGAACCATCAAAATCAGTAAGGTCATTAATTGTGATGTCTGTGCCAAGTGTAAGGCCTATTTTTTCAAGATGTTTTAAAAAAGGGGAGGAATGCTCCATAACACCTACAATCATTCCTTTGTCTCCTGGTTGCAACTTATTCAGTTTAATGAGTGATATGTCTTCAAATTTTCCGTTCTTGTCTGGTATGGGGTCTCCATGTGGGTCTTGCCTGGGGAAGTTCAGGTGCTGATCTAAACGATCTATTAATATGTCTGAATTAACATGCTCCAGTTGCTCGGCTATATCATGCACTTCGTCCCATTTAAAGTTCAGTTTGTTTACCAAAAATACTTCCCACAACCTATGCTTTCGGATCACATTAATAGCAGCTTTTTTACCCAGATCTGTTAACGTTACACCCTGATAACGGGTATAGTTGACCATTTGCTTTTCCGCTAAACGTTTAATCATATCCGTTACAGAAGCAGGTTTTGTATGCATGCCATCAGCAATTGCATTAGTTTGCACTGCAACAGCGGAATCTACCGATAGGTGGTATATTGCTTTGAGGTAGTTCTCTTCTGTAAATGAGTTGCTTTTCATCTAACTAACATTATATTTAGACAAATCTAAATATAATTTAGGCAAATAAATGTAATAAATCGTGTGTAATTTTAGAATAATATTTTGTAAAGCTTCTTTTATGTTTTACATTTGATCACAAATAAATAAAAATGGCTGCTGATTTAGATAAAATTGATTTTAAAATACTTAAACTCTTGCAAGAAAACGGAAGGATAACCAATTTGTTATTAAGCCAGGAAATTGGCCTTTCTCCAGCTCCTACGCTTGAGCGTGTGCGTAAGCTGGAAATGTCTGGATACATTAAAAGTTATCATGCATTGGTTGATGAGGAGAAGTTAGGTTTAGGTATCAAGACTTTTATTCAAGTACAGTTAGATTTTCACAAGAACAATACGATACAAATTTTTCTTGATGAAGTTAATGTGATTAATGAGGTTACTGAATGCCATCATGTAACTGGCCAGGCAGATTTTCTATTGAAAGTATATGTAAATGATATCAAATCCTATGAGCGCCTGATCATGGACAAAATCAGTAAAATTTCGGTTGTAAAGACATTTCAGACCATGATGATTATGTCAACTACCAAAAAAGAGCCAATTGTGCCCCTGGAATATTAATCAATTTGCCAATCTATTGGAGTAATTCCCTGGGCCGTTAACTTCTGATTAGCTGTAGAAAAGTGTTTGCTGCCAAAAAATCCATTATATGCAGAAAATGGAGAGGGATGCGCTGCTTTTAGAATGGTGTGTTTAGTAGCGTCTATTAAAGCAGTTTTGTTCTGTGCGTACTTTCCCCATAATAAAAAGACCAGGCCAGTTTTTCTGGCAGATAATTCTGCAATTACCCTATCCGTGAAAATTTCCCAACCTTTTCCCTGGTGAGAACCTGCCTCATGTGCCCGGACCGTTAGTGTTGCATTGAGTAACAGCACACCTTCATCTGCCCATTTGGTAAGATTACCATGTACAGGAATTTTAAATCCCGGGATATCAGTTTCAAGTTCTTTATAAATGTTTTTTAGTGATGGGGGTGTAGTAATGCCTTTTTGTACTGAAAACGAAAGCCCATGCGCCTGACCATTTCCATGATAGGGGTCTTGACCAAGGATAATAACCTTAACGTTATCAAAAGGGGTATGGTTAAAAGCATTAAAAATGTCTGGGCCTTTTGGGAATACAGTGTAACCTTTTTGTTTTTCTTCAAGCAAGAAAGACTTTAAAGATTTCATGTATTCCTTTTCAAATTCGTTCCCTAAAATAGTTAACCAACCCGGTTCAAGTGCTGCTGACATTTATCGTTTTTTTTGTGAAATTATAATTTTAAATCTGATTTTAGGTATATAAACACGATATTTGCAGAAAAAAAAGATATGCCAAACGTAGTTCGTCTTATTATAGCTTTCACAATTTTTGGGGCTTCTGTTGCTTTAATGATTTTTGGTTTTTGGGGTTGGGGTATTTTAGCCTTGTTTATCAGTATTTTAGTTGGAGTAACCTATTTTTTTAATGAGAATATGTTACTTGCGCAGTGGTATTTGCGTAAAGACAATATGCCAAAGGCAGAACAATTTCTGAAAAGAATCACCAATTATGAGAAACAACTGATTAGCTTTCAGCAGGGGTACTACAATCTTTTAATTGGGTTAATTGAATCCAGGAAAGCACCAATGCAATCAGAAAAGTACTTTAAAAAAGCACTATCATTGGGCTTGCATATGGATCATAATATTGCAATGGCTAAACTTAGTCTTGCGGGCATCGCTATGGGAAAACGAAATAAACGAGAAGCTCAAATGTATCTTACGGAGGCCAAGAAAGCAGATAAGAATAAACTGCTAGCCGATCAGATTAAACAAATGAAAGATCAACTGGGGATGTTGGATAAACAACAACAGGTAAGATACAGGTAAAGTAGAGTTAAGATATTAAATAGTGAAAGCCCCAGACAAGGGGCTTTTTTATTTATCACTTAATCTGTCAAAATTATCTTCATTTACTGAATCTGCTTTTCTGCTGATGATGTCATCCTCGTAAGAATCTTTGGATTTGCTGAAAAATAATTGTTCTGATTGAATTCGTTTGATTAGCTGTCTGATTAAGGAAAGGTCAAATGCGTCTTTACTCAATTTTATGCAGTATTCGTTCTCTGTAATTTCAATGCTGGAGATATTCATAACTTGTAATTTTAGTACAGGCTAAAAATAACAAAGGCTTACTACATTAAGTTACAGTAAGCCTTTAAGTTTATGTTATTAGTTTGTTAAGAAAACCAGGACATTACATCTTCCTTAGCAGGCATAACTATATCTAATTTCATTTTTTTTCTCATTCCACCGAGGTCGTTAAATACCTTGTTTGGATTTGCAGCTTTAAGCTCTTCAATGGTATTGATACCCATTTTACGAACTACCTGTACCCACTCTTCAGGAACACCAGAATCAATGAAATCCTGATCGGTAGTTATTTTAGCTTTTTTCTCAGGACGCATTTGAGGAAAAAATAATACTTCCTGTATAGTAGACTGATTAGTCATTAACATCACCAAACGATCAATACCAATTCCTAAACCGGAAGTAGGTGGCATTCCATATTCTAATGCACGGATAAAATCATCATCCATTGCCATGGCTTCATCATCACCACGTGCAGCAAGTTTTAGCTGGTCTTCAAAACGTTCTTTTTGATCAATCGGATCATTTAGTTCAGAATAAGCATTTCCAATTTCCTTGCCCAGTACAAATAGTTCAAATCTTTCTACTAAACCATCTTTACTACGGTGCTTTTTAGCAAGTGGTGTCATTTCCAATGGATAATCTGTAATGTAGGTTGGCTGAATTAAATTGGCTTCTACCTTTTCACTGAATAACTCATCAATTAGTTTACCGCGGCCCATTGAATTGTCTATTTCTATTCCAAGGGTTTTACAAGTTTCACTAATTTGATCTTCAGTCATTTCGGAGACATCAATGCCCGTGTATTTGTGAATAGACTCATACATTGTCAATTTTTCATATGGACCTTCAAAGTTAATCTCATGATCGGCTACTTTAACAATGGGAGAACCATGAATAGCTACTGCAATTTTTTCAAGACATTCTTCCACCATTCCCATCATCCAGATGTAGTCTTTATAGGCTACATAGATTTCCATAGAAGTAAATTCCGGGTTGTGAGTGCGGTCCATTCCTTCATTTCTGAACATTTTTCCGAATTCATAAACACCGTCAAATCCAGCAACAATCAATCGTTTAAGATATAATTCATTCGCTATACGAAGGTATAGCGGCATGTCAAGCGTATTGTGATGTGTAGCAAAAGGTCGTGCAGCCGCACCTCCATGAATAGGTTGTAAAATGGGTGTTTCCACCTCCATCCATCCCTGGCTGTCAAAGTAATTTCTCATCGTGTTAATTACTTTAGACCTGATGATGAAGATTTGTTTAAAATCAGGATTCACCGTTAAATCTACGTAACGTTGTCTATAACGCAACTCAGGATTTGTAAATCCATCATATACGTTTCCATCATCATCACGTTTTACAATAGGTAGGGGGCGTAAAGATTTAGAGAGTACTTTAAACTCAGTTACGTGAATTGAAATCTCACCAGTTTGAGTCGTGAACACGAATCCTTGAATACCAATAAAATCACCTATATCCAGTAATTTTTTAAAAACCGTATTGTATAGAGTCTTGTCTTCATTAGGACAAAGCTCATCTCTTTTTAAATATACCTGTATTCTGCCTGTCGAGTCCTGAAGTTCTGCAAAAGATGCAGCTCCCATAATATTGCGTCCCATGATACGACCGGCTATGCTTACAGTTTTATAAGCAGTCTTCTCTTTTTCGTAGTTGGCTAAAATATCTGCAGCAGTAGTATTTATCTCAAAAGTTTCTGCAGGGTAAGGGTTGATGCCAAGTTCGCGTAATTGATTTAAGGAATTGCGGCGTAATAATTCTTGTTCTGATAGTGATGTACTCATATGTGTTGGATATACGCATTTACACGTATATATGATTTGTTCAAATTAATTAGGCAAAAGTAAGATTTTTAATCTGCTTCAACAGATTCCTGATACATCTCATTGATGACCTCAGCATATTTTTTCTCTATTACTTTTCTTTTTGCTTTCATGGTAGGTGTAAGTTCTCCTTCGTCCATACTAAAAGGATTTCTTTTAATTTTGAAATTCTTTATGCGCTCAAATTTTGAAAGTTCAGTAGATAGTTTTCTAATGTCTTTAGCTATCCAGTCAATAATTTCAGTTTCAGTAATGAATACTTCCTGTCTTGCAAAAAACTCATCAGGTAATGAAAATGCCTCCTGAAGGGATTCACGGTTAGGTATTACGATTGCTGTAAGGTACTCTCTTTTATCGCCAATTAAAAACAGCTGTTCAATTTTGAGACTTTTAAGGTAAATGTTCTCTACTGGTGTAGGGTAAACATTTTTTCCATACGCATTAACGATCATGTTTTTTAGACGATCCGTAATCTGTAAGTTTCCTTTGTAAAAACGCCCAATGTCTCCTGTATGAAACCAATTATCTTTGTCTATCGCTTCGGCGGTTTCTGCAGGCTTGTTAAAATAACCTTGCATTACGCAATGACCACGAACGATGATCTCACCTTCCGGAGATTCAAAATTTTCGTTGAAAGATTCATGCGTTTGGATATTGAGAATATCTTTTGTATCTACATTCTGTACCCCAACTTCAATGCCCGGAATTACTCGGCCTACAGTGCCATATACTTGTCTATGGTATTCGGTAACGGACATCACAGGAGATGTTTCTGTTAGGCCGAAGCCCTCCAGGATCTTAATGCCAAGATTACCAAAAAATTCGCCCACATTTTTGGGTAAAGCTGCACCACCGGAAATCATGAACTTTAACCTTCCGCCTGTTTTTTCTTTAATTTTGCTGAATACTAGTTTTTCCGCAAGCATTTGCTGCAGGGAAAGTATGAGTCCCGGATTTCCGCCTGCTTCCTTTCTTTGTCGGTAATTTTGACCTGTTTCAAGTGCCCACAAGAATATAGAAGCTTTTAATCCTCCTTCTGAGGTGCCGCTTTTGATAGCTTTATCATGTATTCTTTCTAATAAACGTGGAACACAACTCATAACTGTTGGCTTAATCTCTGCCATATTTTTGGCCAGCAGTTCTAAGCTTTGCGCATAGGCTATTTTACATCCCTGTGCACAACATACATGATACGTTGCGGTGCGTTCAAAAACGTGGGATAAAGGGAGAAATGATAAAAAAGTTTCCGTTTCATCTATTACGGGGATTTGTTGCAGGCACACCTTAACGTTTTCTACAAAATTACCGTGTGATAACATTACACCTTTTGGAGTTCCAGTGGTTCCAGAAGTATAAATCAAAGAGGAAAGGTCAGAAGGCCTTAAAGAAAGTCGGATTTGCGTAATTACTTGTCGCTCTTCCTCAGTAATCTCCTTTTTTACTGCTAATAAATCTTCAAAACCAAAAATTTCCGCTTTCAGGTTTGCTGGTACTTCAACCTTAGTATATTCTGTAAATGCCGGTATTATAAAGGCTAAATTTCTGCAGTTACCTGCTATCTTTAATATTTTTTTATATAAAAAGGTATTACCAACAAGTACTGCCTTAATGCCAGAATCATTAATGATGTATTCCACTTCCTGCTCGGACAATGTAGGATATATAGAAACATTAATTGCGCCAATCTGCTGTATCCCTTGGTCGTAATAAACATATTCTGGAGAATTTTCTATCATTAAACCCATCCTGTCTCCTTTTGTAATTCCTTTTTCCAGAAAAAAGGCGGCAACTGAGTCGGCACGTTTTAACGTCGTTTCATAAGATACCTCTTCCCATTCATTATTTTTCTTATGAATCAGGAATGTATCTTCTGGTTTGTGGATGTGCTCTATTACATTTCGCAACAGACTTGGAATAGTAGAGAACTCATTAAATGATACCATATCAGTATATATTTTTGCTTGGGGGAACAATGATAAACTTTTCCTTTTAAAAAAGC